>NZ_JBGSRI010000018.1:0-51498 GCF_041737645.1 Sphingorhabdus sp.
CGAAGGCGGCCGGCCGCCTGTTTCCGTCGCCGCGATCGACAGCAGCAACGCCATTGCCTTGCGCGGTGATCCGACATCGGTCGCCCGGTTCGCTGCGATGGCAAAGCAACTGGATGCGCGCGCGCAATCGGGCGCTGAAATCCGTGTCTACCGGCTTGAACACGCGAATGCAGCGACGCTTTTGGAAACGATACAATCCTTGATTGGTGGGCAAAATAATGCCGCGCCCAATGGTGATTTGCCCCCCGTCGCGAACCCCGCAGTCAATATCGGTGCATCGCCCGCGGCTGTATCTTCTCCAGTGGTGGCGGTATCTTCTGCAACCGGCATGAACGGTATTGGTGGTCGGGGACCGGTCGTTGTGACCCGCTATGAAGGTGCCAATGCATTGATTATCGCGGCCAATCCTGAAATGCAGCGCACTTTGGGCGAACTGATCCGGCAATTGGATAGCCGCCCGGAACAAGTGCTTGTCGAGGCAATCATTGTCGAAATCGGCAATGAAGCTGCAAAACGGCTGGGCGTTCAATTTCTGGTGGGCGGTGAAAATATCCCGTTTGCGGCAACAAATTATTCCAACGCGACCCCCAGCATATTGACGATTGCAGGCGCAATTGGTGCTGAAGAATTATCGCGCTCCACAACGACCGTAAATGGCAACACGACCACCACCGAAACCAGCAGTGCCCTTGGCGATAGTTTGCAGGAAGCTGCGGCTGCTTCGATACTCGACGCAACGGGCGGCTTTGGTGGCTTTGCGCTTGATATTGGCAAGAACGCGATTTTCGGCACGATCATCAATGCAATCGCGGCGGATACGGAATCGAATTTGCTGGCGACACCGCATATCGTCACATTGAACAATCAAAAGGCGAAGTTTCTGGTCGGGCAAGAGGTTCCGGTCAGCACCGGTGAGCAGCTATCGGCCAATTTTGAAAATGCATTTCGCACCGTGCAGCGTCAGGAAGTGGGTATAAAGCTTGAGGTGACGCCCCAAGTCAACGCGCAAGGGGATGTGAAGCTCTTTCTGAAGCAGGAAGTGTCCAGCGTGGCCGGGCCCGTCTCTGCGCGGTCCAGTGATTTGATCCTGAACAAACGCGAATTTGAAACGACGCTTACTGTCGGCGACGGCCAATTGCTCGCAATCGGCGGGCTTTTGAATGACGATGAACGGCGGACCATCGAACGCATTCCATTGCTAAGCGATATTCCGTTGATTGGTGAATTGTTCAAATCGCGCAGCCGCAGTCGCAGCAAGACCAATTTGATGGTTTTCATTCGTCCCACCATATTGCGAAACCGGGCGGATGGCGATGCCCTCACGGCACGGCGATATGGATTTGTCCGCGATATGCAACTGGCGCGCGATCCGGATCGCGAGCCAAGCATAGATGAACTGTTGAGAGATTATATGGGTGCCGTCGCGCCTGTGGTGCCGCGAGTAGGACCCGATGATGTGGTCTTGGGCGCGACCGACACGTTGGAGCGGCCATCGTCGGGCGGGCCATTGCAACCGTCAGAGCCGCCGCCGAGTGATGTTTCCAATAACAACGGGGGCGGGCTATGATTATCCGGCGCGGCGAAACCGTTGTCACCGATTCAGCGTCGGCAGATGAAATCGAAGCCGTCACATCGACACCGAACCCGCCGCTGCTCGATCTGCCATATGCGTTTGCAAAAGCACATGGTCTTGTTTTGCGGCACGAACATGAAAATCGCATGATCGTCGCCATGCGTAAAGGCGCCGATCCGTTGATGTTGCTGGAGGTGCGCCGCTATCTTGCAATGCCATTCGATGTAGAAATGGCCGACAATACCACTTTTGACCGGTATCTTTCCGAACATTATGCAATGGACGGTTCGGCCGCCGCTATGGCCGGATCAATCGGGGCGGGCGATAGCGACTTGTTGTCGGATATGTTGCCCAGCGCTGAAGATTTGCTTGATAGCGCGGATGACGCGCCGGTCATACGGCTGATAAACGGCATCATTGCCGAAGCGGTTCGGCAATCTGTTTCGGATATCCATATCGAACCTTATGAAACCGGCCTGGTCGTGCGGATGCGAACCGATGGTGTGTTACAGGAACGGCTGCGCTTGCCCGCAAATGTTGCGCCTGTTGTGGTCAGCCGTATCAAGGTAATGGCCCGCCTCGATATTGCCGAGCGACGTATTCCGCAGGATGGCCGCATAGGTCTTACGCTGGGCGGCAGATTGGTCGATGTGCGCGTTTCGACATTGCCCAGCCGCGCCGGCGAACGCGTTGTGATGCGAATTCTCGATAAGGAAAATGCTGGTATTTCCCTTGAACTGCTTGGCATGTCGGACGAAACGCTGAAAATATTGAGCGATGCCCTTGCTGAACCCAATGGCATTATTCTGGTCACAGGACCAACCGGGTCGGGAAAGACAACGACGCTTTATGCCGGGCTGAAAAGCCTGAATGACGGTACCCGCAATATCCTGACGGTTGAAGATCCAGTCGAATATGCGGTCGACGGTATCGGCCAGACACAGGTCAATGCCAAGGTCGGCATGACATTTGCCGCGGGCCTGCGCGCCATTTTGCGGCAAGACCCTGACGTCGTTATGGTCGGCGAAATCCGTGATAGGGAAACAGCCGATATCGCCGTGCAAGCCGCACTTACCGGGCATTTGGTGCTGACCACTGTGCACACAAATGATGCGCTGGGCGCGATTACCAGAATGCGCGACATGAAAGTGGAACCGTTTTTGCTGGCGTCCACTTTGCGGGCGGTTATCGCACAACGGTTGGTCCGGCGCCTATGTCCACACTGCCGCGAAACCGAACAGGCCGCTGGCAATGCGGCATCATTACTGGGATTTGACAAAGGTACAGCGGTTTACAAAGCAGTCGGTTGCCCGGAATGCGGACAGACAGGCTTTCAAGGGCGCATCGGTGTGTTTGAAGCAGTTCGCGTCGACGATACGATCCGCCGCCTGATAAATGACGGCGGGGATGAAGCGATTCTGGCGCGACACGCGTTCGTCAATCAGCCCAATTTAAGTGCCGCCGCACGCAAGCTTGTGCGTTCAGGCCATACGACGCCTGAAGAGGCAATCCGCATTTCGCGGCGTGAAGATGTTCAGGATGCCTGATTTTGCATATCATGCTATCGATCCTGAAGGCCGCGAAAAACGCGGTCGGATTGCGGCTGCAAATGATGACATCGCCCGCGAACGGCTGAGCCAGAAGAAGCTCTATATTGTAAGTGTTGAACCTGCGGCACCGGGTCAAGCTGTATTGGCCAATCTGCCATTTCGCCGCCGTGCCCGTCTGAATTCCAAACAATTGACCCTTTTCACCCGGCAATTATCGTCGCTCGTCCAAGTCACGCCATTGGAAGAAGCGTTGCGGACCATCAGCCGTCAAAGTGAACAGGCGCATGTCCGCACTATTTTGACAGAAGTTCATTTGGGTGTCGTCGAGGGGCAACGGCTTTCCGATGCCATGCGCCGTGAAAGCACCAGCTTTCCCGCACTTTATCGCGCGATGATAGCAGCGGGGGAAGGCGCTGGGACCTTGCCGATGATTACCGAAAGGCTGGCGAATTTACTCGAACGGCAGGCGGAAATGCGGGGCAAGCTGATCGGTGCGCTTGCTTATCCCGCGGTACTTTGCCTTGTTGCGATATTGGTTGTCATGGGTTTGATGGTGTCCGTTGTGCCACGGGTCGTTGAACAATTTGACAATGTTGACCAACAACTGCCCCTGATTACCCGCATCGTGATCGGCATATCGGCCTTTCTTGCAAATTATTATTGGGCGATTTTTCTGGTGTTGCTCGTTGGCATCGCTGTTTTCTGGCAAGCGCTGAAGCAACCGGCATTCCGGCTATCGGTTGACCGGGCGATTTTGCGCGTTCCCGTGCTTGGAAAGCTGCTCCGCAATCTTCACGCGGCGCGGATGGCAAGGACTTTGGCAACGATGGTCGCCAGCCGTCTGCCGTTGCTCGAAGGTCTGCGTCTTACCGGGGGAACCATCCGGAACAAGGTGTTGTCAGGCGCGAATGAAGAGATTGTCGAAGCCGTCCGCAGCGGCGGCAGTCTTTCCGGCGCGATGCGCGCAAGTGGTGTATTCCCCCCACTGCTGGTTTACCTGACCGCCAGTGGCGAAAGTGCGGGGCAGCTTGATTTAATGCTGGAACGTGCGGCTGAATATCTGGAACGCGAATTCGACAATTTCACCAGCGCTGCCTTATCCTTGTTGGAACCATTGATTATCGTGGCGATGGGCGGGGTTGTGGCAATCATCATTTTGGCGATATTATTGCCGATCCTTCAACTGCAAAATCTTACGGGACTTTGACCAATGCCTTGTACACATAATCACCCACCTGCCGCGCAACCAACGGGGCCGAAGCGCGATGGTTTCACGCTTGTCGAAATGATGGTTACCCTTTTCATTTTGGCGTTGTTGACCACTGTGGTTGCGATCAACGTGCTTCCAAACCAGGACAAGGCGATGGTGCAAAAGGCCAAGGCGGACATTGCTGTTCTGGGTCAGGCGCTGGAAACATACCGGCTGGATAATTTGCGCTATCCCGATGCCGGCATTGGTTTGCAGGCGCTGGTTACGCCGCCATCAACGGGTGGCACCCGCACGCAAGGCTATATTAGAAAACTTCCCAACGACCCGTGGAACCGGCCTTATCAATATAGCAATCCGGGCCGTAACGGTGCATTTGATATATATTCGCTGGGGGCCGATGGCGCGCCCGGCGGCGAGAATGAAAATGCGGATATTTACAGCGAGTAAGCCGCACCTGTTACCGAAATTTCCGGAATCAGAGCGTGGTTTTACGTTGGTGGAACTGATGGTGGTTATCTTCATCATCGGTCTTGCCAGCGCGGCGGTGGTTATGACGGCGCGCACTTCCGACGGTGGTGCGCGGAACGAGGCCGAACAGCTCGCAGCGCGTATTGCGGCGCTGCGTGACAATGCGATCCTGCAATCGCGGACGATGGCGGTCTGGATCAGGCCGTCCGGCTATGGGTTTGAAACCCGCTCAGATGGAAAGTGGACGCCGCTGAATGCGGCTCCGTTCAATGCAGAAGACTGGCGGCGCGGGACGTCTGTGAAGTTTGATGGCAATAAACAGGTCCGGGTCGCATTTGACAGCACGGGCCTGCCGTCCACTGCGGTTGGCATCCATATCGCCCGCGGCGATGCTTTTGTAACCGTCAATCTGGCCGCGACAGGGGACGTGCGTGTTACCCGGTGAAACACCCCCGCTTCGCAACGGATTTACGTTGCTCGAAATCATGGTCGCGTTGGCGATTTTCAGCCTCGCGGCATTGGCGATGGTCCGGTTACAAGCCTATTCGGTGCGTTCCACCGCCAATCTGGGTGAAAGCAACATGGTTTGGCAGGTTGCGCGCAACGTTGCCGTGGAAATATTGTCCAATCCCGCACCGCCCAATTTGGGCGAAACTGGCGGCGAAGAAGTCAATGGTGGCCAGAACTGGCGATGGACAGCGTCGACCAGCAAAACCGACGATGCGCGTCTTGTCCGGGTTGAAATCAATGTGGTCGGCACCGGGATCGCATCATCCCGCAAGGCGCAGCTTACAATCGCGCGGCCGGTATCTCAATGATGTCGGCGCGCAAACGGGAGGCAGGCTTTACGCTGGTCGAGCTGCTGGTGGCGCTGGCAATTTTTGCGTTGATTTCGGTTGCCGGGGTAATGCTGCTGCGATCAGGCAGCGATACCCAGATTGCGGTGAAGGGACGGCTTGAGGAGCTATCGCGCAGCAACCGTCTTTATAACAGCATCGAGGCTGATTTGGCGCAAGCCATCGCCCGGCCTGTGCGCGATGCCTCCGGACTGCCGGTGCCTGCGTTCATTCAAGGCGGGGCGACTGTCCCTGATGCACTATTCGGCTTCGTTCGCACCGGCTGGTCCAATTTTGACGAAGCCCCTCGCGCCGGGCTGCAACGCGTCACTTACGTCTTGCAGGACGGAAAATTAAAACGGTTGAGCTGGCCAATGCTTGATGGTGCGTCGCCTGTTGATGCTGCGGTGATATTGGACGATGTGAAATCGGCGCAGATGCGATTTCGGGACGAGCGCGGCGAATGGCGCAGTGACTGGTCTGCAATCGACCCCGACGCATTGCCGCGTGCCGTTGAGTTACGCCTGACATTGACGGCCAAACCGGAACAGCGGATGCTTTTCCTGGTAGGATCACAGGGGCGACCCAAGCCGCGCGAAGACGATGAAGAGGCGGCTGGATGATGTCGTTGAAACCATCCGAACGCGGCGCGGCTTTGTTATCGGTGCTATTGATGGTCGCCGTGCTTGCGGTTATTGCCGCGACAACGCTTGACCGATTGGCGCTTTCCACGAAATTGGCGGGCAATGGCAATGCTTTATCGCAAGCCCGGATGTTCAGTTACGCCGCAGAGAGTATAGCCAGCGCCCGAATCGAAGATTTAATTGCGCGCGATGCGGCCCAAACGACATTGAAGGGCAATTGGCTGGGCAGGGAACAGGTCTTGCCAATCCCTGTAGGAACCGCAACCGCAACGGTAAAAGACGGCGGCAATTGCTTCAATCTCAACAGCCTTGTCACTGATGCCGAAAGCCGGTTCCTGCCCAGTGCGGCGGGACAGGATCAATTTGTGTCGTTAATGGTGGTTCTGGGCATCAATGAAAATTTGGCGCGCCCGATCGCCGCGGCGGCGGTGGACTGGGCAGACACCGACAGCGGCATTTCAGTCAATGGTGCAGAAGATGACGCATATAAGGGCAATGAAATACCGTATCTCGCGGCAAACCGCCCGTTCGCCCATCCCAGCGAATTGCGGGCGGTCAGGGGGGTAACGCCTGCTGTCTACGCCAAGCTGCGCGGCTGGATATGCGCGCTTCCCGACGCATCATTGTCACCGCTGAACGTGAATACATTGCTGCCTGAACAGGCGCCTTTGCTGGCTATGTTATTTCCACCGGGCAAGCTTAGTCCTGTTGCCGCAAGGACTTATCTCGCCAAGCGACCAGCGAATGGCTATGGCAGCCTCATTCGATTCTGGGATTCACCTGAATTGGCGGCGTTGAAGCCAACACTTCAAGTGCGAGGGCAAGTAAAACTGACGAGCAAATATTTCCTTTTGGACACAAGGGTGTCATCGGGCGAACTGGTACTGGAAGGTGAGGCGTTGATTGTCGGCAGCCCGGCACCGGCGCACGTCATCTGGCGCAGTTGGGGGGAAAAGGAATGAGCACGCTCATTACGCGTTTCCCTGTGTCCGGTTCAGATTTCCCGGAAATCTGGCGCTTAACCGACGGTAAATGGGCGGCCTGTGGTTCGCTTGACCAGTTCCAGCTCGATACCGATGTTGATCTGGTGATGGCGATTGTCGCGCCCGCCGAAGCAAATTGTTCCTGGGTGCCCCTGCCTGATCTGGAACCGCGACAGGCCGAAGGTGTCGCAAAGTTACGCATATCCGAACAGGCATTAGGGCCGGTCCATGTGGTGGCGCGACATGGCGAAGACGCAACCCTTTGCGCCGCCATTTCACCCGCCGCAATGCTATGCGGCATCGATCAATTGACGAAGTACGGGCTTGATCCCGATATTGTCATTCCATTCGGATTGGTGGTTGACGATTTCGCCGATTATGTTGTGCGGGCCGAATATGATGGCTTGGCGATATTGCGCGGATCGGGCTTTGCTGTTCCGGACGAAGCGATATTTCGCGATCTGATCGTCGGTGAAAAACCGGTGGTCGAGATCGAAACAGAACAGCTCCGTTCGATGTTGCTGCAGGCAAGCGAAGCACCGGTCCTGAACCTGCGTGCTGGGCCTTTTGCCAAAAAAGCACGCACAATCTGGGCAACGGAAGGGCAACGCACATGGATCATTCGGCTGGTCACCGCGCTGGTCATCGCCACCATCCTGCTGGCAATAGCAACACTGGCCAAATATTGGGCAGCAACATCGGCGGAAAATGAACGCGCAATTGCGTCAGTGCAAAAAATCGATCCTTCGATAATCGACATCAACCAAGCCGAAGCGCAACTTGATCGTGCGTTACAGCAGAAGGGGCAGGCCAAGGGCCGCTTCGGCGCGTTATCCGCCGGATTGTGGCGCGCCGTGCAAGCCACACCGAATGTCACAGCCCGTGAATTGCGTTATGGCAAAGACGGCATATTGATTGCGGTTCTGGCCGCACCTGACGCCAACAGCTTGAACAAGGTGCTGATTGCCATCCAACAGGACGGGATTCGGGTAACAGCGACGCCGCGTCAGGACAGCAGTGGCGCAACCCTTGTCGATCTGACCATGAGGATGCCATGATACAGGCCTTGTACAATTGGTTTGGCGACTTAAGCCTTCGCGAACGCTGGATGGTCGGCGTGGCAGCGGGTCTGACTTTGGTGATATTGCTGGTGTTCGCCATTATCATGCCCGCCATATCCGCCATTGACCGAGCAGAATTGGCGCATGACGAGGCCGTGCAGCGGCGTGGCCGGATTGAAGCGACAGTTGCGGCGGCGCTTACCCAACAGCCACCTGTAGCCCAGGGCAACAGCGCCGACATCGACTTGGTCGTGACCCAAGGCGCGGCGGAAAAAGGGTTCGACCTGATAAAGACCGCTAATGCTTCCCCCGGTCAAATGTCTTTCCGGATAGATCAGGCGCGCGCGCCGGCATTGTTGTCATGGCTGAATGAGCTCGAAATGCAGGGCATCATTGCTCAAAGTCTTACGTTGCGGGGCGACCCGAATGGAAGCGTTACTGTTGAGGCGGAATTGCTTCGGGTGTCCCAATGACCAACCGCAATATTGTCATCGGAGCCGCGTTGCTGTTCGTAACAGCGATGCTGGTTTTCATGCCGTTGCGAATGATCGTCGGCGGTGAAGGTATCTCTGCGCGAAAGGTGGAAGGCATTATTTGGGATGGTTCCATCCGCGATTTGCGTGTCGGCAAATTGCCGATTGGTGATGTCAACGCACGGTTGCATTTCCTGCCGCTGTTGCTCGGTCGCGCCGAAACTTCACTATCGCGCGGCGATGCGCCTTTTGCTCCGGGAATTAGCGGTTCATTTTCGCGGCGTCTCGGTGGATTTTCTATCGATGGCTTGAAGGCGCGTTTGCCGGTGAATGCAATTTTTGCGCCCCTGCCTGTTGAATCGCTTGAGCTACAGGATTTTTCGGTGCGATTTACCTCTGGTCGTTGCACCCACGCCAGCGGGACAGCACGACTGGCGTTGGCCAATATGATACCCGGTCTGGATCTGTCGAATGGTTTGTTAGGCACCCCACGTTGTGAGCGCGGACAATTGCTGCTTCCGCTCAACAGTCAATCTGCGATGGAACATTTCGATATACGACTGGCCGCAGACGGTGGCTATACGGCAACCATCTTTCTTGAAGGTGACAGGCAAGACCAGTCGGCGTCGTTGATTCTGGCCGGGTTTCGATCCGTCACAGGCGGGTACCGGATGGTCAGGAAGGGCCGTCTCTGACCGCGATGCTTGAAACCATAAGCGGCTTTTTGTCTATAGTTCCGCTCTGGATGCTCACGATATGGCTTGCAGTATTGGGCGCGGTTTGGGGCAGTTTTGTATCCGCCCTGTGCAGCCGATGGCCAAAAGGGGAGGGTATCGCCACTGGCCGATCGCGCTGCGACAGTTGTGACCGGCAAATTGCCGCCTATGATTTGATACCTGTCCTATCCTTTCTGTTGTTGAAAGGAAAATGCCGATATTGCGGCCAAGGGATTGGGCGATTGCCGCTTGCAACCGAACTGGCGTCGATTGTGATCGGGGTGTTCCCTTTGGCGCTGTTACCGCAGGATCAGGCCGTCGGCCTCGCCTTGTTTGCATGGCTGTTGTTACCGTTGGTTCTGCTTGATTGGTTCCATTTATGGTTGCCCGACCGTTTAGTGCTTTTGCTGGCGGTGTTTGGATTTATCTTCGGCCCTTTGCTTGACCCTGAAATTGGCCTGATTGACCGCATTATCGGGCTTTCGACCGGTTTTTTAAGCCTGCAAGCCATCCGCTATTTCTATAAAAAATACCGGAACATCGACGGTATGGGGGCGGGTGACCCCAAATTATTCGGTGCCCTAGGCGGTTGGCTGGGATGGCAGGCGCTACCCATGACGTTGTTGATGGCAAGCTGCATCGGGCTGATACTTATCCTGCTTACGCATCGATCGAAAAAGTCCGATGAAAGCGCGTTCCCGTTAGGCAGCTACCTGGGAATTGGTGCATATCTGGTCGCCTTGCTGATGTGATTTCCGGCAACCGGAAAACCGTCACAGCGCGCGAAAGCTTAAAGCAGAATGTTTCCGCCCCATTTGCTTGGCGCAATGTCGACGGGCAAGCTGGATATGTCCTATTCCACTCCGTTCAAATTGCCGCTAGGGCGCAACGCGATGGCAAAGATACAGACCCCGCAGCCCGTCCGTGGCACCCAGGACATGTTCGGTGAAACCGAAGAACGCTTCGCGCATGTTGTCGCGACGTTTGAACGGGTGCGGCGCTTATATGGCTTCAAGGGCCTGCAACTTCCGGTGATCGAACCGACCGCCGTATTTTCGCGCAGCCTTGGCGAGGCCACCGATGTCGTTTCGAAAGAAATGTACACTTTCGATGATCGCGGTGGTGATTCCATCACGATGCGGCCCGAATTTACGGCCGGGATCGCGCGTGCCTATTTGACCAATGGCTGGCAGCAATTTGCACCGATGAAGCTTTCGGTCCATGGTCCTCTTTTCCGCTATGAACGCCCGCAAAAGGGCCGTTATCGTCAGTTCCACCAGATCGATGCCGAAATCATCGGCGCGGCCGAGCCTGCCGCCGATGTCGAGCTGCTCGTCATGGCGGACCAGCTGCTCAAGGAACTGGGCATCGATGATGGCGTAACGTTGCAGCTCAATACGCTGGGAGACACGCCCAGCCGCGATGCCTGGCGCGCCGCTCTGGTGGGCTATTTCAATGATCATCGCGATGTCCTGTCCGAAGACAGCCTTGCCCGGCTGGAGAAAAATCCCTTACGCATTTTGGACAGCAAGGACCCCGATGATCGCGGTGTCGCCCATGCGGCCCCCAAAATCGACGATTATCTGTCCACCGAAGCCAGCGACTTTTTCGCGGCGGTCACCTCGGGACTGGATGCGGCGGGCGTGGCATGGACCCGCGACGCCGCCTTGGTCCGCGGCCTTGATTATTATCGCCATACGGCATTTGAATTTGTCACCGAACGGCTCGGCGCGCAGGGGACCGTACTTGGCGGCGGGCGTTACGACGGGCTGATCGAGAATCTGGGCGGGCCAGCAACGCCAGCGGTCGGCTGGGCCGCAGGTATCGAGCGTCTGGCGATGCTGGTGGATGCGCCATCGGCTGCAAAATTTGACGCGGTTATCGTCGTTGAAAATGATGACCGACTTGGAGATGCATTCCGACTTGCACGCAATTTACGTGAAGCTAATTTTGTCACTGAAGTTGTGGCGACCGGATCGCCGCGTAAACGGTTCGACAAGGCTACGAAAATTCCTGCGCACACGCTGATTTCATTTTCCGTGTCTAACGACGGTCCTTCCATGCGTATCCGCGGAGAGGGCAGTGACATTGCCAAACGCGTGGAAGATTTCGTGGTCGCTGCCTGATGTTTGACCGAACGTGCAACCAAACCCGTCACCCTGAACTTGTTTCCGGGTCCATTTCCCCCCTCTATCCTTCGGCCTGCTTGGCACGATGGATGCTGAAACAAGTTCAGCATGACGAATATAATAATGTACCTGCCCCAGGGGCATCTCTTTGAAAATCTCCCCCCAACGTATCGCGATGATTGAATCGCGCTTTGCCGAGCTTGAGGCGCGGATGGCTTCGGGGCAGATGGAGGGCGAGGCTTTTGTCGCGGCGTCCAAGGAATATTCGGAGCTGGAACCGGTCGCGCATGCGGCAAAAAACGTGCGGCGCCTGCGTAAAGAGATCGAGACGCTGCAGCATATGGTCAAGGATTCGGCCGATGCCGAACTGCACGACATGGCGGTTGAGGAACTTGACGATGTCACGCACCAGCTTTCCGATGCAGAAACTAACCTCGCCATCTCGCTCTTGCCGAAAGACGCAGCTGACGAGCGCCCTGCGATGCTGGAAATCCGCGCCGGAACCGGTGGCGATGAGGCGGCTTTGTTCGCAGGCGATCTGTATCGGATGTATGAACGTTATGCCGCGGGGCAGGGCTGGAAAATCGAGCCGATATCGGTGAGCGCCTCTGATGTCGGCGGGTTCAAGGAAGTCGTTGCCTCGATCAAGGGCAATGGCGTGTTCGCGAAGCTGAAATATGAAAGCGGCGTCCACCGCGTCCAGCGCGTTCCGGTCACTGAATCAGGGGGGCGCATCCACACCAGCGCAGCGACCGTCGCGGTGCTGCCTGAGCCAACCGAGGTCGATATCAACATCGAGGCACGCGATCTGAAAATCGACGTTTACCGTGCGTCAGGTGCGGGCGGGCAGCATGTGAACACGACTGACTCTGCCGTGCGGATCACCCACTTACCGACCGGTATCGTGGTGACCTGCCAGGACGGGCGCAGCCAGCACAAGAACAAGGAACAGGCGATGCAGGTCCTGCGCGCCCGCATGTACGAAAAGGAACGCGAGGAAGCGCAGGGTGCCGAAGCCGAAGCGCGCAAGGCGATGGTTGGTTCAGGTGATCGCTCCGAACGCATCCGCACCTATAATTTCCCGCAAGGCCGCGTGACCGACCACCGCATCAACCTGACACTGCACAAGCTGCCCGAAATACTGGAAGGCGGCGGACTGGGCGAGATGGTCGATGCACTGATCGCCGAGGATCAGGCCGAACGCATGGCAGGGTTGGGGGAGTAACGCCACCTACCCCCTGTCCCCGTGGGAGAGGAGGTTAAACCTCCAGCCGCCCGTGCTCCAGCCTTGGCAACACATAGCGCGCGAACATATCGCATTCGTTGATGTGCGGATAGCCTGACAGGATGAACGCTTCGATGCCGACCGCCTTATAGGCCTCGATCTTGGCCAGCACCTGATCAGGGTCACCGACGATCGCCGCACCGCAACCGGAGCGGGCACGGCCAATACCAGTCCATAAATTATCTTCCAGATATCCGTCATTCGCCGCGGCCTGTTCGCGAAGCTCGGCCTGATGCGCAACGCCGAAGGTTTGCGTGTCGAGGCTCTTGTTACGGATTGCCTCGCCTTGCTGCGCGTCGAGCTTCGAGAGCAGGCGGTCGGCATAGGCGCGCGCTTCGGCTTCGGTTTCACGAACGATGACATGGGCACGGAAACCATATTTCAGCGTGCGCCCGAACTTCGCCGCGCGTGCGGTCATGTCTTCGACCAGTTCCTTCGCGCCCTGCACCGTCTCAGGCCACATCAGGTAGACGTCGCAGCCTTCTGCAGCCGCTTCCTTCGCCGCTGGTGACAGGCCGCCGAAATAGAGAGGCGGGCATTTGCCGCTGACGGTCTTCATTCGCGGCGGGTCGAGGTCGATCTTGTAATGTTCGCCGTCGATCGAAAGATGCTCGCCGTTGAGCAGCGTCTTGAGGATGTGCATGGCCTCGACCGTTCGGCGGTATCGCGGCTCGCTGTCCATCTTGTCACCGGGCAGGTCGGACGAGATGATGTTCACGTTGAGACGGCCGCCGGAAATCTGGTCAAGCGTGGCGATCTGGCGCGCCAGTTGTGGCGGCCAGCTTTCACCGACGCGTACCGCCATTAACAGCTTGATCCGCGTCGTCAGCACGGCAATCGCGCTCGCAAAAGCGGTCGTATCGAGGCCAAGCGCATAACCCGACGGCAGCAGGATATTGTCGAACCCGCCCTTTTCCGCGTTCAAAACGATGTTGCGGCAATGCTCCCAACTGGATGCCAGCATCGGGTCGGGCTGGCCGAGAAATTCATAGTCATCATCGCATAGGGCTGAAAACCAGCTGACTTCGACAGGCTTCATGGAAGCGGTACTCCTCTTGCGGCGACCAACACGCTGTACCAGTCCGCGCGGGTCCATGTGATTTTGAAGGCATCGGCGGCCTCGGCAATCCGTCCCGGATTTTGCGAGCCCACAATGGGTATGGGACGCGCCGGATGCGCCATGATCCAGCTGTAAGCCGCCGCCGTGCGAGATACGCCGTGCGATGCGGCAACGCCCGACAGGGCGCCTGCAACATTCTGCTCCCGCGCATTGGACGGATCACCGATACGGCCCCCGCCCAGAGGCGACCATGCGAGGACGGCAAGGTCCATGGCAATCGCCTGATCCAGCTCGCCATTTTCGATCGTATCGATCCGCAAAGGCGACAGTTCGGGCTGGGTCGATACAATCGGCACCGTGCTGAACTGCGCCAGCGTGGCAATCTGCGCCTGCGTAAAGTTGGACACGCCAAAGGCGCGAATTTTTCCTGCCTTATGCGCCGCCTCGATCGCGCGCGCGATTTCCTGCGGGTGGGTCAGGATGTCAGGCCGGTGGATCTGCCACAGGTCGATGTGGTCCGTGCCCAGTCGCTGCAGGCTGTCGTCGATAGCTTGCGTCAGATATTCGGCGCTGCTGTTATAAGGTGTGGGCGGGGTGATGCCGCCTTTGGTGGCCAGCACCATCCGGTCGCGCAATTCGGGAGCATCGGCGAACACACGGCCCAGCAATTCTTCCGCCTTGCCAAAGCCCTGCTCACCGAAACCGTAGATGTCGGCAGTGTCGAACAAAGTGATGCCGGCTTCAAACGCGGCGTCAATGGCGGCACGCGCGGCGGCCAGTTCCAGTCCGGCAAAGCGCCACATGCCCCATGCAATAGAAGAAATTTCAATGCCACTTTTGCCCAGCGGGCGGGTAAGTGGCGGTTTGGGAAGTGTCATATTTTTTTGCTCTTTTGTGAAGGTGAAAAGGGAGGGGCAACGGATTCGCGGTTGATAAGCTCGTGCGGCAAACGGCGATGTTCGATTCCGCCTTCACCGAATAAAAGATCGGCGGCGGTCGAAGCCAGATCGCGCACGGGCTGGCGGATGGTGGTAAGCGGCGGCCATACGACGCGGGCCAAGGTGGTGTCGTCAAATCCGGCCACTGAAAGCTGTTCGGGCACCTGCATCCCCCGGCGATGCGCGACCGCCAGAACGCCCGAAGCCATATCGTCATTGGACGCAAAAATGGCCGTTGGTGGATTTTTGAGCGAGAGAAAAGTCTCCGTTGCGGCAACACCGCTTTCAAAATCAAATTGCCCTTCGGCGATCAAGGCGGGATCAACCGAGATGCCGACCCGGCCCAGCGCCCGCTCATAGCCAGCCTGCCGTTCGGCGCTCGCCATATGGTTGGGGTGACCCATGATGAAGGCGATTCTGCGGTGACCAATATTGATGAGATGCGTCGTCATATCATCGGCGGCTTGCGTGTCATCCATGAATACCGAAGAAGTCAGGGCGTGATTGGTACCGGGCGAAATGCGGACGAAGGGAATATTGAGCGCTTCGAGCGCGGATAGAACCGGGGCGCAGTCTGTAACAGGTGAAGATAAAATAGCCCCGTCAACGTGGGTTTGCCTTACCATGCCGCGCACTTGTTCGCCGACATCCGGGTCCGCTACATCGACCGGCTGCGCGATCAGGCGCATCCCTTCTTCATGGCACCGGTCCCAGCAGCCCTGCATGATCTGGTGCATATAATAAGGGGAATGATTGTCGTAAATCAGCGCGATCTGGCCAGATTTCGTGCCTGCCAAAATGCGTGCAGCGATACTGGGGGAAAATTTGAGTTCGGCCATCGCAGCGTCCACCTTGGCTTTGGTGGTGGCGCTGACATAGGGGTGGTTGTTGAGAACACGGCTTACGGTTTTGACCGCGACCCCTGCGAGCTTGGCAACGTCCCTGATGTTCGAACGGGTGTTCATAGTCTGAATTCCTGCGTGATGGAGGCGAACAATGCTTCATGCGCGCTGTCTTGACGATAGAAAACCGGCGGCTGGCCATGGGGAGCGGCTATCATGTGTTGTCCGCCCGCATAATTGTCGCCAGACCAAAGATGCCGCCATTGTCCATCTGGCAAAAGAACATTGCGTGCGTGCTCACCTGCCGCGACGACGGGCGCGACAAGCATATCCGCACCGTACAGATATTGATCCTGAATGTCGTGATAGACCGCATCGTCATAATGTAAAAACAGCGGGCGTTGCAGCGGCAGTCCGGTTGCCACCGCTTCGTCGGACAGCGCGCGCACATAGGGGGCTAACCTTGCGTGTACCATGCTCATCCTTGCAAAATGGGACAGAATTTCCGCGCTGCTATCGATTTGCAGATTATCGGCGGGGCGGTTGCCTTCATGGCTTCGCATGACTGGCGCAAAGGCCGCCATGTCAATCCAGCGGTGCATGAGGTCGGCGGTGCGGACAACGCCGTGCAGGCTTGTATAGCCGCCTAGATCGCTATGGTGATAGGCGTTGCCAAGCAAGCCCGAGGACAGTGCGCCGGTGATCACCGTGTTGATGCCGTCATGCCGCGAAAAATCGACGCATTGGTCACCGGCCCACAGCAGCGGGCAATAGGCCTGCACCCCGGAATAGCCCGCGCGCATGAAGAACGTCGCCTCACTTGTCTTGCCACGCGAGGCGATGGCATCGGCATTGACCTTGGCCCACAAGACGGGCCAGCGATTGTGCGCCTCCATCGGATCAGAGCGATCAAACAGCCGCACATCGGTGGGCAGATATTCGCCAAAATCGGCCATCCAGCCCGACAGGCCGAAATCAAGCATCTCCTGACCGATGATCCGTTCGGAAAACCATGCAGCTGCGTCAGGGTTGGTGAAATCAACAACGCCTGCGTCAAATTCGCCGAAATCGACGGCATAGGGATCGTCGCTGTCCTGCCGCAAGGCGAGGTAGCCAAGCGCGGCCGCTTCGGCAAAGAGCGGGCCGTCGACGGCGAGATAGGGATTCACATAACCCAGAAAGCGCACGCCCCGTTTCGCAAGTGCTTCAATCCGCGCGGGAAGGTCGGGGTACCGTTTCGCATTCCATTGCCAGTCCCAGAATAGTCGCTTGCCGAAACTGGTCTGGCGGATACCCACCCAATCTTCGCACCACAGCCCCGAAATAGCGGCACCCGATGCCGCAATTTTGTTAAAGCGGTCGAACGTCGCGTCGCCATCTTTCAGCCCGACAATCGCACCCGATATCGCCCATTCGGGCAAAGGCGGTTGGCGGCCAAAACGGTCGGACATTTTCGTGACAAGATTTGGCAGCGACCCAGCCGTGAAGAGCTCGATATCGATATCGGCAACCCAGCATTCGACGCTGGCGCGACCAGTCTGGGTCAAGTCGAGAACCGAATAGGCCGCCGTTTTAAGATGCACGGCATAACGTTCCGAGCTCAGCCAGGTTGGTTGCGGATAATTGGTGGTCCAATAATCGCCACCCGCCAATCCTGCGGCGTCCATGATTTGCGTCAGTTCAGTTGTTTTATCACGACCAACACCGGGCTCGGATGTCCAGAATGGAAAGCGCCGGCCGTTCAGGCGCAGATAGGACATTTGTTCGCCGCCGCCCCAGAACGATTCATGTGCCGAGCAATTCATCGTCAGCCAAAGCCGGTTCACGCTTGAATCAGTGCAACGAACCTTCAAAATCGTCCGGCTTGATTCCTGTTCGATTTTAATCGCCAGAATTGTTTCGGGCCTCGTGCTGCACCACAGCCGGATGGCCCCATTTTCCAAAACGCAGCGGTCGAGTACGCACCGGTCGTCGATTACATCATCGATCCTGAAATTGCCGCGAACCATTTCGAGGTCGGGCCGACCCCTGCCGATCGAAATGGCCGGATTACCTGCGCGATGCGACAACAGGCACAGGTCATTGTGCCGCAGATCGAAGCCGTCTTCGTGCAAGATTGTTGGAAATGACAATCTTCGTTCCCTCTCTCACGGTGCCCCAAGCTGGCGCCCGAAACCCGCCGGTTTTTTCGACTATGACATGATTGCCACAGTTGCTGCTTAAAATCTGTCGCTATATGACACCGCTAGACATATCAAGCAGGATTGGTTACATCAAGCCAGTTATCAACGACGACCACGCCGCCCGGCACATTTTTCTGGCTTCATCTACCAGAAAGAAAAAGCCCAAAGCAGGCGGTTTTTTAGGGAGGCACAAGATGCAAAATTCAAAATTCAATTCCACGATTCTTTTGCGGGCAGCATTGCTCGGCAGCAGTGCATTGGCACTCGGCATTTCCGCACCTGCAATGGCGCAGGATGCGACAAGCGACGACGATTCTTTTAATAATGAAATCATCGTTACTGCTCAAAAGCGGTCTCAGAATATTCAGGACGTTCCAGTTGCGGTTTCAGTTATTTCTGGTGCAGCGCTCGAGCAGCAGGGCGGCGTAAACATCGAAAACGCGCAATATCTTGTTCCAAGCTTGAACTTCCGCAAATCGGGCAGCGCGCTAAATCAGTCGCTGTATCTGCGTGGTGTCGGCACCACGACATTCTCCATCGGTGGCGAACCGTCGGTCGGCACAGTGCTAGACGGCGTCGTGCTTGCGCGTTCGGGCGAAGCGTTCAGCGACCTTGTTGATATCGAGCGCATCGAAGTTCTACGCGGACCGCAGGGCACCTTGTTCGGCAAGAACGCCAGCGCTGGTGTCATCAATATCGTCAGCCGCCGTCCAAGCGACACTTTTGGCGCGTCCGTTGAGGGCGGTTTCTTCTTTGGGAACGGTCAGGAATACCGGGTTCGTGGCGGCGTTGATGCGCCGCTGTCCGAAAAGGTCGGCGCCCGCATTACCGGCTTTTATTCGAAATGGGATGGCAACATCCGCAACGAGACACTCAATCGGCGGGTGAATGGCTATGAACGCTATGGCTTCCGGGGCATTGTTGAAGCCAAGCCGAAAGACAATGTGACGCTCACGTTGATCGGTGACTGGCGCAAATCTAACGATGATTGCTGCGCCGAGGTTATCGGTTCGCCGGCGCGTAATGCCGACAACACCACGCTTACCGCATTTACCGACCGCGCCGCTACCGCATTGCCGCCCTTGCTGGGTGACCGCACCCGCCGCGTCCGTCAGAATTTGCTAACCCAATCGCTCGAAAAGGCGTGGGGCGTATCTTTCCAGGCTGATATTGAATCAGACGATGGCCCAACGGTGACCTCGATCACCGCCTATCGGAAATATGACAGCAACGAGGTGCGCGACGGTGATTTTCTCGATCAGCCTTATGTCGGCATCGCACAGAGCCATGATTTTGGTCCGCAAACCGGTGATACTTTCACACAAGAGTTGCGGCTGACGTCGCCTGCGGGGCAGTTCCTCGAATATGTCGCGGGGCTCTATTATTACAACGCTTCGCAGGAGCGTAGGTTTACGCGTTCGAATATCGCGTGCTCGGCCTCGACGTTGCCGATACAAGGCGTGTTGACGCCGTGCTCGACCGCAGCAGGTGCCTCGACCATTACCTTCCCGCTTGGCACTTCCAATTTCGGCACGACATTTAAAAATATGGCCGCGTTTGGTCAGGCGACTTTCAATTTTAGTGATGATTTCCGTGCAATTGCCGGACTGCGTTATACGCATGATCAGCTAAACGGATTTCAAATCCGTACAACGCCGGTTCCGGGTGCATCGAACGCTGTTTTCGACCAAGGCGTTTACAATGAATTTATTCGCCAGCTTGCACTAGGTGTAGCGCCCGCGGCGGCTCAAACAGCAGCAGTCCTGGCAACGAACGGTATACCGTTCCGACAGAAGACGACGAACAATAACATTTCAGGTAAAGTCGGCCTGCAATATGACTTCTCCGAAGACGTCATGGCCTATGCGAGTTATTCGCGCGGATATAAGGGGCCGGGCCTCAATATCTTTTTCAACCTCAACTCGAACGGCACACCACCTCTCGCCGACGAAACCGGTGACAGCTATGAAGCGGGTCTTAAGACGAGCATGCTCGACGGGCAATTAACGCTGAATGTTGCGGGCTATTACGCCAAGTATAAGAACTTTCAGGCGAATAACCCTGACTTCGTGCTGGGTCAGCGCGTAACGCGGTTCACCAATGCAGGCACCGTGTCCACGCGTGGTTTCGAGGCGGATTTGCTCTATCGTCCGTCAGACGACTTCACTTTGTCCGGCGGCGTTGCCTATACCGATGCCAAGGTCGACCGTTTCCGCTTGCCACCTGGAGCGCCGCTTACCGACCAGATTCCGGATGGAACCGTCCTACCATTCTCGCCAAAATGGAAGACATCGCTTGGTGCCAACTATACTATCCGCACCGGCGGATTTGCTGATATCGAACTGGGTGCACAAGGATCGTACCAGACCAAGCAATTGTCGTTGCTCGTCGCAAGTCCACTGATCCGCGATAACGGCACAATCAAGGCTTATGGCCTGCTTGACCTGTCGATTGCGCTGGTTGATGCCGACGACAAGTTCCGCATTTCGTTCCTCGCAAAGAATGTGCTGGACACCAGCTTTGCCGCCTCGATCGTCGATGGCGGGCCCTTGTCGGCAGGCAACACCGGTAGTTCGAGCTATCGTTACATCATCCCGCGTGAAGCTGATCGGTATTTTGGTATAAATGCGAAGATCAATTTCGGCGGTTAAATAACTCGCAATCTAAGCGAAAAGGGCTGGAATCCATAAGGGTTCCGGCCCTTTTTTTGTCAATGTTTCGGGGAAGTTAAACCAGGACGGGTGGTGCGAGACCAGTAGCAAACCACCCGTCCTTGTTTGTGGGGTGTTGAACACTCTAACATATGCACCCGCCGTGCCAATTCTGTCGTCGTCATTAAAAACAATAGCTTAGATCGTTATCGCGGCGTTAACCCTGTTCGAGGCTGTAAAGAAGTTCGACAAAATACCGACAGGCGCGGACGAATAACGTTTACATCTGTAATCGAATCGATTACGTCTGTAGTCGGAGAATATGAAATGACATTTGAACGTATCAGCGATGCTGAACTGGCAATATTGGAAATCCTTTGGGAACAGGCGCCCCTGACCGCGACCGAGGTGGCGGAGCGTATTCCGGCGGATCGCGACTGGTCCTTGCCCACGGTCAAGACGCTGCTGTCCCGCTTGCTGGCAAAGGCCGCGGTCGAGCATAGCGCCGATGGCCGCCGCTTCCTCTATTCGCCGCTTGTCGAGCGCGAGGATTATGTATCCCATGAATCCAGGCGGCTGGTGGACCGGCTGTTCGGCGGCAAATTTATGCCCTTGGTCGCGCATCTCGCCGAACAGGAAAAGCTGAGCGATGCCGACATTAACGAGATCGAGGAATTACTGAGGGAGATGAAGTCATGACTTTTGATTTCACACAGGAATGGCTGATAGACAGCTTGTTGTTAATAACATTACTAATGGCCGTAATTTTATGTGTCCGCAAGCCGGTCGCCAGGCTGTTTGGACCGGGTGTGGCCTATGCGCTCTGGTGCATCCCCGCCGCCCGCCTGCTGATGCCGAGCCTCGAAGGGAAGGCGGTTCCGGCCTCCTTCTCCGACCCGGCGAGCGGTGCCATCACGCTGCCGCCAACCCTCGCCGAATTGCCCTCCCAAGCTTCAGCCGCGTTAACAGGATCGGCAAGCAGCGCGGTTCCTGCGGTGGACTTCGTCGCACTGGGCGTTACCTTCTGGCTCGGCGGGGCGGTGCTGTTCTTCATCATCCAGATGATCCGCTACGCCTCAATGCGGGATGACCTGATCGCTGAAGCCGAGGAAATAGCGCAGATTGACGGCGTCAAGGTTATCGCCTCCGATCTCGTCGCCGGACCACTCGCATTTGGCCTGTTCAAACGCTACATTGCCGTGCCGCAGAATTTTACCAAAAGCTATTCGCCCGCCGAACGCGAACTCGCACTGGCCCATGAAATGGCGCACCACAAATCGGGTGACCTGTTCGCCAATCTGGTCGCGTTCATCATCCTGTGCCTGCAATGGTTCAATCCTGTAGCCTGGATGAGCTGGAATGCATTCCGCTTCGATCAGGAAGCCGCCTGCGACGCCCGTGTGCTTGCCGGCAAGGACGCTGAAGTCCGCGCCATTTATGGACAGGCTTTGGCACGCACCGCATTTGACGGGGTGCCCACTTTTGCAACGGCGCTCAATTCGCCCAAGACCATCATAGAAAGATTAAGGAGGCTCACAATGAAAGATGCCAGCACTAAGCGCCGGTTATTCGGCAAATTGGGAATAGTGACCGCTGCGGCGATCATCCTTCCGCTAACCGCCACCATTGTTCCTGCGGTTGTCGCACAAAATGAGACGATTATTCAGGAAGGCAAACCGGAAAAAGTAAAACGCGATGTCCATGTCATCAAAATAAAGGGTGATGGCGAAAATGTCGATATTGTCGGGCCTGATGGCGAAGTGACCAAAGTCGAGCGTGACGGCAAAACCTTTATTTTTCACACCGACAAGAAGCTCTCGGATTCCGAGGTGGAACGGTTGATCGAGCAAGCGGAACAATCCCGCATGGATGCCGACGTCGCATTGGCAGAAGCGGATGGAGCGCGTGCTGAGGCAGTTGCTGCCCAAGGCGCGGCAGCCAGTGCAGTGGCCGGATCGGCCCACGCCCAAGCTGCCGCCGAACTTGGCCGGCTGGAGGCAATCAAGGTAATGAAAAACATTAATATCGCGTCTTATGTCCCCGAAATCGACATCAGGGAAATCACCAAAGATTGCCGCGACGGTGAACCGGTTACGACCAATATCAGCGGTTTTGACGGAAAAAATAGATCGCGAGTAATGCTGGTGATGTGTGGCAAGGGCCATGCGAAAACGGCTCAGCTTGAGGCCATCAAAGGCCTACGTGAAGCGCGGGGCGAAATTGGCAAGGACAAGGAAATTCCGGACAACATACGCAAAGAAGTAGTCGAAAAAATCGAACAACAGATCCGTAATCTGGAAATCCAAGCGGACAAGGCGGATTAGGGTCAGGACCCTAACAGGGCGAACTGGGCCGGACGCTAGCTCCCCTTTTCAAAAAGTCCGGTCAGGGCGGTTTTTGCGAACCGCCCCTTTTTCTTTTGGCGACAATGCGCCATAACTTGGTGATGAATTGGCCCGACACCATCCAGGCAGGCGAAACTGAGCAGCACGAATTGCTGGTCCGTCGGGTCCTGGCCCCGAACCCTTCTCCTTACACTTATACAGGCACGCAAACCTGGCTGGTGGGCGCGGGCAAAGATGTTGCGATTATTGACCCCGGTCCCACCGGTAGCGGGCACAGCGTAGGTGACCCTGCGGACATTCATGGCGAAGGCCATGTCGAGGCGATTTTGCGCGCTGTCGGCGGCAAGACGGTTACGGCGATATTGTGCACGCACACCCATCGCGATCATTCACCGGCCGCCGCGCCTTTGAAAGCCGCAACCGGTGCGCCGATTGTCGGATGTGCGCCGCTGGTTTTGAAGGATGACGGCCCACGGGCAGATAGCGCCTTTGACCCCGATTATGCGCCTGACCGGATTTTGGCCGACGGCGAACGGATTTCGGGGGACGGCTGGACAATCGAAGCGGTTTCAACGCCAGGGCATACGTCCAACCATTTGTGCTATGCGCTGATTGAAAGTGGCGCCCTATTTACAGGGGACCATGTGATGAAATGGTCGACCAGCGTTGTCAGCCCGCCCGACGGTGACATGAGCGCCTATATGGCTAGCCTGCAAAAATTATTTGACCGGGACGACCGCGTCTATTATCCGGCGCACGGCCCTGCAGTCGAAAATCCCCGTCAGCTGGTCCGCGGTATGATCGGTCACAGGCGGCAACGCGAACGGCAGATCGTAAAGCTTCTGGCAACAGGCGAAGGGCACATTCCCGATATGGTAGCGGCCATGTACAAAGGCCTTGATCCGCGGCTTACAGGTGCGGCCGGCCGATCGGTTTTGGCACATCTGGTGGATCTGCAAAATCGTGGCGAGGCTATGATGCGCAGTGATCTTTGGCATCTTTCAGGTAATGCACCTATCCATTGAGCTATCCGCCAATGGGTGTTAGGTCACGAAAGGGTCAGCGTGTATATCGGGAGGGATATATGGCGACAATTACATCTGCGGCCCCGGCTGCGACCAGCGATGACCGTTTTTTCATGCGTATGGCGATTGTAATCGCGTTCACAATCGTCGCGGGGTTCGCTTTGAATTTTGCGATGGGACGGTCCACGATCGCCGCGCGACCATTGGTTCATGTTCATGGATTGGTTTTTATGGGATGGGTGATCCTGTTCCTGACCCAAGTGCGGTTGGCGACTGGCGGATCGCTGGCCCAGCACCGGCGTCTCGGAAGGATTGCGGCAGGTTGGGTCTGTGTTCTGGTTGTCATGGGATTGGCGATAACAGTCGATGTTACCATGCGCGGCGGCACGCCCTTTTTCTTTCTGCCGCAACATTTCCTGATTGCGAACCCGATGACGATGCTATGCTTTGTCGCGCTTACCACTGCGGCGATCCGCATGCGTCGCCGCAGTGACTGGCACAAAAGGTTGAATCTTTGCGCGACAATTTCAATCATCGGACCGGGTGTCGGGCGATTGCTGCCCCTGCCTTTGATGGTGCCTTATTCCTTTGACATCGTCATATTTGTGTCATTGCTATTCCCCGCTGCGGGCATGATCCACGATTGGCGTCAAAGCGGGCAGGTTCATCGCGCTTGGGTGTGGGGCGCATTGGCGATCTTCCTGATCGTACCAACTTCGCAGATTATCGCGCGGTCGCCGGTGGGGGACATGATCTACGCTGCGGTGACACAGGGCCACCCCGGTGAAAAAGTGCCAGGTCTTGAATTCCCGCCTTCGCCAATGCCTGAATAATATTGGGCTTTCTTAGGTCCTGACGCTAATTGTACGGTGGACGCGCACATCACTGGCGCTTATTGCATGGGCGACCTTGATTAACTGGATTCCGATTATGAACGCTCCCATCCGTGAAAATCTGCAAGCTGTCGACTTGCTTGGCGAAATCAAGAGGCTGAAGACTGAACGAAATGCCGTCATATTGGCGCATTATTATCAAAAAGCCGAAATACAGGATTTGGCCGATTTTGTCGGCGACAGCCTTGAACTCAGCAAACGGGCCGCCGAAACCGATGCCGATGTGATTGCCTTTTGCGGGGTAAAGTTCATGGCCGAAACCGCCAAAATTCTTAGCCCGCAAAAGACTGTGATTTTACCGGATATGGCGGCCGGTTGTTCGTTGGAAGATGCTTGCCCACCTGGTAAATTCAAGGCGTTCCGTGAGGCGCATCCTGACCATATCGCGCTGACTTACATAAACTGCTCCGCCGAGGTGAAGGCATTGTCCGACATCATTGTGACGAGCAGCAGTGCCGAAACCATTCTGGCACAAATCCCGCCTGAACAAAAAATCATCTTCGGACCGGACCGGCATCTGGGCGGCTATTTATCGCGCAAGTTTAACCGTGAAATGCTGCTTTGGCCCGGTGTCTGCATCGTGCACGAAGCATTTAGCGAGACCGAGTTGCTCAAATTAAAGACGCAATATCCCGGGGTACCCGTCGCAGCACATCCCGAATGTCCGCCGCATATCATCGATCATGCGGATTATGTTGGCTCCACCAGTGGCATATTGCAATTCGCCAAGACGATGGACGGCGACACGCTGATTGTTGCGACTGAACCGCATATCATCCATCAGATGGAAAAGGCGGAACCAACAAAAAGGTTCATCGGTGCACCTGGCGCGGACGGAAATTGCGCGTGCAACATCTGCCCTTATATGGCGCTCAATACCATGGAGAAGCTCTATCTGGCGCTGCGCGACCTTCAACCACAGATCGAGATGGATGAAAATATCAGGATCGCGGCCAAAAAGAGTCTCGACCGGATGCTTGAAATGGCAAGCGGGACCGTCGGGAAAGGCGATTTGGGGCGGGCTTGACTTCGGGCTCAACGGCCCCATTCTTCCAATTTGAAAAATAGATGACGATAAATAAAAAATGCATAACCATCGCCAGGCCTTATCATGAAATTCACGCTTAAAGATTTTCACACGCGCGCATTTGTTGCGGCTATTCTGTCGGAAGATTTGGGTCCCACGGGCCGCGATATCACGTCGGAAAGTGTCATTCCGTCCGATATGCACTTTGCTGGCGTGATGGGCAGTCGCGACCCTATTGTTGTTGTCGGATTGCCGATTGCAGAAGCGTTTTTCAAATTTCTCGATTCCGGAATGAAGGTTGAAATACTGGCAGACGAAGGGCAGCACGTGACATCGGGAACCGATCTGATGTGGTTAAAAGGGCGCGCGCGCGCGATGCTGACGGCAGAGCGTTCTGCGCTGAACACGGTGCAGCATTTGTCGGGAATTGCGACCATGACGCGCAAATATGTCGATGCCATTGCCGGAACCGGCTGTACCTTGCTTGACACCCGGAAGACCATTCCGGGCCTTCGCGTCCTTGAAAAATATGCAACGCGTATGGGTGGAGCGACCAATCACCGAATGGGGCTTTGGGATGGTGCCATGATAAAGGACAATCATGTTGCGGTGGCGGGTGGTGTCGAAGAGGCGGTACGCCGTGCTAAAGATGCGGGGATTACAAATATCATTCTGGAAGTAGATCGCATTTCCCAAATCGAACCCGGGATGGCCGCGGGGGCAACCCATTTGCTGCTTGATAATATGGGCATTGACGAATTGACCGAGGCGGTCGCGTTGGTCGCCGGACGCGTGCCGACAGAGGCATCGGGCGGCGTGACTTTGGAAACGATCCGCGCAAAAGCTGAGACAGGAGTCACCTATATTTCGGTAGGCCGGTTAACGCAAAGTGCGCCGGCGGCCGATATCGGCCTGGATTTTGCCCAGGCTTGAACCGGTGAAGTTACATTATGCTTTGATCGCGGCTGTCGCAATGTTCAACACGGCCCCCGCTTTTGCCCAGGCATGGCAATGTCGTGCGCCAAAATATCTACCGCGTCCAGCATTGGAAATGCCTGAGCCCGGGCAGATACGCCGGACGCCCATTGGCGGCTATACCCTCGCGCTAAGTTGGAGCCGCGAATATTGTCGCGGACATGAACGTGACCCGGCAATGCGCTTTCAATGCTCGGGCGAGATTGGCGATTTCGGATTTGTACTGCATGGGCTTTGGCCTGAAACAACTGGCCCGAACTATCCGCAATATTGCCGCAAGGTCGGTGTTTTGCGGCGCGAAATCATTAGTCAAAACATCTGCATGACCCCAACACCGCAGCTTTTGCAGCATGAATGGGCAAAGCACGGAGCCTGTATGGCAAAAACACCCGAAGCTTATTTCAGGGCGGCCAGAGTCCTTTACGGCGCGGTGCAATTCCCTGACATGGACCGGCTTTCGCGGCAAGTCGAACGGGGTACCCCCCTGACAGCCGCCGGATTGGCACAGGCTTTTGCAGACCTGAATGACGGCCTTCCGGCCCATGCGGTGAAAGTCATTACGAATGGCAAAGGGTGGCTGCGTGAAGTGCGGATATGTTTGGGCAAAGACTTGAAGCCGCACCGGTGCCCGCGTTATGCCAAAGGTGCAGCGGATGCTTCGGCGATCAAAGTGTGGCGGGGTCGTTAGCCCTCGATAATACGCGTTCCGGGGTGATGCTTGTCGAGATGCTTTTTAATAATTCGCAGGTTCTTGCTGTTTGATCGCCAGACAAGGTCGAACACATCCCCCACAAGTGGAACAGCGCCGATGGCGGTGTCGACACCAACATTTGCCGCCATGCGGATCAACTGCCATTTTGACATCCCGAGGTTGCGCGCTTCCCACACGATATAAGCCCCCATCGCCGCTGTAACCACATCGCCCAGCACCGGGACCAAACCGACCACGGTATCCAAACCAAAGGGAATTTTTGTACCGGGGATATGAAAAGCCCGTTCAAGTATTTTTTCCATCGCCTCCACGCGGGCACGCACCGCATGCGGGTCGCTACTCATGCCCGGTAAATCCTTGGCGATTTGACTAAACTGTTCTTGCGAAAGTGGCATTGGGTGCACTCCTTTCTACTTATGTTGTATCACGCCCCAGATATTGCAACAGGTGCCAACCCCTGCCGTTTGCCGCGTGGCCAAGTAATCCGGGTCGTGCCACCGACCAGCGCAGGGGATTTGCGATAGGAATAAAATTCCGCATTTCCTGTAATTCCGCCTCTGCCTGCGCCAAAAGCTGCGCCCGTTGTTCGATGGTTCCCGCCATGCGTGCGTCGAACACAAGCCGGTCGGCATCGCGGCTGCAAATGGCACTAACGGTGCAGGAAAGCTGATCCAAATACCAAGCCGGACTCGACTGATCGGCGGTGCGGTCTATCAGGCGCAGATCGTGCGGCCGGTCGATTGTGACCCGTTCAACATCCAGTCCGATAGATGCCATGTCAGCGCGTAGCCGGGCAAAGAATATGCGTCCGCCATAGCCACGCGGCACGGCAACACGAAGGACTCGCACCTGACCATTGCTGCTTTTCCATTGTCTGATGATTGTCCCGGCTCTGGCCTTGCGATTATCAATCTGTTGCGAAGCCCACTCGGGTCGTGGCGCTGCCAACCGGTTGGGCAGGCTTTCGGGAACCAGCGTCAGTGTTTCGCGCCAAGCGACAATGTCAAACGCGGTGAGCAGCTTTGGCCTGTCAATGGCCATGGCGATAGCATCGCGATTGTCGCGGGACGATAAAAAAGGACCGCTGCCAACAAACAACAATCCGAACAGACCCGGTACTGGATCAAAGTGAATCTCATTGCCATTGATTTGCGCGGCGTCGAGTAATGGAAAATCTTCGAAACGGCCACCTTCGACAAGATCGCTTTGCCCTTCAATATAGCGCGCCAACGCGACGGCGGCGGTGCTGTTTCTGACGGTAACTGTTTCCGGTTCCAGGATATTGTCGCCTTTTTCATCAGTGCCCCGCATACGCAACTGCATCGCGTCGCCAAGCCGCTTGGCCTGCATTGGTCCCGAACCAAATCCGCGCCGGGCAAGGCCGAATTCGGGCTGTGCCATCATTTCAAGCAAATACGGCATGGGCGCTTTTAACCTGATTTCGATCACCTTGCCGGTCATTGGAACGACGCGGTCAATCACCGCCAGTTCGGAGTTGAACCGGCCCTTACGCAATTCGCGAATCCGTGACGCCAGCAGGTCAGCAACTTCATTGGAAGTCACTTCACGCCCATCGTTCCAGCGCGTTTTGTTCAGGCGGAAAATATAGCTTAAACCGTCGTCTGTAACGATCCACCTGTTGGCAAGCGCAGGGGCAACACGCCCCTTATTGTCAAAGGTCACCAGCCCCTGGGCCGTTGCACCGCGAAGATAAGCGGATGCCGGCGGTAACGGTATCGCCGAAATGTTGAAGGCGCGGGGCTTTCCTTCGATAACATCGACGCGCACCCGTTCATTATCGACCCCTTTGGAACATCCAGCAAGGAGCAAGATTGCAAGCGTCAGGGTGAATAACCGCATCATATATTCACCATAGACAGAACGGCCTGTGGCACAATCCATCAGTCATTCGACCGAACAGGCAAATACCAGAATTTCATTAGGCGCAGGCGGCAAAACTTCGCGCACTGCCTTGTTCATATTGTCGATCTTGCCCAACGATTCCGGATCGCTGCTGCAACTGGTCACATCGTACCTTTTGCGTGACGCGCGCGCGGCACCCATTGCGTCAATGCCAAGCAAATAACGTTCAATGCGATATGTCTGGCTTTCGGGGGCATAACTGACAACCGAGACTTGCGCGTCGTTGTTGGGAACAAATGTGCGCGTCCAATTACCACCATTGTCCACATATTGGGTGCGTCCGTTTATGCATCCATCCTGCGTCCAATCAAATCTTACATCGGCTGTGTCAGATATAGTGACGCGACTACGGTCCGGCTGGATCACACACCGGCGTTTTCCAGTCCCGGCTATATCATCGCTTTCGGGTTGGCTTTTGGTTTGTGGAAGGCTCTCTGTCATCGCGGCGCGGACACGTTCGTCGACCTCTTCAAAAGATGGCCTTGCGAAAAATACTATCAACGCCGAGATCAGGGCGACCCCGCCAAATCCGGCTGCAACCTTGAACCTTTCGCGCTGTTCGCGTTCGGTAAACTGCCACGCCGCACCACCTGCCACCGTGGCTAGAATAAGAAGCAGCCCTGCAAGCGCGATGTGATTTTCGCGCTCGGCGATAACTTCATGCTCGGCATCCCGCCGCACCTTTCCTTCGCGACTGTTTCTAAGCTCGGTGGCAACTCTCGCCTCGGCCTCGGTTTTTGCGCGGGTAGCGGCTTCGCGATCAGCTTCGGCGCGACTAAGCTCTGCGACAGAACGGCATTCGTTGATAACGGTGTTCAGTTCAACTTTCAGATTCTGCAAGAAAGTGGCGACCTCGCGAACTGAAATGGCAAAATAGAATTCTGCGCCACCGCCATCGGCGGTCGAACCAAAGCTGTTGATACCAATCACCCGTCCACAGGCGTCGACCAATGGTCCGCCGCTACTTCCCGGCGCTATCGGTGCGGTGTGCAAAAGGGATTCAACCGATTTGGAACTGCGCCCTGACGAGATGCTGCCCCGTGTTTTGACGGGTGCGGTCGGGTTTAATACATCCTCTTCACTCTGTTCCAATGCAATGTCGACATTCGCAGGATAGCCAATTGAAAAGACATCCGCGCCATCGCCGACGATGCCGGAAAAAAAGCTGGCGGGGATCAGGCGTCCGGTCTGGGTTAGTTGCAAAAGCGCCAAATCCTTGCCGGGTGACGCGGCAACCAGCCGGGCTTTGTAGGTCGCATTGCCTTCGGTGGGAATAACGGTGAATGTTACGCTTTCGTCGATACGCGCTGAGTCTACAACATGGGCGTTCGTAATGACTTTATCCGCCGAGACCGCAACGCCTGACCCATGACCGATCAATGTGCGTTGCCCATCTATCGAACTGAAGACAACAATTCGGACGACGCTGCGTGTGGCCGCTGCAATGTCGGTTGCTTCGCCGCGCGTCTGCGACGTTGTCAAAGGGGACAGAATAAGCAGAAGGGCCAATAAATATCGCATATAACTGTCGACCATAAAAGCGCGCACCAATCAACAGGCCATCAGCGCCTTTGTTCATTTTCCTGTTGCCCCGGCTGTATGGCAATACCGTCACGGCCTAAATTGATATCGAGCGGTACGCCGCCGACTTCGGTGTTGACGGTTACACCCTCTTTTTCATCGAAGCGGATATCGCTCTTTTCAAGATTGACGGGCAGTTCGGGCAAGTCCAGCGGCGCAATGGGTCCCTCCGGATCGGGCTTTACGCTGGGCTTTGGCTTAGATTTCGGGGCAGCGCCGCTAATCGCCTGGCTCATAAAATCGCGCCAGATCCGCGCCGGCAAACCGCCGCCATTGACACCGCGTAGCGGGCTGTTGTCGTCATTGCCAATCCACACACCGACCACCAGATCACCGGCAAAGCCGACAAACAGGGCGTCGCGATTGTCCTGACTGGTTCCGGTCTTGCCAAATGCGGGAATGGGCAGCCGTGCGGCGCGTCCTGTACCATCGGTTACCGTAGCACCCAGCAAATCCAGCAACATCTGGTGCGATCGTGAACTAAAACTGCGCGGACCGGAAAACAGCCACTCGATCCAGCCTTGCTCTTCCTGCTTGAAAGCGTGCGGTTCAACAGGCCAGGCATTTCCCGCAACACCGGCATAGGCCGAGGTCAATTCCAGCAGCGTGATGCCCGAACTGCCAAGCGCAAGGCTTGGGTCCAGGTTAAGCTTGCTCGTGACGCCCAAATCTTCCGCCGCTTTGGCGACGGCTTCGCCGCCGACCTGCTGGTACAGGCGAACGGATGCGACATTGCTTGACCGGGCGAAGGCTTCCTTCAGGTTGATATCGCCGCGATAACTGTCGCCAGAATTTTTCGGCCGGTACAATCCTTCATTGATCGGCGTATCCGCGATCAATGAATTCGGGGTCATCCCGGCGCGCAATGCGGCGAGGTATACGAACAGCTTGAAGGTCGATCCGGGTGGGCGTTTGGCTTGCGTTACCCGGTTAAATGGCGAATCCTTGTAACTTCGCCCCCCGACCATCGCGACTACTTCGCCATTAGGGCGCATCGCAACCAGGGCGACCTGCGCTTTACCAAGTCCCGTATTCCCGGTCACGCGGCGCGCGATATTTTGCAATCGGGCATCCAATGTCGTCGTAATCCTGACGTCGGCATAACCGCTTTCGGTCAAAAGTCGCGCTTGCGGAACGGCCCAATCGGCAAAATAAGTGCCGGTGGGAAGGCTGTCGCGAACGCGGACATCAAGCCGCGCAACGGGCGTATTATCGGCCTTTGCCTGCGTAATTGCGTCATTGGCGACCATAGCACGAAGCACCAGTTTAGCGCGCTTTGCCGCCCGCTCCGGATTTTTTGTCGGGGCAAGCCGCGACGGTGCCTGCACTAACCCCGCCAACATTGACGCTTGTGATAGAGTCAGCCGTTCGGGCTGGCGGTAAAAATAATGCAGGGATGCAGCGCGCAATCCGTAAACATTGTCTCCAAAATAAACATTTGAAAGATAACGCTCGAGAATTTCGTCTTTGGTCAGCCGTCCTTCGAGCCAGAACGCAATCAGCATTTCACGGGCTTTGCGGGTCAAGCTGCGTTCGGGGGTAAGAAATGTAAATTTGGCGAGCTGCTGCGTAATCGTGCTGCCGCCTTGGGTAATACCGCTGCCAAATGCGTTGGACCATGCGGCGCGAGCCAGCCCTCTGGGGTCGATACCCCAATGCGAATAAAATCGCCGGTCTTCAATCGACAAAAACGCATGCACGACATGCGGTGGCAACGTGCTGACATCAACTGGCCTGTCAACAATCGCACCATTGCGGGCAATAGGCGTCCCGTCCGACGCCAATAAGGTAATGCGCGGCGGAGCGATGGGCTGGAGCGACTTTGACAAGGGTGCCGTGATTGCCAGCCACAGAATAAGCAATATAAACAACGCTAAAGACGCCCCCACAAAGCGCGAAAACCACCACCAGCGGGATTTACCCAAAAATGGCTTTTTGGGCTTTGGGGGCGCGACCGCGCCATCCCAGGGTTTCGGATCGTCGGGATACAGTCCTGCATAAGATTGATCGAAGGCCGCAAGGCGACTGTCGATATCTGGCGCCGCAGCGGTTGGATTGTCTCGTTTGAAAAACATCGATAGGCTGTATTATCTATATAAGACGCTAAATGCGAGAACAAAAAATGGCATCACAGAAAGCTGTATGGGTCTACATCGACGCCAACGCGGACGCCACGGGGAAATTGCAATTCGCCAAGCCATTGGCGGATAATCGCCTGCATTTCCACTGTCCGTTGGGCGTGGACCAATAATCTTTGCCGGTATCGACCGCGCAGCATGGCAAGCGGCGCTGGCGCAGGGCCATAGACAAACATACCCTCGGCCTGCGGGGCTGCTCCGCCAACGGCACGCGCCGCCTCAATTGCCTCGCGTTCGTCCTCGGACGAAATGATGATTGCTGCAAACCGGCCGAAAGGCGGTGCCCCTGCAGATTTGCGTTGTTCGGTTTCGGCATCGTAAAACGCATCCCGGTCGCCCGCTACCAATGCCGCGATCACAGGATGGTTCGGGTTGCGTGTCTGGATAAAGACCTCGCCCGGTTTTTCGCCTCTTCCGGCTCGCCCTGCGGCTTGGGCTATCTGTTGAAAAGTACGTTCGGCAGCCCGCAGATCGCCGCCTTCCAGTCCCAGATCGGCATCAATCACGCCGACCAGCGTAAGTTCCGGGAAATGATAGCCTTTGGTTACCAATTGGGTGCCGATGATGATATCGACAGCCTTGTTTTCAACACGCGCGACAAATTCTGCCGCTTTTTCGGGGGACCAGAGGGTGTCCGATGTTGCAACGATGGTCCGCGCATCGGGCAAAAGGCGGTTCACCTCGTCCGAAATCCGTTCGACACCGGGACCGCAGGCGACCAAAGTGTCAGCTTCGCCGCATTCGGGACATTCTTCCGGCGGGGGCATGACATGGCCGCAATGGTGACATGCTAGACGGCGCACCAGCCGATGCTCAACCATCCAGCTTGTGCAATTGGGGCATTGGAAACGGTGTCCGCATGTCCGGCATAATGTGAGCGGTGCAAAGCCACGCCGGTTGAGAAAAAGCAGGCTCTGTTCGCCGCGTTCGAGCCGTTCTTCGAGCGCCTTTAACAGGGTCGGCGCGATCCAGTGCTGGCGTTCCGGGGCGTCGAGTGTCAGGTCTATGGCCTTGATCTCGGGCATTTTTGCTGCGCCGAACCGCGATGGAATTTCAAGGCCCTTATACCGCCCGATGGTAACCATATGACGGGTTTCCAGCGCAGGCGTTGCCGACGCCAGAACAACAGGAAATTTCTCAAACCGCCCCCGCATGACAGCGACGTCGCGGGCGTGGTATCGCACGCCGTCTTCTTGCTTGAAGCTGGTTTCATGCGCTTCATCAACGATGATGAGGCCGGGATTGGCAAATGGCAGGAACAAGGCAGAGCGCGCGCCAACAACAACTTTTGCTGACCCGTCGGCAATCGCACGCCATACCCGGCGGCGTTGGGTCGAACGCATATTGGAATGCCAAGTGGCAGGTTCGACGCCAAAACGTTCTTCGAACCGTTTTAGAAAAGGTTGCGTGAGCGCGATTTCGGGTAACAGAACCAAGACCTGTTTGTTCAGCCGCAACGCTTCTGCCACTGCTTCAAAATAGGTTTCTGTTTTTCCTGAACCAGTGACCCCATCAAGGACGAATGTGTCAAACCCGCCAGCACGCACTGCTGACGTCATAACGTCGGCCGCCGCCTGCTGTGCTTCGTTCAATACGGGGCTCGCAACGTCGGGCTGCGGTTCGGGGAAGGGGGTATCGACGCTGATTGTTACAGGTTCAAAAGCTCCCGATTTTATCAGGCCGCGAATAACGGCATCGCTGACCCCTGCCTCGGCAGCCAGTTCGCGCACCAATCCTTGTGCATCCTCTAACGCGTCCAGCGCCGCAGCGCGCTGCGGGGTAAGTCGGGCCGGTTCGAATCCCGTTCGACGATATTCCGTGATCGTCCCCGAAGAGGTAAATGCCGCAGAAGATGCCAGTACCATCCGCAACACAGCCGCGTGGGTCGTCAGATAATAATCCGCCACCCAATTGACCAGTCTGCGCAAACCCGGACCGATGGGCGGACATTCGACGAGCTCCAGCACGGCGCGCAGTTTTTTTGCCTCGATCGGCTCGTCATCGAAAACATCTTCATCCCAGACCACACCCGGCAGCTTTCGGGGCCCGAGCGGGACGATGACGACGCATCCCGGCTTTGCTTCCATGCCATCGGGCAGCCGATAATCCAGCGGACCAATCGCTTGCGTCAGCAGGACGACGCGGACCCGAGATGGAGTGGGATTCATGGGAGGCATATAGGCAGACAAGAGGGCAACGTCACCACTTCATCCTCTGCTGTCTTCTTCCCCAAATGTAAAACTGACGGAATCGAACAACCTGGCGCAATGCATTGATGGAAAACGTGGAATTTTCATGATACGAAAGCGTATAAGAGGAGAGCCAGATGACCACCAACCGCCGCCAAATCCTGCTATCGGGCGCTGCCTTGTTTGCCCTTACACTCCCCGGCTGCCAGAGCATGCCCACTTTCAGCCTGACCGAAGCGATCCGGCGTTTGCTGACACTGGCATCGCAGAATGCTTTTGCCCTGCTGCTGCAACCGGGCGGATTCTACGACAGCTCAGTGGCGCGCATTTCCTTGCCTGACCGCTTCGGCGGTGACCGGGGTGCAGGGATTTTGTCCGTCGTCCTGCAAAGCCGACAGTTTCGCGACCGGCTGCAACGCCAGCTCAACCGCGCGGCGGAAAGAGGCGCCGAACGCGCAGCTCCTCTGGTCGCGGATGCCGTGCGGAATATCAGCATCGAAGACGCCGACGCCCTCGTGCGGGGCGGGCCGCAGGCTGCCACCGCGTTCCTGCGTGGCAAGATGGGGGCGGCACTTCTCGAATCCATGCTGCCCGGGATTTCGGATGGTCTCCGGCTGTTCGATGATCAGATTATCAGCCAAGCGGTGCGGTCGGTCACCGGATTCGACATTGCAGCATTGGCGCAGGACATCACTCGCAAGGCAGACGATAGCATCTGGGCCGCAATCGGCCTGGAGGAGTCGGTCATCCGGGCGGACCCGCAAAGGACCAACGATCCTTTGCTGATGGGCGTGTTTGGCCTGCTGAAATAATTGGCGAGGCTGGCACTATATTGTGAAGAGCCGGATGAACCCAATGTCGCAACAAGATATTGAAATGTAGGGTTTTACCTGTCATTTTGGGGGCTAACTGCGTTAACTTCCCATGGATTAGTAGGTAAGAAGATTGGTCATAGTGAATTACACGTCTGAAGCTTCAGCCACGTCAACAGAATGATGCTTTTGGCGGGACATCTCTCCAACAGGAAGTTTGCAATTCACTGTAAACTTGCCTTCGTTTCTGCGGGTTTCTGGTGGACAGGCAGCCAGTCTTTTAAGCTGTCAATTCGGACATGCATTTGCCAATAGCCTTCAGACCGAATCCTCAGTTCAGGAAATCTAGAAAATGAAATTCTTTGCCGACACCGCTGAAATTGCCGACATCAAGGAACTGGCCGCGACGGGCTTGCTTGACGGGGTGACAACCAACCCGTCTTTGATCGCAAAGTCAGGCCGTGATTTTATTGAGGTGACGCGCGAGATTTGCGGGCTTACCGATGGACCCGTGTCGGCCGAGGTGGTTGCGCTCGATCATGAAACCATGATGAAGGAGGCCGAAATCCTGCGCAAGATTGCCGACAACGTCTGCATCAAGGTGCCGCTGACCATCGACGGCTTGAAGACCTGCAAGGCGCTGACGGGCGAAGGCACGATGGTCAATGTGACTTTGTGCTTTTCCGCCAATCAGGCTTTGCTGGCGGCAAAGGCCGGCGCGACGTTCGTTTCACCCTTTGTTGGCCGCCATGACGACAATGGCTTTGATGGCATGGCGCTGATCGCTGACATCAAGCAGATCTACGATAACTATGATTTTAGCACTGAAATACTCGTCGCCAGCGTTCGGCACGGCATTCACGTTCATCAGGCAGCTTTAATCGGCGCGCATGTCATGACTGCTCCGCCATCGGTGATCAAAGGTTTGTTCAAGCATATCCTGACCGACAAAGGCATCGAAGGCTTTCTTGCGGATTGGGCGAAGACAGGTCAGGCGATAGGGTAATAAATTGTCGAGGGAGAACGGAACGGGTCGCAAATATTCCGTTCCCCCCCAACGCCCCCGTAAAACGAGGAACTGTATTACGAATCAATAGATATCAGGTCTTGCGCCGCACCGCTTGTACGTTTCCGACATTAATCGAGAAACTGAAGCTATTGCATGCAAATACCTATGGGCTATTGTCTGTATAGGATTGAAAGGCGGGTCGATTTATAAAGGGGATAGTGCAAACACGTGGTTTGCGGGAGCCCGGATATGAACAAGCCCGAAATGGTATTTCCCATCGCACATATACATTATGACGACGAAATTGACGGTAATGGCAAGGTCATTGTGCCTGAAGAGGTGCAGGACGCGATCCGCACACTGATTCGTTGGTCCGGGGATGATCCGTCACGTGAAGGTCTGCTTGATACCCCAGCGCGCGTCGGACGCGCCTGGCGCGAATATTGTGGCGGCTATGCCGAAAACCCGGCGGCGCATTTATCGCGTACATTTCAGGAAGTGGGCGGTTATCATGAGCTGGTGTTGCTGAAGAATATCCCGTTCCAGTCGCATTGCGAGCATCATATGGCACCGATCCTTGGCAAGGCGTCCATCGCCTATATGCCTACTGACCGTGTTGTCGGCATTTCGAAGCTCGCCCGGGTCCTTCACGGTTTCGCGCAAAGGTTGCAAGTGCAAGAGCGGTTAACCGCAGAAGTTGCGAACTGCATCTGGGATAATCTGAAGCCGCACGGCGTGGCCGTTGTCGTCGAGGCCCAGCATGGGTGCATGACCGGGCGTGGTGTAAAGGTGCATGGCGTGGAAATGGTAACGTCGAAGCTGATCGGCTGCTTTCTTGATGACCAGTCGAGCCGCAAGGAAGTCATGAGCCTGATGGGATATTGACGCCAAAGCCAGCCGGTTTCCAATTGTCCAATCGACTTTACATTTGAAGACTATCGGCGCACTCTTTCGAACGAAGGAGAGCGTTATGATAAAACAAGCTATGATTTTCATCGGCTGTTTTGGCGGCTTTACGGGAGCAATTGCGGCCGATGGAAAGCTTGATCCAAAAGCGGCATCACCTTCGACATCGGCGGCGCACCAGCGGATCGCCAGTTCTTTACCTGCCGAAGATGGCAGGGACGCCGAATTTTCTGATCGGGGCTTTATCGCGACTCTTGCTGACCCAGTAATAAAGTCCAAAGACGGCAAGCCGGTTTGGAACCTTGATGCTTATGCCTGGGTAGAGGGAAAGTCGCCAGATACGATCAACCCTAGCCTTTGGCGGCATATGGGTTTATTGCGTAAACATGGCCTGTTCGCCTTGTCTGAAGGCATGTGGCAAATACGCGGTTTCGACGTATCGAATATGACAATCATTAAAGGCCAGACGGGCTGGATTTTGATCGATCCACTGACCACCCGCGACACGGCGGCGGCGGCGCTACGGCTTGTAAACGAAACGCTAGGTCCACGGCCGGTAAGCGCAGTCATCTATAGTCACAGCCACGGCGACCATTTCGGCGGCGTGCGCGGTGTTGTCGATGAAAATGATGTGAAGGCGGGCAAGGTACAGATTATCGCGCCTGAACATTTTATGGCCGAAACGGCATCCGAAAATGTCATGGCGGGGTCCGCTATGGGGCGGCGTGCGATATACCAGTTCGGCAGCAACCTGACGCCTGGCCCGCAAGGCCAGATGGGCAGCGGTATTGGCAAGGGCATCGCCGGCGGTGACATAACCTTGATCGCACCAAATATGGATATACGAAAAACAGGGGAAGTGAAGGTTATCGACGGGGTGTCGCTGGAATTCCAGATGGTTCCGGAAACCGAAGCTCCAGCGGAGATGAACGTCTATGTCCCTTCGGCGAGGACTTTTCTGGCATCTGAAATTGCGACCTGTTCATTGCATAATATACTTACACCCCGCGGGGCAAAGGTACGCGATGCCCATGCCTGGGCCGGGTTTTTGAACGAGGCCGCCAATCTATATGGGGAACGCAGCGATATAATTGCGTCGAGCCATTGCTGGCCACGATTTGGGCAGACCGAAGTGAAGGGATGGCTAACCGGTCAGCGCGACAATTACCGATATCTGCACGACCAGACCGTCCGGATGATGAACAAGGGCATGACACAGGCTGAAATCGCCGAAGCGCTAAAGGCTCCTCCAGCGATCGGGAATAAATGGTTTAATAAGGGATATTACGGGACTTATAGCCATAACAGCAAAGCGATTTATCAATTTTATCTGGGTTGGTATGACGCAGTCCCGGCTAATCTGAACCCGCATCCACCCGAAATTCGCGCAACAAAACTGGTTGCCGCAATGGGTGGGGCCAAGAAAGTTTTGGCAGTCGCAAAAAAGGCGATGGCGGACGGCGACTATCGCTGGTCATCAGACCTTCTGAACAATCTGGTCTTTGCCGAACCGAAAAATGCCGAAGGGCGCGCGCTGTTATCCGACAGCTATGAACAGCAAGGGTATCAGGCGGAATCTGCAATCTGGCGCAATATGTTCCTGTCAGCGGCGCGCGATCTCCGCCATGGCGTGAAGGCCAGTATAACGTCCCAGAGCATCGACATGATATCGGCGGTACCGACCGGCTTGTTGCTCGATTCGGTGGCGACACGGCTTGATCCTATGGCGATTGGCGATCGATCACTTGCGTTGAATTTCAATTTTACTGACCGCAAGGAACAGGCAAAAGTCGGTGTTGGCAATGCCGTGATGTTTAGCGAAATGGGTATCGGTCATGCAATCCCCGCAGTCACCATCAGCGGACCGCGCCAGCTTTTCCTCGCCTTATTATTCCTGAAAATGCCGCTGGCGCAGCTTGAAATGGCGGGACTGAAGATAGAAGGCGACCGCACCCAGATTGAGGCATTGCAAGCGGCGCTTGATCCGATGCCCGGCCCATTCAATATTGCCGAACCTTAGGATCAAAAGCCGCCCACTCGCGCGACGATGAAAGCATCGTCCGTTATACGGATAGCGTTCGTTACATCTCTCCGCGTTGACGGCGGATTGCGTACCATTTTTCGACATTGGCATTATGTTCTTGCAGCGTATTGGCAAATACATGCCCGCCCTTGCCATCGGCAACGAAGAATAGAGCCGTTGTTTCTTCGGGGTTTAATACAGCCTCAATCGCGGCGCGCGACGGGTTGGCGATTGGTCCCTTTGGTAATCCGACCATGGCATAAGTGTTATAGTTATTCACATCGGCAATTTCCGACTGGCGGATACGGCGGCCAAGCGGTTTTCCTTTGGTAATCGGATAGATTATCGTCGGGTCGGCCTGCAACATCATGCCTTTCCGGATGCGGTTTGAATACACGCCTGCGACAATGCCAAGTTCGGATTTTAACGAGGTTTCTTTTTCAACGATCGATGCGAGGGTCAAAGCTTCTTCAGGCGTTTTTGCCACGGTGTCGGTGCTGCGTTTCGGCCACAATTCGTCAATTGTTTTGGTCATCGCATCCTGCATCCGTTTCAGGACATCGGCGCGACTTTCATTTTTTTCAAAGGCATAGCTGTCGGGCAAGACGGAGCCTTCCACAGGTATCTCAATCGAACCTTGCAGCCGGTCATTTGCCATCAAGCGTTCGTAGACCATGATGGACGGCCAGCCTTCTGGAATTGTGACCATGCGCTGGACTGTTTTACCGCCGGTCAGAATATCCAGCACATCCGAATTGGATGAACCTGCTGGTATCACAAATTCGCCAGCCTTGATCGTGCTGGTCGCGCCGAAAATCTTGGCCCGGTTTACGAATGTGTCGGCTGATTTAATGACGCCGTCATCCTCAAGCTGCTGGGCGGCGGACGTGATGCTGGAACCAGTCTTGATAACAACCGATATCTCGCGGGTAAGCGGGCCCGGCGCGGTCCACCCGTAAACGAAATTACCCGCAATCAGCGCGAGCAGCATGACTGCTGCTATTGTGGCCCATTTGGCGGCGCGTTGCATCAGTTATACTGCCTTCATTATCAGGCTTGCATTGGTTCCGCCAAATCCGAAACTGTTGTTCAATACCGCCTTAACCGAACGCTTTTTTGCGACCAATGGAACCAGGTCGACTCCCTCTGTTCCTTCGTCAGGGTTATCGAGGTTCAACGTGGGTGGAACAATCTGGTCGCGCAGGGCAAGAATGCAAAAAATGCTCTCGACCGCCCCGGCTCCGCCCAGCAAATGTCCGATTGCGGACTTTGTCGAGCTCATCGATACGGTCGCTATCGCGTCGCCAAACAAGCGTTTTACCGCGCCCAGTTCAATCGTGTCGGCCATTGTCGATGTGCCGTGGGCGTTGATATAATCGATATCGGACGGGGTCATTCCGGCCTTTTTCAATGCCATTTGCATTGACCGGAACGCACCATCACCTTCAGGGTGCGGTGCGGTGACGTGATAGGCGTCGCCGGACAAGCCATAGCCGACCACCTCGGCATAAATTTTCGCGCCACGCGCTTTGGCATGTTCATATTCTTCGAGAACAACAACGCCGGCGCCTTCGCCCATCACAAAACCGTCGCGACCTTTGTCATAAGGACGGCTGGCTTGTTCGGGACGGTCATTATAAGTCATGTTGAGCGCACGCGCTTGGGCAAAGCCTGCGATACCCAACGGGTTGATCGTGCCTTCTGCGCCGCCTGCCAGCATGATGTCGGCATCATCGTCACGGATCATGCGGGCGGCGTCACCAATGGAATGTGCGCCCGTCGAACACGCTGTGACCACTGCATGGTTCGGGCCTTTCAGGCCATATTTGATGCTGACTTGTCCTGAAATCAGGTTAATCAGGCGCCCGTGAACGAAATGCGGGCTAACCCGGCCGGGGCCTTTTTCGGCCAATAACAATGCTTCGCTCTCGATACCGGGCAAGCCGCCGATGCCTGATCCGATCGAGCACCCTGCACGCAGTTTTTGCTCTTCAGTCAGATCGGTAAGGCCGGCATCTTCCAAAGCCTGACCCGCAGCGTCTATGCCGTAAATGATAAACGGATCCACCTGACGTTGCACTTTGTGATCTACACGCTTGTCAGGATCGAAACCCCAAGGGTGGTCCTTTGGTTTTACTTCGCAGGCAATGTGGCATTTCTGGTCACTGGTGTCAAAACGGGTGATGCGGCCCGCGCCGGATTTCCCCGCGATCAGATTGGCCCAAGCGGTTTCAACATCTGCACCCAAAGGCGTAACCAGCCCTAGTCCGGTAACCACAACACGACGCATGTTCTATCTCCTGGTGGGCAATTTCGCTGCCCAATAAAAACAAGTGGAGCCAAAATGCAAACGGCTTTCCGGTGAAGACCGGAAAGCCGCGCTATTCCTTGAATTTGCAACGCAATCGCGTTGCAACATCCGGTTAACCGTTGGAGTTGATAAAGTCGATGGCATCCTTGACGGTTGCGATCTTTTCAGCCGCGTCGTCAGGAATTTCGACGTTAAATTCTTCTTCAAAAGCCATAACAAGCTCAACAATGTCAAGGCTGTCAGCGCCCAGATCATCGATGAAGCTTGCTGCTTCATTCACCTTGTCGGCTTCGACGCCCAGATGTTCGACTACGATCTTTTTGACCCGTTCCGCGGTATCACTCATTTTTTTGCCCCTTAAAGTTATGGGAGGATTGATATCAGGACTCGCCCTAATGTCCAGAATGGCCGCTGGCAAGGGGCAAGCGTTAAAGCATCGCCATCCCGCCATTCACGTGAAGCGTCTGTCCCGTTATGTAACCGGCTTCTTTCGAAGCGAGATAGGTAACGGCTGCACCGATATCGGCACCGTCACCCATGCGGCCCATCGGGATTCGGGCGTTTAACACTTCCTTCTGTGCTTCGGGCAGAACATCGGTCATCGGGGTCGCGATAAAACCGGGGGCTACGCAATTTACGGTGATGCCGCGGCTCGCCAATTCCTGCGCCAATGACTTCGACATCCCGACAAGCCCCGCCTTGGATGCGGCATAATTGGCCTGACCGGGGTTTCCTGTGGCGCCAACGACACTCGTAACCGAAATCATCCGGCCAAAACGCGCCTTCATCATCGGTCGGCTGGCTGCCCGCATCAGGCGGAATGCGCTTTCAAGGTTGATCTGGATCACCTCGGTCCATTCGTCATCTTTCATCCGCATCGTCAGGTTGTCGCGCGTGACACCTGCATTATTCACCAGAATGTCGATTTGGCCGAGTTTCTCAAGCGTTGCCGGAATTAGCGCCTCGACACTCTCGGCATCACCCAGATTACATGGAACAGCGATATGATCGCCGCCCAGTGACGCTCGAAACGCCTCCAGTTTCTCTACATTGGACCCTGAAACCGCCAACCGCGCCCCTTGCGCGGCGAGGGCGTGGCAGATCGCACTCCCGATTCCGCCCGAAGCGCCTGTCACAAGGGCGGTCATGCCGGTAAGATCAAACATTCTATTCTCCCGTAAATTTTGGCGCACGTTTTTCCATGAACGCATTGATGGCTTCGTCATTGTCGGCGGTTGCGTGGGCTAGCGCTTGCATAGCCGCGGACAGTTCAAGGATGTTCTTCAGTTCCGCCGTTTGCCCTTCGCGCAAGAGCCGCTTGGTCATGCGGACTGCGTGGGGAGGGTTGGCGGCGATTTTGTCCGCGATCCGGCGCGCGGCGCGCATCAAATCTTCGGGCGAGACAACTTCTGACACCAGACCGATACGCAGCGCCTCCGCTGCATCAATCATTTCGCCGGTTAGCGCAAGTTCGGTCGCTTTGGAAAAGCCGACAATGCGCGGCAACAACCAAGCTCCGCCATCGCCCGGTATGATCCCCAATTTCACGAAGCTTTCGGCGAATTTGGCATGGGTCGACGCAACGCGGATATCGCACATACAGGCAAGATCGCAGCCTGCACCAATTGCATGGCCGTTTACGGCCGCTATCACGGGGACTTCTAGCGCTTGAAAAAGCAGGGGCAGGCGTTGGATGCCATATTTATAATTGCGCCGGGTCTGGACGGGTTTTGCCGACCGCAGGCTGCCGACATCAGGGGCCATCTGCTTCAGGTCGCCGCCAGACGAAAAAGCGCTTCCCGCGCCGGTCAGGATCACACAGCCTATGCCGATGTCCTTGTCCGCCGTTTCCATCGCGTCGCACAACGCATCGACGACATCATTGTCGGAAATCGGGTTGCGCTTTTCAGGCAGGTTCAAAGTAACCGTCAGGATAGCGCCGTCACGTTCTTGCAAGAGCATGGGTTCAAAGTTCCTTCAAAAGAGCTTCGATGTCGTCCATCGAAATGACGCTGGCGGTCGACACTTCGTCCCCCGCGCTGCGTTTCACCATAGGACTGAGCACCTTACCGCCAAATTCGACAAAATGGGTCACTCCGGCACCCGCCATTGCTATAGCGGATTCCCGCCACCGCACCCGCCCGGTGACCTGCTCCACTAATTGCGCGCGAATAATGTCAGGATCAACCACCGCATCGGCGGTGACATTGGCATAAAGCGGCACAATTGGTGTTTGCAGGTCGGTTTTGCTTAAGGCTTCGGCCATGGCGTCGGCCGCTGGCTGCATCAATGGGCAATGAAAGGGCGCCGACACCGGCAACAATATGCCGCGTTTGATTCCATAATCTTTTACCAATTCCACCGCGCGATCAATCGCGCTTTTATGGCCCGATATTACGACTTGAGAGGGATCGTTGTCATTCGCCACCATGCAGGTTTCGCCCTCGGCAGCGGCTTTTGCCACGGCTTCGGCTTTTTCGATATCCGCCCCCAGCAACGCTGCCATCGCGCCAATTCCGACGGGAACAGCCGCCTGCAAGGCGAGCCCGCGCAGTTTTACAAGCCGTGCCGTGGTCGCAAGGTCAAAACTACCAGCCGCACATAATGCCGAATATTCGCCCAGCGAATGACCCGCGACGAAACTGCATTTGCTCCCAAGAGAAACGCCGCCTTCACCCTCCAAAACGCGCAGGGTGGCGATAGAATTGGCCATAATCGCTGGCTGGGCATTCTCGGTCAGCGTCAAATCACTTTCCGGTCCTTCGCACATCAGTCTGAACAGATTTTGGCCCAGCGCATCATCGACCTCCTGAAACACCGCCTTGGCTGTTGGACTGGCTGCGGCGAGCGCTTGGCCCATGCCGACGGCCTGACTGCCTTGTCCCGGAAATATGAATGCGCGCATGAATGTTCCTTTTGAATTGATATTCGCAGCCGCCTATAAACTGGCGCTGGATGTTGCAAGCCCGAACGGAACAATCTTGTTGTCGGCATCATGCCCGATATCCGCAAAACCAAGAAAGGCGATGCCACTATTGCGGCACCATCGCTTGGCAATTTCGGTTGCGTCTTCACCAAAGGGGCGGTCATTGTTAGGCACATCGCTAACCCGACCGAGCCGCAAACCCGCAAGCCCGGCATCCTTCAAATGGCTGCTCACATGAAAAAAAGCGCGGTCAAAGGCGTAGAGATATTCGCTGACTTCCTCGATCATCAAAACATGGCCTTTAAGGTCTGGCATCAGCGGCGTTCCGGCCATCATGGCGAGCGTCATCAGATTAAACGCCGCATGGCGTTCGCCCGCCTGAACGTGCGGCTCCAGCGATTGCGGGTTGCGATATGCAATCCAGTCGAGCGCGCGACGGATTGCTTCATCACCACCCGTGCGCCGGATATCTGCGGGCATGGGGCCGTGTGCGAGGTTCGGAAAACCGTTGCGATAAAGGCAACCCAACAAATTTCCCTGATCACTGTAGCCCATGTATAGTTTGCGGCGCGCCACATCCTTCAAGCTTGCGACAGCGCTTTCGGCAATGCGACAGGCACCGTATCCGCCACGCACAAACCATATGGCGTCAACGCCGGGGTCGTTCGCAAGACCGACAAATGCTGTCAAACGCTCCAAGTCCGTACCTGCGAAATGGCCGGTTTCTGTGTAGCATTGCGGGTCGAAGAGCAATTCGACATCGGGGTGGCTGGCGGTGGCCAATGCCGTCACGCGATCGGCATCTTCGCGCGTAAAAGGGGTCGAGGGCGCGCAAATCCCTATCTTCATATCGGCTATTCCTCCCGCCCGTCAATGTTCAACCACACTTTAACATTGTGCATGTTGCCAAAGCCCGCCGCACACAATAGCGGGGATAGATGAGCAATACCAAATCCTATTTCTTCTGCGGCATCGGTGGTTCCGGGATGCTGCCGCTCGCCACCATATTGGCAGAGCAAGGCGCAGAAGTCGCCGGGTCCGATCGCGCGCTGGATCAAGGGCGTCTGGGAACGAAATTTGAATATCTTCAGGCGCGCGGCATGAACCTGTTCGCGCAAGATGGCAGCGGTTTGACAAACAGGAACCAGATTCTGGTCGCCTCGGCGGCAATCGAAGACAGCGTGCCTGATGTTGCCAAGGCAAATAGTCTAGGCTGTGCGCGCATGACACGGGCCGAACTGTTGGCCGAGCTATTTAACGCATCGCCGCGTTCGGTCGCCGTGGGCGGTACCAGCGGGAAGTCGACGGTAACCGGCATGATTGGCTGGATCGCAAATGAGTTATTGCTTGATCCGACGATCATGAACGGCGCGGTTATGCGTAACTTTGCCAATGATGATGCCCCGTTTGCCAGCAGCCGGGTAGGAAAGGGTGGGCTGTTCATCAGCGAAGTGGATGAAAGCGACGGTTCTATTGCACTGTTTCATCCTGAAATCGCGGTGCTCAATAACATCACGCTGGATCATAAAAGCCTTGACGAATTGCGGCAGTTGTTCGGCGATTTTGCTGCGCGGGCAAAGTGTACGGTATGGAACGCCGATGATCCGGAAAGTGTCGCGCTTATGGCTGGAAAATCAGCAGCATTTTCCTTTGGATTTGCTGCAGCGGCGAATTATCGCGCGGTTGATGTCGTGGAGGCACCCCTGTCGGCGGAGTTTCGTCTCCTCGCCAAGGGCGCAGAATATGAAGTGAAACTGGCCGTGCCGGGTCGGCATAACGTCTCTAACGCACTCGCCGCGCTTGCTGCTTGCGCTGCGCAGGGACTTGATTTGAAAAAGGCCGTAATGGCAATCGGCCGCTATAAAGGTTTGGCCCGTCGCTTTGAAATTATCGGATCCGCCCGTGATATCACGGTCATTGACGATTTCGGGCACAATCCGGATAAAATAACGGCGACGCTCGATACTTTGAAGGTTTTTCCGGGGCGCGTAATCGCGTTTTTCCAGCCGCACGGGTTTGGGCCGCTGAGGGTCATGGGAAAAGAACTGGCCGACGTTTTCGCCGCGAAGCTGGACAGCGGGGACAGCCTGTATCTGTGCGATCCGGTCTATTTCGGCGGCACCGTGGACAGGAGCATAGGCGCAGACAGCGTCGTGGCGCGGATTAACGCCGCAGGAACGGTGCGTGCCGAGCATATCGCGGCCCGGGACGATTGTGGGCAGGCAATCCTTGCGGTCGCACAGCCGGGGGATCGCATCGTCATCATGGGCGCGCGTGATGACACACTAAGCGCATTTGCATTGGAAATATTGCATAAATTGTCGGCCTGAACGCGCACAAAAAAATATGGTAAAGAAAATGCACTGGTGTCCGTTTCTTGGTGCATGACTAACTTATCTCTCGATATGGGTGGCCGCCACGATACTGCCGGTGGCCTCTTAAAATGGCTTTGGGGACGTAAACCCGAGGTCCGCAATCCGAATGTCCGCGAAGAATTGTCGCGTGATGACCGGTTTATGATGCGCCACGGGGCCATGGTTGAAGATATTTGCGAATTTCTGGCGCGCGCCGGACTGGACCCGATCCCCGACCATTATGAGTTAGCTTGGCTCTATTTGGCCGGGGCTTCGAGTACACAGCGGCATATGATCGAGGCCCATATGCTGGAACATGGCGGGATTGCGCCCGTTCACGCAACTAGCCTGCTTGATGTCATGCGGAATGCCATTAGCGAGCGCGAATTGGCCCAAATGGTTGAAAAGGCCAAAATTGATATCAATGAAGCGCAGCTTACGGCAGATCGGTCGGGCCAGGAAGTCGCCAATTTCGGGGCGGCATTGGGCTTGTCTGCCGACTCGCTGTCCGACCCCGACGCGGCCCGTGAAGCCGTCATAAAGTTGCAAAACCTGACCAGAAACATGATGGAACGTGCCGCCAAAGCAGAAGCGGAATTAAAAGATCGTTCCAAGGCCATGTCGCAGTTGAAAAGCCGGCTGGTGCAAAGCCAGAAGCAGGCGTTAAGCGATGCTTTGACCGGCCTTCCCAATCGACGTTCATTCGATCTGCAGCTTGATGAAGCCATTGAAAACGCACACGAAACGAAACAACCCTTATCGGTCGCATTTTGTGACATCGACCATTTCAAAAAGGTCAATGATACCCACGGCCACGCCATCGGCGACCGGGTTATTAAACATGTCGCAGACATCCTGAAAAGCTGTGCCGGGGCAAAGGCCCATGTCGCACGGCACGGCGGCGAAGAATATGCCATGTTGTTCGAAAATATGAATGCGTCGCTTGCTTGTGAGCTGCTGAACAACGGCCGCGCCCGGCTTGATGCCAAAAGGCTGATTGCCAAGGACACCAATATGACTATTGGCGAAGTGACGATTTCGTGCGGCGTTGCCACCTTGCAAATCGGTGAAACCGGCGCATCCATGTTGACCCGCGCCGATCAGGCTTTGTACGAAGCCAAAAACACCGGACGCAACCGCATCTGCATCGCACCTTAGGCTTGCGCCTTAGGGTTGCGCTTATTCCTGATTCCCCCTAGGGCGCACGCTCTGCCGAATATGATTCGGTAGAACGAAGAAGGCCGGAGGGGCGTTCGCATGGTGCGGCGTCAGCGATCGGTAGGAACAAGGAAACGCCCATGCCGATGTACGAGCATGTATTTTTGGCGCGTCAGGACCTGTCACAGGCCCAAGTCGACGCGCTGGCTGAAAATGCCACCAAGATTGTGGAAGACAATGAAGGCAAGGTCATCAAGACCGAAACCTGGGGTCTTCGCACATTGACCTATAAAATTCAGAAAAACCGCAAGGCACATTTTGTCATGCTGGACATTGAAGCTTCGGGCGCAGCAATTGCCGAGCTTGAACGCCAGACCCGCATGAACGAAGACGTGATCCGCTACATGACCGTCCGCGTTGACGAACATGAAAAGGGACCGTCGGTCATGATGCGCAAGAGCGACCGTCCAGAGCGCAGCGAACGCGGCGGCTTTGGTGGTGATCGTGATCGCGGCGACCGTGACCGTGGCGCCCCGCGTCCAGATCGTGGTGATCGTGGTGACCGTCCCGACCGCGCACCCCGTGCAGAGCAGGAGGCATAAATCATGGCACGTCCGTTTTTCCGTCGTCGCAAGTCCTGCCCGTTTCAGGGTAAAGATGCGCCAAAGATCGATTATAAAGATGTACGCCTGCTTCAAGGTTACATTTCCGAGCGTGGCAAGATTGTCCCGTCGCGCATCACTGCCGTTTCGGCAAAGAAGCAGCGTGAGCTGGGCCAGGCTATCAAGCGCGCCCGTCACATCGGCCTTCTGCCGTACATCGTGAAGTAGGAGCCGAAACATGGATATCATACTTCTCGAACGCGTAGAAAAGCTGGGTGCGATTGGTGATGTTGTCACCGTGAAGGACGGCTATGCCCGTAACTTCCTGTTGCCAAACAAGAAAGCCCTTCGCGCTAATGACGCAAACCGCAAGGTTTTTGAAGCCAACCGCGCCAGAATCGAAAGCGACAACGCAACCCGTCGCGGTGAAGCGCAAGCAGCATCGGGCAATGTCGAAGGCAAGCAGATCGTTCTGATCCGCGCTGCATCGCAAACCGGCCAGCTATATGGTTCGGTTTCGGTCAAGGACATCGTTGATGGCCTGAACGCTCAGGATGCAAAGGTCGCCAAGTCAATGATCGTGCTTGAACGCCCGATCAAAACACTCGGCCTGTTCGACGTGCGCGTCGTTCTGCACCCCGAAGTTTCGGTTATGGTCAAGGTCAACGTCGCCCGTTCGGACGACGAAGCCGAGCTGCAAAAAGACGGTGTCAATGTTCTCGACCAGATGTTCGAAGCCGAGCAGGCCGAGATTGCTGCCGAAGCCATTGAAGCACAGGTTGAAGCCGAAGTTGCAGCCGATGCTGCTGATGAAGCTGAAGCTGCTGCAAATGCCAAGCGCCGTGAAGAACAAGCCGCGGCCAAGGCTGCTGCTGAAGCTGACGGCGGTTTGTCGGCGGATGCCGACGACGCGTAAGTTTTTCGTCACGAAGCAAATGAGCCGCACGATCCTCGGGTCGGGCGGCTTTTTTGTGGCCATCGCCAGTCGAACGCCATGACCGCGCCGATCATCATAACTGCCGAAATGGGCAAAATGGACCAAGCTTGGGCGAACGGTTTGCGCCGGGCGCACTTCCCGGTGGAGCGCAACTTTCTGGACGCGCACATAACCCTGTTTCACCATTTGCCGCCAAGTCATTTGGCGGAAATTAAATCTCGACTGTCGGCTCTGGCGAAAGAATGCCCTGCGCCAGTCGCGACATTGTCCGAAGTGATGATGTTGGGGCGCGGCGTCGCCTATCGGGTGGAAAGCCCCGAATTGCTTGCGCTTCGTGATGAGTTGGCAGCGGAGTTCCAAGGGCTTCTTATCCCGCAGGATCAGGCCCGGCCCCGCTTGCATATCACCGTCCAGAACAAGGTCGAACCCGCCGTTGCCAAGGCCCTTCATGCGGCGCTGTTGCAAGATTTCAGGCCGCGTCCGCTTGCGATTACCGGACTTGGCGCGCATTATTACAGGGGCGGTCCGTGGGACCTTATCGGTCGTTGGTCATTTCGCGGATGACAGCCCTTGACCCGCCGGAACCCCCCGCTTATAGCGCCGCTTGCTTCCCCGCCGATGCAGGGATTCACGCTTGGTATGGCGAAGTAGCTCAGCTGGTTAGAGCGGTGGAATCATAATCCATAGGTCGGGGGTTCAAGTCCCTCCTTCGCTACCATTCAAGTCATTTATCGCTCTGTTTTAAAATGATAAAATGACTTTTCCGGGAAATTGAAACCACATTTGTTCCCACATTTTGTGTGGGTTTGCCTGGGCTGCTTTGACCCGCTCTGGGATCGTTGATCCCCCACTTCCGATGTTGTCACTCAGTTTCGTTCTTCGCCGTCTTGACGGATCTTGACCGTGCATAGCACCGGCTGCCGCGATGTTGCGGCATTCTTCCGGCAGGCGTCAATCACATCGCGGTTGTCGCGCTGCATGTCAGCGGCCTGCGCAAGTGCATTCCACGCTTCAGGGCTGTCGCTCTGCATCAGCCGCGCGCCTGCATCC
>NZ_JBGSRI010000041.1:0-34509 GCF_041737645.1 Sphingorhabdus sp.
CAGAACAATTTGGAACGCTAGATGCGCTCTACCCTGGCCGGATTGACTTGGGGCTAGGCCGCGCACCGGGCAGCGACCAGCGCGTCGCCGCGGCAATCCGCCGCACGCTCGACAGCGACCCCAACGCCTTCTCGCGCGATGTGATGGAGTTGCAAAGCTATTTTGCAGATGATGGCCAGACCGGCATCGTGGCTACACCCGGTGCGGGCGCAGCTGTCCAACTCTACATATTGGGTAGCAGTCTGTACGGCGCGCAAGTGGCCGGTGCTCTCGGTCTGCCCTTCGCCTTTGCTAGCCACTTCGCACCCGACATGCTCGACGAAGGGCTCCACATCTACCGAAGCCATTTCCGGCCTAGCGCGGCACTGGACGCGCCATACGCAATGACGGCATTCAACATCATCGCTGCCGAAACCGACGCGGAAGCAGAATATCTCGCCAGTTCAATGCAACAAAGCTTCGTCTCGCTCCGCACCGGCAACCCCCGCCAGATGCCGCCACCGGTGGAAGGTTACCGCGCGTCCTTGCCGCCATCGCACGCGGCGATGTTGGACAATGTGCTGTCCTGCAGCGCGATTGGCTCGGTTGATAAAGTTAAGGCGGGCGTTGCGGCGTTTATTGAACGGACGAACGCGGATGAGGTTATTGTGGCCTGCTCGGTATTCGACCATGAAAAGCGGAAGCGCAGTTTGGAAATTGCGGCAGCGGTCTTTTAGGATTGACGACCCGATTGTTCCATAATCGCTGCGAGATCCTCAGGTATCGGCATAGGTTTGAACGGGCTCACATTAGTTCCACCGCTATTTCCTCGCGGCACTAGTCCGATAAAAGTTTTCGTTGCTGCTCCAGCAATACGAAACAGCTGACCCAGAAATTCGTGACGATTGCGTTGTCGCCAAGCCCAGCCCAACATCCTCACATGTGATTGAACATGTAACCGCGTTGTATTCTGGCCAAGAATATGTGCACGCTCTAAATGATAAAAGGCCACATCAACTTCACCCATGGCCTCGGCTGATCTGGCGGCAATCAGTTCATGTTCGAAATGGTCAATTAGTGCCATCAATAAACACGCGCCTTTGGCTTGATATACTCAGCCTCATCGGTGAGCGTATAATCGTGGACGGCGCGGTAATCCAAGGACACCTTGCCGCCTGAACCACCCCATCCGTCGAACCACGACGCGGTGTGCTTCATCCAGTTCGCATCGTCACGATCGGGAAAATCCTCGTGCGCGTGGGCGCCGCGGCTTTCTTTGCGATTATTGGCGCTTTCCATCGTGCAAACGGCCTGCGCCATCAGATTGTCGAGCTCGAGCGTTTCGATTAGGTCGGTGTTCCAGATCAGGCTACGGTCGGTGACGGCGACGTCCTCCATCCGCTTGTTGACCTTTTGCATCAACTTGACACCATCCGCGAGCAGTTCGGTGTCGCGGAAAACGGCGGCGTGTTTTTGCATCGTCTGCTGCATTTCCAAACGGATTTTGGCGGTCGGCGAACCACCCTGGGCGTTGCGGAATTTTTCCACGCGCGCCAGCGGCAGGTCGGTTGCACTTTTGGTAAGAGGACGGTGTGAAGCGCCAGGTGTCAGATTGTCCTTCAAATGCAGGCCTGTTGCACGGCCAAAGACAACGAGGTCGATCAAGGAATTGGAACCCAAACGGTTCGCACCGTGCACGGAGACGCAAGCGGCCTCACCCACGGCATAAAGTCCGGGGACAACTGCATCATCATTGCCGTCCTTTTTGGTGACAACCTGACCATGATAATTGCACGGAATTCCGCCCATGTTATAATGAACCGTCGGGCACACCGGCAGAGGTTGCCGTGTCAAATCAACGCCGGCGAATATCTTTCCGCTTTCCGTAATACCGGGCAAACGTTCACCCAGCACCTTTGGATCGATATGGTCGAGATGGAGATAGATGTGATCCTTGCCCGGCCCGACACCGCGCCCTTCGCGCATTTCAAGCGCCATGGAACGGCTCACGACGTCACGTGAGGCGAGATCCTTGGCTGACGGCGCGTAACGCTCCATAAAGCGTTCGCCTTCGCTGTTGGTCAAATAACCACCTTCGCCGCGCGCGCCTTCGGTAATCAGCACGCCCGCCCCGTAAATGCCGGTCGGGTGGAACTGTACGAACTCCATATCCTGCAACGGTAACCCAGCGCGCAATACCATACCGCCGCCATCTCCGGTGCAAGTATGCGCCGAGGTAGCCGAGAAATAAGCACGACCATAACCGCCGGTCGCCAGCACAACAGCATGGCTTTTGAACCGGTGGATACTGCCATCTTCCATGCACAGCGCGATAACGCCGCGGCACTCGCCATCTTCCATGATCAGATCGAGTGCAAAATACTCAATAAAGAAATCTGCGTCATATTTCAGACTTTGCTGGTACAAGGCATGCAACATCGCATGACCCGTGCGGTCAGCGGCCGCGCAGGTGCGCTGGACAGGAGGTCCCTCGCCCATATTCTGCATATGTCCACCGAATGGACGCTGATAGATTGTCCCGTCCGTGTTCCGGGAGAACGGAACACCGGCATGCTCCAACTCATAAACAGCCGCAGGTGCCTCACGCACCATATACTCAATTGCGTCCTGATCGCCCAGCCAGTCCGATCCCTTGACGGTGTCGTACATGTGCCATGTCCAATGGTCGGGGCTGTTATTTCCAAGCGATGCGGCGATACCGCCTTGTGCCGCGACGGTATGGCTACGTGTTGGAAAAACCTTTGTAATACAGGCCGTTTTCAAACCTGCTTCCGCGCTTCCCATGGTCGCGCGCAGGCCAGAGCCGCCTGCACCGACAACGACGGTGTCATAGGTGTGGTCAATAATCTTGTAAGCGTCTGACATCAGGCGGGAGCTCCGGTGAATGCAAGTTTAGCGACGGTGAAGATGCCAAAGACAGCACCGCCAACCACATAGAAATTCAGCAAGGTCATCGCACCAAATTTTAGCGCGTCATCATGAACATAATCCTCGATCAATACTTGAAGGCCCAGCCGGGCGTGCCAGAAAATGCTGACCAGCATCAGGATCATCGGGACAGCAACTGTTGGCTTTGCGAGCCACAGCGCCAATGTCGCCGGATCAAAATTGGGCATCAGCAGCAAAGATGCCACCAGCCAAGTCGTCAGCAGTAAATTGCCAACCGCCGTCGTGCGCTGGTTAATCCAATGCGAACCGCCATGTTTTGCAGAACCTAGACCCCGCACTTTACCGATATTTGTTCCGCTACCCATTTTTTAGACTCCGATGACGCGTGATGCCACGACCAGTGCAACCAATGCAGTTGCAAAAATGGCTGCCGCAAATGCAGCCAACGCCCAAGTACGATTGGCCTTGAGCTCGTATCCCGCCCCCATATCGAGAACTAAATGGCGCAAACCGGAGAACAAATGCTGGAAAAAGCTGAACGTTACCGCAAGTGCGACCAACCGGAAAAACCAGTTGCTTGTTATCTGGAAAGTCGTCGGATTTTCACCGGCAGAGACAACATAACTCTTAAATACGGCATAGCTTTCTGCGCCGCCGCCAATGGCCGACAGCCACCAGAGCAAAGTCAGCATACCAGCGGTGGCAAGAACGAAGCCGGTTGCGCGATGGAAAATGGAAATCGCCATTTGTGGCGACCAGCGATAGATTTGCAAATGCGGCGACAATGGCCGTGTCGATTTCTGCCCCATGACTTGCGGTCCTTCAGATAACTAGGGTAGAACCCTTGTTCGCAATTATGTGTCGCTCTTTACTGCTTTAGTGGCAGCGCGCAAGGCCTCTGACGCGACTATTCTTCTTTGAGATAGAACGGAATACATAACCCGCCGTTAACCATTTTACATGTAATAGAATGTTCGCATCGTCGCGAATTGGCTTAATGTGGATATGGAGCGAGTAAATGGACCAGAATAATCCCGGGCATCGACTGGACATCGAAGCCATAATTGCTCCTTATGACTCCGATGGTAGTCTCTCTGAAAATTGCATAAAATTATCAGTTGTATTCGAAGGGCGCTATTTAGAGCTTAGCGATGACTATTGGGCATATTGGAAAAATTCCCCAGTCTTCGGACCCGGGCTGGTCGGTGAAACATACACCAGATCACGCGATTTAACGTCCGCATATATGGAAATGCGAATGACGCAATTTGCAGAACGCAAGTGGCTGAACATCAGCAAAGCGTTAATTGTAGACTCGTTTGAAAAAGGCATTCCACTCGACGCGGTTTTGGCAGCAACGGGAACGGCGAACGCTCGATCGATCGGAAAAATCTTAAGCCAAACCGAACTATCTATAGATGAAATAAGGGTTTTTGTCGATACCATTGCAAAGCTCAATTCAATCGAAATGACCACATTTTCGGTAATTTATCGTGAATATGAACAAAAGCGCTTTTTTGAAGCCAAGGCGGCCAGTTCGGCTAATTTCGAAACTGATATAGGCAACGCTACTTCGGCGATTTCCGAACAAACCAATATGCTGAAATATCAAGCTGCAAACAGTTCACAAATGGCGCACGGTATGCTGGCAAAAACCTCTGAAGTTGCGGCTGCATCCGAACAATCAGCAGTTGCTATGCGGGAAGCGGCCCAGACCGCAGCCGGCCTTATCCGCGCGATCGAAGATGCGCGTACCGAAGTGGAAACCGCATCCGATGTCGCCACACGCGCAGCAGCGCAGGCGTCACAAAGTGTCATTGCAACCGACACCTTGTCCGAACAATCGCAATCCATTGATTCCATTCTGGCATTGATCAGGGAAATTGCCGGACAGACCAACTTACTCGCACTTAACGCCACTATTGAAGCGGCGCGTGCTGGCGATGCAGGACGTGGATTTGCCGTGGTGGCGCAAGAAGTAAAAAGCCTCGCCAATCAGACAGCCCAGGCAACGGACGAAATCGCCCAGAAAATATCGGCCATTCAGAACGCAACGAAGGCATCCGTCGAATCCAACACTGCGATACGTTCGATTGTCAGCGAAGTGCAACATTCCGCCGAACGTATTAGGCACGCAATGGAAGATCAGGCGCAAACCGTAACAATGATTACAGCATCGGTTGACGAGACCGCGCTTGCCGCAGATCTAATGTCAAACACAATCTCTGCTATTCGTTCGGATACCGAAAATGTCGTTTCAGAAATTACAGCGTTGGAGCAGGGCTTTAACGAGGTGAATTCCAAATTGTCGTCGTTGCGACTTAACGCCAGCAAATTTGCAGGCAGCCTTGGATAATCCAAAGTCGCAGCGTTTTGCGATAAGGGACATTGAATTTACCGACCCGTTGTGAAAAGCAGCGGGAATGAAAACCAAAATATTAGTTACCGGTGCCTCGCGGGGAATTGGTGCCGCCATAGTGGACGCCTTTGATTCCGATGGATTCGACGTTGTTGGCCTTTCAACTCAAGATGGAGATCTGGCGGACCCCGATGTCCCACACCGCTTGTGGGACCATGCGTTGCAGCGGCTTGATGGCCATATTGATGTCCTGATCAACAATGCCGGCATTTTCGATGACAACCCGCTCGATTCTTCCGAGACGGATTGGCTTAAGAACTGGAACCGGACGATGCAGATTAACCTGACGGCGAGCGCTGCGCTCTGCCGTTTGGCGGTTCTCCATTTGAAAGAAACGCAGCGCCCCGGCCGCATTGTCAATATTGCGAGCCGTGCCGCCTATCGGGGTGATAGCCCTGCCCATTGGCATTATGCTGCGTCTAAGGCCGGCATGGTCGCGATAACCAAAACAATTGCGCGTGGCTATGCTTCTGAAGGAATTCTGGCCTTTGCGATATGTCCGGGGTTCACCCGGACCGGAATGGCGGAGGACTATCTGGCAAGTCGTGGCGGCGAAAAGCTCTTGGCCGATATTCCCCTTGGTAAAGTTGCAGACCCGGAAGAAGTTGCGGCCATTGCGAAATTCTGTGCAGTCGATGCCCCACCGTCAATGACCGGTGCCGTTCTTGACGTAAACGGAGCCAGCTATGTCCGGTAAGTTAATGACCCTTATCATGCTGCTATTGGCAGGATGCGTCCCCGGCCAGCGCCTGACGCAAGCAAAGGTTGATCAACAGTATAGTGGACAACATATTGCCCGGCAATGTGAAGGTAGGGATGGCTGGAGCGACAAGGCGCCGCCTGCTCCCGTCTTTGGTAATGTATATATGGTCGGAACATGCGGAATCACCGTTCTGCTTATCACTTCAGACAAGGGGCATATACTTATCGACGGTGCGACCGAAGAAGCTGCTGCGTCCATTGCAGCAAACATCCGTAAGCTGGGCTTCAAACCAGCCGATGTGAAATATCTTCTTAGCAGCCATGAACATATGGATCATGTCGGCGGTCTGGCCGAATTGAAACGCATCACCGGCGCGCAAATGTTCGCACGAGCCGAGGCTCAGGCCAGTCTTGATAGCGGACAATATCATCCCGATGATCCACAAAAGGGGATTATGCCTCCATTTCCCGCGATTAAAGTCGACTATGTTGTAAAAGACGGTGAAATAGTCGATCTAGGTCCCCTGCGCCTGACGGCCTTGGCGACGCCAGGCCATACCCCCGGCGGCACCAGTTGGACATGGCAATCGTGCGAAGCGGACAAGTGCTTGCAATTTGTGTATGCCGACAGTCTGGGCGCCATATCGGCGGACGATTACCGATTCACAGACCACCCCGAATATGTGTCCATGTTTCGCGCCACCATCGAAAAAGTGGCAGAACTTGCTCCATGCGACATACTCATCTCCCCTCACCCTTCGCAAAGTCAAATTTTTGAACGTCTGTCGGGTAAAGAAGCGTTGGTGAATAAAAATGGATGCAAAAACTACACAAACACCGCGCGCGAAAAACTGGCTATCCGCCTTGCCAAAGATAGATTGAAATGAATTGGAAGGTTACCCTGCCCTGCACGCGGCAAGAAGCAGAGGCATTGCATGACGAAGACGAATGGCTGGCTTCGCTGGACCCAGTACCAACAATTGTTGCGGATGAGGTTGAAGCATTTAACGACGCCAAATGGCGAATAGAAGCGTATTTCCCAGAAAAGCCGGATACGGATGCTATCGCCGCGATACAGGCCCGAATACCGAGCGCTGCTAATGCAATAGCGATTATATCAAAACTGCCTGATGAAGATTGGGTTGTGATGAGCCAGCAAAGCTTGCAGCCAGTGCAAGCAGGGCGTTTTTACGTTCATACAAGCACCAACAAAGATATCGTGCCTGCGGCCGCGCGGCCATTCCTTATCGAAGCCAGCCGCGCTTTCGGGACCGGGGGGCACCAAACCACAAGCGGCTGCCTTGTTATACTCGACAAGCTGAAGCGGCAGGGTAAATCTTTCCAGCTCATTGCCGATATCGGAACAGGCACCGGACTTCTTGCTTTTGCAGCCGGTCATCTTTGGCCCCGCGCCTATATAACGGCTTCAGACATCGATCCTGTTAGTGTGGAGGTAACCGCCGAAAATGCCCGTGTGAACGGCTTCGCGCTTGGTGCAAGGCAAGGCGAAATAGCGTTGTGCACTGCTTCTGGAACGGATCATCCCCTTATACAGCAACGCGCGCCATATGACCTTGTTATCGCCAATATATTGGCGGGTCCCCTTATCGAATTGGCCCCGGCATTCTACCGGATTTTATGCGAAGGTGGCACATTGGTGCTGGCCGGATTGCTGGATATTCAGGCCGGTGGAGTTATAAACGCGTACCGCAAACTCGGTTTTCGTTTGCAAAAGCGGCAAGACACAGGCGACTGGCCCTGCCTGATACTCGTCAAACGAAAGCGTTATGGCTGGAACAGACCCTTACGAGCTAATGGCCTTACTAGCCAGCCGCCCGGAGATTTCGGAACTTGGTAAAGCTTTGGCCGATTGCATCCTGCCCCGGCATCGGTCATATCGTCGAATAATGGCAACAGATTCTGTTTTGGTCGATTTTGATACAGCGCGTCGTGCTGCACTGACTGACGCACTTTTACGTACCGGTAAAGGCGACAGGTCAGCCTTTGAATCCGTTTATAAAGCTACATCCGCGAAACTATTTGGTGTGTGCCTGCGTATCTTCGATGATCGAAATGAAGCGGAAGAAGCATTGCAAGACGCCTTTATCACAATATGGAATAGAGCAGCTAGTTTCGAAGCCGGCCGCGCAAGTCCGATTAGCTGGCTAGTTACGGTCACCCGGAACCGCGCGATTGACCGGTTACGTGCCAAAGGCAAGGCCGGCTTGGCGTCCCTCGATGAAGCCGCGGAAATAGCCGATCCAGTTCCCCTAGCTGACGCGCAACTGCTGTCACAAGGCGAAGATGATTTGCTGCACGGTTGCATTGATGGTTTGGATCGCCGTGACGCACATTTTATACGAAGCGCTTTTATTGGCGGTGCAACTTATGCCGATCTTGCTGCGCGCGAGGGCGAACCTTTGGGCACCATCAAAAGCCGGATACGACGCGCGCTCTTAAAACTGCGCACCTGCATGGAGGGGGCGTCATGACTATGTTGGACGAAAATGATGTCGCTTTGGCTGCCGAATATGTGCTGGGCCTCCTCAATACTGCGTCATCTGCAACTGTTGAAGCGCGAATCGCGACCGACCCTTTATTTGCGGCAGAGGTTGAAGCCTGGCGATTGCGCTTCCAACCCATGCTGGGCGGCGACGTCTCGCCGCCTGCACATCTCTGGAAATCCATAGAGACCGCCCTGCCCCAAGCAACAGGTCAGGATGTAAGTGTGAGCAAATTGCTATTCTGGCGTTCATTGACAGGAATTTCTGTGAGTGCCGCCGCGATATTGGGCATTTTGTTTTTGCAAAAGCCGGATAATGTTCCGGTACCCGCGCCACAAGCGCCGTTGATTGCTGCGCTGGGTAGCGAAACTGGCGCGGCTTCTTTGACCGCCAGTTATGATGCGAATACAGGTCGTATGATAATCACACCCGTTTCGCTCGACACCGGAAATCTTTACCCTGAATTGTGGATTATCCCTGCCGACGGCACGGCGCGGTCGTTGGGAATTGTTGGCGGCAAATCTGCCACGGCGATAATTGTACCTGCCAATTTGCGGCAATATGTAAGTTCCGGAGGCACCTTGGCGGTTACGCCTGAGCCTGAGGGTGGAGCACCGGGCGGAAAAGCCACCGGACCTGTCATCGCGAGCGGAAAAATCGCTACCCTCTAAATTTATTTTAGGCGCTTTGCATCCGTCGCAATACCGCCTGCGTACCTGTACACAGCACGCCACCCCTGAGACGTGCGCTGAACAGGAAAGTTGAAACCATGAACAAGTCGAAACAATTTATCGTAGCACTCGCCCTCGCCTCGTCGGCATTTGCCGGAACTGCTGCATCTGCAGATCATCACAAGATGTCCAATCCAACCGTCGGCGGAGCGGCAATGTTCCCGGCAAAGACGATTGCAGAAAACGCATCCGCAGCCCCAAATCTCACTACTTTGGTCGCAGCGGTTAAGGCAGCTGGCCTGGTAGAAACACTCGCCAGCCCTGGTCCGTTCACTGTATTTGCACCTACAAATACCGCATTTGAAAAACTGCCCGCAGGCACAGTAGGCACATTGGTAAAGCCGGAAAACAAGGCAACCTTGACCAAGATTCTGACATATCATGTTGTATCGGGCAAGCTGACGGCGAGCGATATTGTTGCGGCGATCAAATCAGGCGGTGGCAGCGCTTCGTTGACGACAGTTGCCGGTGAGACACTAACCGCACGCCTGTCAGGCAACAGCGTTGTCATTACCGACGGCAAAGGTGGGCAGTCCGCCGTTACGACCGTTGATGTTATGCAATCCAACGGCGTGGTTCACGTTATAGATTCAGTTTTGCTGCCTTAAACGGCGGCAACTGCCGGGGGCCGGTTGCTTTTCCCCCTCCCTTTTAGTGACCGGCCCTTTTTACATAAGCCTGGGTTCCGTGCGTTAAAACGACGTCACTCTCCACAATATCCGCAATGGCAATATCGGGCATATGTTCGAGTTTTTCATATAGCGGTGCAAAATCTGTGCTAACCGTCACTTGCAAAAGGTGATCGAGGCCGGGAATTACAAAGTAATTCTGTTGAAAATCGCTTATCCGGTATTCGGTCCGCATGACCCGCATCAAGTCAAAATTGATGCGGTTAGGGCTAGGGTCATCGAGTGCAAAAACGCTTTCCGCATAGCTTGAAACAATACCCGCACCATAGATTCGCAATCCATCGGGCTGTTGAATCAGGCCAAACTCAACGGTGTACCAATAAAGCCGGGCCAAATGGTCAAGCGCACCAAAGCCTAAAGATCGCAAACCGCCTTGGCCATATGCCACCATATAATCCGCAAAAGCTGGATCTGTTAGCATCGGCACATGCCCGAAAACATCGTGAAATACGTCAGGTTCTTGCAAGTAATCGAGCTGTTCGAGAGTTCGAATGAAATTACCAGCTGGAAAACGGCGATTGGCAAGGTGTTCGAAAAACACATCATCGGGCACCAGCCCGGGAACAGCGACCACTTGCCACCCGGTCGCCGCCATCAGGTTTGCGTTGAGTTCGCGATAGTCGGGAATGCCTGGCTTAGATAATTTCAGAATATCAAGGCCACGCAAAAATGCATCGGCTGCGCGGGAGGACAACATATTGGATTGCCGCTGGAAGAGCCGGTCCCACATCGCGTGTTCGTCCGGACTGAATGCTCCCCAATTTTGGGGAATTGTCCAATCGGCATTTGCCCCATCGGGTGGCGAGTCATACACATTCTGGAAATCTATCATAGCAAAGTGGTTACACTTGAAACCGCTTCACTACAACACCGGCCGCCGGTAAACCTGTTCGCGTACCTTATTTGTCTAAAGGTACTTCTGTCGCAGGAGCAACTTGTGCCGGTACCGGTGCCGGTGCGGCATCTGGCGCTGGAGCAGTTTCCGGCGCAGTCGTTTGCGTTGCTGGCAATTCGGTACGCTCCAGGCTTGTGTCGATCTTGCTTGAACCACCTTCACGAGCCGCGACAAATGCTAATGAAATCGAGAGCAGGACAAAAATCGTTGCCAAAATTGTCGTTAGACGAGTCATAAAGTCGGCAGCACCGCGCGCAGACATCAGTCCCGAGGGGCTGCCGCCCATTCCCAGACCGCCACCTTCTGACCGTTGCATTAATATGACGCCGACCAAAGCAGCTGAGACAATGGCCTGTACAACGATAAGAAAATGAAAAAGACCCATGTAAAATTCCACAATTTAAGGGCGCTGATACGCCAGTTCAGCCGTCCACATAGCGATGCCACCCCCAATCTTCAATGCTATTCGCAGGATTAAAGCCCTGAACTAAGCTGCGGCTTTAATGATTGGCTCGAATTTGACGGCAGTAAGGCTTGCCCCGCCAATAAGGCCACCGTCAACATTTGGTATGGCCAGCAGCATTGATGCATTTTCGCCGTTCATTGAACCGCCATATAAAATGCGGATCATCTCACCGTTAGAACCAAAGCGCGAAATTAGCTGTTTGCGGATCGCAAAATGCATTTCGGCGACATCGGATTCATCAGGAATTCTGCCGGTACCAATGGCCCAGACAGGTTCATATGCAACACTGAGCCAGTCTGCCGTTGCATCGTCCGGCAAAGATCCTTCCAATTGACCGAGAACAATTTCAAGCGCCTGGCCAGCATCACGTTCCGCCAATGTTTCACCGACGCAAACAATGCTTTTTAAGCCAGCGGCGTGCGCCGCTGATGCTTTGGCACATATATTCGCGTTGGTCTCATATTGGTCGGACCGACGCTCGCTGTGCCCGATTATTGTCAAAGTAGCCCCGGCATCAACGAGCATTGGGGGGGAGACGCATCCGGTGTGTGCGCCACTAACTTCATGGTGGCAATCTTGACCACCGATCGCAAAATCGGGCATTGAAGCCGTTGCGCGTGCTATTAACGTGGCAGGCAGGCAAATGGCAATGTCGACCAAAGGATATTGCGTCGCCAAAGCGGCAATTGCAGAAATTTCTTGTAAATCGCTCGATGTCCCGTTCATCTTCCAATTACCGACAATATACTTCTGCATCTGTTAAGCCCCCAAAACGCCCTATTCCGAATCTCTGAAACGCTATGCCCGTCTTTCAGCCAAAGCTGCAAGTCTATCCCTTGATTGACGGTGCCTTGCCGCCTAAAGCGACACGCTAATATCCCTTATCGAGAAACGCTGGTTCATGATTAGTTTCATTCGTTCGCTTATCAATTCAAGAATCGGCGCAGTCGTCGCACTTCTGTTTATCGGCATGATCGCGGTTGCCTTTGCGCTTGGTGACGTCAGCGGCTCCGGTAATTTCGGAGGATTAAGCGGAGGCAACGTTGCCCGTGTCGGTGATCGCAATATTACGCTCGGCGAATTGAGTGACGCGCTAGAAAACCGGCTAAAGTCGGAACGGCAAAATAACCCGACTCTCGATATGGCTAGCTTTGTTGAAAGTGGTGGACTTGATTCTACCCTTGAACAGCTCGTCAACCGCTACGCACTCGCCGAATTTGGTGAAGAATATGGCATAGCTGTAAGCGAACGGCTGGTCGGTTCGGAAATTCGAAAAATTCCAGGTGCAATGGGACTAGATGGAAAGTTCAGTGCGGAAGCCTTTCGTGCATTTGCACAACAAATAGGCGTAAGCGAGCAAGCCATTCGTGACGATCTTGCGCAGAATCTTTTTGCCCAGCAATTGTTGCCCACCGCAGCGAGTGGCCCAATGGCGCCCGACGGCATGGTTTTGCCCTATTCGTCTTTGGTGTTGGAACAGCGCTCAGGTCAGGTTGCATCTTTACCGTCTTCTGCATTTTTCCCCGCGGCTCCCCCAAGCGAGCCCATTTTGGTTAAATATTATAGAGATAATGCTGCAAAATTCACGATTCCAGAAAAGCGCGCGGTCAGCTACGCCATTTTTGACAAAAATATCATTGCGGCACGCTCAAAACCGACATCTGCGGACATTACCACTTTTTATAAAGCCAACGCTGCAAGATTTGCCGCGTCGCAATCACGCAATATAAGCCAGGTCATCGTCCCCACGGAAGCTGCGGCAAAATCCGTCGTGGCACAAGCAAGCGGCGGAAAATCGCTGGCCGACGTTGCAAATGGTCTCGGCCTTTCGGTCACCAGCACGAACAACGTCACCAAATCGAACCTGGCTGGCAGCGCATCAACCGCCGTTGCCGATGCTGTATTTGCCGCACCTCAAGGCAGCATCGCCAAACCCGCCAGAGGAAAACTGGGTTGGGCGGTAGTTCGCGTTGATAAGATCAATCAGGTTGCGGCAAAATCTATTGAACAGGCCCGCACCGAAATTGAAACCGAGTTGACCAAGACGCGCAGCGAAGAAATGTTGACCGAGATGACGTCCGAAGTCGAAGATGCGTTTGCAGATGGCTCGACTATTGCCGATATGGCAAAGCAAAATGGATTGAAAATCGAAACGTCACCGAAATTACTGGCCAATGGCCGGGATATATCAAACCCTGCATATAAGCCAATTCCGGAAATGCAGGTTATTTTGCCAGCTGCGTTTCAGCTTGAAACCAACGGTGAGGCGCAGTTAATCGAAATTGTTCCCGGCGAACGCTTCGCAATGATTGCGATCGCCGATTTCGAAGAAGCCGCACCTCCGCCGCTTGCCTCTGTCCGTGCAATTGTTCAGCAGCAATGGGCGCTAGCTGAGGGCGCCAAGGGCGCGCGCGCCGCCGCAGAACGCATTCGTAAGGCAGTGGATAGCGGCATGGCGTTACCCGCCGCTCTAGCCGCAGCCAATGTAAACGGTGCCCAGATCGAGGCCATAAATGGAACACGCGCCGACTTGAGCCGCCAAGGTCAACCCATCCCGCCACCGCTGGCCATGATGTTTGCCATGAAAAAAGGCACTGCGAAAACATTACAAGGCGGTGCGGATCGTGGCTGGTATGTTGTATCTCTGACCGACATCAAAAAGGGTGATGCGAGCGGAAATGCAGAAATGTTGCGCTCAAGAAAGCTTGAACTTTCGGGCCTGATGCAAAACGAATATGGCGCACAATTGGTTGGTGCCGCCGCAATGGCCGTTGGTGTTGATAAAAATAGCGACGGGATTGCCGAATTGCGTGCGCGCCTGACCAATCGTGACGGCAACTAATCCGATACTGATTTGGCGCAAACGCATAGCGGATACCGAGACACCGGTTTCCGCCGCGCTTAAGCTGTTCGAACCTGAACGCGGTGATTTCATTCTGGAATCAGTCGAAGGGGGAGAGACGCGAGGGCGACACAGCTTGATTGGACTTGCCCCCGACCTTGTTTTTAGGGCGCAAGGTGATCGGGCGGAAATCAACCGGCAATGGGTACAAAATCGAGATGCGTTCGAGGCGGAGCCTTTGCCCGCATTAGACGCATTGCGTGCTTTGGCGACCCAGTGTCGCATGGACGTGCCGCCTGAATTACCTCCGGCTTTGGCATGTCTGGTGGGGTATTTTGGTTATGAAACCATTGGCCTGGTCGAAAAGCTTCCTCGGGCGCCGCAATCGGCGCTTGAATTGCCGGATATGCTGTTTGTCCGGCCAACAGTCATACTGGTTTTTGACCGGCTAAAAGATGAAATGTTCCTTGTTTCGCCGGTCTGGACAGGCCCGAACGACACACATGCTGTCACACTGGCCAATGAAAGGCTGGACGATGCGGAGCGGCGTCTGAACAACGATAGGCCGCAATTAAAATCCGATAGTCCGGATGTAAAAGAGGCGGCAATTCAACTCGCGCCGGTATTACCTCAAGGCCAATATGCCAAAATGGTCGCTCGGGCGAAGCAATATATCGACGCAGGTGACATTTTCCAGGTCGTTCTGGCCCAACGTTTTACCGCGCCTTTTGCGTTGCCGCCAATTGATCTCTACCGAGCGCTGCGCCGTATCAACCCGTCTCCTTTCCTCTATTTCCTCGACCTTCCCGGTTTCGCGTTGATCGGTTCGAGTCCCGAGATTCTCGTCCGCGCCCGCGGCGGGGAAGTTACGATACGTCCTATCGCAGGCACCCGCCCGCGTGGCAGGAATAGTATCGAAGATTCAGAAAATCGGACCGCGCTTTTGGCCGACCCAAAAGAACGCGCTGAACATTTAATGCTGCTCGATCTTGGGCGAAATGATGTCGGGCGCGTCACCAAGGGCGGCAGTGTTACCGTTACCGACAGTTATATGGTCGAATTCTATAGCCATGTTATGCACATCGTTTCGAACGTCGTTGGCGAGCTGGCCGACGACAAGGACGCCATCGACGCCCTGTTTGCGGGCTTCCCCGCTGGAACGGTCAGCGGCGCACCAAAAGTCCGGGCCTGCGAAATCATTGCTGAACTGGAACTTGAAACCCGCGGGGCTTATGCAGGAGGTGTCGGCTATTTTTCGCCAAATGGGGACATGGACAGTTGCATTGTCCTACGCACCGCCGTGGTCAAAGATGGTGTGATGCACGTTCAAGCAGGCGCTGGCATTGTTGCCGATAGCAACCCTGAATATGAACAACGCGAATGCGAAGCCAAGGCCGGCGCGTTGATCGCCGCTGCACGTGAAGCGCTCAGGGTCGCTGAAGAGGTCGGGTTTGGACAATGATATTAGTCATCGACAATTATGATAGCTTCACCTGGAACCTCGTCCATTATCTGCTGGAATTGGGCGCTGAAGTAGAAGTTGTCCGCAACGACGATATGTCGGCGGGACAAGCAATATCTTCAGGAGCAGAGGCTTTCCTTATTTCTCCGGGACCGAAAACCCCGAATGAAGCAGGTGTAAGTCTTGATCTGGTCGCGGCTTGTGCCGACGCTGGTAAACCGTTGCTTGGCGTATGCCTGGGGCATCAGACAATAGGGCAGCATTTCGGAGGTACAGTTATCCGTGGCGGGTTGATGCATGGGAAAACCTCTCCGGTTACCCATGATGGAACTGGCCTCTATGCGGGGCTACCATCACCTTTTACCGCAACAAGATACCATAGCCTGATCGTCGAAAATATTCCCGATAGCCTGATCGTCAACGCAACCAGTGATGACGGTCATGTAATGGGTTTCAGGCACCGGACACTCCCCATCCATGGCGTGCAATTTCACCCCGAAAGCATTGCCACTGAACATGGCCATGCAATGTTGGCGAATTTTATGAACATTGCCGGCATGACGGTAAAAGAACGGCGATGACCGCCCTTCCCGACGCATCCGTTCCGCTTACTGCAGACCTTGCTGCAGGGGCGTTCGCCAGCATCCTCGATGGCGATACCACCGCAGAGGACATCAAGCATTTTCTTACCGTCATGTCGCAACGTGACGAGACGAGCATCGAAATTGCCGCAGCCGTGCGCGAAATGCGAAAGCGGATGATAACGATCAATGCTCCTGCGGGCACGATCGATGTATGCGGCACCGGCGGCGATGGCAGCCACAGCCTGAACATTTCGACTGCCGTAGCCATTGTGGTCGCTGCCTGCGAAGTGCCGGTCGCCAAACACGGCAATCGCGCTGCATCATCCAAGGCAGGGGCAGCCGACACGCTGGAAGCACTGGGCCTCAACCTCGACCACGCCAGTGAAACCGCAGAAGCCACCCTCGCCGACCTTGGTATTTGCTTTCTATTCGCGCAGAAACATCATCCAGCGCTCGGTCCACTTGCGCCGATCCGCAAAGCCATTGGCAGGCGGACGATCTTCAATCTGACCGGCCCTGCGGCCAATCCAGCTAGTGTTAAGCGACAATTGATCGGCGTTGCGAACCCCGATTTCCTCCCCGTTTACGCTGACGCACTCGCGTTATTGGGATATGATGATGCGATGCTGGTCGCCGGCGACGAACCGTTGGATGAACTGTCGATTTCGGGGCCAAGCAGCGTGGTGCGGCTAGGCAAAACTCTGGAACGGATAACCCCGGATACGGCCGGCCTTCGCTATCACAATTTCGATGCGTTGAAAGGCGGCGACGCCATCTATAACGCCGCAGCCCTCACCCGCTTGCTCGACGGAGAGGCGGGTGCCTATCGCGACGCCGTTCTCCTGAACGCAGCCGCCGCTCTTATGGTTGCAGGTGCCGTGAACGACTGGCAAAGCGGCGTGGAAGAAGCGGGCGAAGCGATTGACAAGGGGTTGGCCAAGACGTTGCTGCGGTGTTGGGTGGAATATTGATGACGGACAAACTCGCGGAAATCTGCGCCACGAAACGCATCGAAGTTGCCTCGCGCAAAATGCAAGGTCTGTCCCATTGGCCGGAGCCTTCACCTGTGCGCGGGTTTGAAGCGGCTTTGCGTACCAAGGCAGAATCAGGCTTTGCTCTGATTGCCGAGATCAAGAAAGCGAGCCCGTCCAAGGGTCTGAACCGCGCCGATTTCGATCCGCAGGCCCATGCCCGTGCCTATCAGGCCGGCGGCGCGGCTTGTTTATCTATATTGACCGATGCGCCATATTTTCAGGGTCATGAAGATTATCTGGTCGTGGCCCGTGCTGCGTGTGAATTGCCCGTAATCCGGAAAGATTTCATGGTCGACCCGTGGCAATGTGCAGAGGCCCGCGCAATGGGGGCGGATGCGATTTTGATTATTGTTGCCGCTCTTGACGATATCGCCATGATCGAAATCGAAGATGCAGCATTGGCGCAAGGGCTGGATGTTCTGGTCGAAGTGCATGACGAGACGGAATTGGAACGCGCTTTACAGCATCTGAAATCGAAACTAATCGGCGTCAACAACCGCAATTTGAAAAGCTTTGATGTCGACTTGGCGACTACCGAACGGCTGGCCGTTATGGTGCCCAAAGACAGATTACTGGTTTGCGAAAGCGGGATTGCCTCACATGCCGATTGCTTGAGAATGGCTGAAAGCGGCGTGCACACATTTCTTGTCGGTGAAAGCCTGATGAGGCAGGATGATATCGAGAAAGCAACCCGCCTGCTTTTAACAGGGCACATCAGTTAAAATATCTGCGCTGTCAAACTAACCCAACCCATTTGCCGCGCTTAAGATTGCGCGGACACTGGCGGTTGCAACGTCTCGGCTGATACCGACGCCGAACAGAACCGGTCCGTCACCAACCCGGCATTCGACATAGGCCGCGGCGCGAGCGTCGGTGCCGTGACCGATGGCATGTTCGCTATAGTCGATGATATCAAGCGGCCCGCCCAATGCGCCTTCCAGCGCGTTGGCGAGACTGGAAATCAGGCCATTGCCCCTACCGCTGACACTTTGCTCCACACCATCGATGCGGATTTTGCCGGCGAAGATCCGCTCGTCCTGTTGCTTGGGGCTTTGGCTTTCCTGAAAATCTATGAGCCGGAACCGGCCCTCGCCCTTCAGATGGTACCGCGTCTCAAAGGCTTCCCAGATGTCGGTGCTGGTCAATTCGCGTCCCGTGCTGTCGGAAAGCTCCTGTACGGTCGAAGAGAAATTGGCCTGCATTCTCTTGGGCAGTTTTAGCCCTTGGTCCTGTTCCAGAACCCAGGCGACACCGCCCTTGCCGCTTTGCGAGTTGACCCGGATGACCGCTTCATAGCTTTGGCCAAGATCGGCGGGGTCGATGGGCAGATAGGGCACCTGCCAAAGCTCGTCATTCCGCTGCGCTTGCGCGGCGAAACCTTTTTTAATGGCGTCCTGATGCGAGCCCGAAAAGGCCGTAAACACCAGTTCGCCAGCATAAGGGTGGCGCGGATGGACGGGCAACTGGTTGCAATATTCGACGGTCTTGATGACTTCGTCGATATCCGAAAAATCGAGGCCGGGGCTCAGCCCTTGGGTATACATGTTCAGCGCGACGGTTACGAGGTCGACATTGCCCGTCCGCTCGCCATTGCCGAACAGACAGCCTTCGACCCGGTCGGCACCCGCCAGCAAGCCCAGCTCCGTCGCCGCAACACCTGTTCCGCGGTCATTATGCGTGTGCAGCGAGATAATGACGCAGTCGCGGTTCGGGATATTGCGGCCGAAATATTCGATCTGGTCGGCATAAATATTGGGCATTGCCGCTTCGACTGTCGCGGGCAGGTTGAAGATGATGGGATGGTCGGGCGTAGGTTGCAAAATGTCCATCACCGCGCTGCACACTTCCAAACTGAAATCCAGTTCGGCGGTGGAGAAGGTTTCGGGGCTAGATTCGAAATGCCAGTCGGTATCGGGCTGTGCCGCGGCATTATCACGCAGCAGCTTGGCGCCTTCGATCGCGATCTGTTTGATTTCGGGCATGGTCATGTTGAACACGATCTGACGCCACGCGGGCGATACCGCGTTATAGAGGTGGACAATCGCCGCCCGTGCACCGCGCAGGCTTTCAAAGCTGGTGTCGATCAGGTCCTTGCGCGACTGGGTCAGCACCTGCAATATGACGTCGTCAGGGACACGGCCCGACTGGACGAGGCCGGAAATGAAATCAAATTCAGTTGCGCCCGCGCTGGGGAAGCCGACTTCGATTTCTTTGACGCCGATTTTGACCAAAAGGTCAAAGAAACGCTGCTTCTTTTCTGCGCCCATAGGATCGATAAGCGCCTGATTACCGTCGCGCAGGTCGGTCGACAGCCAACGCGGCGCTTGCGTGATTGTCGCGCTGGGCCATTGCCGGTCGGGCAAGTCGACCTGCGGAAAGGGACGATATTTTCGGCTCGGGTCGGATAACATCATGATTTGCAACTTCGCTAAGACACGCAAGTCTGCGTGCTTTGGGGTTTCTTGGGCTGGCTGTAAACCCTTAGGCGGGTTGTTCCGGACAGGACCGGACTATCCACACGCCTAAGGGCGTGTAAGTCGTAGAAGAAGCAGGCAAGATGCGGTCTTTGACATTATGTTGCGTCGATAGCGGCAACACGCAACATTCGTCCAGCTTTAATTTCGCAATGTGCTTATTTCCCCGCTCGGGCCGGTCGCTAAATCTCGACCTGACTGCCGAGTTCAACTACGCGGTTGCTCGGCAGTTTGAAAAATTCCATCGCATTGGCCGCGTTGCGTAGCATCCAGGCAAAAACCTTTTCGCGCCATATCGCCATGCCCGGAATTTTCGACGCAATCAGTGTTTGGCGCGACAGGAAGAAGCTGGTGTGCATCATTTCAAATTTCGGACCACACAGATCGACTTTATCCAACGTCGCTGGCACATTTGTTTCTTCAAGGAACCCGAAGCGCAGCTTTACGCGAAAGAATCCCTCGCCAAGATCCTTACAGAAAACACGGTCCGCAGGGTCGACAAAGGGCATGTCTTCAATCTGAACCGTCAAAATCAAAACGCGTTCGTGCAGGATCTTGTTATGCTTGATATTGTGCAACAGCGCCGATGGAACGCCACTTGCCGATGATGCCATAAAGATTGCCGTGCCCGGTACGCGGGTTGCACTGGTGGCCGCCGACTTTATGAAAATTTCCATCGGCATTGTACTTTCTGCCATGCGTTCCCGCATCAAGGCACGGCCGCGCGACCAGGTTGTAAGCAGGGTGAATATGACAAGGCCAATTAACAGAGGCACCCAACCGCCCGAGGGAACCTTAAGCAAATTGGCTCCAAAATAGGCAAAATCCACGATAAAGAACAATGCGAGAATTGGGAGCGCTTTCCATTTCGGCCATTTCCATAAAGTGACCAGCACCACTGCGATCAAGCAGGTATCGATAAACATCGCACCAGTGACCGCAATTCCATAAGCAGCAGCAAGATTGGATGAAGACTGGAAGAACAGAACCAAAATAAGAACCATTACCGCCAAACCCCAATTGATCGCCGGAATGTAAATCTGCCCGGCGGCCTTTTCGCTTGTATGCAAGATGCTAAGCCGGGGCATAAAACCAAGCTGGATTGCCTGCTGTGTCAAAGAGAAAGCACCGGATATAACCGCCTGACTGGCGATGACGGCAGCAAGGATGGTGAGGATGATGACCGGCGTGCTGATCATGTCCGGCACCATAAGGAAGAACGGGTCGCGAATGGCCACCTGCGCTTCGGCAGGGGTCATGGACAGGATCATCGCGCCCTGACCCATATAGTTGAGCATCAGTGCAGGCAGCACGAAGAACAGCCAGCTGAACTTGATCGGCCGTCGCCCGAAATGCCCCATATCGGCGTAAAGTGCCTCGGCCCCTGTGACCGCCAGGACGACTGTGCCCATGGCGACAAAGGCGGTGAAGCCGTCGATATAAAAGAAATACAGGGCGTGCATCGGGTTGATTACGTCGAAAACGATCATCGGCATCTTTAGAAGATGCATAATGCCAAGGCCGGCGAGCGTTGCAAAATACAACAGCATGATTGGCCCAAACCATTGACCCACCTTTGCCGTTCCACGAGATTGGAACGCAAAAAGGCCTGCAATGATTGCCATCGAAATTGGGACAATCCAAGGATCGAAGCCGGTACTGACGTATTTCAGACCTTCGGCCGCCGACAGGATCGACATCGCCGGTGTAATCATGGAATCGCCATAAAATAGCGCTGTTGCAAAGACGCCGAGCATTACAATTGGCGCCGTCCATTTGGCACCCGCAGTTTGCCGGTTAATGAGGGCTAAAAGGGCGAGACTTCCCCCCTCGCCTTTATTATCCGCCTTCATGATCGTGAAAACATATTTGAATGTCACGACAATCATCATTGACCAGAATACGAGGCTCAATACGCCTTTAATATGCATCGGGTCAGGATCTATGGGATGGTGTCCGGCAAAGGTTTCACGAAAAGCGTAAATCGGGCTTGTCCCGATATCGCCAAAAACGACGCCAACGGTTCCAACACACAAGGCCAGCAGAGATCCTTGCGGAGCATGGCCGTGGTGCTGACTGTCCTCAGTATGACCAAAATCATCTGCTGCTTGCGTAGCGACCATTTATTACCTCTGAAACAAGGCCCATTGATTATGTGAATTCTATCTGGCGGGCGGGGGGCGATAGCACGGCCTTACCCCCTTAACAACAACGCAATATTGCTTGAATTTTCGTAAATATAATACTTTATATCAATTACTTATTTCATTAACCTGAGGCGTACCCCGAGCCTGAACTTGTAAAGTCTTTGCCGCCTGCAGTTGCGACTCAAGTCGCGGCCTCCACTTTGCCTTGGGAGTGGCTAGTGACAGGGCCTTTTCCCACAACAAAATCGCCGAGTTCAAATCACCATCAAAAATTCTCGATAGTCCCGCGAAATAATATGGTGCCGGATAATTAGGCCGAATTGTACGTGCTTTATCAAAAGCTAATTGTGCAGGTGGTGACATTTGTCCTTCACTTGCCAACATCAACTGCAACCCCAAAGCAGACCACAGGTCCGGATCATTAGGATTTTGACGCAATCCCGCTTGAATATAGGACGCCGAGAGGCCGTAATCGCCCTGCTTTGCAAAAGAATCCGCGGTCACCAGCCACCGCTTCGCACCGCCAAAACTCTGATCCATATCGGCGCGCATTTCAATGAGCTGGACCGCTACGTCCTCTTTGCCACCCAAGGGTTTAGCGATCGATGCAGGCACCCCCGGTTTGCCTTGCAAGGCATAACCAGTCATCCCGAGCAAAATCGCCGCCGCCGCAATCTGCCACAAACCGCCTTTGAAGCGGCCAATGGCCAACAGCGCAACAAGGCTGAGAACTGCCAGCAGGCCAAGACTAACCCAACCGCTCATGATTTTCTCCGGAACAGGCCGCGCGCCATCAACAGGCCGAGCAGCAATAGCAGCAGGGGCGCCGCCCACAGCACAAGCCCAGTGCCCTTCATATCGGGTTCAAAGCTGACCCATTCACCATAGCGTTCGATCATCCATTGGCGGATGGCGTCGGGCTTTTTTCCCTCACCAATTTGTTGCCGCACTTCGGCACGCATCGTGGCGGCCATCGGCGCGTCGCTGTCGGCGATGGATTGGCCCTGACATTGGATACAACGCAGCGCATGCATCACTTGCGTCGCCGCCTTTTCCTGCGCAGGATCGGCGAGTTGCCGATTGGCGAGTTCAGGTGTCGGCCCGCTGCCTTGCGCCACCGAAAGTTGTGGAAGCGCCGCGATAAGTAGCGCGTATCCGAGGATTAGCGACCGCCGCATCACTGCGCTTCCTGCAATTTTTGCAACAGCATCGGCACATGTTCGGCGCGGATATCGCCGATATGCTGATACAAAATCGTCCCGTCACCGCCGATCACATAGGTTTCAGGGACACCTGAAGAGCCGAGTTTCAATTGGACCGCCATTTCGCTATCCGAACCGATCCGCCGGAAAGGATTGCCAAATTCGGCCAGAAACGCAGCCACATCTTCGGGCTTGTCGCGGATTGCGATGGCGTCGATTTCTGCGCCTGATTTCTTCAGCGCCTCCAGATAAGGAGCCTCCGCCTTGCAGGGGATGCACCAGCTTGCGAAAATATTCAGAAGACGGGGTTTGCCATCGGCGAGATCGCGGCTGGAAAGTCCGTCAACCCCCACCGTCGCGGGCGTCAGGGCGAATTCGGGGAGTTTTCGTCCAACCATAGCGCTGTGCACCAAATCGTCCTTGGGAACGACAAGTCCATATATGGAAAGACCGCCAATGAAAGCCACCACCGCCAAAGGCAGCCAGACGAGCCAGGGTCGGTTCATGCCTGCGCCCATGTGTTGACTGCGGGCTTTTTCGGGCGGCGGAACATGCGGCCCAGAAGGGCAATCGCACCACCGAGCGCGACCAGCAATCCACCGAACCAGATGAAGGTCACAAAGGGTTTCCACCAAAGGCGGACCTGCCAGCGGCCGTCACCATTTTCGTCCGGCTGGGCAATGACCGCGTATAGCTGACCATCCCAGCGCGTCAGCAAAGCTGCTTCGCTGGTCTGTTGTTCGGGGCGGTAAAATTGGCGCGATTGGGGACGAAGGGTAAATTGCTTGCCGTTATTTCGGGCAATCAACTGCCCTTCGATCGCCACCCAATTGTCGCCTACAACGGGTCGGACATCATCGAGTTTGACCTGCCAGTCGGCAACCTTCGCGCTTTCGCCGGGGGCCAGCGCGGTCAAGGTTTCGCGGGAAAATCCGGATTCGGCAGCCATGCCGAAAACGCTGACTGCAAGACCGAAATGCGCGATCACCATGCCAAAGACCGGTAGAGGCGTCCGCAGCAACTTGCGGCCTTTAAGCGGAACCCAGGCGGCAATGGCCAACGCTAGCGACAAAGCCAGCCCCAAAATCGGAAAGACGCCCACGCCGGGTACGAAGCGCCAAATGGCGACGCCGGTCCACAGGCTGATTGCGAAAAATCCGACAAGCCAATATTTGTGCCGACTCAACGTATCCCGCCGCCAGCGGAGCATGGGACCGAGCAACAACGCCACCATCAACAGCAGCGCAATCGGCGCAGTCGCCTTGTTGAAATAGGGTGGGCCGACCGAAATCTTGTCACCCATCGCCTCGGCCGCCAAGGGGTATAGCGTGCCAATCAGGACAATTGCCAATATGACGCTCAGGAAGATGTTATTGGCGACAATGGCGCCTTCGCGGCTGACAATCTGGAATGGCTCGCCCTGCTTGACCGTGCCGATGCGCGTTGCGAAGACCAGGAACGCAAGGCTGGTGTACATCAACATCAACACAAGAATGAACGACCCGCGTTCCGGATCGACCGCGAATGCGTGCACACTCGTCAAAATGCCCGAACGGACGAGGAAGGTACCGGCCATCGACATGGCAAAGGCCACCAACGCAAGCATAATCGTCCACGCGCGCAATGCGTTGCGCGTAGCCAATACACTGACTGAATGCAGCAGGGCCGTCGCGGCGAGCCACGGCATGAGCGAGGCATTTTCGACCGGATCCCAGAACCACCAGCCGCCCCAGCCCAGTTCATAATAGGCCCAATAGCTGCCCGCGGTGATACCGACGGTCAGGAATATCCATGCCCCCAACACCCAGGGACGCATGGCACGGGCAAAGGCAGGGCCAACCTGACGGGTCAGCATCGCGGCGACCGCAAAGGAGAAAGCAACTGAAAGGCCTACATAACCGATGTAAAGCGTGGGCGGGTGGAAGGCGAGACCGATGTCCTGCAGCAGTGGGTTCAGCCCTGCCCCCTCGACCGGCGCGGGAATCAGGCGCTCGAACGGATTGGACGAAAAGAGAAGAAAAGCGAAAAAGCCCAGCGCGACAAAAGCCTGCACGGCCAAAGTAGCGTTCAAAGTGCGCGTATCGATCCGCTTTTCCAACACCGCAATGGCCGCGCCTGAAAGCGACAATACCGACACCCAGAGCAGCATCGATCCTTCATGGTTGCCCCATGTTCCGGCCAGTTTGAAAATCAGCGGCTTATCGATATGGCTGTTGCTGGCGACCAGCAGCACCGACAGATCGGTCACATAGAATAGCCACATCAAAGATGCGAACGACACAACGCACAGCGCCCCTTGCACAAGCGCGGCGGGCTTGATGAGCGGCGTCAACTTCCCCTCCCCGCGCAACAGTGTCAGACCGCCAACCAGTTGCAGCAGCGCCATCGCCGCCGCCAGCCAGAGCGCGGCCAATCCGGTTTCGGCGATCATTTCGAAAGGGTGTCCTTGGTGTGCTCGGCGCTGCTCATATCAATATCTGCCAATTCCTTGGGCACGTAATTTTCGTCATGTTTGGCAAGAAGGTTATCGGCCACAAAAATGCCATCGGGGCGCAGGCGGCCATCGGCAACCACGCCCGATCCTTCCACAAACAGGTCCGGCGTGATGCCGCGATATGCAACCTTCTGCGTCGCGTCGCGATCCTGCACAATGAAGGTAATCGACACCCCGTCGGCGGCACGCACAATCGAGCCATTCTGTACCATGCCGCCCAGACGGATGGCCTTACCCGGTTCGATCTTGGCCTTGGCCATGGTGGCGGGGGTATAAAAATAGGACGCCTCTTCCTTTAAGGCGGCGGCCGCGATGAAACCCGCACCGATCAGCGCGACGAAGGCCACCACGGCTAGCACGAGACGCTGATGTTTGGGTTTCATGATTGCTGCCTCAAATCATCCGCCAAGGCTTCCGAACGGCGCATGGCGAGATAGCTCGACACAATAAGCCAGAGCATGCCAACGCCTGTGACCGAAAAAGCGGCGATAATGAAGGGCAAATGGGACATCAGTCGTCGGCCATCCGGCGCATGCGCGCATCGATCCGCATTTCCGCCAGTGCCGCGCGCATCCGCATCAGCACCAGCGCGCCGAACAAAAGGCTGAAACCCGCTACGGCGACGAACAGGGGCGTAAGATACGCGGCGTCAATCGATGATCCGCCCAGCGTAATGCTAGCTTTTTGATGTTGGCTTTCCCACCAGATGACCGAGCGGTTGATGATCGGGATATTGATCGCGCCGATGATCCCAAAGACAGCAGCCACGCGGCTTGTATCGCCCTTTTCGCTGCTGGCATTGGCAAGCGCGATATATCCGAGATAGAGGAAAAACAGGACCAACATCGACGTCAATCGTCCGTCCCAAACCCACCATGTCCCCCAGGTCGGGCGCCCCCAGATCGACCCGGTAATCAGGCAAATGGCGGCAAAGGTCGCGCCTGGTACGGCAATCGCACGCGCCGCAATTCCGGCAAGCGGATGCCGCCACACAAGCTGTACCAAACTGGCAATCGCAATACCCATCCATCCACCCATGCCGAGCCATGCGGCAGGAACATGGACGAAGATGATCTTGACCGTATCGCCCATCAACCGTTCGGTCGGTACGCCGAACAGCCCCCACAGGCAGGCGCCGAGCGCCAACAGCAATCCCGGCCAGAACAAGGCGGGCGTCAGTGGCTTTGCAAGGCGCAGGAAACGGGCAGGATTGGCGAAGCGGTGCATACTATTTCTCGCCTCTAGCACCGCAAAAGCGTTACGCCAATGGATTCAGATCAACGGCCGATAAGCTTTTGCGCCATTTTGTCAGCAACTTCCGCAGGTGTCGAACCGCTGGAGTCGCTTTCTTTCCAGATTTCCGAAAGACGGCCCGGAATCGTATCGATCCGGCGGTTGATTTCGGCATCATCGGCGGCGTCGATAAGGCGCAGAACGTTGATGATACCGCCGGCGTTGATAACATAATCGGGTGCATAAAGGATACCGCGGTCGGCCAACATCCGGCCTTCGATTCCCTTGGCAAGTTGGTTGTTGGCCCCGCCAGCAACGGCCTTAACCTTGAGACCTGCAACCGTATCTTCGGTCAGGATCGCACCCAGGGCGCACGGGCTGAAAATGTCTGCTTCAACGCCCATGATGGCGTCGGCGGCAACTGACACACCGCCGAGTTCGGCAGCGAACGCAGCTGCTCGTCCGGTGTCGACATCGGCAAGTGTCAGAGTCGCACCTTGTTTCGCCAGATAACGGGCCAGACCTCCCCCAACGCTACCCACACCCTGAATGGCGACATGCACACCGTGCATATCGTCCGTTCCGAACACATGCTTTGCGGCCGCTTGCACGCCCAGATATACGCCGCGCGCGGTATAGGGTCCGGGGTCGCCGCCCTGGTCGGGCAGACCTGCCACATGGGCGGTTGTTTTGGACAGGTTTACCATATCGGCTTCGGACATGCCGACGTCTTGCGCCGTCACATATTTGCCGCCCAGCGAATCGACCGCACGCGCGAAGGCATCGAGCAGTTCAACAGGCTTGGAACGCGACGGATTGGCAAGAATAACGGCCTTGCCACCACCTGCGGGAAGCCCGGCCATCGCATTTTTATAGCTCATACCGCGCGACAGGCGCAGCGCGTCGGTAATCGCCGACTGGCTATCGGCATAATGCCAGAAACGGGTACCGCCCGCGGCAGGTCCCATATGGGTGGAGTGAACCGCAATGACCGCCTTGAGGCCAGTCGCGCGATCTTCGAAAAGGTGCACGGCTTCGTGCGAATCAAAATCAGGCAAATCCCAGATTGCGGGCATCATTCATTCCCCTTGTGGTCGCGCAGCCCATGCCATGCGACGGAATCAAATTGCGAAGCCGCGTAATAATATTACGCGAGCTGTTTGTCATCCTGAAATTGGAAGGAAAAATGGGGCGATCGAGGGGTCTTGAACCCCCGACCTCTGGTACCACAAACCAGCGCTCTAACCAACTGAGCTACGATCGCCATAGCGCCACTAAGGCAGGCGCGTTCCTTAAGGGTTGCTCCCGTCCGGCGTCAAGCCTTGTCGAGGAGTGCCCCATGAAGGACTGTCCCTATCGAGACAGTCCCCTATATTGACTGCGGCGTGGGGGTTTTCCCCACCACCGCTTATTTCTTGAGGCTAAGACCGCCGAAACGCTTGTTGAACTGTGCAACGCGGCCGCCGGTATCCAGCATACGGCCCGAACCACCGGTCCATGCGGGGTGCGAGGTCGGATCAATGTCGAGCGCCAGCGTGTCGCCTTCCTTACCCCAGGTGGAGCGGGTTTCGAAGACAGTGCCGTCGGTCATCTGCACTTTGATCATGTGATAATCGGGGTGAATATTGGCTTTCATGTACAATTCCTTGGTTCAGCCACCGGTTTCCGACCGGCAGCCCTAAAATTTGGAAGCGCCGCCCTTAGCGGCACAGGCGTCAATTGGCAAGGTTGAAACGCCTGACTTTTACGAACGACAAGTTCAGGCGGGCGGATCGGCGATCATCGCCATAAACTCGGCCTCGGCAGCGACATTGTCACCCATCATGGCGCGGCCCGCAAATTTGCAAACGCGAGGCCGCTTTTGGGTAAAGTGCACATCCAAGTGCAAAAGACACCCAGGCTCCACCGGCGCACGGAATTTTGCGTTGTCTATGGCCATAAAATATACCAGCTTGCCCGAACCGGTTAAGCCAAGGCTTTCCATCGCCAGCACACCTGCAGCTTGCGCCAAGGCTTCTATAATCAGAACGCCCGGCATAATCGGCCGCCCGGGAAAATGCCCCTGGAAAAAGCCTTCGTTGATCGTCACGGCTTTGACCGCGCGGATTCGCTCATCAAGAACAAGCTCCTCCACGCGGTCAACCAAAAGCATTGGATAACGGTGCGGAAGCACCGCCATCACACGGCGGACATCATAATTAGTGAAATCTGCCGTTGCAGTCATAAATTAGCGGACGTCAGGCTGCTGCGCCGGTGTTTGTGCGGCTGGGCCCTGACTAGCAGCCTGTGCGGCCTGTACCCGTGCGGCATTTTCGAACAACTGCTGAATTTGTTGATACAGATTTGCACCCTGCCGCGAAGGACGCCAATCCGCAGGCGGAGTGGTTCCGACAGTGGGAGCAACCTTATCAAGTTCGGCGGTGATGGCTGCCGAAACATCAACTGCATCCGGTGCCCATACAAATGCATCAGGCGCCAGAATGATGTTGATTTTCTTGGCGGCAATCACTGCCTGCTGCGCTGCCTCATATTTCATTGCAATTTGTTCGACAGAATACAGCTGGGCCTTGATAATCGGGTCCTGCAACTGGCCGATTTCCTTTTGCTTTGCTTCTATTTGAGCAACCAAAGGATTTTTAGCCTTGATCGCAGCATCCAGTTCGACCTGCGTCAGTTCCTTGTCCTTGTTGGTATCAAGTTGGACGTTCATATCATTGATTTCTTTGCGCTTCTGCTGAATTTGTTGAGCAAAAGTAGCATATTGTGTGCCTATCGACTGATAAGCAGCACCCAAAGCCTTGGTGCGCGCGATAACAACAGAAGTATCTGCAGTGGCGATACCGGCAACCTGCGCACTGGCTGGAACAGAAATAACTGCGGCCGACAAAAGCGCCGCAGCAAATGCGGAGTTACGAGTTTTCATTAGAATTGAGTCCCTACGTTGAATGTAAATAACTTGGTATCATCGCCCGTCTGTTTGAGGAGTGCGCGGGCTATATCGATCCTGAACGGACCAAATGGGGAGTTCCAGTTAACACCGAAGCCAACCGAGAGGCGTGGCTTGAATGAGTCACCGAAAAAGCGTTCTTCGAACTGTAGCACAGGTGTACGGGCCGAGCCGTCAGCGTTGGTTGCAACCGTGTCCTGTTGAAACACGCCATTTGTCACGACGCCAGTAAAGAACAAGGGTGCATTAGGCACAGGAGCGGTTGCACCAGATCTTGCTTGTAAAGACTGCAATATCGGTCGGGTAACATCGAACACCGAACCTACATCCATGAATATCGATGGGCGCAAACCAAGCTCTTTGGCGCCCGTACCAAGCGGGATTTGAAGTTCGGCCCTACCGAGATAATAGAACCGTCCGCCAATGGCATCGTCCTGTATCTGGTTCCGATCAAAAATGGGAACGTTGACGACCACGCCGTTCTGCAATTCCTGACTGAAGGTCAGTCTTTGCACGCGTGGCCCGATACCGCGAATGTCAAAACCGCGCATCTGCGGCTCGCCGAGATAGAAGCGGTCAGTCAGACGTACATCGTCAGAGCCGGCAATATTTCGATTTTCCAGCGAGTGGATATATCCACCCTCCAACGCTACCGAGAAGATGAAATTGCTGCCGCCAACGCGCCAGTATTTATCGGCATTTATCCGTGTTTTGATATATTTGACATCACCGCCCAGTCCGGCAAAATCTTGGCTGATGCCAGCGCTTTGACCGCGGGTAGGACGTGACCGGTTATCACGATCATCATACAGTAACGTATAACCTATTGAAGATGTGAGACGATTTCCGATAGCATCGCACAAGAACCGACCGGCACGCAACGGATCACAGGTTGCCGGCAAAGGTCCAGCCCCATCGGGGTCGGAAAAGAACGAATTCTGGTCGAGCGTGATATCGTCCTGACTTAAGCCATAACGCGCCTGAAAATAGATAAACTCGTTAATGGGCACACCCACACGGATCTGAAGACCGGTCGTCGCCTGTTCAAAGGTTGTATTCCGCTGGTTGTTGAAGAAGTTGAAACTGTTCAAATCGCGCCGGAAAATATCGCCCGAAATCGCAATCGAGCGGTCCAATAGATAAGGTTCGGTGAACCCAATTTCAGCCGACTTTGAAAAAGACGAATAAGATATATTTGTCCGAAGTTCCTGACCTAAGCCACGGAAGTTACGTTGCTTTATTGATCCCTGGAAAATGAAGTTTTCAATTGAGGAAAATCCAGCGGACAATGAAAGCTCACCCGTCGCTTTTTCTTCGACATTGGTCGTCAATACGATACGGTCGGGCGCGCTTCCTTGCGATTGCTCGACCTCCAATTCTTCTTGGAAATAACCGAGTGACTTGATCCGGTCTGCGGTCCGCTTGACCTGAATACTGTTGAACGCATCGCCCTCGTTCAAGCGGAATTCGCGGCGAACTACCTTGTCTTGCGTCAATGTATTGCCGTTAATGTCAATGCGCTCGACAAACACACGCTGGCTTTCGGCGACATCAAAGGTGATGCCCATCGTCAGCGTTTCTTTGTCACGAATGAAGTTCGGATTTACATCGGCAAAAGCATAACCGAACAAGCCGGCGGTTTCCGAAAGACCTTCGACGGTATCTTCAACCATCTTGGCGTCATACCAGTCGCCTTTTTTCATTCGCAATGTCGACGTCAGTCTTTCTGAGTCAAAATCGCGGATCTGGCTTTCGACCTTCACATCACCGAATTTATAGCGCTCGCCTTCTTCGACCACATAAGTGATGATGAAATCCTGTTTATCAGGCGTAAGTTCCGCCACCGCCGACACAACGCGGAAATCGGCATAACCTTGCGTCAAATAGAATTGACGCATCTTTTGCTGGTCAAATGCCAGACGGTCGGGGTCATAGCTGGTGCCAGAGCTGAAAAATGTATAGAAACGCGCCTGTTTCGTGACCATTTCGCCACGAAGTTGGCCGTCGCTGAATTTGTCATTTCCGATGATGTTGATTTGTTGGACCTTGGATTTTGGTCCTTCGGTAATTTCAAAAACGATATCAACGCGATTCTGGTCCAGTTGAACCAATTTTGGTTCGATAGTCGCGGCGAAGCGTCCTTGTCTTTTATAAAGTTCGATTATCCGGGCAACATCGGCACTAACCTTTGACCGTTAATAAATCTGGCGTGGCGCCAATTTTATTTCCGGCTCGATCTTGTCGTTTTTTATCCGCTTGTTGCCTTCAAGAATGATCCGGTTAACGACCGGGTTCTCGCGAACTTCAACAACTACCGCGCCCGAGTTATTCCGAATCGAAACATCGGCGAATAATTCAGTGGCATATAATTCCTTCAGCGCCTGGTCACCGGCAACCTGGCTCCAATTCTGCCCGACGCGTAGTCGCATATAAGCGCGAACGGTATCGGGTTCGAGCCGTTGTGAACCAACAATTGTTATCGACTGGATCTGGTCAGCCTGTGCGACAGGTGCAGGTGCAGGTGCAGGTGCAGGTGCAGGTGTAGATGCGGCCTGTGCAAATGCAGGTGCCGTGAACGACATCGTACCAGTCGCCGCCAACGCGGTCGAACCCATCAAATATATGCCAAGTGCTTTGAAATTCATTGTCATCCGATCTGATGTCCGGCCCCCACCGGTGATTTGGCCGATAGCCGCTTAAGTTGATTGCGTCCCTGCCCCAAGCCGCGTCAGCAATCAAGTGTGCAGTGATCTCTATCCACCACCAAATAGGCCAAAGGATGCAAGGTCGTTGAACGTCACCATAATCATAAAGCCCACCAACATCGCAAATCCGGCCCGAAACGCCCATTCCTGCACCTGCGGTGTCGCAGGTCGTCTTCGAACCGCTTCAACCGCATAGAGCAGCAGATGGCCGCCATCGAGCATCGGAATTGGCAGGAGGTTGATGAACCCCAAGTTAATCGAGATCAGAGCAGCAAGGCTGATAAAGGTCAAAATCCCCATGCTCATGGCTTCACCCGAAACCTTGGCAATTTTCAAAGGTCCGCCTAATTCCGATATCGGACGTCGCCCGGAAATAATCTGGCCCAAACCGATCATTTGTTGGCGCAAGATATTGCCGGTTTGGACGACGGCAGCCCATGGTGCTTCAATGATTCCCACTTCACGAACTTCAACCTTGTTCGCGCCTATTCCGATACGTCCGATGCGATACTTATTGCCGAAACGGTCAATTTCTTCGACAACGGCAATCCGGGCATCCTTTACCAGAACCTGATCGCCGCGTTTGACTTCAATATTCGCCATGTAGCCGGGAATCATGACAATCTCGTTTGCCATTTCATCAAAAGTTTCGATCGACCGACCGTTGAATTTCAATATGCGATCGCCCGGAACCAATCCCGCAACCGCAGCCGGACTGCCCGGTTGAACTACATCAATGACCGGTGGGGTAACCGATTTACCAAAAGCCAGAAGAAATCCCATTGCGATCAGGATCGCCAACAGAAAGTTGACCGCAGGCCCCGCAAAAACGATCAGCGCCCGCTGCCACAGCGTTTTGGACTGGAATGTCTGGTTCCGTTCGGCGTCGGAAAGCGATTTCCAGCTTTCGTCGGCTTGGCTCGACGGATTCATATCGCCTGCAAACTGCACATATCCGCCCAGCGGAAGCGCGCCGACCCGCCACAAAGTGCCGCGTTTATCAGTCCGTCCGAAAATCTGGGGACCAAAACCGATGGAGAATTTTTCCGCCTTTACGCCGAACCAGCGCCCGACAAAATAATGGCCCAGTTCATGCACCACGACCAGCGTGCCGATCAGAATCAGAAACGCCAGCAGGGTGAGGAAAATATTGGGAGATTCAATTTCCATGTGCGACCTTTTCTAGTTGTTCCTGCGCGTAGCGCCTTGCTTCTGCATCAATGCTGAACAAATCGTCGAGCGAGACGGGTGCGGCCGGGACAAAGCCCTCCAAGGTCTGCTCAACCAAATTGGCGATTTCGAGAAAGGCGATCTGCTCTTTCAGGAAGGCCGCAACGGCCACTTCATTTGCGGCATTCAGAATGGCAGGCTTGGCTCCGCCTTCGCTTATGGCTGCGCGTGCAAGCCGCAATGCCGGGAAACGCACAAGATCGGGCGCTTCAAAGGTGAGTTGGCCTATAGTCGCCAAATCCAGCGGCTGGCACGTTGTGGCAATCCGATCCGGCCAAGCCAGCGCGCTCGCAATCGGGATACGCATGTCGGGCGAACCGAGCTGCGCCAACGTTGAACAATCCTGATATTCGACCATCGAATGGATGACCGACTGGGGATGTACCAAGATGTCCAGACGGTCGAGACCAACGGGAAACAGATGGTATGCCTCGATCAGTTCGAGGCCCTTGTTCATCATCGTCGCCGAATCGACGCTGATTTTTGCGCCCATATCCCAATTGGGATGCGCGACGGCTTGCGCGGGCGTGACATATCGCATCGCATCGTAAGACAGGCTTCGAAAAGGCCCGCCGCTTGCCGTCAGGGTAATTTTACGCACCTGTTCCAGCTTGCCACCAGCCAGACATTGGAAAATAGCATTATGTTCGCTGTCCACCGGAAGCAACGTCGCACCGGACCGTTCGACCGCAGCCATCATCAGCTCGCCCGCCGAAACCAGCGCCTCTTTATTGGCCAGCGCCACCGTGCGGCCCTGCTCGATGGAGGCCATAGTGGGCGGCAGTCCGGCACAGCCCACAATCGAGGCCATGGTCCAATCCACATCGCGCCGCGCCGCAGCAACCAGGGCATCCGCCCCT
>NZ_JBGSRI010000044.1:0-25856 GCF_041737645.1 Sphingorhabdus sp.
GCTACGCCATGGGGAACCCGTTGCGGTATACCGATCCTACGGGCGAGTTCGTGCCGCTGCTAGTGATTGGCTTCTTGGTTGGATTTGATGCCAACCTCATCTATCAGCGCTATGAGGGTAAAGACGCGTGGCAACCTTGGAGCGATAAGGAGAGTTGTAACCCGTTAGACTTTTGGGAAGCGGGAGAATGGGGGCTAATAACTGCGCCAGTGCCTCCGGCGGTTAAATGGTGGAGATATGGCGCTGAATTTCCAAGAGGTGCAAAAAAATTTAGGGTGGCACCCTTTGGAAACCGAACCAATCCGCCGCACCCGACTGGACGGTAGCCGCACTATCATAGACCTAGAATTGGCCCTGATGGTAAGCCGCTCCCAGGGCAAGGAGGAGGGCGACACCGTCCTTGGGATACAAAGCCGCAAGACACGTCATTTTGGGATAGGTTTTGATTTTATGGAGCGGGCGATTTTTTCGGGAGACGGCCAAATTGAACTTTTTACAAGCATGGACGTGCTGGTAAACAATGTCGAATACTGGCTGTTGGAACAAACACCGTGTCGGGCCTTCTTGGAGGATGGCACTGAATATGAACTATTTATCGCGGAAGGTGCACATATCAATCGCCCTTTGAGCGCCAAGGCTTATTGGGTAGCTGATTTTCGCCACACGAGCGCTCGACCGTTGTCAGAAGTGGGTGCGAAACGAGATGAGCTTACTCGGATCTTAAAAAGCGGCTTGTCAAAATCAAACCGGCTGAGCGAAGTTGAGCAGAAAATCGACTACAGCCTTGAGCATGCCCTTCAATTGTTCGTGGAGCGTTTAGGATACTCGACTTAGGTCTTGTAGGGCAAAGCCATTACCCTTCTTGGCCTATGACGTGCGCGGACGCCTGTCGCAGGCCGGCCTTGCCTCCACCTCAGCCGCCCCGTTAAAGCGCACCGATTATCCGCATGGCACCAATGGCAGCCGCAAAGCTCAACAATCCCTAGGACTGCTGTTGCAAACTTGAATGGTTTCTATTCAAACACATGACACTGCCAACGTCCCGTTTCCCATAATCGCGATTTAGCTGCACAACGATATCCAAAGAATTCCTAACATACCTCACAACATCATCCCACCCCATGCGCGTTCCCGTCTCCATCACCAACAAAGCCAACTGATCGATAGCTCGTTCAGGGCTGTCAGCATGAATCGTGGTGATGGACCCCGGATGCCCGGTATTCACCGCCCGCATAAATGTTACCGCTTCGCTCCCCCTGATCTCGCCCAGAATGATCCGGTCAGGCCGCATCCGGAGCGCTGCAATTAGCAGATCTTCTGCAGTAACCTCAGCTTCACCCAACTCGCTTCTAGCCGCAATCAATCCCACAACATTAAGATGCTCGATCTGTAGCTCCGGCGTATCCTCAATGAGTATAAGCCGTTCATCAGCGGGTATCTCCCGCAACAGCGCATTAACGAACGCCGTCTTGCCTGAAGAAGTCCCTCCCGACACAAGGATATTGCGCTTGTTTCGAACCGCGTTGCGCAACATCAAAATAACATCAACATCAACATCATCGGTGACCGGCACGGCGCCCCGTATGTTTTCGTCCACTTTGACGATCCGCGTTTCGGCAACTGCTCCGCTGGCCCGGTAATCCTCCAACCCCAACCCAACCGACACATGCTTTCGAAACGCCAACGCAATCTCGCCCCTTGTCGCGGGCGGGATCACCGCCTGCACCCGCGTGCCATCGGGCAAGCTGGCGCTGAGCAACGGATGCTCGCGATTGATCCCCTGCGCTGTGACCGCTGCAATCTGTTTGACCATCCGAGCCAGCAGCTCCCCGGTAAGTTCAGGAACGAGACAGCGTTCAGGCGGCGAGCCGAGAACCTCGAACCACAACTCCCCCGGGCGATTGATATAGATGTCCGTCAGATCGGACCGCTCAAGCCAAGGCGCGAGGACCGCCAAATAGCTTTCCAGATAGATATTCTGCGGCGGTGCGTTCATTGCATTATTCGACCGCGATAAAATCAAGATCACGCGCAACAAACACCGACACGCTCGACCCATGCGGGACCTTGAGCGTTGGCTTGATGCTTTGGGGCGTGATGCCGCCCACGCTTTGGCTGCTACCCGGTAGCCCCACAATCACCGTGCCGTCGGCTACTTTGCGCGTAGCAATGCCAACGCCAATGTCGAGCGTCGATTGCAATATCGCGCCTGCAAAGCGCTCAAAGAAATGGCTGTTCACATTGCCCTTCACCCCGGCACGGCCCAGCGGATCGGCTGCAGGAGAATCCACCGCAATCTGCACGCCATCAGGCCGGGTCAATGTCTGCCATTGGACGAACGCCCGGTTCTGCCCTTGTACAAGGTCAGCCTTATATTCGCCCACCAGACGACTTCCGCGCGGGATCAGGATTCGGCTGCCATCAAACCCGCGCACATCACGTGAGACAATCGCGCGGGCAAAGCCTGGGCGATTGGAATCCAGCGCGGTCTCCAGCACCGCCTGGATAACCGCGCCTTTGGGAACCGTAGTGGTCGGGTTGGCGAGGCGCGTTGCGCCTGCGCGGGGACCAGCAAGGCTTTCGGGATCGGCGACCTTTGGAGGGGCAGCCAAGTCTGGAAGTTGCGACGGCGTGGAAGCAGGTGGGACATATCGATAATCCGGATAGCTTGGCGCGACATAGTCCGGCGCTGCTGGTCGTGAAGTGCCGCGCGGCGCACGTGGCATGATAGGCGTGGCTTGCGCAAAGGGACCGGGCGGACGCGATATGATCGTCGCCCCGAACGGTGGCGGATAGGCATCAGTCGGCGGCGCCGCTGGTATCGCGAGCGCGGGCGGTGCGGAGATCATGTCACTGGATCCGGCAGGCTGCGCTATTGTTGCCGGGCTGGTAGGTGTTATCCGCCGCGCTTCAAGCGCCGCAAACAGCGCAACAGCGCCAATGGCCAGTGCCGCGCCAAACACCCAGGCACCGCGTTTCGAGACTGCCCTTGCCACCAGCGGCCTCGTGTTGCCTGTAGTTCTGGCTGGAGCGTCAGATTTCATCGGTTCTGTTGTCACTTGCCGACCCGCTTTGCTTTCGCGCTCTTCTTGCCGATGCGGAACACAAGATCCCGGTGCACGCGGTCGATTGTAAAGACGCCGCTACGCATATAGCCATCGACCATCTCTTCTTCGCCAAGCGCGTTGAGCGCAAACACTGCTGGCAGCGCCTGTTCTTCGTCCCATTCCAGATACATATGGGTTCCATCATCACCGATCCGCACCGGTCGCAGGGATTTCTCGCCCGACAGCCGGTAAGCCGCAACGGGTTGGGCATTAACGACGCCAGCGTCTGTTTGCACAGCGTTCCCGTACCGGCCAGTTTCCGAGTTCTGACCTACAAACGCACTGGGAGATATGCTTGCAGGCGAACGCACCGCGCCTGCGTCAACCAATCCCGCAACCGGCAGCAGCGCGAACAACATCAGGCCGATCATCGAACAAGCTCTGCTTTGGGTGTGAGCGGCGTCCCGGACGTTTGATTTACACCGGGAGAAACGGCAGCAGACATTTCGGTGGGCGATGCTGCAACGTTAGACGGCGACGGTGCGGGCAGCGTCTCGGCATTACGGCGGTAGCGGATGACCTGGAACCCAAGCGGATTTGTCATCCGGTCTTCAGCGCTCATCGCAGCGCCGCTGAACCGGTAACGGATCACAGCTACCCAATGCTCAGGCATGGCCCCCGCGCTAGCCGCATCCCCGCGCTTCGTCGTGAACCGTACCATTGCGGTATCGCCTTCGAGCGAGGAGACCGAGAGGATCTTCACATCGACCACTGCCGTTCGTGGCAGCCGTGCAAGCGGGCTTTCCGCATTTGTTGCCTGCATGCCGTTGATATAGCGCGTGCGCGCATCGCCTGCCGACCAGAGCGCCACCTTGCGGTAGCTGTTATTCAAGGTGTCGATATCGAAGCTCTCGCGCTCGATCACATATTGGACAAGGAACGAGCGGATGAGCGCTGCGTCGGGATCGATCGCTCGGTTTTCAACGGGTTTCAGCTGCTCGACATAGCCAGTCTGCTTGTCGACCAGCAACGTGTAGGGAACCACGGTCTTGAGCGGCAGCATGACGATCAGCGCGATCGCTTCGATGAGCGCGACGGCTGTTGCTACGCCAGCGATGATCCAGGCTGTTTTGCGCGACGCCGCGATCTCGCGCTCGCGATCCTCCCCCCAGCTTGCCGCCGCGCGGTAATATTCATCGAGATCAAGTGCAGGCTTGTTCATTATTTCAGATCTCTCTTTCTGCCGGCATTTGAACCACGGGCGTAGCGCCGTGCCTCAGGCAGGCGTAGATGCTCGCCCAATGCCTCGACCCTTGCGCCGCCTGCTCCGGCCAAAGCCATGCGTTCGTCGGGGCGATTAAGGGCTAGGCTTCCGGGCAAGCGGTCAAAGCCACCACCGCGCTCTTCGCGCCGCAGGACCTGCGAAACGCTTTCGGCGATGAGCAGCGCGCGGGGCTGGGCATTACGCTCCCCATCAACAAAGCTCGCTGCAGGTGCGCTGCTAGCATTACGATCTCTCGCGATCTGGATGTGCTGCCACACACCTTGAACGCCCATTCCGCCAAAGAAGAATATCTTCGCAATCACGAACAGCAGCGCAAAGCTCACCACCATGAACACCGATGTGATGACGCTAAGCTCCGTCGGCGCAGACGGCGTCAACACCTGCGCACTGCGCAAGGCCAGTGCATCGCGCAGCCACGGCTCGAGAATGGCAAGCTGGACGCCCTGCAGGACCGATAGCGCCGCCGATCCCAGCCCAAGTGCACCAACTCCACGCAGCCAGCCAAAAAATAGGTCGCGCGTTCCGGCAAACAGCAGCAGCCCTGCCATCAAGGGCGCTAGCGCGAGGAAGAACCCCGCACCCAAGCGAACCAGCGCGAACGGTGCCAATATCCCTGCCAGATAGGCCATGCGGCCATCGGCAAGGCCTTCACGGTCGGTGACCGCAATACCTTCCAGCCTGTCACCGATGGTATCGCTGCGCACCGCGCCGCCCATCGTGCGTCCTGTGCCGTAGACGGTGAGGATTACGATGGCATCGTCGGCCGCCTGCATTCTCGACACCAAGTCGTTGCCGCTTCCAGGCAATTGCGATGCACCGGAGATTGCGCCTGCAAGCTCGCCCGGTGCCTTCATTGCGACATCGTAACCGAGCGTGCGCCAAGCGGGCCAGCTCGTCGCAAGCGTTAGCACGATGCCCAGTTTCAGCATATCGCCAACCAGCCCGCGCGCACGCATCTCTTCGCCGAGCATCAGCCGGTAACCGAATATCGCGATAAAAATGGTGAGTAGCCCGGTCAGCGCAATCGACATACCCGATCCGGGTTCAGCGAGCGCGCCATAGCCATAGGCGCCTATGGCCTGCGCCTGGCAGTCGATATGCGCGATTGCTTCGCTAAGGAACCGATTGCCGGTGGTGACCGATGGACAGGCCATGTCAGGCCTGCTCCAGCAATGCGGCGATCCAGTTGGCCGAATCGAAACCCTTGGCTTCTGCCATCTCGTCGTAGAGCCGGACCGTGGACTCGCGGCCTGACAGGATGGTGAGGATCTCCTTTTCGCCAGACAGGTTCAGCCGCGCAATCACGCTTTCATTGCCATGCCGGATGAGGAAGCAGTGCGAGCTATCTGGCAGAGTACGGATGAGCTCATATTCCTGTGTGGAGAGCCCGAAGCCGTCGATATAATCCTCGGCCCGCGCCTTGGGGTTGACCATGAAGATCTGCGTTGCCGCCTGCTCGATGATGGCGCTGGCGATTTTGCTTTCGAGCGCATCCTGCGCGCTCTACGTGGCAAAGCCGACAATGCCATTCCGTTTGCGAATAGTCTTTTCCCAATCCTTGATCCGGCGAACGAACACCTCGTCGTCGAGCGCCTTCCAGCCCTCATCGACCACGATGATCGAAGGCGTGCCGTCGAGCCGTTCTTCGACCCGGTGGAAAAAGTATAGCAATGCAGGCGTACGTAAGGTCTGATCGTCGAGAATCGCGGTCATGTCGAACCCAACGGCAGACGCGGCCAGATCGGTCAGATCCTCTTCATTGTCGAACAGCCACGCCCGCTCGCCCTCGCCCCACCAGGGCCGCATGCGCGAATATAGATCGTTGGCGCGCGGTCGTTTGCTTCCCCGGAATAGTTCGACCAGATGCCGCAAGCGTCGGTGCTTTGGCGGTTGCAGGAAATTGGCATCGATGGCATCCTTGATTGCCTCAAGTTCGTCGCCTTCAACATTGCCTGCGAGCAAGGAAAGCCACTCAATCAGGAACTGGCGGTTGACCGCGTTATCATCAAGCTGGAGCGGGTTGAGGCCAGAGCCAGCACCGGGACGCAGCCTATCATATTGCCCGCCAATCGCGCGGATGAACAGTTCTGCGCCCCGATCCTTGTCGAAGAAGACAATGCGCGGATTGAACTTGCGAGCTTGTGCCAAGAGGAAGTTCAGCACCACGGTCTTGCCCGAACCCGACGGCCCAATGATCGTGAAATTGCCAAGATCATGATGGTGGAAGCTGAAGAAATAAGGCCCAGCCGCTGTAGTTTCGAATAGCGTCACCGCATCGCCCCAGTGATTGCCACGCGGGCGTCCAACCGGAAAATTATGCAGGCTTGCAAGCCCTGCAAAGTTCGCGGTCGAAATGAGCGCCTTCCGGGCGATATATTTGAAGTTGCCCGGGAACTGCGCCCAGTATGACGGTTCAAGAGCGACATCCTCGCGCACTGCGACGATGCCCAGATCAGCCAGCGTCGCGGTGACTTCAGCAACCTGGGTATCGAGGACATCGAGTGACGTGGCGCGCAAGGCTATGCTGCTATGGTGCTCGCCAAAGCTTGCTCTGCCTGCCGCGACATTGTCCTTGGCGAGGGATAACTCATTTCGAAGCGAGGTCGCTTCGTCATCAGTTGACCGCATCCGGCGCAGCGCGAGGTTCATGCGTCCCAATGCTTCGCCGCGTTCGATAAATGCGAAGCTTTGCGTGACCGTCATCTCGAAAGGCATGCGGTAAAGCTCGTCGAACATGCCGGACAAGGTCTGCGCTGGATAATCCTTGATTGAGATGACCGCCCCGAAGCTTCGAGGCACATCGCCAGCAGGCGCAAGCTCGAATGCATCGTCGCCAAAGCTAATCCGGCGGAACGGGATATGCTGGCCAAGATCGCCATAGGGTAGGACTACGGGGCGCATCTGGCCGTTGTAGAGGTGCGATAAAAACTCCAGCGGCTCGGAGCGATAGCCGTGGGCGCTTTCATAGACACTCAATATACGAGGGTTGTAACTGTCGAGTGACGCAACAAGCGCTTCGCTGGCTGCCGTGAGTGCGCGCAGTTCGGCGGCCTCAGATGCTTGTCGGTCAGTTGCAGCCTTGCCTGCAAAATCGCGTATACGGTCAAGCATTCCGACTCGGCCTTGCATCGGCCGGCGGACGATCGTTATGAACAGTTCGTTGACATACATTTCGCGGGTGGCAAGCCGCGCGCGCCAACTTGCATCAAGCTTCCGCGAGAAATCATCGGGAAACTCGGCTTCGAGCAGTGCTTCGGCGCGCCGCCGGACAACATGGTGATAAATGGCAAAGCGCGAGGAGCCGACGCTGCGCAGCAGCGTATCGCGAAGCTCAGCGCGGTAGTTGAGCTCATCAGTATCGGCGGTCTCGAACAGCAATCCGCCCAACTTTATCGTTTGCAGCAATAACCCGTCGCGCGTTTGCAGGGTTACATCATCGACGTGACGCGCATAGGGAAGGTGTGAGCCTGCAGCCTGTTCCTTTGCCCAAATAGGAGCTTTAGTGGTCATGGCCGGTAGGAGTTGCATCCCCATGCCTCATGATTCTTGACGCGGGGGCAGCGGCTCATGCGCGTAATCCAAAGATCAAAGAAGCGCGGTTCGCGCAGGCATAGCATCACGCCTGCAAGATGAATGAAGAGCGCCACGCCGAGCGCCCATAAGCTTCTGAAGATAAGGAAAAACTCCGCGGCTATGACCGCATTGGCGATAAAATAGCTGTAGGTAACACCAGCAAACATCTGTGGACGCGTTAGCGCTACGAAGACGGGCTCACGCTTCAAGGAGCTTGCCATGTTCCGGTCAGCCGCCCGCTGCCGAGCGAATGCCGCCCACGATGCTCGTTGCACCAAACAGAATGAAGCAACCCAAGATAACTACTCCGCCGTGCCGCCAGTTGAGACGTCCGGTGAGCATCATGAACCCGACCGCTGCGACCGCGATGACAGCTGCCACGGTTGCGACCGTTCCGAGCAACGTTCCTTGCAGCCAACCAAACGCATTGACGATGACGCCCGAACCTTGCGGATCAGGAGGCGCAAAGGCAAAGGCAGGAGATGCGGCAAGGAACAGTAAAGTGGCGCCTGCTTTAAGAAGAAAGCCAAATTGGTTCAAATCATCCTCCATCAAGTTGCACGGGAATTACATGAAGTGATTCCATATCACCTTGATACACACAGAGAATTTGCTTCCGTCAACTTTATTGATGGCTAACAGATATTTACCATATTCGGACGTCATTGCGCACGGGGGCGGGCAGTTGCTGCTCCACAGATACATGGCATGTTATTGCAATTGCGGAACCGCGGCCCCAGCATAGGGGTCCTGTGCAGGAGCATTTCTCGGCATTTGAGGTGCGACCGAGAGAGGAGGCATCTGTTTTAAAACGCTAGGCGTGGCCGCTCCACTACCTCGTAGGGTGACCGACATTTGATAGGCAATCAGCGGCGCTCCGAATAGGATGAAGGCGCCCAATGCCACGCGCCCGGCGGCGTGAAGGTCGAAGCGGCCCCAAAGCATCCCGAAGCCAAGTATCGCTAACGCTAGGATGGCAATGCTGGTTGCAGCTTGTCCGACCAGAGCCTGTGCGACCCAGCCGATCGCTGTGGAGATTGCGCCACCGTTCTGATCGCCAAGGCTGATGTTAGGAAGAGCCATATTATTTTCTCGATAAAGAAACTGGATTTCTGTACCAAATTATCGCCAGCCCACTTCTAGTCAAATAAAATAAATGCTTAATACATTGTTGATTATCTATCTGCGTTGACAGTTGTTTGGCGCTGGATAATAATAAAAACAATCAGAAAAGTTATCGTTATTTAAACCTGATCTACGAAGGGAGTGGAGTATGAAACACGTCTTTTATTTGGGTACAGCAATTGCGCTGATTGCCAGCGCCCCGGCAAACGCCACTGAGACCCAAAAATACCGCTACGACGCCAAAGGCCGCCTCATCAAAGTCGAACGCACGGGCACCATTAACAATGGTGTAACCACCGAGTATACGCACGATAAGGCCGATAATCGAACTCGCCTAAAGACCACAGGCTCGCCTAACGCCCCACCACCGTAAAAGTGCACTGGCTGCTTTCGCCGGCCTTCGAAACCACACATTCCCCATCAGTAATATTTTTGCTTCATTCCAGAAAGCTGAGGAAAGCCATGCCTAACCAAGCCCGAAAAATGAGCCGTAAATCAAGCTCATTGTTGCTCACCTCTGTCCTTGCGTCTGGCTTTGCAGCGCCGGCCTTCGCCCAATCAGTCACGCCAACTCCATTACCCTACACCTGGGAGGACAAGAATGGCGTTGAATTGGTGACCGGAAGGGTGGAAACTGCTGACATATTTTTGACTGTGGGAGGTGAGAGCAACGGTCTGTCGTTAGGGTTTGAAACGGCCTCAGGAATTTGGGGCAACAACAGCTACACAGGAAAAATTGTCGTTCAGACAGTCAGTTCTGTTACAACGGCAACGGTCGATTTTGGCGGATCCTCTGAGTCCTTCACGGTCTCTGGCTCCACTTATACATCAAAGAAGGCCGAGGGCAGTACGCTGACGTTGGCTGGAAATTTATATACTTATACGCTGCCCAATGGGACAGTGATTATGTTTGACCGTTCGATCTGGCCGACGGCGGGTACTCAAAATGCCTTGCCTACTTCCGTAACAAACCCTGACGGCGGTGAAATCAAGATTCATCGCAAAGCCGGCGTCAGCCGTATTCAGTCGATTACAAATAATCGTGGGTATCAGCTGAAATATGGATATGCGAATGCAACCAGTACCGACATCACAGATGTCAAGGCTATTAACAATTCTGTAGATTATTGCGATCCAGCTGCAGATGCGTGTGTCGGTCTGACGCAGGCATGGCCTAGCGTGTCGGTAAGCCGAACTGCTTCGACCGCGTCGGTAACCGATCCTGAGAATCGAACTACGCAATTCTCATTCGAACTTTACGGCAAGCTGGCGAGCCAAAGACTGCCGGGCCGTTCTTTAGACAATATCATTGCCTCATATGTGTCTGGTTCAACCACTTGGCAAACCGTAAGATCTCTAACCAAAGATGGAATTTTATACAATTACGACTATGTTAATACGCCGCTTGGGGGTTCAACCTACTGGGCTGAGACTATTGCAACAGGCCCATTGGGAATTTCGCACAAAAGCCGTAGGCTTTCGGCAACCGCCCAGATGGGAACGCTTACGGACGGCTTAAATAGGGTCACCGGCTACACCTTTGATGCAAATTTGCGCTTGACCTCAGTTAATGGTGTAAATGGGAATGGCTCACGCACTTATGACGCACGCGGCAACATCCTCTCATCCAAATATGTTGGCGGCAGTGCGGCTGCGAGCGCGCCGACTAAAAGCTTCAGTTATCTTGCGTCCTGCTCCAATCCTAAAATATGCAACAAGCCGCTGACTGCCACGGACCCGATGGGGCGAATTTCAGATTTCACTTATGATGCGGCAACCGGTCAGCTTCTGACTACAACCGCTCCGGCTGCGACCTCTGGTGGAACCCGCCCCAAAACAACTTATTCTTACGCTACAAGACAGGCCTATTTCAAGAACAGTTCGGGCACGGTTGTTGCATCGGGGCAACCAATATCGGTCCTGATTTCAGCTTCGACTTGCCAAACACTCGCTGCCTGCGTTGGCACGGCAGATGAGGTGTTAAAAGTCTATGACTACGGCCCGCAAAGTGCTGGGATCGGGAACAACCTTTTGCCCGTATCAGTGACAGTTAAAGCAGGTGACAATTCAGTTTCTGCAACCACGTCATTTACTTATGATATGATCGGCAATGTCGTTTCGGCCGATGGGCCGCTGCCCGGCCCCGACGACACGAGCCATTTCAGGTATAACAAAGTGCGAGAGGTTATAGGTCAAATCGGTCCTGACCCCGATGGGTCAGGTCCAAAGCCTCGAGTGGCAAAACGAACCAGTTACAATCCGGATGGTACGGTGTCGCAACTCGAAATCGGGACGGTGAACGGAGCAAGTGATACAGATTGGGCGGCATTTGTGTCGTCGCAGCAATCTGTGAACAGCTATGATGCCTATGGTCGTCTTGTCAAAAACACGGTTACCGCTGGCGGAACGACAATCGCTGTGACTCAATATAGTTACGACAGCGTCGGCCGTCTGTCGTGCACGGCCCAGCGTATGGATCCGGCACAATGGAATTCGCAAACCGATGCATGTACACCGCAGACTACCGGTGCCTTTGGCCCAGACCGAGTGACGAAAAATACTTATGACATTGCCGACCAGTTAATCAAGGTCCAGACGGCATTTGGAACAACAGATGTCGCAGATGAAACGACGATCACCTATGAAATCTATGGTAAAGTTGAAACTGTAACCGATGCGAAGAGCAACAAGACTACATACAGCTATGATGCGTTCCATCGGCCGAATAAGGTGGCATATCCACTAGCCACGACGCCTAATGCTAGTTCTACGACCGATTATGTACAGCTCACATATGATGCCAACAGCAACGTGACGCAGCGGCGTTTGCGTGATGGAGCAGTAATAAATTACAGCTACGACAATCTGAATCGGCTGATATCAAAAGACGTGCCCAACATTGCCTTTGGCGAAAGGGATACCACCTATACCTACGACCTTTTGTCACGGCTGATCTCCGGCAACAACAGCGACGGCTTGTACACATGGTTCAGCTATGATGCATTGGACCGGATGACGAGCGATAATAACTATTATTCTGGTAAATCGCTTGCATATGATATCGCTGGCCGGATGGTAAAACTGACATGGCCAGATGGAAACTTTATCAGCTATGACTATGACGTAACTGGCAATGTGACGGCCATCCGAGAGAACGGCGCGACATCGGGCGTGGGAGTTCTAGCGAGCTACACCTATGACAATCTCGGCAGACGGTCGGGCATAACGCGCGGAAATGGCACCGTAACGACCTATGGCTATGACCCCGCATCGCGTTTATCATCCTTGTCGCAGGATCTGGGCGGCAGTGCGCATGACCAGGCGACCACACTTGGCTATAACCCAGCGGGCCAGATCGACACGCTGACCAAAACGAACGACGCTTATGCATGGGGTTCGCACTATAACATCGACCGGTCTTACGCCACGAATGGGTTGAACCAGCTGACTAGCGCTGGGGCAACGGCGCTTGGCTATGACGGACGTGGCAATCTGACAGCCTCAGGCAGCCTTGCTTATAGCTATACATCTGAAAACCGGCTGGCGACGGCACCGGGTAGCTCCTTGTATTATGACCCGACCGGACGGTTGCTTTTTTCGACCGTCGGAACACGGTTCGACTATTTGGGTGGAAAGCTTGTTACCGAGCGTGATGGAGCAACAAACGCGATTACGCGCCGCTATGTTCCCGGCTCTGGGGTTGACGAGACGGTAGTCTGGTATGAGGGTGCTGACTTTAGCGATCGCCGCTGGATGCATACAGACGAGCGCGGCTCAATTACTGCGGTCACCAACGGCAGCGGAACTGCTATTGCTATTAACACATATGACGAATATGGTATTCCTGCAACGAGTAATCTGGGTCGTTTTGGTTATACGGGCCAGGCTTGGTTGCCGGAGATCGGCATGAGTTATTATAAAGCGCGCATGTACTCCCCAACGCTCGGACGATTCATGCAGACTGATCCTATCGGATATGATGATGGCATGAACATGTATAACTATGTTGGTAGCGACCCTGTGAATTCGACTGACCCCAGTGGGATGACGGATGCGGATATTGTTGTCACAGGAGGCCAAAAAGTCTATCCTGGAGTTGTTTGCGATACTGGACGATGCGATCAGTTCCGAGGTTCTGATAACGGGGGAGTAGATGGAAGCGCTTGGAACGGCATTTATAGTTTTATTGATGCGGGTCAAACGGCTTTGCCTCCGGCTGGGAAGAAGAAGTCGCAAAGTGGGCCGTGTCCTGCTATCAAGCCTAGGCGTAATATCGGCAATACTGGTCTTGCAGGCGCCGCCCTTGCCGATCCTACGGGCTCGGTGATCACCGGGGATGTATATATGAGGGCGAACGAGGCGGCTGACAAACGATATGGCCGATCAGACAGTAGGCATGGGCAATTTCGGCATGTTTATGCAGCCGCTGCTCTAACCAGACTTATAGGCCCTAACCGGGCTCTTGCCTTTTTGAATGCCGGCGAAGTCACTGGGAATAACAATATGGCGGATCGTGTCCAAGACAATTACAACAATGATCTCGGAGTGGCATTGGGGCGTAACTCTTCGCGGTCAATCGATAGGATCGCTGAAGATGCACTGGCCAACGGCTGCGTAAGATAGGTGCGAAATGTTCGAGAAACACAAGGTAGTAACAGCGATATCTTTGATATCATTCCCGATATGGATATTCACTGTTTTCGATTTTACATTTGCCGAATGTTATATCGATGATGGCTGTGGAAAAATTGACCCTTGGGTGCCCATCATTGTCCTTACCACATCGATTTTTGCTAGTTTATTCTCAGGATGGTTGGTGGCGTTCCTGGTGAGGGCTTTCACCAGAAGAGCGTAAATTTTTGCCGCAAAGTGGAGCTGGTTGTTCTCAAGCGGTGTTGGATGCTGCTCACTTGCTAAGCGACTTATCGGAAGGCTTGAGCAAAGGTGGAGATGCGTTCATCTATACGGGCGCGGCAGTCGCTGTTGGTTCGGCTCTTACGGCTGCTACCGGAGTCGGTGCTCCAGTCGGAGTTGCAGGTGAAATTGGGGCGGGTACCCTTCTTAGCTTCGGTTTGGGTGCAAAACTCCTTGGCGGAGCCGGCAAGTGGCTTGGTGATAGCGTTGCGGCTATTCAAACAGGCAACGATAGTGGATTCATGGCTGCACAAGGTTCTGCTGTTTTCGGGTTGGTGCCTGGTCGCGGCGGTCTCCTCGGTGATGCGCTCCAGGACGCCGTCGCAGGAGCTGCGGGGTCGTCCCTCGGGTCTAGTTCCAGTCCTCGCAGTTGTCCAGCGAGCGGGAGGTGAGCTTAGTGATCATATATCTCTTCTTTCTTGCATTATGCATCCTATTCGCATTACGACCAGTTTTTTATCGCTATTTTTTTCAAGTTCGCGCATTTCATAGAAATTCGAAGATAGACATCGCGGCATTTCTACTCCTGTTTCTGATTATGAATCCTTATGTCTTCATCTATACTGCAAAAGTAATTGAAAATTCGACCGTAACCGCATTGGCCTTTTTGTTCGGGATCATGCTTTTCGGATTTTATATTTTGACGAGTATTCCAAAGGAACTGGTCCGATCATAGTCCGAGTAACAATCCTCACCGCAAAGGGTGCAGCGCCCGTCTCCATGCCAAGCTGCCTTTTTGAAGGGTCAGTTGGGCAGTCGTGGACTGCCGACCAGCCAGATTGATAACCTGAAATTTGTTTCAGGCCTCGACTCGGGTGCCAATGCCCTGACGCGCCGAGCATTTAATGGTGGAGCGCGTGCGGTGACCCAAGGGAGTACCGTTTACGTTCAGCCAGGCAGCTTCGATTCGGTGGCCAATTTTCGCTCACCAACGGGATTCGAAGAGGCTTATCACACGGCTCAATTCGCTTCCAATAGCGGGTTCTATTTTACCTACGGCATTCTCTCCATTGGCGGTCTTCTCGCTACGGGCGATTCCTATAACGGCAATGTCTATGAGGCTTTCGCGAAGGGTGCATCACAGCAAATGTTTGAAGCATCCAAATCGGGAATGTGCGGGTAGCCGTTTTGCAAGCACAACCATAATGATCGGAGGAATGTGATGAGCTGGCGTGCCATTGTTTTTGCACTTGTAGTGGTGATTTTGTTGTTCGTGCTGATGTTTTATTCCGGCATGTTCATGCACGGCGATCCCGCGTGAGGTAGCATCGTGGCGAATAGCAACATAGAAGCTATGTCACGGTGAACATGGGAAACAGTGCCATGATGGTGCCCGCGAGGGCTGCTTTGCAAACCGTGCGATCCGGTTCATGCCAATGTCCGGTTCATGCCAATGTCCGGATCGTGCTTCGAAAGTGATTGACTGACCGGCACACGGTACGCGAGTCCGCGGTGATGTTATCGTGTTGAAGTGGCCCGGTAAAGACACCGGGGACGTGCTCGACTGCTGTGAGAAAATTGCTGGCTAACGAGGATGTCGACAATGCGATCTCTGATGCGGTGGAAAAAGGTCTCTCCCCGCCAAACTGGGTTGGTGTTCCACTTAACATAAGATATATTATCGTACTTTCAATGTTGCGAAAATTGTATAGAGTTGAAGCCCCTTCTTTCCAAATAATGACGCCGTTTGTGGAAAGCTTCATCGGCTATAACATATAGTGTTAATTCAATGGGCGATCAGGTCCGAGGGTATCGACATCGATCAGACCTTGGGCAACTATGATGCCGGAAATGCGAACACGTTTTTCGACGTGATCCACAGGAACGCGGTGCATATCGAGTTTCCAACGTCCACCAATATCACGGCGCAGCGCAAATCCTCCACCGTCGCGGATGAGCGTGCCTGTTTCTTCGACTCTGCTACCTATGACTGTCATGATTCTGCGTTTACCTAAAACCACGAATTCAATCTATAGAGTATTCAAATCTTCGCGCTATTATTCAGGCCGGAAGTGTGTGACTGGCTGCTCGTTCAACAACTTGCTTCGATGGATTGCTGACCTGCCGCCAGCTCCCAATACTAAACGTTCCTTAGCGTAGGCGCCTACCGCTAGCTTTCCGGACGTCCACGGGCTCAGATTGATCCGTCGAAACCTGCGATTGGGTGATCGCCTCCTATTGGCTGAAAAGGATCTGGATCAAGTCTATCTGCGGGTTGGGGTAGTTTCGATAGTCCGCTATTACGTATCCCCTATTTTATGTAGCCTGAGACCACGTAGTTCTGCCCCTCCGCAAGGGCAGCCTAGTCTGGTCATTGGTAGCCTGATGTACCCAAGCAGAAAATAGCGACGGCGGAATGAGTGAGCTGCGTTGCTCATTCGGGCGGATTAGTTTGTTGCTGTCTTATTAGCTGTCTGTCAGTCATTGATGCATCGAGGCTAGAGGTTGGCCAACAAACAAGAACCTGACGGGCGTCGAAATAGACCCGCACACGCGGACAAATCTAACCCTCTTACCGCAGCTGCAATTTCTAATTTCCGCCGTACGTTATTTAATAAACGTACAATTTTGCAAGTACACATCTTGCAAAAATGCTGTAACATTATTCTGACATAAACAGGTGACGGGACGTTTTAAATTTGATCTTTGCCCCATCACAAACGGAATTGGTGCCGATAATTTAGTCAATCTTTCGATATAGTAGGGTATACCGATGGGCGTCTTTGCAACCAAGCAGCTCTTGGCACAAATTGAGAAAGCCCAAGCTCGCTCGTCTGAGGTTGACCTTGATACGCTCATCAGCGCCGCAAAGGACAAGACCCCGGCCGAGCTTGCCCCGGTAGCCGAGCAACGCGAGCGGCGGGAATTTCTGATCCGTTCCATGCAGGATGAGGCGGCGGCCGAGCGGGTTTTTGAACGGATTCTGCAAGGCAATGAATTGCAGGATGTCGCTTATCTTGAAAAAGGTGAGATTGCAGCTCGTGCGGTATGTCGGATCGTGATCGGCGGGCAGCGCGGTAACTACGGTACGGGATTTCTTATTGCGCCCGGCGTTCTCATCACCAACAATCATGTTCTACCTGATTCTGTCACCGCCAGTCTTTCGCGCGCTGAGTTTTCCTACGAACGTGATCTGCTCGGTAATCCGAAAGAGCCGGCCGAATTTCGGTTAGATACAGCAACTTTGTTCTACACCAGCAAGCTACTTGATTTTACAGTCGTTGCGGTGGCTGATAGTAGTAACGGCTCGCTCGCGGCTTATGGCTATTGCCCCTTGGTGGCAGAGCTCGGCAAGGTTACCGAAGGCGAGTGGTTAACCATCGTGCAACACCCAAATGGTGAGCGCAAGCAGCTATGCGTGCGCGAAAACCGGATGATTTATTGTGGTGACGATGTCCTTTGGTACACCACAGACACGCTTGGCGGTTCGTCGGGCTCGCCCGTATTCAATAATGATTGGCTAGTGGTTGCACTGCATCATAGCGGAGTGCCCGAGCGCAAGAATGGTGTGATCCAAACTGTTGACGGCCGAGATTTTAATCCGGCAGTCGGCCAAGAAACCGACATCAAGTGGATCGCTAACGAAGGCATCAGGGTCTCTCGGATCGTCAGCACGCTAAAAGTAGCGAAAGGTGACCATCCGCTGTTGCAAACTGTCTTTGCGGCCAATGCTACGACTGCCATGCAGGCATTTGTCGGGCAGGCAGCAATTCAGCCATCTAAAATCAGCAATCTCGCTATTTTGCCCCTAACTTCTCAGAAAATGGAGAACGCCATGAGCGCACCTGTGATAAAGTCGATCCCCGTCATGTTAGACGTGCATGCCGATAACAGTGTCACGGTCAGGCAGTCTGGTCCTGAAGCAGAGTCCTTCAACACCAGTAATATGATGGAGCGCAGCCCTCGCAGCGAGAGCACATTGCGCGCAAACGAGATAAGCGTCCGGATCGACCAAGACTATTCCAATCGCAAAGGATTTGATCCAAATTTTTTGGGTGCGGATTCGCTGGTTACATTATTGCCAACGCTTATTGACGAAAGCGTCGCAGCGCCGCTTCTTAGCGATAGCAGCAAATATGTGCTCGATTATCACGGCTTGAGCATTGTCATGAGTGCCGACCGGCGCTGGGCGATCTACACTGCTGCCAATCTCGATTTTGACAACCGCTATAAAATGTCGCGGCCTGCCGATAAATGGGAGGAGGATCCCCGGATTTCGTCCAAACACCAAATCGGCGAGTTTTACTACCGTGGCAACAAGTTCGACCGCGGACATCTGACTAGGCGTGAGGATATGGAATTCGGTCCAGACAGGGACGCAGCATTGCAATCAGCGGCCGACACCCTGCACTTCACTAACTGCGTACCGCAACACGAAAAGTTCAACCGGAACAAAGAATTGTGGCAGGGCCTCGAACTTCATATTCTGGAAAACTCCATCAAAGCCAAAGCGTTTCGTGCTCAGGTGTTTACAGGTCCGGTCCTTGAAGAAGACGATCCGGTCTATCCCAAATTCGACAAGATCCAATATCCAGTGCGTTTCTGGAAAATCGCAGTCGCGGTTGCCAACGTTGCTGGCAAAGATCGGCTGTTCGCCGCAGGTTTCATTCTCGACCAGAGCAACGTCATCGCACAATATGGATTGGAAGCGGTCGAAGTGCCGTTTGGGGATTTTGACAGCTATCAGGTCAGAATCAGTGAGATTGAAAAACTGACCGGGCTGCGTTTTGGCAGCGGTAAGAATGGCAAGACGCCACTTAGCACTTACGACCCGCTCGAGACGCCAAGCGGCGACGTTGCGGTTCGGCTACGTCGTCGCCGCGCCGTGCATCTGCAGGAATCAACAGGTGGCAGCATATTGGAGGCTCCCGAGAACTATGTGCCTCTGTCGCAGTTTGATGACATCATTAGCTGACTTGGAAGAATAGGAGAGACGGCGATGGCTGGCGACGCACAAGGCAAGGTCAATGAACTACTTGGTGCGACTGCGGCACCTACGGGACGCAAGGCGTTAGAAAATCTTGGGTTTGAGGCAACCGGGACCGGTAGAACCCAGGAAACCGGACCGCGTTTCAGCGTTTTTAATACTCATCATATGGATGCCGCCGCAGCCTTTGCCGATAGCCTCAGCGCAGAAGCGCAGATGCTGAAAGGCCAGACGTCCGACGATGAAATCGTCATGATCCTGGCCGACCGGGTTTCGGCGCAAGATGGTGCGTTGCAGCGCGGCATTGCCGAGCACGGATTCAAGCTGTTTATCACCCATAATCCGGTCGGCGCCGTTGTGCGAGTGCCCAATCTGATGTCACGTATGGCACCATTCAAGGCCAATATGATGCAAGAATCGACGGTTGAGCTCGGCGGTATCGCCGAACCGGCCGAGGAAAACCGCCTGAATTGGTTCCGCGAGGATCCGATCGCCAATGAACATCACGAACATTGGCACATCGTCTACCCGACACGGGAAACTGCCGACCGTCCGATCCAGGACCGGCACGGCGAGCTGTTTTTCTACATGCATGCACAAATGCTCGCCCGCTATGATGCAGAGCGCATGGCTGCCGGGCTTGCTCGGGTTCAGCCATTCGCCGATTATACACAGCCGCTAGTTGCAGGCTATGATCCGGGCAGGCTACAAATTGGCACCGAAAGCTATGCACCTCGCTTGGCGGATCAATCATGGGGACCGATACCTGGCGGCGAGACCCCGGCAGATCATGAAGCGATACGTGACAAATTTGACATCGCTGTCGTTACACTCCAACTGACCGGCGGTTCGGCCCCATTGCCATTATCTGGCCATGCAGGCAGCGATGCATTGGGAGCAGCCAATGAACCGAACAGCAAGGGGCTTAATCAGCACAACCAACATTACGGTAACCATCACGGTGGCGGCCATATGTTTACCGCCTATCTTGGGGCAACCGACGAAAAGCCGTTTGGCGTAATGGCAAATACCGCAACTGCAATCCGCGACCCGTTTTTCTGGCAGTGGCACAAGCATGTTGATGATATCAATTTCCGTTATCAGGAAACCCAACCGAGCCATGACTTTGCTGAAGCACCTCCTGTCATCTTCGGTGGTGGTGATGATGAGGGCATTGTTTTAATGGACGAAGCTTCGCTAGAAGCGAATGTTCCGGACAACATTCCGCAAGATGCTTATTTGCAATTTGCACTTGGTAATGAGCGTTTCACACTGTCAGCGGCAAAAGCCAATATAGCGTTTCAGGCCGATCTAGGTGAGGGGCCAGTTCCACTTAGGTTGGAAACGACAGATGTCCTTAGTACAGAAATGCGTAAAGGAGTGTTCGAGCTGTTTGCCCCCGATCTCTCAGGTAAACAGTTCACCTATCCTTATCTGTGGCATCATCCGTTCCGCTACGCGGTGCGGCTATTAAACCAGTCTGCAGTGACCCAGACGGTAACAGTGCGGATATTTTTGTGTCCTGCCGCCGTAGGTGGCGGCGCGATCAACGATGGATGGCTGAACGAACGCCGTCTTTGGATAGAGCTCGATAAGTTTGAAGCGCTCCTGCAGCCTAGTGAACCGACAGTCGCGTCCAGACGCGACAAAAGCTCGTCTGTCATCCGACGCCCGGTGTTCGAGCCGCACCATGTCACGGATGTTAACTATCTGCCCGAACAAGATGACCCCGAATATAACCCGTTTTGTGAATGCGGTTGGCCTTATCATCTGCTCATTCCGCGCGGTACTGTGGAAGGCATGCAATTCGCACTGCTCGCCGTTATAACCGGCGATGACAATTTGGTTCCGCAGGGGCATTGCGGCTCCATCAGCTTTTGTGGTGCGCGTGATCAATATCCTGATATCAAGCCGATGGGTTATCCATTCGACCGCCCACTGGCAAAACCGATACGCGAGTTGGTCGCGGACACTCCGACTATGGCGATGCGCTTCATCACCATCAAGACCGCGCCGGACCCTTGATCATCAAGGCTAGAACATGCAAGCTTGTGCCAACCGCTGCCTTGCACGCACTTGGGCTTCTTTCACTGGCGGTTTCGCCGTTACACACGCGAAGCGACCAACGGATGCTTAAAATTCCACTGTGCGGTTCCGCAGGCGGTTGGACCGTCATTGAAATAGAAGGCGATCGCCGACAGCCACTGCACGAAGACTATGATTCAGGCCAATGTAGCCATTTGCTTCGACCACGCAAATCCGGCCTAAAGGAAGACCAAGTTAATTGAGGCGGATCTGTCAACTTGGCAGACTATCCTTCACATAGTGTTGGTATGTTATGAAGCGTTAGGCCTTATACATATTCGATCAGTTCCTCGATACGCTTATGTGGGGCGCTCTCGCGCCGGCCATGATATTTGAGCTCACGGATTTGCTGTTTGGTGAGCGGATTGCGTGACTGCGACGGACGGGAGCCCTTGCGGAGGCACACAGCCATATCGAGCGCCCTGATTGCCAGGTCCTTCTTCATCCTGTCGCTGACCGCCCAACCAACGACGCGCCGGCTATTCAGGTCAGGGATCACCGCGAAATATGCCAGCGTGCGCGGCATCACGTATTAGCGAAGGCTCTAACGCCGGGTTCGGAGTATCTGAAGGATTTATGACTCGGAGTTGCTTGCTGCTTTTAAATACTTAGCCAAGGTCGATCACACATATGCTCAATTTCATCAAAGCGCTGTTTGTCATAGGGGAAAACGAACAACGTGTTTTCAGGCAAGGTTGCCCTGAATTTTGCCAATTCGCGACGTAGGTTGTGCCCGTCACTCGTGCCATGTAGGCTACGAGCCAGTCCATAATTAACAATGACCCTGGTGAATAAACTTATGTCGGTTTTTCCTGGCTTAAATTTTAATGAATACATCGAGTGTTTCTGCGCAAATTTTTGTGTTAACAATTTCGCATATTGCTGAATCTTCGAATTTTGCAAATCCAGCAAACCTAGCGCGACCAAATTTGTTTCGATTCTGCGTTCCAGTTCGATAAGAGTGTTCTTAACCGGACGATTATTTGGCGATGAATTTTTACCGGAAGACTCAATCCGTTCTGCTAGCCTTAACTTCATGTTCCAGTACTTGTCGGCGATGTCAGAAGCTTCCTGTTCTTCTGAAGGCTCTTTCAGACACGCAATTGCATATCGATGAAAGAAAAAATGAGTAAGCCGCAACGCCAAGCCTTCAGCTTCAAATCGCTCAGCGGCCACGTCAAGCGGCGGAGTATCTATGTCAAACTCGCCTGATTTTTTTCTCTCTCTGGCAAAAATACCCTCGGCTTTGCCGATTAGGGCAGAGCATTCAGCTAAATGCGAAAGTTTTTTTGCGCTGTGCCGGACGCAAAAGGCTTCAAGATAGCAAGCCTCTCGCCCGTTCGCCCCTTTGCTTTCCTCATCGCTGAGCCGCTCCGAAATTTCACGTGCGCGCCGCGCCATGATGGAAGCATTGCGCCAACGTCCACGACCCGCGAACAAAGCTGCATGGCCTAGGTAAAATGCGTACCCTGACGGATCATCTTCCGCTAATCGAACTAGCCCTTCATCGTATTCCTTCTTATCGAATTTATCTGTGCCCCAGTTCCGAACTTCTCGGATAAATTCCTCTGCTTGTTCCCATTTTTCGAAGAAAATCGGTACTACATTCCGTGCTCTATTGGCTTGTGGTAACCGATACTCTGCCTCGAAACTTAGTTGGACGACAGCTTCCATATACTGAGATAAAGATTCAAGCCGTCGTTCCTCAAGCTTTTCTTGTAGTCGGGACCGAACAATTTCCAGAGCTGACGCGCCGCGTCGTTCTTCGGCCGTGAGGGTAGGTAAATCGAATTTGACTGGGGGATTTAATGTCACTGTCTGCCGAGTGAAATCAGACCATTCTTCTTCAATTTTCGGCGCTGGGTCACCTGTCACTGCTTCAAAGCGCTTTAACATCGACTCCAGCGCCAACGGAACCGTTCGCCCCACGAACCATTCGTCTCGCAATGTGGCAAGTTCGATTTGCGTGTGGTCATCACCGCCTGGCTCTATTAGTAAGCGAAACCATTCTGCGAGACCCCGCGCGGTAATACGTGAGTCTGTCGAATTGACGTCGAGCACGCCGTCTTCGGCCAAATAGGCCCGAGGATGCCTTATAAAGGATCGTCCGAACGAATGCTCAAACCAGTCGCATTTATATCCGCTTGCTGCGTCGAGAATCCGGTGATCTGATGTGATATAGATTACTCTCCAGTTCTCCCGACCCGATGTGACAATTTCCAGGTCGGCAAGCGCCTCATTCCAGACCTCGATACGAGAAAGAACTTCTGCATCATTTGCCAGCAGGTCGTCACGCCAGATAACGCTTTGCTGTTCCAGCCTTTGGGCCCATCCGTTTTCGCCATCACGTTTTTCAGAATATGTAAATCGTGCCAATTGGGCGGCAAATCCCAATGGTTTGATGATGTCGGAAATCGCTGAGGGAAATCGGCTAGTTTCAAGTGGCTGCAACGCACCTGTCGTTAAAAAACGAGCTATTCGTCTCGCTTCGGCAGCAGGACCCATATCCTCGAAAATCAACGCCTGTAGTTCAGGAGTGAGGTTTTCAACTTCCTGTGCGGACAGTTCGCCATCACTGAGCCTTGCCACCAAATCAGCAAGTCTCGCTATAAATTCACCGTCTCGCTTAACCGGATCCTTTCCGTTGAGCGCATGAATCATGCCTTCTACTTCCAAGTGCATTGGAGGAACGAGTAAAATGGGCGCATGCTTACCCAGCGCACCACTAGCCAGAAAGCCGGCCAATCCGCGGGCTATGCTGGTGCTCAATTCACGGCTGTCTTCTTCAAAAACGTGACCGAAGCCTACAAGGTATCTACCATCAATTGAGCCGCGTTGCGAATGCGCGTATTGAGCGGGAGATCCGACAAATGCGACAACATTAGAATCTATCGCATATATATGCCGCCGACCCTTCGCTTCAGCTTCTAAATCATCGCTGCGCGGCCGCATTAACAACCACTGTAGAGCTGCGTCGGCTAGCCGAGGTGCAAGCAAAGGAGCAGAACCCGTCATGCAGTAACGCCTATTTCGTTAACTTGAGCTGCTGTTTGCGCCGCTAGCGCCAGCAAACTCTCTCCGACAAAATCGGATTTAAACTCGCTATCGCGTTCGTCTGCCCCCAAGTTGCTGACAAGAGGCTGCAGCTTCCTCCTATAGGTCCTCATCCAAGAATTGAGGTTCGGATCAGAACTGTAGTCAAAGACGGCGGCCGCCCACCATCCCAAAGATTCATCATCGGTTGAGCGTGGGAAGCTGTAGCGCGCGAATGCTTCTGCAACGACTGCTTCGTTAACAATTTCCGCTACCGCCCGAAACAGCGCAATACGGCCCTTTTGCAGCAATTCTGAAGCAATATCAGTCCGTTCAACCAACTGCGCATGCAATTTATCGCGCAAGTGATCGAGACTATCTTCCAACCTCTCTGGATCGGCACGGCAAAGCGACAGTAGCCCTCGTGACGCGTACGCGGTCGGAAAAATAATGGAACCTGTAACCCTCAGAAGCTCTTCATATGCTTCGGGGTGCTGGTTGGACAGGTCGAGTGCTAAGGTCTGTGCCGTGGCCAAAAGGCTTTGGCCATATTCCACGTGCTTTAGATGAGGCTTTGAAAGAATTGCTCCTCGGAGATAAGGAAGCAGCTCGATTGCTCCAACTTTCGCACCTGTCTCAAGCATTCTTGTTCCGGCCAGTATCGAAAGCGTATCTGCAAATGTCAGCCGCGCGACTGCTAACGCCAAACCTTTTCGAAATGATATTTGGGTTGAAGTAGGGAGGACGACGTACGCCGCGGCAATATCATCTGAAATATCTTCGTAGACACCAAGAAACTGCTGGACAGGTCCGAAAGGCCTATCGTCTGATTCGCCGCGTTCAAACGCTAGGAAGCCATGTCCTATCCATTCCGCAAATTGTTCGGAGTTAAAATCCACTAACGAAGCAATCGCCTCGCGCTCGACTTCGCGAACGCTCAAGGTTTTGGGCCTAATATCGTTTCCACGAAGGCTTTCGAATTTCGCCTCCTGGCAATATGTTTGATAAAAGCGTCGTCATCGTCAACGTTGGCCTCCGTCCCTCGTGTCGACCGCACAACCCCTAGATACTCGGCGACAATTCGTTCACCAGTCGCAAACCGCTCAGCTTGCAGGCTTAACAACACTCTCTCGCTGCCTCCTGGTTGAAAAGCTTCCAAATCGACGGTTCCCCCCCAAGCCGATGACTTATTTTTACGATGCGCTTTAAAACGTCGGTTATCAATCCCCTCGACGAAACTGGGACGCCAATGTCCTGCATCATTCGCAACTGAACACGGGTAATGCAGTAAAAACAGATGGTTTGGCGACGCTGCAGCTCCAATGCCTATTGTTGGTTTGTGATGGATGAGACCCAGATAGTCGCGTAGGAGATCGGCCAAACCGAGCGCCGCGCGAGGATGAGAACGAAGCGCCTCTATTTCTTCTCTTCGCGTAAACCAGACCAGTGGGCGCCCATGATTTTTCCCCCTTTCAATTGTAAAACTTCGATCAGCTTCGCTTATTGCGCCGAAACTCGTGATCCACGAACAATCTCCAGATCGATCAGGGTATGCCGTAGGAATATTTATTCCAAATGGAACATCCGCCAATCTCAACTTGTCTTCAAATGACATCAATCGACATATCGTCGCAGCACCGACAACAGTTGAAATTTCAGCACCAAGTCCCCGACATGGTGCTAATTCAGGATTTGCAAATTCTGGGACGTCTGGCCCTGAAGGATAATACGGCTTTTCCTTCCCGAAGCACACTTCGCATAGCGCAGATACAAATCCGTCATGTGTTCCAGGAAATTTGCTGTATGACTTCGTAGCCTTCCGAAAAACCTTCTTTGCTTGCGCCAGACCAGCAATACCCTGCTGATC
>NZ_JBGSRI010000005.1:0-34409 GCF_041737645.1 Sphingorhabdus sp.
CAAGGACCGCAGCGCATCGGCATCGGCCAAAAGATGCAGGCCGCGCGACGGCAAGGACGCCTTGTGTGCGAGCTCCTCCATAGAGGTGAAGGGCCGCGCTGCAACAACCGCCTTGGCCCAATCCTGACGGAAATGGTCGACCTGCCGGAAACCCAGCCGCAAGGCGCCTTCTTCAATGCTATTGTCCCACTGGCTGAAATTGATGTCGATCGGCCGGACTTCGACCCCGTGCGCCCGTGCATCCTGCACCAACTGTGCGGGCGCATAGAAACCCATAGGCTGGGAATTGAGCAAGGCAGCCGTAAAAATGGCAGGGTGATGGCATTTCAGCCAGGACGACACATAGACCAGATGGGCAAAAGCTTGCGCATGGCTTTCGGGAAAGCCGTAGCTGCCGAAGCCTTCGATCTGCTTGTAGCAACGCTCGGCAAAATCCCGCTCATAGCCGCGGGCAACCATGCCCTCGATCATCTTTTCCTTATATTCGGGCATTGTCCCCACATTGCGGAATGTCGCCATCGCCCGCCGCAATCCGTTGGCCTCATCCGGGGTAAAGGCCGCCGCAACCATGGCGAGCTTCATGGCCTGTTCCTGAAACAGGGGCACGCCACAGGTGCGGTGAAGAATGTCGTACAGCTCTCTCGGATCATGCGGCGGGGCGGGCGCAGGGAAATCGACAGGCTCTTCCTTGTTGCGGCGGCGCAAATAGGGGTGGACCATATCCCCCTCGATAGGCCCGGGACGGACAATCGCCACCTGGATCACCAGATCATAAAACTCCTTGGGCTTCAGCCGGGGCAGCATGTTGATCTGGGCGCGGCTTTCCACTTGAAAGGTGCCGATGCTGTCGCCCTTTTGCAGCATCTGGTAAACCGCCGGATCCTCTGCCGGTATGCTGTCCAGTCGATAATTGCCCAATCCGTTTTCCCGGATGAGATCGAGGCTTTTGCGGATGCAGGACAGCATACCCAACGCCAATATATCGACCTTTAACAGGTTGAGCGCGGCAATATCGTCCTTGTCCCATTCGATGAAAGTGCGATCTTCCATGGCGCCATTATGGATGGGAACGGTTTCATCCAAACGGTTTTCGGTGAGGACAAAACCGCCGACATGTTGCGACAGATGGCGCGGGAAATCGAGCAGCTGCCCGACCAGCGCATGCAGTTGGGCAATTTGCGGATTGGCCGGATCAAAGCCTGCCTCCAATAGCCGCTCTTCAGGCAGTTCCCGCCCGAAACTGCCCCATATCGTACCCGCCAGCCGCGCCGTCACATCTTCGGTCAACCCCAGCGCCTTGCCAACCTCTCGCACCGCGCTGCGCGGCCGGTAATGGATCACGGTGGCGGCGATGGCGGCCCGGTGGCGTTTGTACCGCCGGTAGATATATTGCATAACTTCCTCGCGGCGCTCATGCTCGAAATCCACATCTATGTCGGGCGGCTCATCCCGTTCTTCCGACAGAAAGCGGGAGAAGAGCAGATTGTTGGCGACAGGATCAACCGAGGTAATACCCAACAGATAGCAGATCACTGAATTGGCGGCAGAGCCTCTTCCCTGACACAAAATGGGCGGCTCTTGCGTGCGGGCAAATTGGACGATGTCGTGCACGGTCAGAAAATAAGGCGCGTAGTTCTTCTGCCGGACAAGCTGGAATTCCTCTTTCAGCATACTGACCAGTTTGGGCGGCAACCCATCGGGATGGCGGCGCTGCGCCTCTGTCATGACCAAATGTTCCAGCCAACCCTGTGCATCCCAGCCTTCCGGCACGGGCTCATGCGGATATTCATAACCCAGCTCCGCCAGATCAAAAGAGATATGCCGCAAGAGGCGGGACGTTTCGGCTATAGCTTCGGGACAATGCGCGAAAAGATCGGCCATCTGGCCGGGCGATTTGAGATACCGCTCCGCATTGCTGTCCAGTTGGGCACCTGCCTGCGACACAGGGACGCCCAAAGATATGGCGGTCAGGACATCATGCAAGGGCCGGTTCCGGCACTCTGCATAGAGTACGTCGTTCGTGGCGAGCAGGGGAACCCCCAAACGCTGGGCCAAAAGGCGCGAGTGTTCGAACTGGCGCCTGTCGCTGCCCTGAAGATGCATAGACACCCCCAGCCAGACTCGGTCGGGCGCGTATTTTTTCAGGCGTAGCAGAATATTCTCGATCCCCTGCGGCGTTGGCTCCACCAGGCGCAACGCCTCGTTGCCATCGTGATGGTCATAAGGGACAGGCCTGCCCTGCGGCGTATTTTCCTGCGCCGTAGACACAGGTAGCAGGATGAAGAGTATATCCTGGGCATGGGCGGCCAGATCGTCAAAATAAAGGATGCAGCCCCCCTTTTTCGATCGCATATTCCCGGTTGTCAAAAGCCGGGTCAGCCGCCCCCACCCAAGACGGGTGCGGGGATAGGCGACAATATCCGGCGTCCCATCGGCAAAGACTAGCCGCGCGCCGGTTACAAGCCGGAAGCCTTTGGGCAATAAGGATTGGGCGTGGGCCGTTTTGACCGCACTCCAAGCCCGCACAACACCCGCCACGCTGTTGCGGTCGGCTATGCCAAATGCACTCATGCCAAGTGCGGCCGCCTGCTGCACCATCTCCGCCGGAGAAGACGCGCCGCGCAAAAAGGAATAATGTGTTGCAGCGACCAGCTCTGCATAAGCGTTCATGCGAACAGCCCGTGCAGATACCAGCGCGGGTCGCCCCCCTCCCCATATAGCCCATGCCGGAACAGCCAGAAACGCCGGCCTTCACTGTCCTCTACACGGTAATAATCGCGAGTTAGACCACCCCTTCCCGGTTCATGCCCCGCCGGACGCCGCCACCATTCAGCGGCGATACGTTCGGGTCCCTCCACATATTGGACCAGATGGACATGACGCCGCCATCGAAACTGGCGTGGCGGTCCATCGGGCAGGAGCGCCGTCACTTCCACAGGCTGCGGCGGGTCGAACAGACGAAAGGGCCGCGCTTGCGGTTCCTGCACCCGAGTAGTGGGCCATACAGCCGATGGCGGTCCGGCCTGCGCGGGCCGCTCAAGGGCTGCGCGTTCGGGAATATGGCTGTTGCCCGTGTGAAAATGGCGGATACGCCCCGGCCCGAGCCGCACGCTCAACCGGTCGATCAGCGCCGCATTTTCCGCCTTTGCATCCACCTTGGACTCAAGACCTGCCTGTATATGGGCCAAGCGTTCGCTGCGCGGGACTGTCATCTGGATCATGTCATAGCCAAATCCCGGGTCGAGCGGGTCGGACAGCGTATCAATCCGTTCCCCAAACAACCGGTCGAGCAAAGCCGCATCGCGGGTCGGGGTACCTGTGTCCACGGCAAGTCGCGCAACATGGCCGTCGCTGCGGAACAGACATATTTCGAACCGTCGGCCACCTTCGCCACGTTCCTGCAACAGGATGGCGCTCTGCCGTGCCAGATCGGTAATCGCCGCCAGAACATCCTGCGTGCGCGCAACAGGCTCGGCAAAATTGAGCGCCACCTGGATAACAGGCGCGGCGCGGCGCGGTGTAATGCGGGGATCCTCTTCCTCCAACAGACGCGCAAGTGTGCGGCCATAATCTTTACCGAAGCGCGCGGCAAAGGCTGCACGCGGACGCGAGGCAAGGTCGCCGATGGTTTTCAATCCGGCCCGTTGCAACGCGGCATGCACCTTTGCGTCGCAATCCAGAGCTTGCAACGGCAATGCACTTATCGTCCGCACGCCAAATCTGGCCCTGGCCCGCGCGCTGTCCGGTGTCGCACCCAAAGCAATACGTGCGGTCAGGCCATTACGCCGCAGCCGCATTTTCAGATCCCGGGCAAGGGCCGCTTCGGTGCCGCCAAATATGTGCGCGCAGCCGCTGATATCCAGAATCAAGCCCTGCGGCGGATCCAACGCACAACTGGGCGTATAGCGTTCGCATCCGTCGGCAAGCCATTCGAGCAATTGCCTGTCCGCCTGCGGATCATGGTCAAACACCGCCAGGTCAGGGACGCGCGCCCGCGCATCGGCAAGCGTCATGCCGGGCGTCATGCCCAAGCCAAGCGCAGCCGTATCGCAGGCGACAAGCCGCATGGCCCCGCGCTGCTTTTCGATCAGCGCAAAAGGAACGTCAGGCGCTTTGTCTCCGCAGCTCCGGATCAGTCGTTCCGCCGGCAGAACCGGTAGAAAGACCGCCAGATAACGGCGCGTCGTGAAAAATTCTGTCTCCATGATCCCAGGTCACTCTCGCCGCAAAAGGCGCAATACCGCCGCGGTGGCGCAGCAAGTCGATGTCGAATGTCGCAAAGCCCGGCGCGTTGCCGGGTAAAGGCCGCGACGGTGCGGACCGGACCTGCCATCGCGTGGTAGCCGCGCTAGGCATCGGGACGGCATCACCCCGCACCAGCAGCGCTAGAACCCCGGCTTCGCGTGCGGCCAGCACCAGCCGCCGTGTCGACGTCAAGTCGATCAAACGGGCATGGCCCTGCGCCTCCAATATGACGGCACCTGCGGCTTTTGAACGGATTCCATCGGCTGCGGCGCGCAAGGCATCGCGCATATCCGCCGCCTGAACCAGCAACAGGCGGGCTGGATCTGCACCCATTTGTACAAGGCCAGCCGCATAGAGCCGGCCCAAGGCTTGCCGTTCCTTGTCCCCCGAAACCCACAAGATATGCGTTTCCGCCTGGGGCAAACGCAGCGCGATGAGCAAGGCAAAAGCCGCCGCCGCAGTTCCGTCGCTTTGGTCGGCCCCAAAAAATTCATGCAAGCCATCCTGCGCGATTCCACCCTGCAGCCGCTGATCCACCAAAGACGCACCAATCGGCAGAAGCCTTTGCGGCTTCTCCGATTGATATTGCTGCCACATCCTGTTGGATGCGGGCGCAGATAGAATCGCCTTATTGTTCATGCTTTGTTCTATACTTCCTTTTTCCAGAATGTGGAGTCAGCTTTTTATCGTCAAATTAGGGTCAGGACCTATTAAAAGCGCTTGCGAGGTTTGAGGCCATTTTGCACAGGGCAAGGAAGGAAGCCGCCGGGATATAAATATATCTCAAGGCTTTCTGACGCGACCATGGGCAAAATGGGTCAAATCCTCCGGACGTCAAAATGGCTTTGATCTCGGACCAAAATACGCTAGCCGATAGAATGACTATCGATGGCGCGCATTTTGGTCCGATATCTTCGCCATTTTGACGCCTCGCAAGTGCTTTTAATAGGTCCTGACCCTAAATGCCGCTGATATAGTGACCACATGAACCCCGACATTTCCGAAAGCCCGAGCATCTGGTGCCATGCAAAGGCTACGCGGGCGCATGCTGTTGTCGATGCTGCGCCTTATTATGAAATCATCCAGGCTGCCATGATGAATGCCAAGCACCGCATCATGCTGATCGGGTGGGATTTCGATACACGCATCGATCTAAGCCGGAGCCGCCGGAAAAAGGGCGACCCGCCCAAACGGCTTGGCGATTTCATATTATGGTTGGCGGACCGGACACCGGGACTGGAAATCAAGCTGCTCAAGTGGAATTTCGGCGCGCTTAAACTGGTGACCCGTGGGTCCGCCATGGTGGATATCGCCAAATGGGCGATGCACAAACAGATCCAGTTCAAACTCGACAGTGCCCATCCTGTCGGATGCAGCCATCACCAGAAAATCGTCGTCATTGACGACAAGATGGCCGCATGCGGCGGAATCGACATGACCGCGGACCGCTGGGATACCCCCGAACATATCGACAGCGACCCACGGCGCAAGCGCCCGAACGGGAGGCTTTATGGCCCTTGGCATGACACGACCATGTTAGTGGAGGGTGAGGCCGCCGCTGCGCTAGCCGTCCTCAGCCGGGCGCGCTGGGAATTGGCAGGCGGCGACCCCATGGAACCCTGCCCTGCGGATGCCGCCTCCCCCTGGCCCGAATTTCTGGAGGCTGAATATCAATTTGTCGAAATGGGGATCGCCCGCACCCGTGCGGAATATAAAGACGCCACCGAAATCCGGGAAATCCAGCATTTGTTTCTGGAGCAAATCGCCCGCGCTAAAAAATTTATCTATGCCGAAAACCAGTATTTTGCTTCACCCAAGATCGCCGATGCTATCGCCAAGCGCATGGCGGAACCGAACCCGCCAGAGATTATCCTCGTCAACCCTGAGACCGCCGATGGGTGGCTGGAACAAAAGGCAATGGATGGCGCCCGCGTGCAGCTGCTGCGCGCCATAGGGAAGCACGACCCCAAGGATAGATTCTGCATCTATGTTCCGCATACCAAGCATGGTGAACCGATCTATGTCCATGCCAAGCTGATGATTATCGATGACGAAATCCTCCGCATCGGGTCCGCCAATATGAACAACCGCTCGCTCGGCCTGGATAGCGAGTGCGATATTTTCATCGACACCACCCGTCCCGGAAATAGCAGCGCCGCGCCAAGCATCCGGTCGCTTCGTGCTTCGCTTTTGGCGGAGCATTGCGGCCTGTCGGAAGAGAAGGTACTCGAGCTTCTGGATCAGGGAAAATCGATGCGGCAGATCATTGATGGGGTAAAAGGCAATGGCCGCACGCTTGTTCGCCTCGACATTCCCGAACTAACCGACGCCGAAAAGGCGATTGCCGAGAACGCGGCGCTCGACCCCGAAAATGCCGATCAGATGTTCGAACCTTTTGCCAGCCCCGGGCTGTTTTCCCGCGTCAAACGGTTGCGCTCACCCGGATAGGATCAGAACAGGCCGTCAACGATCCCGCTTTTTGTCGGGGGCCGGCGCGGGGCGATTTTGGCTTTGGGACACGCCCGCCACCTGTAACGGAACAATAGAAACGCCGTACAAGCGCCACTTGCCCGCCATCCACTGATAATAAAGTTCAAATTCAACCGAGGTCGGGCGGATACCAAAATAACCGCGCAGATACAGGACGTCGGGTTGGACCATCTGCGGCGGAGCGGTGTAAGTCGGGGCCACCAACAACGCATTGGAAAGATCTATAGTGCTGGTGCGTAAACCTGCAAAAATCTCCGATAGGCGTGCCGGATTATTGTTGATCTGAAACCCCGTCGCCGACAAGTCGCGCAACACAGAATAATTTCCGGACTGGTTGGCATTATCCACCGCCGCAATTGTCCCCCAAATAAGCTTGGCAAGCTCAAGCTCCCCGGGGATTGGTGCAGGTGAAAGGGTGTTTTGCGGCGAAACAGATTGGGGCAATTGCTGTTGGTTTTGGGTGATGGCGGGCGATATTATGCCGCCCAAATATAATATAGCACATCCAAAAACGACAAAAGCACGGCGCGTGACGGACGATGTCATCCGACCTGTAGGCCAGAAGAAATCATTTTCCACACCAAGTTTTCTCACCGATTCTGCTCCGTTTTTGACGCCACTGATAGGTAGTAGTACTATGAAACGCCGTTTTTCGCAACCCATTTAATCCTGTTTGTGTGCCCAAGCCTTCCAACAAAAAAGGGCGCCGGAATGATACCGGCGCCCCGTTTTTTATGGTGTGTGTTGCTTAGAATTCGGTTGCAACATGGGCGCGGACGACGGTGTCTTTGCCGCCTGAATGCGCGATACCGCCACCGAAGGAGACAGGTGCCTCCAGATTCAGACGATGGTTGAAGGACATGCTGAACGCACCTTCGCCACGGTAAAATGCGGTACCGGCAACAACCGAAGTCTTACCGGGTTCCGAAGGCATCGGAGCGGAAACCAGCGCCGATGCGGCGGCGATACCGCGACGTGCTTCACGACGGTTCAGGTTGGCAAGATCGAACAATTCCTGCTGACCGGCTTGCAAGGAAGCAAGTGCCGGACGGATCGTGGCGTCACGCCCTACGGTATTCTCCATTAATTTTCATATAGTTCCGGCGCGCGGCTTTTGGCTTGCGAAGGTGAATCGGTCGGCTAATACATAGTTTTGCTTTGTTTGTAAACATAGCTGCGCTTTTTATTGCTGCGTTTGATGCGGGGCGGGTGACGTTGCGACCCAAAGGCTAAGCGAGAGAGCAACCGTGCGTCATGGCATGGCGCATCACGGGAATGGCGGTTTTGGGCTGATAGATGGACCCTGAAACGAGTTCAGGGTGATGTGGGTGCGCGTTTTGGGACTGTCCCCTTATCGCCCCGCCGCTTTAGCTGATCGCCAATACGCTGGTCAGGATGATCCGGACCAGTTCCGCATGGCCGCGGGCGCCGGTTTTGGCGTAGATTTTCTTTGAATAATTGCGCGCGGTTTCGACGCTTAGGCCCAGCGCGTCGGCGGCTTCTGTTATGCTTGTGGCCTGCGCGAGCATCCATGCCAGCCGCGCCTCGCTTGGCAATAATCCGAACAGGTCAACCAACTGGTCGCAACGGTCGGCTTGGGATCGCCTGTCACCGCTTACATACACGATAGCCACAGGCGTCCGGTTACCGGAAATATTCTGGCTTTGGTGCGGTGTGACCAGCATTTCGACCCACGGGTCCTTGCTGAGATTAAATGCCTGGGGGCGGGTGTGGGCATCTGCAACGAACGCTTTTATCAAGGCCGTCAATGCACGGTCGATGACCGGCGACGCGGGGACGAGGCGGTCATAACGTCCGCGACGAAGAAGGCCGCCCCATTGGAAAAGCTGCTCCAGATTGTCGGTCGCATCAATGATATGGCACCCGGCATCCAGCGACAGCCAGCCCATTTTGAGCCGGTCAAACGCCTGACCCGTCACCGATGAGCGGAAGCGTTCACGCTCCAACGCGGCATGGCTGCGTAGCGCGATCTGCATATGCGGGGCGAGCGCGGTCAACAGCGCGCCGGTGACCGAACCGATATTATTGCCCCCGGAACACAGCAGCCATAAATCGAGGCCGCCAGGTTCAGTGACCCGGATCGCCCGCAATTGTTTGATGGGCGACGAATTGGCGGACAGCGCCGGTATGTCGGAACGCTTTGCCCCGGCGAGATCCAGCAGTTCGTCCTGGGCATAGACGCGGTTGGGCCGCATGGACCGGATCGGAATGGCATCGCCGATTCGACGGCTACCCTCCTCCACGATCTTTTCATCGAGGAACAGGGCGGTTCCTGCCGACAGTTCGACGATACGTTCTTCATCCGACGGCTGAAAGAGCAATTTCACGGTGTCGGAGCCGGTTTTGGCAAGTAACTTGTTAAGAAATCCGCGCCATAGGGGCGTTTCGAACATACCTTCGTAGAGCGATTGCAACAGGCGGTCATCATCGGTTTGCATGCTTTGCTTATACCCTCCCATTTGGGAGGTTCAACCAGAGAGTTGATACGGCAGGTGATTCGACGAATTGAAAGGGAGCTTGCAAAATAATGGTGCGGACTTTGACCCATTTGGAACGACTGGAAGCCGAGAGCATCCACATCATGCGCGAAGTGGTCGCCGAATCCGACCGGCCAGTGATGCTATATTCGGTCGGCAAGGACAGTGCGGTCATGTTGCATCTGGCGCGCAAGGCGTTCTACCCCTCGCCCCCACCCTTTCCCTTGCTGCATGTCGATACGACGTGGAAGTTCAAGGATATGTACAAGCTGCGCGACAAGATGGCGCAAGAAAGCGGCATGGAGCTGCTCGTGTACCAAAATCAGGAGGCAATGGACCGGGGCATCAACCCGTTCGATCACGGCCCGCTGCACACCGACATGTGGAAGACAGAGGGCCTGAAAATGGCGCTTGACCATTATGGATTTGACGCCGCCTTTGGCGGTGCGCGGCGCGACGAAGAAAAAAGCCGCGCCAAGGAACGCATTTTCTCGTTCCGCACGGCCACCCACGGTTGGGACCCGAAGAACCAGCGGCCCGAATTGTGGAACCTGTATAATGCCCGCAAAACCAAGGGTGAGAGCATCCGCATATTCCCGATCTCCAACTGGACCGAGCTGGACATCTGGCAATATATCCATCTGAACGATATCCCGATTGTCCCGCTCTATTTCAGCGCTAAGCGGCCGACCTTTGAATATCAGGGCCAATTGTTCATGGCCGACGATATTGAACGTCTGGAACGGGTTATGGGCAAGCGCCCTGAAATCACCGAACGGTCGATCCGTTTCCGGACGCTAGGCTGCTTCCCGTTGACCGGCGCGGTCGAGAGCGATGCGAAAACCTTGCCCGAAGTCATTCAGGAAATGCTGTTGACCACCACGTCCGAACGTCAGGGCCGGGTGATCGACAAGGATGGCGGCGACGCCAGTATGGAAAAGAAGAAGCAGGAAGGGTATTTCTGATGTCGGAAGCCGATACGATCTACAAGACCGACGCCCTCATCGCCGAGGATATCGATGCCTATCTGGAAACGCACCAGCATAAGAGCCTGCTGCGCTTCATTACCTGCGGCAGTGTCGACGACGGCAAGTCCACCCTGATCGGGCGGCTGCTATATGATTCCAAAATGATCTTTGAAGACCAGCTGGAAGCATTACAGGCCGACAGCAAGCGCGTGGGTACGCAGGGGCAGGAAATCGATTTTGCCCTATTGGTCGACGGCCTTGCCGCCGAACGCGAACAGGGCATTACGATCGACGTCGCCTATCGCTTTTTCGCGACGGAAAAGCGCAAGTTCATCGTTGCGGACTGCCCCGGCCATGAACAATATACGCGTAACATGATTACCGGCGCGTCCACCGCGGATCTCGCGATCCTGCTGGTCGATGCACGCAAGGGCATTATCGTCCAGACACGCCGCCATGCTTATCTCGCGCACCTTATCGGTGTGAAGAACGTTGTGCTGGCGGTTAACAAGATGGACCTGATCGGCTACGACCAGGACCGTTATAACGCCATCTGTGACGATTTCCGCGCCTTTGTGCGCGAAGCAGGCATAGCCGAGAATTACACCTGCATCCCTATTTCGGGTTTGGCAGGCGACAACATTACGTCGCGTTCGGAAAATACCTCATGGTATCAAGGTGCGACCTTGATGGAGCATCTGGAAACCGTCGAGCTCAACAATCAACAAGACCAAAGCAAGGCATTCCGCATGCCCGTGCAATGGGTGAACCGCCCCAATCTCGACTTCCGGGGTTTTTCCGGGTTGATCTCGACCGGGTCGGTCAAGCCAGGTGACGCCGTGCGCGTGCTGCCTTCGGGCAAGACATCGACTGTTACCAAAATCGTGACGCTTGATGGCGAACTGGAAGAGGCTGTCGCAGGTCAATCAGTTACGATCTGCTTTGCCGATGAAGTCGATTGTTCGCGCGGCAATGTCATTTCAGTGGCCGACAATCCACCCGAAGTATCCGACCAGTTTGAAACAACGCTCGTCTGGATGGATGATGACCCCTTGCATGTCGGGCGATCCTATTGGTTGAAACTGGGCACCCAGATTGTATCGGCAACGGTGCAGCAACCCAAATATACCGTCAATGTGAACACGATGGAGCATTTGGCCGCAAAGACGCTCGAACTGAACGCCATCGGGGTGGCCGAGATCGCCACCGACAAGCCCATCGTCTTTGAACCTTATGCCGACAGCCGTGCGCTGGGCGGGTTCATCCTGATCGACAAGATTACCAACCGCACGGTGGGTGCAGGTATGCTCCACTTCAGCTTGCGACGGGCGCAAAATGTCCATTGGCAGGCCACAGATATAGGCCGCGAGGAACATGCCAATCTGAAAAACCAGAAGGCCCGCGTGCTTTGGTTCACGGGCCTTTCGGGTTCGGGCAAATCGACCATCGCCAATGAGGTTGAAAAGCGCCTGAACCTGATGAACCGCCACACCTTCCTGTTGGATGGTGACAATGTCCGGCATGGCCTGAACAAGGATCTGGGTTTTACCGAAGCCGACCGGATTGAAAATATTCGGCGCGTCGGTGAAGTCGCAAAGCTGATGACAGACGCAGGGCTTATCGTTTTGACGGCCTTCATTTCGCCTTTCCGTGCCGAACGCGATATGATCCGCGCCATGATGCCCGAAGGCGAATTTGTCGAAATCTTCGTCGACACGCCGCTTGAGGTGGCCGAAGAACGTGACGTGAAAGGCCTGTATAAAAAGGCGCGAAGCGGTGCGTTGAAGAATTTCACTGGCATCGACAGCCCCTATGAAGCGCCGCTCAATCCTGAAATTCGCGTCAACACGGTCGAAATGACAGCGGTCGAAGCTGCCGAGCATATCGTCCGTCATCTGATGCCTTTGAAATGAGCCACGCCATGAACGACAGCGAACTTGCGGCCCATCTGGCCGATGTTGCGGGACGGTTACTTCTCGAAGTGCGGGCATCTGGCTTGCTCAGCCTGAAGGCGCTGGGCAAAGCAGGCGACCAGACCGCTAACCAGTTCCTGTGCCACGCGCTGCGCGAACAACGCCCAGATGACGGTTTGTTGTCCGAAGAGGAAAAGGACAATGCCGATCGCCTGTCCAAATCGCGCGTCTGGATCATCGATCCGGTCGACGGCACACGTGAATATGGGGAAGAACGGACCGATTGGGCGGTGCACGTGGCACTTGCCATAGACGGCGTGCCTACCATCGGCGCCGTCGCGCTTCCAGGACTTGGACTTATTTTGCGGACGGACCAGCCCCAGCCCTTGCCGCCCGCCGCGTCCAAACCGCGGATGCTTGTCAGCCGCACACGGCCTGCACCAGAAGCCGTCGCGGTTGCCGAAAAAATCGGTGCAGACCTTGTACCAATGGGCAGTGCAGGCGCGAAAGCTATGGCGGTCGTGCGCGGCGAGGCAGAGATTTATCTGCACACCGGCGGACAATATGAATGGGACAGCTGCGCGCCCGCAGCGGTTGCCGCCGCTTATGGCTTGCACATCAGCCGGGTCGACGGCAGTCCGCTGGTCTACAACCAAGCCGACGTCTATATGCCCGACTTACTCATCTGCCGTCCAGAATGGGCTGAGCCCGTTCTGGATCTGGTGCGTGGAGCAGCTTAAATCGGTTTGTCACCGATAGCGAAAGTTGCTACTCGGCATATATGAGCGATTGTACCCAATGTGTGGTCCGTAACCGGGCCATTTGTTCTAGCTTAAACCCCCAAGAACTCGCCGTGCTTGGCCAAAAAGGACGCAAACAGTCGGTGCGCCGTGGTCAAACCCTCGTTTGGGAAGGTGAAGACGCGCTGGTCGTTGCCAACGTCATAACGGGCGTATTGAAATTGAGCGTGTCGACCGCCGATGGTCGCGAACAGATTGTGGGCGTGGTGTTTCCATCCGATTTTATCGGACGGCCTTTCGGGAAAGAAAGTCCTTATAGTGTAACCGCCTTAAGCGACGCCGAAGTATGCGTTTTCCAGCGCTCGGCCTTTGACCAGTTCGCGCGCGAACATCCGGATTTACAACATAAATTGCTGCAACGCACCCTGATAGAGCTGGACGATGCACGCCAGTGGATGATGTTACTTGGCAAAAAAACCGCCGAGGAACGGATCGCAACCTTACTTATCCGCATTTCCGAAAGGTTAAGTGCCGAGGGATGTTCAGGGCCTTTGTTAAATCTGGACGAGTTTGAATTGCCGATGGATCGCCAGCAGATGGCCGACATCTTGGGCCTCACCATAGAAACCGTCAGCCGGCAATTAACGCGCATCAAGGCCAGCGGAGTTATTACATTGCCGGATCGTCGTCGCGTCGTCATCAATGACCGTGGCGCACTAAAACATCTCGCGCAGGCAGCATGAGACTCTTCTTCAGCAATATATGATGTTCGATTAACGCGGCATCTTCGTCACCCATTTACAAGGTTTTGTCCTGAACGATCTTGAATGCACAATATTCTATTGTCTGGGCTCATCCGCCTGATATGGCAAAGCCTATGCAAGGGGATGAGCGTTTCGGGTTGGATAAAAAGGTGCGTCTGCTGGGGCCGGTCAGGCTTGACAGCGGGGCCGAGTTTGCGCCGGTTGATTTTGCCTATGAAACTTATGGGTCGCTGAACGCCGATAAATCGAATGCGATACTGATTTGTCATGCGTTGACCGGCGACCAATATGTTGCATCACGGCATCCCGTAACCGGCAAGGATGGGTGGTGGACCCGGATGGTAGGTGCAGGCAAGCCGATTGATCCGGCGCGCCATTGCATCATCAGCATCAATGTCATGGGCAGTTGCATGGGATCATCTGGTCCGGCCAGCCTCGATCCATCAACAGGCGGTCCTTATGGCATGGCCTTTCCTGTGATTACCATTGCCGACATGGTGCGGGCGCAGGCGATATTGCTTGATCATCTCGACATTCCAATATTGTCGGCCGTGGTCGGAGGGTCGATGGGCGGGATGCAGGCGCTCAGTTGGGCTACATTATTCCCCGAACGTGTGCGATCGGCTGTAGTGATCGCATCTACAGCGCGGCATTCGGCCCAGAATATCGCATTTCACGAGGTCGGCCGACAGGCGATCATGGCCGATCCGCGCTGGAACAATGGCGCCTTTTACGGCCGCGAGGCTCCGGCTTCGGGACTGGCGGTTGCCCGTATGGCGGCGCATATCACCTATTTGTCCGAAGCCGGATTAACAGAGAAATTCGGCCGTCGCCTGCAAAACCGCCCCGATGGCAGCATGGGCGCGAAAAGCTTTGGCTTTGACGCAGATTTTCAGGTGGAAAGCTATTTGCGCTATCAAGGGCTGAGCTTTGTCGACCGCTTCGATGCCAATTCTTATCTCTATATCACCCGTGCGATGGACTATTTCGATTTGGCTGAACCGCATGATGGCGTGCTGGCCAAGGCTTTTGCGGCTACAAAAGCGCGGTTTTGTCTCATCAGTTTTGATAGCGACTGGCTGTACCCAACTTCGGAATCGCGCCGTATTGTCCATGCGCTAAATGCCGCAGGGGCGGCGGCAAGCTTTGTCGAACTGTCCAGCCCCTTTGGCCATGACAGCTTCCTGCTCGACGCACCTGAAATGAACCGGATTGTCGACGGGTTCTTGCGCGCAGGAGAAAATCTGTGACGCAATTGCGTTCCGATCTTGCGATAATCGCGCGCAATGTCCGCAGCGGATCACGTATCCTCGACGTTGGCTGTGGCGATGGCCAATTGATGGCGGCCCTGCGCGATCACAAGCAGGTGGATGCCCGTGGGCTGGAAATTGATCCGGTGAATGTCGCAACTGCTGTTTCGCGGGGGCTGTCGGTGGTGCAAGGCGATGCCGATAGCGACCTGGTCGATTATCCCGACGGGTGTTTCGACTATGTGATTCTGAGCCAGACATTACAGACGACCCGGCGGCCCGATTTCGTGCTTGACCATATGTTGCGGATCGGGCGGCAGGCATTTGTATCCTTCCCCAATTTCGCACAATGGCGCATTCGCATCGCCCATATGTTTGGCGGGCAGATGCCGGTAACTGAACAATTGCCCCACCGTTGGTATGACACACCCAATATCCACCACGTCACGATCGACGATTTCCGCAGTTTCCTGAAAGATCGCGATGTAGTGATCGAAGGACAATGGTTCCTATCGGGCGACCGGCCGCGCAAAAAGGCGCTCGCCAACCTGATGGCGGAACATGCAGTATTCCTGTTGCGGCAGGGATAGGCCGGCTGGCAAAGAATTTCCCACCGCTAAAGCAACCAACACCGTGCAGATTAGGGACTGGTTTGGCCCACACTACAGCCACGTCGGAATTTTGACAGTCGGACTTTTGACACTGTAAATATTATCCATAAGCATATGATAAAATATCATATAATATAATTTGGCACGGCAATTGCTATATTTCATTCGTGAGCACCTGAACCGGTGCATTAACGAAAGGAGTCGGCCATGCCGTCACTGGACAATATGTTTGGCATTCATGCCACCGCGCTCAAGCTGCGTGAACAGCGTATGGGGATGATTGCGTCCAACATCGCGAACGCTGCGACGCCCGGTTATAAGGCACGCGACATTGAATTTTCATCTGCTTTGAAAATGGCGGAGCAGGGCCAATCGCCTGAAACCGCCATCCAATATCGTATTCCGGTCCAACCATCATTGGATGGAAACACCGTTGAGCTTGCCACTGAACAAACCGCCTTTGCGGAAAACGCCCTCGCCTACCGGTCGAGCCTGTCGTTTTTGCAAGGCCGCATCGGCACGCTGACCCGTGCGCTTAAGGGAGAATGAAGATGGCCGAAAACCTATCTATATTCGACATAAGCGGACGGGCCATGGCGGCGCAGCTTGTGCGGTTGAATACCACCGCATCCAATCTTGCCAATGCAGGAACGGTTTCAGGCAGCGAAGGCACCGCCTTTCGTTCGATGAAGCCCGTGTTTCGCACCATCATGGGCGAAGCAGGCAAGGCCACCGTGCAGGTCGACCGTATCGACAATGGCACAACCGCCCCTGTCAAACGCTATCAACCCGACCACCCGCTTGCCGACAAGGAAGGCAATGTCTGGGAAGCAGCCGTCGATAGTGCGGCGGAGATGGTCGAGATGCTCGAAACATCACGCCAATATCAAAACAACGTTCAGGTGCTTGCGACCGCCAAGGGCCTGATCAGCGAAACCCTGCGGTTAGGACAATAATCATGACAAGCTTATCTGCTGTAAACTCACGGAACTTGCCAGTCCTTTCCAAGGACACGGCGCAAAAGCAATTGGGCCAGAATGACTTTCTGCGCCTTATGACCACACAATTGAAAGAACAGGATCCGTTCAACCCGGTCGATAATCAGGCCATGGTTGCCCAAATGGCCCAGTTTTCAAGTGTGGCTGGCATTTCCGAAATGAACACATCTCTGAAATCAATTGCCGAACAGATATCGGCTCAAACCGCGCTGCTGACGAATATCAAATCGTCCAGCGCAGCGGCGACCACCCCATCCAACACAGGAGTTTAACCCATGTCATTTTACACCTCATTATCTGGGCTGAAAGGCGCGCAAACCGATCTTTCGGTAATCTCGAACAACTTGGCCAACGTTGGCTCGACGGGCTTCAAAAAAAGCCGCGCCCAATTTGGTGACCTGTTCGCCAGCGCGCCGACCCAGACCACCAAGATGATTGCAGGACAAGGCACGCGCCTGAATTCGGTTGTGCAGCAATTTACCCAAGGAACGTTGGAAGCGTCCGACAAAACGCTCGATCTGGCGATTGCCGGTGAAGGCTTTTTCGTTTCGCGCGGTGATCCACCCCGGGCTGCGGTAACCTATACCCGTAACGGCGCGTTTCAGGTCAATGCGAACCGTCAGGTTGTCGATACCTTGGGTTCCACTTTGCAGCTTTTGCCTGTCGATGCGGCCGGTAATGTGACCTCTGCGACGCTTGGGGCGGCCTTTGACTTTGTTTTGCCGGCCAACTCGCCCACTGATCCAACGGTTGCCCTCGTCAACGTGTCGGTTGGCATTGATGGCCTTGTGACAGCCACTTATGCCGATGGTTCGGGCGAACTGCTGGGTAAGGTCGCAATGGCCAGCTTTACCGCGCAGGAAGGTTTGCGTCCGGTCGGCGATGCCCATTGGCAATCGACCGGCGATAGCGGCGCGCCTTCGATTGATGCCGCAACCAACGGACCTTTGGGTACAATCCGCTCGGGTGCACTGGAACGCGCCAATGTCGACGTGACCGAAGAACTGGTCGCATTGATTTCGGCCCAGCGCAACTTTCAGGCCAATGCCAAAGCAATCGAAACCGCGTCGAACATGACGCAGACGATTGTCCAGATCAACTAATCATGATGGCCAATAACCTTCTGCCTGTCTGCATAACGAAGCCTATTCGGGGTGCAGACAGGACCCGGAAATTGGCCGCCAGAACCGGAGCTTTGGCATGGACCGTCTGATATATACCAGCCTGACCGCAATGCGTGGCTCCATGGCCCGGCAAACTGCCATTGCCAACAACCTTGCCAACGCCAACACACCGGGTTTCAAGGCCGATCTGGCCGAGGCACAATCGCTTTGGCTAGACGGTCAAAGGCTCGACACCCGCGCCTTTGCTTCGGAAGAGGTCTTGGCTGCGAATATGGACGCCGGTACCGTCGTTTCCACAGGCCGCGATCTCGATATTGCGATGTCCGGCGATTCCATGCTGGCGGTGCAAGCTGAAAATGGCGAAATCGGATACACCAAACGGGGCGATTTATTGCTTTCGGCCAGTGGCCTTTTAACGACGGGCGATGGTCGGCCGGTTCAAGGCAGCCAGGGCCCTGTAACCATTCCCCCTGCGGACAGTATCAATATCGACGAACAGGGAAATGTCTGGATCGTGCCGCAAGGCGGCGATGCCAGCCAACCGCAACAAGTCGATAAATTGCAGATCGCCAGCCCGGCTGGTTCCGATATTGCCAAAGGTCTGGATGGCCTGTTCCGCGTCAAAGGCGGCGGCGTATTACCCGACGACCCCGACGCCCGCGTCACCACGCGCAGCCTGGAAAGCTCAAATGTCAGCGCAACCGAAGCGCTCGTCAAGATGATCGAAGCCAGCCGGTCGTGGGACACGCAACTCAAATTACTGGGCGACGCGCGCGATATGGATGCTGCGACCGCCGATCTTATGTCAATGCCTCAATAAGGAATATAGACCATGTCAAACGGAGCCCTTCATGTCGCCCGCACCGGGTTAGATGCCCAGAATATGCGGATGCAAGTCATCGCCAACAATCTGGCCAACGTAAACACTGTCGGTTTCAAACGCGATCGGGCAAGCTTTGAAACGCTTGCTTATCAGGCGATGACTGTAGCCGGCTCGGCGTCTTCGGCGGAAAATAAATATGCTATCGGCCTGAATCTGGGCACCGGAGTTCAGGTGAACGGCACCGCCCGCATCGATACGCAAGGCACGCTGACCACCACCGGCAACGGCATGGATGTCGCCATCGAAGGCGCAGGCTATTTCCAGGTGCAGATGCCTGATGGCCGCATCGGCTATACCCGCGCAGGCGACTTCAGCCTGTCGGCCGAAGGGACATTGGTGACCCCGGACGGAATGCCTGTGCAGCCACAGATCCAGATACCAGACGGCACAACCGCCGTATCGATTGGTGCCGATGGAACAGTTTCCGCACAGGTCGCCGGTCAAGCAACTGTTACTGAAGTCGGCCGCATCGAAACCGCCCGCTTCGCCAATTCGGCTGGCCTGCAATCCATCGGCAACAACCTTCTGGTCGAAACCCCGGCGTCAGGCGCGCCCCAGGTGGGGGCCGCTGGCGAAGAAGGGCGCGGATCGTTGCGTTCCGGCGCGCTTGAAGCAAGCAATGTCAACGTCGTCGAAGAATTGGTCGATATGATCGAAACCCAGCGTGCTTACGAGGTCAACAGCAAGATGATCCAGTCCACCGATGAAATGATGCGTAATGCCACACAAAACCTCTAAGCCCACGCGTGCCGCAAAATCTAGGGTCGGTTATCATGGCAGGGTCGCACTTGTCATATTGGTGATGGCTATGCCTGCGCCAGTATTCGCCAAAGAGGGTAAAATAGCTGAAAATTTCACGCCCACTGCGCCAGTCGTGCCGGTCAATGTGCCGACAAATGGCGCAATTTTCCTGTCCGATAATTATAGCCCGCTGACATCAGGCGCGCGCGCGAGCCGTGTCGGAGATTTGCTGACCATCATTCTTGTCGAAAGAATGAGCGCCAGCAAAAGCAACAGCGCGACAACCGGCCGCACCGGCAGCGTCGGTCTGACACCGCCCACAACGGGTCCTTTGAACCTGTTTAGTCCAAGTGATGTAAACATCAGCGGCGATCAGTCGTTTAATGGCAAAGGTGAAGCCTCGCAATCCAATGCGCTGTCCGGAGAAGTAAGTGTGACCGTTGCCGCTATCTATCCCAATGGAACGATGCTGGTCAAAGGCGAAAAGTTCGTCACATTGAACCGTGGCGATGAAAAAGTGCAGTTTTCAGGCATTGTGCGTCTAGCCGACATCAGCGTCGACAATCGCGTGCCGTCAACCCGCGTCGCCGATGCCCGCATCCGGTACACCGGCAAGGGCGAAATCGCGCGCGGCAGCTCGCAAGGTTGGCTGCAACGTTTCTTCTCCAGAATAAGTCCATTCTGATGCGCGCGCTGCTTATCCTCATCGCCCTTTTCTTTTCAGCTTCGGCCCATGCCGAACGAATCAAGGATATGGGCCAGTTCGATGGCCTTCGGGCCAACCAGCTCACCGGCTATGGCGTGGTCGTCGGCCTTGCCGGAACCGGCGATGACAGCCTCGATTATGCAACCCAAGGCGTCAAAGGCGCGATTTCGCGCTTTGGCGTGAACTTGCCTGCGGGCATCAACCCTGCGCTGAAAAATGCCGCAGCAGTCGTGATTACTGCAGAATTGCCTCCTTTTGCAAAACCTGGCCAACGTCTTGACGTCACCGTTTCCGCACTTGGCAAGGCCAAGTCGCTGCGTGGCGGTACTTTGGTAATGGCGCCGCTTTATGGTGCAGATGGCCAGATTTACGCGATGGCACAGGGCAACCTTGTCGTCGGCGGCCTGGGCGTTGACGCCGCGGACGGTTCCAAACTTTCCGTCAACATTCCGTCCGCCGGCCGCATCGGCAGCGGCGCAACCGTTGAACGCAGCGTGGATACCGGTTTTGCCCAAAGCCCGCATTTAACGTTCAACCTGGCGCAACAGGATATCAGCAACGCTGGATTGGTTGCCGATGCGATCAACCGGCAATTGGGCGGCGATGTGGCCCACGCTATCGATGGCGCATCAATCCGCATAAATGCCCCCACGGGCGGTGAAACCCGCATTCGCATGATGGGGGTAATCGAAAACATCGAGATCAAAAAGGCACAGCCACCTGCCCGCGTAATCGTCAACGCCCGAACCGGAACGGTTGTCATCAACGGCGCGGTTCGTGTCGGGCCAGCGGCGGTGAGTCATGGCAAGCTGACCGTCAAGGTCGATGAAAATCCAACCGTGGTTCAACCCGCACCCTTTAGCCGTGGTGAAACCGCCATTGAACCTTCGAGCGACATTGCCATTCAGGAAAATACCAATCCTGCCTTTTTATGGGATAAAGGCGCATCGCTCTCCGATATTGTGAAGGCGATAAACAAGCTGAATGTTTCACCCGGCGATCTTGTCGCCATATTGGAGGCATTGTCGCAAGCCGGTGCCTTAAGCGCGGAGCTTGTTATCATATGACACCTGTATCGCGCCTTGCACCTTCTGTTCCCGCGGCTTCTGCGCCAGACCCTGCCTTGCGAAAGGCAGCCGAGGCATTCGAAGCGGTGATGCTGCGCCAGATGATGGCGAGCATGCGGCAGGCGAAGCTGGGTGACGATCTGTTCGGGTCCAGCGCAACCGAAAATTTCCGCGAAATGTCCGATGCCAAGATGGCCGACACGATGGCCAGCCTGCGTCAGTTCGGAATTGCGGATTTGGTGGAACGGCAATTGACGAAAAACTCCGCAACCCCTGCCACAACGCAGGCTGAACCCAAAGGAACATCCAGATGAGCGACCTTCTCGCCATCGGCGCGTCCGGTATCAAAGCCTATGGACAAGCGCTTTCGGTAGTCGGTGATAATATCGCCAACGCCCAAACCGAAGGTTATGTCCGCCGCAGCGTGCGTCTGGCCGAAGCACCATCGGGCGGCGATATTGTCCTGTCGCGCAACAGCATCCGTCCGGGCGGCGTCACGGCAGCCGGGGTAACACGGTCGATCGATATGTGGCTGGTTGATGATGCCCGCGTTGCAGGCGGCGAAGCGTCTCGGCAAAGCGCAAAACTCGATTGGGTGACTGCTACCGAATCTGTGCTTGCCGACGGCGGCGCAGGTATCGGTAATGCGGTGACCTCGGTGTTTACCGCCGCCGAACAACTGAGTGGCAATCCCGGCAACGATACATTGCGCCGCCAGTTTCTGTCATCCGTTGATAAAAGTGCAGCGAATTTCCGCCGAACCGCAAGTGCGCTCGGTTCCGCAGCGACCGGCGTTGCCACCGAAGCGCAAGGCGCAGCTACACAGTTGAATTCGGACTTGTCGGCTTTGTCGCGAATAAATGACGGTTTACGCCGCGCACGCGCCGGATCAAGCAACGAAGCAACATTGCTCGACGAGCGTGATCGCCTTGTCGGCAATATATCTAACGCGACCGACATTGTTGTGTCTTATGATGCCAGAGGCGCAGCCATTGTCCGCACACCATCGGGCGATGCATTGGTCGATGGTCCCATAACAGCGAACATATCAGTCACGGTCGCTGCAAATGGCACCATAGGCTATGGCATCAACCCCGGAGCAACCGGCGTGTTGAACCCGGGATCAGGATTGCTAGCCGGGCTGCAAGATGCGTCCAGCCATATCGCCGGTCAGCGCACGTCACTGGACTCGCTTGCCTCGCAATTTGCCACAGAACTGAATGCCGCCCATCAAGCGGGAACCGATGCCAATGGCAATCCCGGTGCCGCTTTGCTCAATTTTAACGGCGGTGCTGCTGCAATGGTCGCGGTTGCATTAGCGCCCGATGATGTTGCCGCTGCAAACGGGTCGAGCTTGAATGGTAATATGCTCTCGATGAACAATCTGCGTGGCCTCGGTGGGATAGAGCAGAACGTTACCGCGATGATCGCAGCGCAGGCGCAAACCACCGCGGCTGCCCGTGCACAAGAGGCCGCCGCCAGCAGCAGACGGGATGGTTCATTTGCCGCTCGCGACGCGATTGGCGCTGTCGATCTCGATCGGGAAGCTGCAGAATTGCTGCGCTTTCAACAAGCTTATGAGGCGGCAGCACGCACCATTCAGGTTGCACGTGAAACTATGCAATCGCTTTTGAACATATTTTAAGGTGGGTTCGAAATGATCAACGCAACCGGCAACAGGATGACCCAGGAAATCCAACGGCAGTCACGCATGGCGCGACAGATTGCCGAAAAGCAAATCCAGATTTCGACAGGCAGACGCCTGCAACGGGCATCGGACAATCCCGTGGCAACGGCGCGTGTAGCTGATCTGGCGCGATCACAAGCCAATGATAAGGCGCGCGCTGCAAATATTAATCTTGGCATCACTTTGACCGCGCAGGCGGACGGCAGCTTGCGTCAAATGTCAGGTTTGCTGGCACGCGCCAAAGAGCTTACATTAGCCGGCGCAAACGGCGCTACTTCAGCGGCGGACAGGGGCGCGTTAGCACTTGAGCTTGCGACAATTGCCGACGAAATCGACGCGATGGCTGCGGCAAAATCGGCCACGGGTCAGCCTTTGTTTGCGACCGGTTCCAATATGCCGATCCGTTTCGACGATAATGCTACCTTCGCACCCGTTCCGACACGCGCAGAGGCATTTGATGTAGCCGGTGTTTCGATATCGCAAATCATCCGGGATGCAGCGGCGGCGGTTACGGCGGGTAACGCGGCACAAATAGATATTTCAAATACCGCAGTAGATAGTGCCATTAACCATACAGCCGATATGGCTGCAGCCGTCGGGATAAACGCTGCCCGTCTTGAACGCATAAATGAAGACCGCGAACTGCGTTCGATCAGTATCAGGGCAGAACGGTCTGCACTTGAAGATACCGATTTAAGTTCAGCGATTGCTGAGTTGAATGGCATGACATTGACATTGGAAGCGGCCCAAGCCGCATTTGCGCGTATTAACCGAAGGACGTTGATGGACATTCTGAATTAGGATCAGCGCGCGAACTGAACGGCTGTGCTTATTTTTCGTCAAAAGAAATAAGAATAGAAGAAATTAAAGGATGTGCCGTCAGGCATATGTCGCCCGCCTGTTCCTTTTTCCCTTTTTCCTTCTGACGAAAAATTATCACAATCCGGCAATGCCGCAGGACGGTTTGATTTTAACACCACACTTCGGCCCCTTCCGCACAGCATCCTGAAAAAACTGCTTAATATCTCGTAGCCTCTGCCGTTTACCATGATTGAAGAACGCGTATAGAGGCCAGCCATTTCATGTTTGCAGTTGTCGGTATCATCGTCCTCTTGGTCATGGTGTTTGGTGGATTCGCCCTCACCGGTGGCGATCTTGGACCTATTATGCATGCGTTACCGCATGAGATGCTGATTATCGGTGGAGCGTGTCTTGGCGCACTCATCATCGGCAACTCTGCCAAGGAATTGAAGGCATTGGGCGGAGGTCTCGCGAAGGTCTTCAAAGGTCCGCAGTATAACAAGCAAGACTATCTGGACTGCATTTTCCTTGTGTCGAAACTGATGAAGATGCTGAAGACCGAAGGCCCGGTGGCGGTTGAACCGCATATCGAGGATCCGGCCAATTCCACATTGTTCAGCGAATATCCAAAATTATTGAAAGACCAAGTGCTGGTCCATCTGATTTGCGACACATTGCGGTTGGTTGTCGTGTCGTCGGGAACGCTTGACCCCTATGCCGTCGAAGAAGTCATGGATAACAGCATCAAGAACCATCACCATCATATCGTGAAGCCTGCCGAAGGTCTGCAAGGCATGGCCGACGCACTTCCTGCGCTCGGGATTGTAGCTGCGGTATTGGGCGTCGTTAAGACGATGGGATCAATCGACAAGCCCCCTGCGATCTTGGGCGGCATGATTGGCTCCGCGTTGGTCGGCACCTTTTTGGGTGTGCTGCTGGCTTATGGTCTTGTCGGCCCTTTTGCCAACCGTGCCAAACAGGTAATCGAGGCCGATGCCGCCATCTATCATGTCGTCAAACAGATGATTATCGCCTCGCTGCATGGCCATCCGCAGCCGTTGGTCATCGAAGCCGCCCGTTCGGGTATCGAACATAGCAACCAGCCGAGCTTTGCCGAAGTATTTGACGGTATGCGGGGGCGGTAATGGCCAGAGCAAACGAACCCGTTCGCCCGGTAATCGTCAAGAAAATCTATGAGGCACCGCATAGCGGGCATCATGGCGGTGCATGGAAAGTGGCTTATGCCGACTTTGTGACCGCAATGATGGCGTTTTTCCTTTTGATGTGGTTGCTCGGCGCGACCACTGAAAAGCAACGCAAGGCCTTGGCCGACTATTTTTCGCCTACGTTGGTGTCGAGCAAGCAGGATAGCGCCGGATCGACCAGCTTCTTTGGCGGGGATTCGATTACCTCGGTCGACAAATATCCACATCGTGCAGGTCAGACCGGCACCCGCAGCATGACCATCCCACGCGATGCAACAGGTGGACCGAAGGAAGCATCCGGCATTGGCAAGGATCGGCAAAAATTTCAGGAGGTCCGCAAGGCGTTGCTGACCAAGTTGATGGAACGCAAAGAAGTAAGGCGCATAGCCAAAAGCCTGCGCTTTACCGAAACGCGCGATGGATTGCGGATCGATATGGTGGACGAAGCCAATTTTTCCATGTTCATATCGGGCACCGATATATTGACGCCAGATGCCAACCGGCTGTTGGGTGACGTCGGCGCGAGCATCTCGGACTTGCCCAATGGCCTTATCATTCGCGGGCATACCGACGCGCAGCCAACATCCAGCCGGCTGGGCGTCAATAACTGGCAATTGTCCTCCGCCCGTGCCGAAGCTACCCGCGCCTCGCTCGCCCGCGCAGGTGTCTCACCGAACAGGTTTGTCCGTATCGAAGGCGTGGCTGACCGCGAAGCCTATATCCGCGACAACCCCTACGACCCCCGCAACCGGCGCATGTCGATCACCCTGGGATGGCGCACGGTTTCGGATTAGCGCGGAAATGATATCCAAAATGGATATGTCTGTTTACAAAATTTGACAATTTACCCCAACTTTAATCCGTTTCGGATTAGTTAACGCTTGGGGCCAGGTTTGTTAGTATTTCGTTTACCATGATTGGCAAAAACCGGGGCCAAGGCAGTCATCCGACAGGAAAAAAGCATGGTAACGTCAATGGTTCAAACATCCGCAAAATACGAAAAGCCCGTTTCTATAGAAGAAATGCTGATCGGTAAAAGCCCCATTATGGGGACGCTGCGCGACATGGTCCGCCGGGTTGCCAATTCATCCGCTTCAGTGATGATTTGCGGCCCTTCGGGTTGCGGCAAGGAAGTTGTCGCCCGCGCCATCCACAACGCCAGCCCGCGCACCGCCAAGCCTTATGTTGCCCTGAACTGTGGTGCCATTCCGGCCGAGCTGATTGAATCAGAATTGTTCGGACACGAACGCGGTGCATTTACAGGAGCACAAGCCCGTCGCACCGGTCATTTTGAAAATGCCGACAAGGGTACGCTCTTTCTCGACGAAATCGGCGATATGCGGTTCGATATGCAGGTCAAACTTCTGCGTGTTTTGGAAGATGGTCTGATTTCGCGTATTGGCGGAAACAGCAACATCCCCGTCGACGTCCGCATCATTTCAGCAACGCATCAGAAAATCGACAAGGCCATTCTTGACGGCCGTTTTCGCGAAGACCTGTTTTTCCGCCTTGGTGTAGTCGTTTTGCAGGTACCGGATCTGGCTTCGCGGGTTGAAGATATTCCACAGTTGATCGCCCATTTCCAAAAAGGTCGCACCGGCCAGCTTTGCCAGTTTGATGACAGCGCAATCCAGCGTTTGTCGATGCACGATTGGCCGGGCAATGTCCGCGAATTGCGAAATGTGATCGAACGCGCCAATATCCTTTTCAGCGGCGAAAAAATTGACGCCTTTGGGGTCGATCAGCTCTTGGGCCGTAGCCTGCCAAAATTGGCCGCCGTGCCTGCCCTGCCGGTAGTCGTCGATACGCTAGACCTTGTTCTGCCAGCAGCCGATGCCGCGCCGCAGCCATTCGGTGCGCCCATCGACCTGAAGGCACAGATCGAGCGGATGGAACTGGAGCGCATACAGATGGCTTTGATCCACGCCGAAGGCGTCATTTCAGAGGCCGCGCGCCTACTCACACTAAAGCGCACGACTCTAATCGAGAAAATGCGGAAGTACCGCCTCGAAAAAATCGCTGCCTAATAGAAATCAACCAAAGGCATATCATCACGTTGCCGATATTGGCGGTCACGTTGCTTGCGATCCTGTTCCGGCGATTTTGGGAAGGCAGATTCTGCCCTGATTATCTGCACCGTCGCCGTTCCCACCCGGCTGACGCGTGGCGGCGCGTTCGGTACGGTCGCCGGCGACGCTGCCAGCAACAAGGGCAAAAGCGATATCACAGCCAAATAATAACGCCGCTTTAACCATATCGCGCAAGCGGAATAGAAGGCAAATATCCAAAACATACCCGCCATCAAACGACCAATTGGTCCCAAAGTTAAAACTGTACCGTTATGCGACAGCCACTTGAATGGCGCGGTCAGCACAAAGCCTGTTGCGCGCACCGGACCGCTTTGCTAGGGGCGGCGTCCTACCTGTCGAGGCGCGTGCGGCCATGGCGGAATTGGTAGACGCGCAACGTTGAGGTCGTTGTGGGCGAAAGCCCGTGGAAGTTCGAGTCTTCTTGGCCGCACCATTTTCAAATTTATCTATCTGACTTTAATATATAAACTTGAAATTGGTGATTTCAGACCACCTTATAAACCACCCCTATTCGTGCGAAGGCTTGCGCCATTATGCGCCGCCTTGAGAAGCATATTTCCCAATCACACCTTTGCTGATAGCCTCACCAAACCTCGGGGTATTGTCGTAACCGGGGCATCGCGATGCTCCCTTTTAAGGGATTATCGTGATGAGGATACTATCAAAGCGTCAAGTGAAGGAGCTGGTTCTATATTCACCGCAGCACATTGCACGGTTGGAACGGGTCGGGCAATTCCCCAAGCGGGTACACCTTGGCCCCGCCCGAGTGGGATGGGTTGAGGCTGAAGTACTGGATTGGCTCCAGAAGCGGTTAGATCGCAGAGAAGCGCCTACCCGACACTCCTAACTAAAGGAGCGGGTGGCCGGGATTGCAAGCCCGGTCACCCTTTTCATTCTTGAAGCAACTACCGTGATTTACGTCACGTGACTTCTGGCGAGACCAGTAGTATTCCAATCGAATGAGTATACCCAATGCAGTTCCTGATCCCGACAAGGTGACACCACTTATTGAGCTAGGGTGGAACAACGCCGACTGGCTGTTTTCCCTAACCGTCAGCGCTTGGGTTATGCTGGCAATTGTTGTGATTACCTTGGCGCTGTTGATATGGCGCTATGTAGCTGGCGGCTTTGCATTCAAGTCTTTCGAGATTGACCAAGCCGACATCGGCATTGGCAGCCAAAAGTTCAGCTTCAAGCCCAATATGATCGACAAGCAGGTCGCATACGCCATCTGGGTTGAGCTTAGCACCCGAAAGATTGGCCTCCCAATCGACTTTGACAATGATGTTGTCTCCGAAATCTATGATTCGTGGCACGGCTTTTTCACCGTAACGAGGGATTTGGTGAAGGGTATTCCCGCCCAAAAGGTGCGAAGAGATAGCACCCAAAAGATCATTCGGCTGTCTATTGAAGTGTTGAACGAAGGCCTACGCCCCCATCTGACCCGCTGGCAGGCACGATTCCGTCACTGGTATGACCGCGAACTGAAAAAGTATGATGCGGGCGCAGGAGAAGAAGTGCTGGACCCGCAACACATTCAAGAAAGATTCCCTAGATTTGACGAGTTGAAGGCCGACATGGAACGAGTAAACCAGTCGCTTATCAAATACCGCCAACAAATGTATCGGTTGGTTTTGAAAGATTGACTCCGCCGCCTAAATCGAAGAACATATCAAGAATACGAGGGGCGTTTATGGCCGATCAAACAAAGAATGTGTTCATCAGCCACATCCATGAGGATGATGCTGGATTGGTTAAGATCAAGGACTTGCTGGCCAAGGGCAGCATGACCATTCGGGATTCCTCGATTAATTCCAGTAACCCAAACAACGCCAAGTCGGAGGATTACATCAAATCCCATATTTTGGCACCGCAGATCAAATGGGCTGGGACGCTGGTGGTTTATGTGTCACCCGACACCAAGAACAGCAAATGGGTAAATTGGGAAATTGAATATGCCCAGAAGCTTGGGAAACGGATTGTCGGTGTTTGGGAGCATGGCGCTAAGGATTGCGATTTGCCCGAGGCCCTTACCAACTATGCAGATGCGATGGTTGGCTGGACCGGAACTTCCATCATTGATGCGATAAATGGTGACTGTGATGTATGGCAAAAGTCGGATGGCACCGCCTTTCCGACTCGCGGCATTACCCGTCATCCCTGTGGCTAACGGGCTGCGTGTCGAGACTGTTTTCTTACGTCGTCAGATATGACAGTGGCTTTGCGCCTAATCCATTTTACGGCTTTTGCACCCTTGTGACCTGCAAACCAACTATTCGGTATGCTGCTAAAGTCGGAGATTGGATTGTTGGAACCGGTAGTGCGGCAAAAAAGAGCCAACGCGGAAATCGCTTGGTTCACGCAATGAACGTTTCCGAAACCACGGACTTTCGCTCCTACTGGAATGACCCTAGATTCGCGCGCAAGAGGCCTATGCGTCAAGGAGGTCGCAAACAAAGCTGTGGCGATAACATATACTATCGCAACGCGGTCGACAGCGCATGGCTGCAACTGGACTCGTTCCACACACATGCGGATGGGTCGCTCAAGCCTGAACACGTTGCTCGTGATACCGGCACTGACCGGATATTGATCAGCGATGATTATTACTACTTTGGCGGCGAAGGCCCAGAGATTCCGGCCTGCTTCCGTGACCCCGATCGTTACGACTTGTGCCGTAAGATTAGGCAGCGAAAACGGCAGGAAGATGAAGGCTGGATTGCCGAGTTTGTAGCATGGCTACGAACCATTGGTGAACCTGGCTATTATGGCAGACCGCTAGATTGGGTGCTCGAAGATGGCTGAAGCGAACTCTCATTCCACCATGTTAATTGGCGACTATGTCAGGGACGTAGCGCCGACTGACAAAATGCCACCTGAGATCAAGCCCGTTTTGTTCGGATTGTTTGGTGAGGTAGGCGGCATAATGACCGCTGCCAAAAAGTATCACCGTGAAGGGGCCGTATTCGTCGGTTATCGCGGGATGGTTGAGGAAGAGTTCGGTGACACACTTTGGTATCTGACTGCACTGTGCCGTCGGCTAGAATTGTCGCTCGAAGCCCTGTTGAGCAAAGTCGTTTCCAGCGATGACTACACGTCAATCCTTGCCGCCAGCGACATGGAAAACGGCACATTGTCTCACATTGTCATGCCTCGCGAGGTTGCTGAGCTGGACGACGCATTGCTGACATTGGGTGCTGCTGCTTCAAATTTGCTTCAACTCGCCGACAACGCTGATAATGCAGAGAGCCTGCTTATTCCGTTCATCGACTGCTACTTGAAAACCTTGCAGGTTTCCACTTTGTCCTTTGGAGACGTGACGCGAAGCAACTTAGCGAAGACGCGAGGTCGTTTTGTTGCTCCAGACGCTGCTACCCTGCCGACCTTTGACGACCAGTTTGAAGCCGAAGAGCAACTCCTTGATCATTTCGAGATTGAGTTCACGCAGCGTGAAAGTGGGCAATGCTACTTGCGTTGGAATGGCGTCTTCATCGGCGATCCGCTCACAGATAATATCCTTGATGCCGACGATTATCGTTTCCACGACGTATTCCACTTCGCCCATGCGGCAATTCTGCACTGGTCGTCCGTCATGCGCGCGTTGATCAAGCAAAAGCGCAAGAGTGACAAAAAGGTGGACGAAGCGCAGGATGGCGGACGGTCGATTGTTGTCGAAGAAGGACTAACTGCGTGGATATTTTCGCGGGCCAAAGACCATAAATACTTTGAAGATCAGAAGTCGATTTCGTTCGATATGCTCAAAACGATTGCCGATTTTGTGAGAGGGTATGAGGTTGAAGATTGTCCCTTGAACCTCTGGGAGCGCGCCATCCTTGATGGATATGCGGTGTTTCGGAAGGTGCGGGAAAATAAGGGCGGGGTTGTAATTGGTGATCGAAAAAGCCGGACGATAACGTATAGACCCCTTTGATCGGGGTCTGTGATGAAGCCAGTTGAGTTTGTGAGGCAGCTAAGCGCGGTGCGCTTTGAGCATACATTTAATCCCTACGCCGACCAATGCGCCGTTCATGACCTACCGGACGCCGCACAAAAGCGAGCCACCGCCCTTTCAGCTATCCTTGATGCAACCTGCAAAGTTGAAATCGACTCGCTCTGGATTGGCCGTGACCTTGGGTATCGAGGAGGAAGGCGCACGGGTTTGGCGTTGACCGATGATGTTCATGTCACCGCCCATGCCCATCGATGGAATGTGGCATTAACGCGTCATACGGGAGGATTGCCAGTGTCCGAACGCACCGCGTCAGTGATTTGGGGAATGCTCGATCAAATCACAGTTCCGGTGTTCCTTTGGAATGTCTTTCCATTGCATCCCCATGCGCCGGGTAACCCATTCACGAATCGGCTTCACAATGTGCGGGAGCGCCGAGCCGGGGAAGAGATACTCAGCCAATTGGTAGCCCTGCTTAGACCGAAGCGGATCATTGCGCTGGGCAATGACGCGGATAAGGCAGCGAGACGTTTTGCAGAAACGAGCAGGGTGATTAAGGCAAGGCATCCGAGTTATGGAGGGCAGACAGAGTTTCTCCGGCAAATGGGCGACGCTTATGGCGTTGTAGAAAAGCGCCTTTTGTAGCCGGAATCTGTATGCCATCATGCACCTATTTCACTTCCTATCATAATTGGCTTACTTGGGCAGATATGCCTGACGGGTTGCTACTGCTGCGCTTTAACACGGCGACGCCGAGAAACTGTTACCGAAGTCGCTTCCAAAGGGTTAAATCTAACTTCCCGCAGCAAAATTATTACACTCAAAGCAAGAATATTTGCATTGGAGCCATGCAGCCGGACAGCGGACTAAACTACACGCTTGAAAGAATATCCCTGATATTTCACTTCAAGGACAATGGCTTATGCGCAACGGTAACTTAATACCCGTTCTTAAATACGTTAACCTATCATTAACGACCCATCAATTTGAAATTTAATTACAAAATTGGTCACACGAGAGCCACACTTGGTCGCACAAATCACTTGCTCGTGAAATCAAATCATGTTCTCTAGGCAGTAGTATGAAGATGGTCGCGGTTAAGATTCGGTGATGCCGAGTTAAGAATTCGGCAATTTCTGCACCGACTATTGGCCCGGCCGCAATTGCGGAGGATTCCCCAATGTTCACCAATACCACACACCCACAGGCACTGTCATTCACCCCCGTCCTTCCGCTGGAAAGCTGCGATGCCGAAAGCCCACCACTCGCATAGCCCGCTTCGTGGAGCAGGCTATGCGCCTGCCGCAGCGCACCTAACCGGTGCGACGGCACTAAGCCGCGCCATTTCCGGCGCGGCTTTTTCTATGCCGAAAAAGCCACCTTAAAAATAAAAAGGACCCCATCGCCGAAGCGATGAGGTCCAATTGTGCTGGTTAGGTGATCAGACCGACGCCAGCATTTTCGACGACTTCGACTAAGAAGGAGATGCAAAATGTCGATATTTCGCATTTTTTCGCCGAAACTTGTGTTGGCTGCCCTCAAGCGGATTCCGAAGCTTGACTTGATCTGGAACGCGCTGCGGGTCTTCTGGAAGGCCGCCAACCATCAGGGCAGCATAGATCTGCATACGTCGCTCGATCTTTGGCAGGCCGGGAATGGCACGGTCGGCCAACTCGTTACCGAGGTAGGAGCCGAATTTGCGATGTGGTTGATTGTCGAGTTTTTCCAGCCGGACTGTATCGTGGCCTGCATCTTTTTGGCGCTGGGCAAATTGCACGAACGCCTTGAAGGACGCGGACAACGCAAGTCGAATATCTTGCCGATGGACGACAACTAACGACTGGTGAGGCGAAAATTGAAGAACGATTTGTTCGAGGCTGCGGAGCAAGCCTCTATGCTCGGGTGTCTTTACCCATTGTACCATTCGCGGGCGCGGACAGGCAAGGACAGCGGACAAAGCTGTATTCATTGCCCTACGCCAAGTAGGAAGTGGTCGCTAAGGTTGCACAAAGAGAACGCAATCTTCGAACTGATTGCTTGTGAGATATGTCTGTTTATCACATCTCTGCCGTGCACTTTGGCCGTAACCTCCTTGGCCGTGACGTTACGGAATGCAGTCAAAATGACTCAAATCGCTCACCACGCTTTCGTCTGCATGAGTTTTCTACCTATAATTGAATTTGGCAAGTCAAATTCTATCAATAGCCCTATTTCTCTGTATAAATGTGGCTCAACCACTACACCTAATGGCTGCTAATCTCCCTGCATTGTGATTGAAGGCCGATAGACCCAGCCTATCGCTAACTGGTCAGCCAACGGATCACGATATACGACCTTTAACCACCTCGCCTTGCTCTCGTATATAGCCACCGGTGTGTCGTCTGGCAGCACTACAATCAGTTCAGCCTGTCGCTTGGGATGAACGCGGATATAAGCTTTGCGGCGAGCGATGCCGCGCGGCAAATCCGATACAAACGCCTCGTCAATTGCCGCTTCGCCCTCCAGAAATTCTAGGAGTTGCTCGCGGATTTCGCGCACTTCAGTTTGAATGACCGTCAGTTGTTCGCGCTCGGTTTCCGATAGCCCATCGGGTTGCAGCATTTCCCAGATAGCAAGGAATGACAAGATTGCTGCCAGAAAGCCCAACAACCCCATGTCACGCACTTCATTTGATGTATTGCCCTTGAATCGCGAGAACATGCCCGCCAGCGCTTTCAGCAACCCATTGGCGTGACTGACAAACCCTTCCGCACTATCTTCGATGGCCATCGCTTCCATCGCCAAGTGCGCTTCACGAACGTGGCGCACCATCATTGCGTCGATAGTGCTTTGATTGCGCCAAGAGGATTGTTCGTTCGCCAGCCGCTCAAATTGGGCGCTAATGCTGTTGGCCCGGTTGGCAATCTCTTGGAACTGGGAAAGCGTAACAGTTTGCGTGAACGTATCGGTCAGACGCGAACTCTGTATCGCCCGACCGATGAGATCCGAATGGGCATATCCTAATTTACTAACCGCATTAAGTTGCTCGCCCACAGCGAGAGCCAGTTTGCCAAAGTTGCTTGTTCCGGCAGCTTGTTGTTCTGCAATGGCGAGAGACGCTTCGCGCACGGCTGCAATACGCGACCACGAGGTGGGTCGATCAATCAGCGACTGATGTTTTTCAGACATCGCGTACAGTTTGGTTGCATTCTCGGACATTCGAAGCAACGACGGACTGACAGCAGAATCGGCCAGCCGGCTAACGGCGTCCTCGAAGGCAGTGTGCTTCCCTAACAATCCAAATGGGCGAGATAGGCGTTCAACCATCTCTCGCTGGCTTCGCTCGCGTTCGAGCAGCCGGTCGAAAATGCTCAGGCCAAAATTTTTGAAAGGATCATCAAAAGGCATGTGATACCTCTATCCCCATACAGGCAGCATTCCAATCCCTATCCAAACCATCACATCGCTGACTATCATAGCGCATCAGCCAGAATCCGCTTCTGCGACTTCATATTCAGCCCATTCATTATGAACCCACCTCCCACCCGATTCAGCTTGACTGTCCCCCGTCAGCATTCAATAGACACACTGGCTGCATAAAATAGGAGAGTGTTTTGGGTTCATCGTAGTGACTGTAAGGAACGAAGATGAACGCAAAACACTCAAAGCCATCCGCGCAAGCGGTGGTAAAAGACATCCG
>NZ_JBGSRI010000023.1:0-3139 GCF_041737645.1 Sphingorhabdus sp.
GGAATAGCAATGGCAGGCATCTATTTTTTCGATTCTATATTTAAGTGCCGCGCAGCAACCGATTGTTCGGGCTTTGCAGGAAGTCGAAGCGCTATATAGAAGCAGTCACGATTTTCGCAACTGTCATGGAACAAATGGCCCAGAATCCGCGCATATATCTCGACCACGCAGCCACGACGCCGCTGCTCCCGGCGGTGCGTCACGCTATGGCCGGCGCAATGGAGCGGTGGGCGAACCCGTCCTCCCCCCATAGCGAGGGCAGGGCGGCGCGTGCTGCGCTGGAAGATGCGCGGGCGCGGATCAAGTCGGCGCTGGGCTGGGATGGCGAAGTCATCCTGACAAGCGGGGCGAGCGAAGCCATCGCACTTGCGCTGGGTGGCGGTGAGGCTATTGCCAGCGCGGTTGAACATGATGCCGTGTTGGCCGTTGCGGCCCCAGAACGGTTACCTGTGGACTCCAACGGATATGTCGACCCCGCATCGATCTGCAAGCCGTCAAGATACGCTGTGCAGTCAGTCAACAACGAAACAGGCGTCATACAATCTTTGGAAAAAATCGCCGATGCCGTCCGTGCATCAGGCGGAACGCTATTTGCCGATTGTTCACAAAGCGCGGGGAAGCTGCCGCTGCCTGATGCCGATCTGATCGCGATTTCGGCGCATAAACTCGGCGGGCCACCAGGCATTGGTGCATTGCTGACGCGCAATCTGGGGTTATTGCAACCGACCGGGGGGCAAGAGCAGGGCTATCGGCGGGGGACCGAAAACTTGCCCGCAGCAATCGGTTTTGCGGTTGCCTTGGAGGCTGGTTTTGGATGGCTCGAAAAGGCAGAGCGGCTTCGCCAGAGACTGGATGAGGCGGTTATCGCCGGTGGCGGAGAAGTCGTCGCACAAGAGAGCCGGCGACTACCGACCATCGCAAGTTACCGCATGCCCGGCGCAGCAGCATCGAGCCAGCTGATCAACTTCGACATGGCGGGCATTGCCGTATCCGCTGGGAGCGCCTGTTCGTCGGGTACGCTCAAAACCAGTCATGTTCTTGGTGCGATGGGTTGGGATAGCAAATCGGCTTCGGAAGTAATCCGCGTCAGTTTCGGGCCGGACACCGATGAAGCAGATGTAAGCCTGTTCATCGAGATATGGCAAAGCATTGCAAATCGAGCCAAGACGGCGTGATTTACCTCGACTATCAATCGACTACGCCGATGGCGCCCGAAGTCTTTGCCGCAATGGAACCATGGCTGAAAGACGGATTTGCCAATCCGCATAGCGCTCATGTTCCGGGCAGGGCAGCGGCAGCAGCAGTCGAGGTTGCGCGCGACCAGATCGCTGCGATGCTACCCAAAGGGGGCAGAGTCATTTTCACCAGCGGCGCAACCGAGGCGCTAAATCTTGCGATCAAAGGCTGCGGGTTGCCGGTCACCGCGCTCGCCACGGAACATGCGGCGGTGCTGGATTGCGTGGCCTATGCAGGTGGAGCGGTTGTTCCGGTCGATGCAGACGGGCGCGCGGCACATGTCGTCCCGGGACCGGGCCTGTTTGCGGCTATGCTGGTGAATAATGAAATCGGAACGATCCAGCCGGTCGCCGAGCTGGCGGACCAAAGCCATGCACACGGTGGTCTGCTGCTGTGCGACGCGGTGCAGGCGTTTGGCCGGATGCCTATCCCCGAAGGCCCGGACATGATCGCAATTTCCGCCCATAAGATTCACGGACCCAAGGGCATTGGTGCCTTGTGGGTGCGGGACGGGATCTCGCTGACCCCGCTGATGCACGGCGGCGGGCAGGAGCAGGGGCTGCGCTCGGGAACCTTGTCGCCCGCTCTGTGCACAGGATTCGGCGCAGCGGTTCAAGTCGCTGCACAGCGGATGGAGCAAGATGCCGTGCATATCGCGCAATTGTGGGACCATGCCATCGCGGCATTTTCCGAATGGACTGTAAACGGTTCGACCACGCACCGCTACAAAGGCAATCTCAACCTGCGTCGCGACGGGGTTGATGTGGGAAGGCTGATGTCCGAATGCCGCGATATCGCCTTTTCCGCAGGCTCCGCTTGCGCCAGCGGGTCGGGCCGTCCCAGCCATGTCCTGTCCGCGCTCGGACTGTCCCAAACACAGGCAAAATCTTCGATAAGGCTCGGTTTTGGCCGCTATACGACGCTCGCGGAAATTGATATTGCTGCCGAAGCAATCAACCGGGCAGCAGAGGCGATGTTATGATCAAGGTGACCTTCATCAATGCCGAAGGCGACGCGCACGAGGTGGAGGCTGAAACAGGTCTAGGGTTGCTGGAGGTCGCACAGGCCGCCGGAATGCCCCTGGAAGGCACATGCGAAGGGCAGATGGCCTGTTCTACCTGCCATGTCATTGTGGACAAGGCATGGTTCGACAAATTGCCCGCCGCGGTTGAAGATGAAGAGGATATGCTCGATCTGGCCAGCGGCGCACGGCGCACAAGCCGCTTATCCTGCCAGATCCTTTTGACCGATGAACTCGACGGCATCGTGGTCCGAATTCCGACGGAGAGCCGGAACATGCAGGGTATTTAGGGTCAGGACCTATTAAATGCACTTGCGAGGCGTCAAAATGGCGAAGATATCGGACCAAAATGCGCGCCGCCGATAGTCATTCTTCCGGCAAGCGTATTTTGGTTCGAGATCAAAGCCATTTTGACGTCCGGAGGATTTGACCCATTTTGCCCATGGTTGCGTCAGAAAGCCTTGAGATATATTTATATCCCTGCGGCTTCCTTCCTTACCCTGTGCAAAATGGCCTCAAACCTCGCAAGTGCATTTAATAGGTCCTGACCCTGAGCTCTTCACTTCCCATTCACCAAAAAACCCCTATATGGGTCGTTGCCGGGTTCGCCCGGCTATGGCGATAAATTGCGGTGTGTAATAGATGCAGCGGACCCGGGGGCGGTACCCGGCAGCTCCACCATATCTCCCGGTTTACCGGGCGTTTTGAAGGGGCTGAACTAGGATCGACGTGCGTTGAAAGGCATTGTTTTTGCCCGGCATGAATAAGCCGTGAAATGGTTCAAAACTCATAAGTGCAAACGATAACGAAGCACTTGCTCTCGCAGCGTAATTTTGGGCCTCACGGTCTGAAATTATCCTAAAAGAACGCGGCCGAACCGGC
>NZ_JBGSRI010000045.1:0-50984 GCF_041737645.1 Sphingorhabdus sp.
TTGCGGCCGATGGCCATCGGTTCGCTCTCGGGGTGGTTGATGTTATTGGGGATGATCGCGCGGCCCCTTGCGATTTCGTCGCGGACGAATTCGGGGGTGACGTAATCGGGGATTTCCGCGCCAAAGCTTTCGCCGTCGCGCTTATATTCGGCGAGGCGCGCGCGGCCTAGATTCTCGCGTTCGGCGACATATTCCATCTCGGGCGTAATGATGCCTTGGCGTGCATAATGCATCTGGCTGACATTGGCCCCAGGTTTGGCGCGCAGGACGGTCTTGCGGACATTGGGGAATGGCGCCACGCCGCCGCTGCGGTCTGGGCCGAGCTGGCCATTGTCCTCGGGGCGGACTTCGCGTTGCAACACTTCCTCGACATCGCCGCGCTCGCGGATCCACTGGCTGCGGATTTCAGGCAGGCCTGCGCTGATGTCGATATGCGCGTTGGAGTCAGTGTAAGGCCCGCTCGGGTCATAGACGCGCACAGGGGCGTCGTCGCAGCTTGGGTCGAGGTAGATTTCGCGCATGGCCACGCGGCGTTCGCCGACATAGATTTTCTTGCTGCCACGGATGGGTCCGGTGGTAACGCCTATTTCGGTGCGTGCGGGGATGTCTGCCATGTCTACTCTCCATTATGTCGAAAAGGAGAGCGCGGGTTTCGGGTGCCGCTCCCTCCCTACGCCCGCGTCAACGGGATCAGGTTCAGCGGGTCGCAGGGCGTAACACCTGCCTCTCAGTCACACGACTCCCCGGGGATGGGAGGGTGATAGAGCAGAGATGCTATTCAGTCCAGCAGGATGAAGAGCGCAACGCCGATGACCATCAGCGCAAACAGCGTCCGCGCCATCACGACGCGGCTTTCGAGCGCCTTTGCCAGTGGCAGGGCAATCAGGGTTCCCCCCGCCCCGCCAACAACCAACGCGCCGAACAACGGCCAGACCAGTTGCCCCGACGCGGCATAAGACAGGCTGGTCGCGCCCCCAAACAGGCTGACCGACACCAGCGAGGACGCGCTGGCATTGGCGAGTGTCATGCCGGTTGAGGCCATAAGACCCGGCGCAATCAGAAACCCGCCGCCAATCCCGAAAAACCCCGCAGCCAGCCCTGCAAGCAAACCAATGGGCGCCAGTTTCAGAACCATAAGTGGAGTAAGGCGGACCGACGGGTCCCCTGCATTTTTTCTGGGCACGAGCATCGACACGGCAATCGCGATCATCGCAAAGGCGAACCATGTGAGCAGCGCCTGGCCATCCACCTGTTTGGCAAAATGCGCCCCGACCAGCGTACCGGCGAGACCTGCAATCCCGAAGGTTATGGCGCAAGGCCATTTGACCCGCCCCGCCCGCGCCTGCGCCGCCAAACCTGTCGCGGCATTGACGGCGACGGCGGCGGCGGATGTACCGATGGCGGCATGGGTATCGGTCAAACCGACAACATAGATCAACCAAGGTGTAGCCAGCACCGAGCCACCCCCGCCAAACAAAGTAAGCAAAAGCCCGATAAGCGCCCCGCCCAACCCTGCCAGAAGGAGTGTTTCAACAGCCATGTCAGACGGTTTTCACGCGGTTCCATGGGGCGAGCATGAGCAACCGTGCCATGCCGCAAAATCCGCTGACCCCTGCAAAGACAAGCCCTGCGCCGACAAAGCCCGACAGCACAAACCAAGCAGGCGTGAGGACAAAGCCAAGTATGACTCCAAAAAGCACAAGCGAGCCGGCCGCAATTTGCACCTGACGCATGATTTCCATCGGCGCATCGGCGTCGGTTTCAACTGGAAAACCGGCCTTGGCCCATCCATCCAACCCGCCATCAAGCACATAGGCCTCACCCTTCACCCGCGCTGCTAACCGGTCGCAGGCTCCAGCCGTCCGCATGCCCGACCGGCAGGTGAAAATAACATCCGTGTCTGGATCAACATTCAGATGCGCCTTCTCCCAAATCGAAAGTGGCGAGGATTGCGCGCCTTTGACATGGCTGCGCGCGAATTCATCGCTCTCACGTATGTCGACAAGGATCGCGTTACCGGCATTCAGCCGTTCCTGCACGTTACGCGGAGAAAGTTTATGGAGGGCAGTGGTCATGATTTGGTCCTTAATTCCGGAGGGCAGAAAAGCTCTGCAAGAGTTTCGATGACGCGCAAAGCTGCGTGATCGACGATTTTGTAGTAAATGGTCTGGCGTTCGCGGCGGGTGGCCACCACGCCATCCTCGCGCAACAAAGCAAGGTGCTGCGAAAGCGCCGATTGCGATAGCCCTACACGCGACTGGATCGCGCCGACCGACAATTCACCTTCCGCCAACTGGCACAGGATCATGAGCCGTCGTTCGTTGCTCAACAAACGGAGCAGGGCTGCAGCGCGGCCAGCGCTTTCCTCGAACAGCGAGAGATCGAAACGGGAAGTGTCAAACATAGCTTATTTATATTCATTGATTCTAATTTAGCAAGTGCTAATATAAAGGGATAAGGAGACGACTCATGCAACCTGCTGTTCAGGCCTTTTTCGACAACGCCACAAATACGGTGAGCTATATTGTCCACGACCCCGCGACAAAAAAGGCGGCGATTATTGATCCCGTGCTGGATTTCACCCCGCGTAATGGCCGGGTGACGACGGCATCATCCGACGCGTTGCTGTCTGCGGCAAAAGCGCAAGGGCTGGACATCGTCTATCTTCTGGAAACGCACGCCCATGCCGACCACCTGTCGGCGGCGCATCATTTGCGCGATGTCACCGGCGCTCCGGTTGTGATCGGCAGCCATATCACGCAGGTCCAGACCGTATTTGCCACCCTGTTCGAGGCAGACGACGTCACCCCCGATGGCAGCCAGTTTGACCGGCTGGTCGCTGAAGGAGACAGCCTGCCATTGGGTTCGCTCACGATCCGTGTTCTGCACACCCCGGGGCACACGCCTGCCTGCCTGACTTATATGATCGGCGATGCTGCCTTTGTCGGAGATACGTTATTCATGCCGGACTATGGCACCGCCCGCGCCGATTTTCCAGGCGGCAGCGCCGAAACCCTTTACCGTTCCATCCGCAAGATCCTGTCCCTACCGGCAGAGACGCGGATATTTGTCGGGCATGACTATCTGCCTGCCGGACGCAGCGACTATCGCTGGGAAACCAACGTTGCCGAACAACGTGCGGCCAATATCCATGTCAATGACGGTATTTCGGAATCCGAATTCGTCGCAATGCGTAACGCCCGCGACAAGACGCTTGAAGCGCCTCTCCTCATCCTGCCATCGTTGCAAGTCAACATCCGCGCCGGAGCGATGCCCCCTGCATCGCCGGGTGGCCATGTTTATTTCCGTATACCGGTTAATGCGATTTAGCAGTCGTCCGAAAATCGGACACCGGCTTTCCGATTCCGATTGACCGAATCTCGACCGTCCATCAATATCCTCTCGCTACATTTCGTCGCGACAGGGATCTGAATTGTTTGAATTTTGGTTGGCTAATGGAAACCTGCCTTTTGCGGGCGCAGGGGTGCTGCTGATCGGCCTGATGATCCTACAGTTCAGTGGTCTAACCGATTTTGCACCCGATCTGGACAGCGACATGGATGGTGGTGTTGACGCAGCAGGCGTCGCGAACGGTCTGCTCAGTTTTCTGGGTCTGGGAAGGTTACCGTTGATGATCTGGCTCGCCCTCTTCCTGTTACTGTTCATGCTGATCGGCTTTGTCGGCCAGCAAATCATTCAAGGGGCAACTGGCGCCCTGCTTGCACCGTGGCTGTCGGGTCCGCTGGCGGCGCTTGCCGGCGTTCCCGCCACAGCCATTCTGGCGCGACCGCTGGGCCGTATTATGCCCAAGGATGAAACCACGGCGGTGTCGATCGACAGCCTCGTCGGCCGCTTTGCCGTACTCGGCGCAGGGACGGCAAAGCCCGGCTCCCCTGCCCGCGCCAAGGTGCTCGATGTCCATGGTCACCCGCATTTCGTCATGGTCGAACCCGACAATGACGGACAACAGTTTAACTCCGGAGAGAAGCTGTTGCTCGTGCGGCGCGACGGCGATCTGTTTAAGGCAATATCACAGGGCGGGCAGCATCTGCCTCGATTAGAAGGATAAAATAATGACCGAGAATCTGATTTCGACCCTGATTTACGTCGGCATGGTGCTGGTCACGCTGATCGTTTTTGGTCTTGTCATCACCCGGCTGTACAAGCGGGCCACAAAGGAAATCGCTTTTATCCGCACCGGGCTTGGCGGCGAAAAAGTAGTGATGAACGGTGGCGCGCTCGTTTTACCCGTGCTGCACGAAACCATGCCGGTCAACATGAACACCGTCCGGCTCGCGGTCGAGCGCAACAATGTCGATGCGCTCATTACGCTCGACCGCTTGCGGATTGACGTAAAGGCAGAATTCTATGTCCGTGTGCGCCCTGACGCCGAGTCACTGGCGATGGCCGCGCAGACTTTGGGTTTGCGCACAATGCAGCCCGAGCTGCTGAAAGACCTTGTCGAAGGCAAATTCGTTGACGCGCTGCGCTCCGTTGCTGCCGGGATGACGATGAACGAGCTGCATGAACAGCGCGCTGACTTTGTTCAAAAGGTGCAGCAAGCATCGTCGAGCGATCTAGCCATGAACGGACTGGAATTGGAGTCGGTTTCGCTGACTGGCCTCGATCAGACGTCGATCGAACATTTCAATGCAAACAATGCCTTCGACGCAGAAGGTCTGACAAAGCTGACCGAGCAGATCGAATTGCGCAAGAAAGCGCGCAACGACATTGAACAGGACACCCGCGTTCAGATTGAAACCAAGAACCTCGAGGCGGACAAAAGGTCTTTCGAAATCAGCCGGGACAACGAATTTGCTCGGCTGGAACAGGAACGTGAAGTCGAGATGCGCCGCGCCACTCAGGCGTCCGAAGTTGCCCGTGAAAAAGCGCTTCGGGATCAGGAGGCGCAGGATGCCCAAATCAAGTCGAAGCAGCAGATAGACTCTGCCCAAATCGAGGCCGACCGTGCGGTGCAGGAAGCGCAGATCGCACAGGAACAGTCGCTCGAGATAGCCCGGCAGGAACAGCAGATCGCCGTTCAGAACAAGTCGCGCGAAGAAAGTCAGGCTCGGGCAGACGCAGATGATGCCCGCGCCAAAGCGGTCGCCGCCGAAGAACAAGTCATAACCGCACGCGAAACAGAAATCGCTGAACGTGGCAAGCGTATCGAATTGATCGAAGCCTCCAAAGAAGCTGAACGTCAGGCTATCGGCATAAGGGTTGAGGCCGAGGCCGAGAAAGAAGCCGCTTCCAACCGCGCGCAAGCTGTGCGCGTAGCTGCCGAAGGTGAGGCAGATGCAGAAAAACTTCGCGCAGAAGCATCGCGGATACGGTTTGAAGTGGAAGCGGCGGGTCAGCGCGCAATTAACGAAGCTGCGAATATATTGTCGTCGAACCAGATTTCTTTGCAGACCAAAATGGCTCTGCTCAAGGTCCTACCCGAGGTCATACGCGAATCCGCCAAGCCTTTGGAAGCAATCGATTCGATCAAGATCGTTCAGGTCGATGGAATAACCCAGAATAGCGGAAACCGTGGTGGGGGATCCGGCACCGGAAGCAGCGGCAATCTTGCGACCGATGCGGTTGCTGCGGCATTATCCTATCGCGCTCAAGCACCCGTGATTGATGGCTTGATGAAAGAACTGGGGCTTGATGGTTCTTCACTTGATAAGCTGGTTGCAGGTGGCACTGGCTATCAGGCGTCCCGCAATGACGTTGAAGCCGATGACGAGGACGAAGGCGACGTTCTTCCTCAACCCAAAAGCCGCAAAACGGTTAAACCTAAAATTCAGGAGCCTGACGAGGACCAGCAGGAAGTATAATTCGCCTGCGCGTCTGGTTAGCTTATGCTTCGCCCACTGAATCCATAGCCATCCAGAATATGGAGGAGCTTGCGAGGCGCAGGAAGTTTTGGGCCAGCAACGGGTCGACTTCGCTCCCTCGCGCTTGCATTACGGCGGCCATTGCGGCTTTTGGGCCGCCTTGAGCGGCGGCGTTTTCTGCCAGCAGGGACAGTTTCACGATGTGCATCGCAAGGTGGTCGGCCTCATTTTCCGTCGTCGGCGTTGCCGCATTGTTTTGCAAAATACGCAGCCACATATAATTATGCACCGCATCAAGTTGATCGACCCCGATACCAGTTGATTGTGCAAGTTTGGAACCGATCCAACTTGCCCTGCTTTCACGGCTATATCCAACCGACGGGTTGACGTCCGAAGATTTTTCACTTGAAATATGGTTCATATGCGCGCCCTTTTTTATGAAAGCCGCATACCCCAATCAACGTTTCCAACTGGTTAAAGCCGGTATTTCCTAAAAAGTGTAACTGATGCCAGCCGCCAGAAAATATTGGTCGGCATCGCCGCGGATCGAGGTCACGGGCGACCGTTTCGCATCACCGGTCAAACGGGAATAGCTGGCCAGACCGAACACAGACCATCCCCCATCGCGTGCATCACCCGACAGATCGACACCGCCAAGCAAGGATGCGCCATAGCTTTTCCAGCCACCCTTGGCATCGAATGTCGGCAGGCCACTGGCGGCGCTGCCCGCAGCATCAATACTGAAATAGGTATCGGCATAATTGCCGTCGACATGGGTTGCCGACAGGCTGAGGCTCGTGAAAATTGAGGTGGATAGCGGCGTGGAATAGCTGATGTTAGGGCTAATGAGGCGTCCGCGATGCGCTTTGGCCACGTCCCACTGGATGTCGGTCGATAGCATCAAGCTGTCAAAAGGATTAAGCACTTTGGAAAAGGACACGCCCGCCGTGGCGCCGATTTCGATGGCAACATCCTTTTTGCCAAGCGACCGGACGACTGAGTCTTTAATATTGTTATTGCGGTCGGTACGAACGCGAACCAAGGGGCCGGCGAGGAATTTCACATTTCCTTCAGCGTTCGTGTCGCGAACCAGATCGACGTAAAGACCGGGGCCCCGCGCACCGAAGTCAAATCCGCCAATGCTTCCTTGCGCCAATGGTGCAGGGAAAAGGATATAATCATCGGACCCTTCGTAGCTGGGCCCATAGCCACCACCGATCCCGATTGTGAGCCAGTCTCCGGCGAATACACCACGATCGGGGGCATCGGCCTTCGAACTTTCTGCCTCTGGTGCCTGAGCATATAGTGGCACTGACGAGCAGACGAGCGTCAATGCTGATAGCTTGGCAAGGGTGAAGGCGAAACTCATAACATACTCCTGTTTGCGGTTTACCCACAAACAAGCCAAATTGACAATTCGTTCCATGCAACGCGAATTGACGACTATCAAAGCATATATTTCATTTTCACTCGCTGGTTAACTTCATCGGCTCCAATTGCGAATGCAGCAGCTTTGAACCGGGGTGGTCCCGCCACGATGACTGGGTTGCGTGAGAAACCGAAGCCTTCTTTGGGCAGGAAAATAGCCATATCCATTTTGCTATTCGCATTTTCATCATGAATCAGCGCAACGGCGTAAGTGCCCTGCTCCAGACCTTTAAAACTAATATTACCCGCATCGGGTGCAGCGACCTTGGCGCGATGGCTTTTGGGGTCTTTGCTACAATCTGGGAAGAATTTGGGATTCGCGGTAACACAGACAAGGACATTGCCCTTCATGCTACGCAAACCATAAATACTCAAATCCAAGGTCGATGCTGTCGACGTGGCGTCAAGTGCCGTTCCGGGCACCAGCGCCGCTACCCCAATCGCCAAGACCAAGGTCTGTGCCGCAAATCCTGTCCCAAAACCTGAAATAAAGCCCATAATTCCCCCGATATGCATCATGATGTTTCTGGTGATGCGTTGCAGTTATCAGCCAATTTCCTAATTTGCCGTTAACCATGAACTTGGGGAACAATTCCCACCCCATGTGGTTGGTTACACCCATAACCGTCATCACAGTGAGCACAACGCCAATTGCGCCAACATGAATGGGAATGATGAACACAAGAATAGGGATAATAAGCGCGCCAGTCAGAGCCTCCCACGGGTGGAACGACATCGCGGCCCATGCCGTCGGCGGGCGGCTTTCATGATGGACGGCATGCGCTTTTTTGAACCACCATGGGCGGTGCATCAGCCGGTGGGTCCAGTAAAACCAGCTATCGTGCGCGAACAGATAGAGGAATATCGACAACGGCACATACCACAGCGGATAGTCCGCCCAATTCCGGTAGATCAAAGTCCATCCCTGACTGTCCCAGCCCCAGGCGACGATTCCGGCCGGAATTCCGTAAATGGCGGCACTCGCAAGGCTCCAGCCAATTTCACGACGCATTTGCGGTTCGAGCCCGGCATACAGATTCGGGTGCCTGACCCGCGTCGCCCAGGCGAACGCTCCGCTGACCACCAGATAGCGGACGCCGACGATCAGAGTCATTGCCAACGCAGACAGCAGCACAGGGAGAGCATATTCCATAGCCCCCCTTACTCCGGCACTTAGCGACTTAGCAAATTTTGAGTTTCAAATTTATTCTTGTCCGAAATGCTGATGACATCGCCATCATGCATTATGTTTATCGGTCCGGAAAAATGTTTCGATGCCTCGCCCGTCAGCGCAAATTCCAAAGGCTTTGGCACCGACGGCACGATATGCGTGAAGGCGAGCATTCCAACGCCAGCACTTTTTGCGACATCGGCGGCCTGTTCGGGGCTGATATGGTAATTCTGGATATCGCTGAAGATCTTAGCCCGATTGGTGTTGCCTGCCTTGCGGGCGCTGTTCTCCAAAATCTTGACCATGCGCGGCGAAAGAAGTTCGCTGACATATAGGTCCGTACCTTTGGCTGCCGCCGCGAGTGCCGGGGAGAAAGCGGTATCGCCGCTGATGGCGACGCTGCGGCCTTTCCAGTCAATACGGTAACCGAAGGCGGGCTTGATGGGATCGTGGTCTACGGCAAAGGCGGTAATCCGGACCCCGCCGTCATCATAAACGGGCCCTGCGTTGATTGCCTTTCCGACCATGCCAAAGCCCGCAGGCTTCACCACATCTGCACCATGATGGGCGATGCGATATGTGGAATCGATGCGATAGACCGCGTTATAGCCCCCGGTAATTTCCAAAACGCCTTCCGGCCCGTAGACGGCGAGCGGAATAGCGGCACTGCTTCCCGCCCATCGTTGCAGGGTGAAGGGGCCAAGCCCTTCAAAATGGTCGCTGTGCAAATGGGTCAGCCAAACGCCCTCGATCTTATCGAGCGGGAAGCCCATCAACGACAAGGTCTCGCCTGACCCTTCGCCCATATCGAACACGAAAATCCGTCCGTTCGCAATAACCGCCGTGCACGCCGCCGCGCGGTCTCGGCTGGGAAGCGGAGAGCCTGTCCCGCAAAAGGCTACATGCAGTTGATCCTTCGGCAAATCCGCAAGCGCATTACGGACCATGGCGGCGTCAGCGCCGCGATGGAGCAGATTCATGGCGATGGCGTCGCGCTTCACATAGCCGATCGTACCCGCCAACGCTGCACCACCGAGCAGTGCCCAAAGCCATTTTTTCCGCATATCCCGTTCCTTACGGTCAAGACCTAAACGACCAATTCAGTCCTTCGACTTGGCAAGCTTACGCTCGATGGCCCCCGAAAGCATTTGGAAAGCTTCACCCGCCGGGGACCGATGGGCAAAAACGCCCACCGGAGAACGATGCACAGCCATCATTTCTACCGCACTCGCCATCGGAATTCGGGGCCAATCCGGATTGGCCGACAGCGCGGCAACGTGCAGATTGCGTCTGCGATCAACCATCGAGAAAACCGGCAGCAAGGGGGCGTGTCCCTTGTGATGTTCTTTAAGATGCGACACGACATCCTCCAGCGCACGCTGGGACAGAGGCGACGGTATAACCGGCACAATGATGATATCGGCGGCGCGCATCATTTGTTCGCTGGTTTCGGTCAGGCCCGGCGGACAATCCAGAAAAATCCGGTCATATTTTCCGCTGATCGCCTCAACCAGCTTCGCCAGCCGCTTTTTCTTGCCCAGCGAATTGAAAAATCCGTCCAGCCCGCGCAGTGAAATATCCGCCGGAAGCAAGTCGAGCCCTGCCACGGCAGTTGGCACAATCAGTTTTCCAGGTTCAATATCCCGTTCGAATACCGACCGCGCTTTCGATTTTTTTTCAGGGTCATAGCCAAGAATGAAACTGGCCGCTGATTGCGGATCAAGGTCCCAAAGCAAGGCCTTCCTACCCCGCCGCAACGCCGCCTCCGCCGCCAAATTAACTGTTAGCGTAGTTTTGCCAACTCCGCCTTTCAGGCTGTAAACAGCAATGACTTTTGCGTTATTTTCCATTTTGCCGTGGTTCCCAATCCTTCCCCAAATGTCAACCACCCAGAAAGCTGTGTATTTCGTTGGTACAAGGCTTTCCCTTGTAAAATGCCTGCGCTAGAACCGGAGAGTGAACCGGGAAAATATAAAAGTTGATTTTGCGATCGTCGGCGGCGGGCTTGCCGGTGGGCTGATAGCGCTTGCGCTCGCCAAAATGCGGCCGGAACTTAAAATCGTGCTGATCGAACAAGGCGAAAGCTTTGGCGGCAACCATCTATGGAGCTATTTTGCGAGCGACATACTGCCCGAGCATCGCTGGCTCACCGCGCCGCTCGTTACCTATGGCTGGTCCGGATACGAAGTGCGCTTTCCTGCACATAGCCGGTCGCTCGAAAATATCTATTACACCATTGAATCCGAACGGCTTGATTGGGTTTTGCGGCACAGCCTGCCTGCTTCGGCGATGATGTTGGGCCGTGAAGTTAAGGCTGTGTCCCCCCGGCTCGTCGTGCTCGACGGGGCGCAGCGAATTAACGCAGGCGGTGTCATTGATGTGCGCGGCGCTGGGGACTTGCACCACCTTGATTGCGGTTGGCAAAAATTCACCGGCCAGCTGATGCAATTGTCCGAACCCCATAATCTGACCAAGCCCATCGTCATGGACGCTACGGTCGACCAGCATGACGGCTATCGCTTTGTCTATGTCCTGCCCTTTGGCATGGACAAGATATTTGTCGAAGACACATATTACAGCGACACACCGAATCACGACCCGCGTCGTTTGCGTCAACGCCTTGCCGAATACGCCGATAGCAAAGGCTGGAAAGTCGAACGCGTCCTGCGCGAAGAAAATGGAGTGTTGCCCGTTGTCATGGGCGGCGATCTGGAAAATTACTGGGCAAGCGGTAGCGGACGGACAGCAAAAGCGGGCGCGCGCGGTGCCTTTTTCCAGGCTGTGACCAGTTACTCCCTGCCCGATGCGGTCCGCAATGCGATTTTCATTGCCGAACAGCCCGATCTCGATGGCGACAAGCTAAACATGGTCATGCGGCAACGCGCACAGGAACATTGGCAGAGCGGTAAATTCTACCGCATGCTCAACCGGATGCTGTTCCGCGGCGCGGATGTTACGGATCGCTACAAAATTCTCGAACGCTTCTACAGGTTAAAGCCCGGATTGATCGAACGCTTCTATGCGGGAAAGACGACGATTAGTGACAAGGCGCGCATACTGTCTGGCAAGCCGCCCATTCCAATCGGAAAAGCCATCACCGCGATCCGGAGCAAAAAGAAATGAAAACCGCAGCAATCATAGGTGCCGGATTTGGCGGACTGGCACTTGCCATGCGCCTGCAATCCGCAGGCGTCGCCACGACCATTATCGAAGCACGGGACAAGCCCGGCGGGCGCGGCTATTATTGGGAAAAGGACGGCTTCATCTTTGACGGCGGGCCGACGGTCATCACCGACCCGCCCTGCCTTGAAGAATTATGGAGTGTATCGGGTCACAAGATGGCCGACGACATCGAGCTTATGCCGGTTTTCCCGTTTTACCGCCTCAATTGGGCCGATGGCACCAATTTTGATTATTCCAACGACGCGCCGGGCCTGAAGGCAGAGATTGAAAAGCTGAACCCCGACGATGTCGAAGGCTATCGCAAGTTCCTTGAATATTCGAAGGGTGTGTTCAAGGAAGGCTATCAGAAACTCGGCTCTGTAGCATTTCTCGATTTCGCGTCGATGATCAAAGCGGCGCCTGCGCTTATGAAATATCAGGCGTGGCGCTCGGTCTATTCGATTGTTTCATCTTACGTCAAAGACGAAAAGCTGCGCGAAGCCCTGTCCTTTCATACGCTTTTGGTCGGCGGAAACCCGATGTCGACCAGCGCGATCTACGCGCTGATCCATACAATCGAAAAAGAGGGCGGCGTCTGGTTTGCCAAGGGCGGCACCAACCGCCTCGTAGCCGCGATGGTGACGCATTTTGAACGACTGGGCGGAACATTGCGTTTGGGCGATCCAGTTGAGGAAATCGAAACGCGCGGCGACAAGGTCGTTGGCGTGCGGACCAAATCCGGCTGGCGGATGGACTGCGATGTCGCTGCATCCAATGGCGACCTGATGCACACCTACAAGGATTTGCTTACCGGCAACAAGCGGGGCGAGCGTGGCGCAAAATCGCTTAACCGCAAAAGCTGGTCACCATCACTGTTCGTGCTTCATCTGGGCATCAAAGGAACGTGGCCGGGTATTCCGCACCACATGATCCTTTTTGGTCCACGTTATAAAGGGTTGCTGGACGACATTTACAAAAATGGCGTCTTGCCCAAGGATTTCTCGCTCTATCTGCATCACCCAACGGTTACGGACCCCAGTCTCGCACCCGAAGGTTGCTCGACATTCTACGTCCTCGCGCCAGTCGCGCATATGGGCAAGGCTCCGCTCGACTGGGATGGCGATGTGGGTGAGGCGATGACGGAGCGCATATTGGACGAGCTTGAACGGAGGCTTATCCCTGATATCCGGTCACGGATCATGACGCAGTTCCATTACACACCTGCAGATTTCGGGCGCGACCTGTCCGCGCATCTTGGCAGCGCGTTCAGCCTTGAACCTGTCCTATGGCAATCGGCCTATATGCGTGCGCATAACCGTGATGACGTGATACCCAATCTTTATTTCGTCGGCGCTGGTACCCATCCAGGTGCAGGAGTTCCCGGTGTCGTCGGCAGTGCAAAGGCAACGGCTGCGCTGATATTGGAGGATATCAATAAGTGAAGCGTATCGCCGTCTATTGCGGTTCAGCCACGCCCGACAACTCCATTTACATAATGGCAGCCGCGGCTGTCGGCAAAGCACTCGCCGAACGCGGCATTGGCGTTGTTTATGGCGGTGGGCGACTGGGGCTGATGGGCGCGGTTGCCGATGCCGCGCTAGAAGCCGGCGGCGAAGTCATTGGTATCATACCCGAAGCTTTGGTCGGCGCCGAAGTCGCGCATAAGGGCTGTACGGAATTGCACGTCGTGTCCGGCATGCATGAACGCAAGGCTCGTTTTACCGACCTTTCTGATGGCTTCATCACCATCCCGGGCGGTGTCGGCACGATGGATGAACTGTGGGAAGCGATCAGCTGGTCGCAACTGGGTTACCACAGCAAGCCGGTAGGTGTCTTGAATGTGGCGGGTTTTTTCGATCATCTCATCGCCTTTAACCGGAATATGATCGACGTCGGTTTCATCCGTCCGCAACACGCCGGAATTATGCTTGTCGATGATACATTGGACGGGCTGCTCGCCAAAATGGCGAATTACGTGCCGCACAAAAATATCTTTGCGATGAAGGCTGAAGATTTGTGAAGGCCACCCTTGTTTCCACTGACATAGTCATTCCCGCGAACGCGGGAATCCATGGTCTGAACTTTCCGCCCATCGCACGGATGGGTGGATTAGCGACGGTGGACCATGGATTCCCGCGTTCGCGGGAATGACAAAGGGTGGTGGACGTGGAGGCTTCGAGGCTAGACCGCCCCACCCTTGTCGACTTTGCCCGCGATTCCATATCGCGCGGTTCCAAATCCTTTCGTTTTGCCAGCCGCCTGTTTGACCGGACTACACGGGAGCGGGTGTGGCTGCTTTATGCCTGGTGCCGCAAATGCGATGATATGGCCGATGGGCAGGATCATGGCGGCGCGATGGCGGTGGTGGACGATCCGATGGAACGGCTCACGGTCATTCGTGATTTGACGGCAAAGGCGATGGCCGGAGAACCAACGGGAGAACCTGCTTTTGATTGCCTTGGCGTGGTGGCGCGGGAATGTGGCTTGACCTCTAAAATGGCGAATGACGTTATTGAAGGATTCGCGCTCGACGCCGCGGACTGGCATCCGCGTCGGGAGACAGATTTATATCGTTATTGTTACCATGTCGCCGGTGCCGTGGGCGTTATGATGGCGGTGGTGATGGGTGTTTCACCCGACGAGGAAGCGACGCTGGACCGCGCCTGCGACCTTGGCCTGGCGTTTCAACTCGCCAATATTGCCCGCGATATTGCCGAAGATGATGCCGCAGGACGCTGTTATCTTCCGGACGACTGGCTGGCGACACTCGACATTAGCCCGGGTGAACATATGCGGCCGCATAACCGCAAGAAACTCGCGCTGATCGGACGCTGGCTTGCTGACGAGGCGGAGCAATATGAGGCGTCTGCGCGCGTGGGGGCGATTGCCCTTCCCTTTCGCGCACGTTGGGCAGTATTGTCGGCCGCAGGAATATATGGAGATATCGCACGACAGGTGCGACGCGCGGGTTCAAAGGCATGGGACCATCGGATATACACCAGCAGACCGGAGAAGTTTCGTTGGGTGAAAACGGCCTTCGCCGATGCCGTGGCGAATAATCCGCGCCCTATGGACAGACGCGGTTTGTGGACACGGGCAAAAAACTAGCCTTCGACCTGCCCCCGTCGAAATATAATTCGCACGAAGGCGCAGAGTTCGCCTAGTTTTTCCCGATACTCCTGGCGTCACGCGATTCTGAATTTGCGCGCCCTGTCCTCCAGCCGCCCGACAGCGGCCGTATGAATCCCCGGCGCGCAGCAAATAAGGCCGAAGTCCCTCGGGTCACGCTTGTTATAGATTAAAGGATGCCCAAAAGCGTCAGTCACGACGGCACCCGCCTCTTGCGCAACAAGATGTGCCGCCGCAACGTCCCATTCATGGCCCCAGTGCAACGTGGCCACCAAATCGGCGCGGTCGCATGCCACCATAGTCATTCGCATCGCGATGCTATTCGGTTTGGTAACTCTGACAAGATCATGGTCGATTTTCGGCAATTCGTCGGCAGGAACGCGCGCGCCGGCGAAATCCTGCCGCGCGCTTGAGGTCAGCCGATCACCATTGCAAGTCACGCCTTCGCCGCGTGCCGCAACCCATAATTTCTGTTGCGCGGGCGCGGCCATAATCGCAAAAATCGGCTGGCCATCCGCCACCAGCGCGACAGACACGCACCAGCCGTCACGCCCGCGAATGTAATCCCGCGTTCCATCTATGGGGTCGACAAGCCACAGCAAGCGCGCATCCAGCCGCGCGGCATTGTCGACGGTTTCCTCAGAAAGCCATGCTGCGTCGGGCAAAATCTTGGTCAGCCGCTCTTTCAATAGGACATCGACTTCCATGTCGATTTCGCTGACCGGTGTATCGTTACTCTTTGCCCAAATGCGGGTGTCGGGCGTTGCACCTGCGCGCCAGCGTGTCATCGCCAGAACGCCCGCTTCTTCCACGGCTGCGACCACGGCAGAACGATCTAACCGCCGTTCAGGCACTCGCGATCATCATCCCGTCGATACGCAAGGTCGGTACGTTGCTGCTGCGGATGAATTCCAGATCATCTGCGGCAACCATTGCCGCAAACATTTCTTTCAGATTACCCGCGATTGTAAATTCGCTCACTGGCCCAGTGATTTCACCGTCGACAATCAGGAATCCGGCGGCACCACGGCTGTAATCGCCGGTCACCAGATTTACGCCCTGCCCGGCCAGTTCATGCACATAAACGCCATACTTTATATCAGCGACAAGTTCGGCAACAGGAACTGTGCCTCCATCCAGATGCACATTGGATGTGCTGACCCCCGGCGCACCGCTGACCCCGCGGCTGGCATGGCCGGTAGGTTGCAAGCCAAGCTGACGCGCTGATGCGCTTTCCATCAGCCAGCCCGTCAACGCACCGTTTTCGATGATCGCCCGCCTTGCGGTGGGCAACCCTTCGCCATCAAAAGCACGGCTGGACAGACCTCTGTGACGCAAGGGATCATCGATGACCGATATACTGCTGTCGAATAATTGCGTTCCATTGGCCTCAAGCAAAAAGCTGGTTTTTCGCGCAATAGACGATCCCGAGATTGCGCCGAGCAAATGACCCACGAGCGAGGTTCCCACCCTCGGGTCGAAAATGACGGGCATCGTCCCGCTTTTGATCGTACCGGGATTGACACGGCGAACGGCCCGTTCACCCGCCCGTGTGCCGATAGCGACAGCGCTATCGAGATCGGCCAGATGTCGTGCCGAGCGCCAGTCATAATCGCGCTCTTTGGCATCGCCTTCGCCGGCCAGCACGCTGGCGGACAAGCCATAGCCGGTGGAGGATTTAACACCGGAAAAACCGTGGCTGGTCGCAAGCGCAAAAATTGATCGGGCCGCGCTGGCTCCTGCGCCTTCACTGTTGGTGACACCGGCAACTGAGCGTGCGGCATCTTCGCATTCCAATGCGGCGGCGCGTAAAAATGCCGGATCGGGATCTTGTCCGTCATCAACATCAAGGTCAGGCACATCACCGTTCATCAAACGGTCCTGGGGGGCCAGCCCTGCATATTGGTCTTCAGGCGCTTCTTTCGCCATATCGATGGCGCGGGTGACCAGATTTGCCAAAATCGCAGAGTTCATGTTGGACGACGAAATTGTCGCAGATCGTTGCCCGACAAAAACACGAAGGCCGATATCTTCCCCTTCGGAACGCGCCACATCTTCCAGCGCGCCTAACCTGACTTGAACTTCAGTGGAGGCATCGCACACATAGACAGCATCGGCGCAATCTGCGCCGGCCTTGATAGCTTGGGAAACAAGATTTTTCGCCCGGTCGAGCGCTTCGTTCGGATTTAACATAGACCCCGCTTAGGCGCGGGGGCGAAAAGCGTCAATCAGGCGACCGACTTAATGGCATAGCAAATGGCCGCAATAATCACCGGAATGCCAATCGCACCGCACCATAAAATGGCACGGTCAAAGTTAAAACGGGAATCGAGCATCCCATCGCCTGAGGCATTGTTTTGCAAGGACTGCCAACGGCGTTCCAGACCATGACATGGCGAAATGACCAAGCCGACAAAAACGACCAGCATGAAATAAGGAAATATCGACGTACCCTCTGATTCCATCGAAGGCGTGACCACAAAAATCAACATCAATGTATAAATAACCAGCGCAAACGCGACATTGTCGGACATGCGTTTGGAATAGCTCTTGTGCGATACCATTTTCGCGTGCTCGGCTTTTGCCATAACCGCTCTCCCCTTTTTACTCTCCGGGGAGGAGACTGTCACCTTGCTGACATATTTTCAAGCTTATTTACCAACTTTCATGGCAGGCCCAAAATCTTGTGATTTTGCAAGGATAAGCGCCATTTCGGGTGCGCCATGACAAATTCGGTCGCCGCGATAACGTTGGCCTGGTTCGCGGCAGCATTTCCGGAATCCATCGGTTGCAGCAGAAAACTACCGAAATTCCAGCTTTCCATCGAATCAGGTTCACTGCCCTTTTGTGGCCAGACAAGTTTCAATTCATCTCCCCGGCGCTGCACCACATCGGAACCGGCTTTGGGGCTGATGCAGACCCAGTCAATTCTGGGATGGGTGGCGATTGTGCCGTTGCTTTCAATTGCAACAGTAAACCCATGCGCGTGCAAGGCATCGACAAGGGCATCATCGACTTGCAACATCGGCTCCCCTCCGGTCAGCACAACGTAACGGTCCGACCGCCACTCGCCCCACAGTGATTCTACCTTCGCCGCCAGATCATCGGCGGAATATCGACCGCCATTTTCACCATCCATGCCGACGAAATCGGTGTCGCAGAACTGGCAAACCGCGCTGGCACGGTCTTCTTCGCGACCTGTCCACAAATTGCATCCGGTGAAGCGCAGGAACACCGCGCGGCGTCCCGCGTGAACGCCCTCACCCTGCAACGTCAGGAAAATCTCTTTGACCGCGTAGCTCATGCGTAAACGGTCGGATCGACCAGCCCTGCGTCGGCAAAACCCTTGGCACGCAGACGGCAGCTGTCGCACTGTCCGCATGCTTTGTTGTCAGGTGTCGGATCATAGCAGGACCAGCTCATCCCCGCATCCAGACCCAGCCGCGCCGCTTCGGTCGCGATGTCCGCCTTGCTCATATGCAGCAATGGCGTGTGAACGGTGAAATGGTCGCCTTCAACACCAGCCTTGGTCGCGAGATTTGCCATCGCCTCGAACGCGCGGATGAAGTCGGGGCGACAGTCGGGATAACCGGAATAATCCAGCGCATTCACGCCAATCCAAAGATCGCGGGCACCGCGCGCTTCGGCAAGTCCAAGGCATAGCGACAGAAAAATGGTGTTTCGCGCCGGGACATAGGTCACCGGTATCGCATTTTCTTCGACGCCATCCTTGGGTACATCAATATCAGCGGTAAGCGCAGAGCCGCCGAAGCGCGTAAGGTCCAGCGGCAGGATAATATGTTCGATAGCGCTTAAGTGGTTCGCAATCTTCGCGGCGGATTCAAGCTCGATGCGATGGCGTTGATTATAATCAATCGTCAGAGCAATCAGGTCATAGCCAGCTTCCTTTGCCTGCCCGGCAACGACCATGGAATCTAGGCCTCCGGACAGAAGGACGATGGCGGATTTGGCGTTTGCGGTCATGCTTTCCCATAGCCGTTCGTATCGAGCGAAGTCGAGACCCCGTATTAGCGCATGCCGTAACGGCCTCTCGACTGCGCTCGATAAGAACGGAACTAGGCAGAGAGAGGAAAATGGTGCACCCGGAGCGATTCGAACGCCCGGCCCTCAGATTCGTAGTCTGATGCTCTATCCAGCTGAGCTACGGGTGCACTGGAGCGCCGCTATTAGAAGGGGATTACAGCGGGCGCAACCCCTTTTCTAACCTTTTGCCAAGGCCGCCTGCGCCGCTGCCAATCGGGCGATGGGAACGCGATATGGCGAGGCAGATACATAATCGAGGCCGATGCTTTCGCAAAAGGCAATCGATGCGGGGTCACCGCCATGTTCGCCGCAGATGCCGAGTTTGATGTCGGGTCGTGTAGCACGGCCCTTGGTCGCCGCGATTTCGATCAGCTGGCCAACGCCTTCGATATCAAGACTGACGAACGGGTCGCGGGCGTAGATGCCCTTGTCGACATAATGCGTCAGGAAGCGCGCGGCGTCATCGCGCGATACGCCCAGCGTGGTTTGCGTGAGGTCGTTGGTGCCGAAACTAAAGAACGCGCCTACCTCGGCGATTTCGTCAGCCATCAAAGCGGCGCGGGGTAGTTCGATCATTGTTCCGACCAGATACTCGATACGCTTGCCCTGTTCGGTGAAGACAGCCTCAGCCGCCTTGTCGACGACGTCCTTCATCAGCTCCAGTTCGCGGCGGGTGCCGACCAGCGGAATCATGATTTCGGGCACAGGCGCTACCGCAAGGCTGCAAGCCGCCTCGAATATCGCACGCGCCTGCATTTCGTAGATTTCAGGATAAGTGACGCCCAAGCGGCAACCGCGATGGCCCAGCATCGGGTTGACTTCATGCAGTTCGGCGGCGCGTTGCTTCAGCACTTCGATACCGACACCGGCAGCCTCCGCAACATCGGCAAATTCCGATTCCTCGTGCGGCAGGAATTCATGCAGCGGCGGATCGAGCAGGCGGATCGTGACGGGTAATCCGGCCATCACTTCAAAGATTGCCGCAAAGTCCTTGCGCTGTTCGGGCAGCAATTTGTCGAGCGCGGCACGGCGGCCCTTTTCGTCATCGGCCAGAATCATCTGGCGCACTGCGGTAATGCGCGCAGCATCAAAGAACATATGCTCGGTGCGGCATAGGCCAATGCCTTCCGCGCCGAAATCACGCGCAGTCTGTGCATCTAACGGGGTTTCCGCATTGGCACGGACTTTCATCCGGCGGCCTGCGTCGGCCCACACCATGAGCGTGCCGAAATCGCCAACCAGTTCGGGCTGCAACGTGGGCACCGCCCCTGCCATCACTTCGCCACTGGTGCCGTCGATGGTGATGATATCGCCTTCGCCCAAATGCCGGCTGCCGATGCGTAAGGTCTTGGCCTTGGCATCGATGATGAGTGTGCCTGCGCCAGAAACGCAAGGACGCCCCATGCCGCGCGCGACGACCGCTGCGTGGCTGGTCATGCCGCCGCGTGCGGTCAGGATGCCCTTGGCCGCATGCATGCCGTGAATATCTTCAGGCGAGGTTTCGATGCGCACCAGAATGACTGCTTCGCCCATGGCGTCATGCTGTTCTGCCGTATCGGCATCGAACACGATCTTGCCCGACGCCGCACCAGGCGATGCTGGCAGGCCGGACGTCAGCACATCGCGGGTGGCATTGGGATCGAGCGTCGGGTGCAGCAGCTGGTCGAGCGCCATCGGGTCAACGCGAAGCACCGCTTCTTGCTTGGTAATCATTCCTGCCTCGGCCATATCGACCGCAATCTTCAGCGCAGCCTTTGCGGTGCGCTTGCCCGAACGGGTTTGCAGCATCCACAGCTTCTCGCGCTCCACCGTGAACTCGATGTCCTGCATGTCGCGATAATGGGTTTCGAGGATGTTGAAAACGTTTGCGAGTTCTCCGTAAACTTCGGGCATCGCTTCTTCCATCGACAGCGGCTTGGCCCCTGCCCGTTCGCGCGCGGTCTTGGTCAGATATTGTGGCGTCCGGATGCCGGCAACCACATCTTCGCCCTGCGCGTTGATCAGGAACTCGCCATAATAAGCGTTCTCGCCGGTTGCTGGGTCGCGGGTAAAAGCCACTCCGGTCGCCGACGTATCGCCCATATTGCCGAAGACCATTGCCTGCACATTGACGGCAGTGCCCCAATCGCCGGGGATATTGTTCAGTCGGCGATAAACCTTGGCCCGATCCGATTCCCATGAACCGAATACGGCACCGACCGCGCCCCATAACTGGTCATGCACATCCTGCGGGAATGGCTTGCCCCATTCGGCTTCCACCAGCCGTTTATATTCGGCAACCAAAGCCCTGAGATCGTCTGCGGATAGTTCGGTGTCGAGATAATAGCCCTGATCTTCTTTCGCGACTTCGAGGGCTTCCTCGAACGCGCCATGATCAAGTTCGAGCACGACATCGGCGTACATCTGGATGAACCGGCGATAGCTATCCCACGCAAATCGAGCGTCACCCGACGAGGCGGCAAGCCCTTCGACGGTGATGTCGTTCAGGCCGAGGTTGAGAACGGTGTCCATCATGCCCGGCATCGACACCCGCGCGCCTGATCGGACAGAGACCAGGAGCGGATTGGCTGGATCGCCAAAAACTTTGCCAGTCACCGCCTCGATATGCGCGATACCATTGGCGACTTCGGCACGGACGCTGTCGGGGAAGGTCTGGCCATTGACATAATAGGCCGTGCACATTTCGGTCGTGATCGTGAAACCCGGAGGGACAGGCAGGCCGATCGAGGCCATGCCGTCGAGGTTCGCGCCCTTGCCGCCGAGTAGATTCTTGTTGCCGCGAACAGTTTCATCACCATCCGAAACGCCACCACCGAAACGAAACACATATTGGGTCATGTCGCAGCCGCCCTCTTTTGTTGGCCAAATTACATGCGCGTCGTAGTGCAGTGCAGCACGTTAGAGTCAAGTGCAGAAGGTGGTTATTTCGGCTATTTGTTCGCAAAAAGCATGAAACGCGCCAGCGGACGTTTGAAAGAGACCAGATATACGACATGAGATATCACAAAAGCGATCGCGAGATTGGCCAATAATTCATGCAACTCTTCATAGACGTCTTCGGTTTCGCTTTCTCCTCCAGCCTCTTCCCGTTCTTCACTTTCGCCTGAAAATGTGAAGGAACTCAGCGATGTCGGCTGCAGCGCGCGGCCATTGTCCATCATCACACCGGTACCGGTTGCTCCGATGACGGTAATGGCGATGCCTGCCAGCAAAGTCCGGCTGATCGCGGGATGGGTCATGAACCCTTTCAGGCGCATGTCTTTGAACGAAGGGTAGAAACGCTCCAGTCCCAATTGCGGTGCGCCGCTCAAGGCCCAGATAAGACGAACGAGTATGAGCACTGCGACTCCATATCCAAGCCATGCGTGGATTAACCCCATTTCTGCCGAAAAATAGGAGGTAAGAACGAGGAGCGCGAGGAATGCATGAAAAATGCGGATGCGGTGCATGACGGACATGATGGGGGTTCCTTTGGAGACGTAACCCACCAAACGCGCATTCGGTTATAAGGACATTGATCGAGATCAATGCCGGCAAATAGTTAGGGGCGGGTTCAGCCTTCGATTTTGGAGAAATCGGCGACGCGGTGCACCGCATCCCTGAATCGCGCGAGTAGGCCAAGCCGGAAGGCACGAACGGCCGGATCGGGATCGTTGACCATCACGCCTTCGAAAAACGCATCGATTGGGGCACGCAAGCTGGCCAAAGCCGCCATGGCGCCTTCGAAATCCTCGGCATCGATGGCGGTGGCTGCTTTGAGCTCGGCGGTGTCGAGGGCGGCGAGGAGGGCAAGCTCCTCCCCGGCATGGGGAGGGGGACCGCCCGAAGGGTATTGGAGGGGGGCCTCAGCATCAGGTGACGTGGCAAGCGGAGAGCCCCCTCCGTCGGCTGCGCCGCCACCTCCCCGGTCCGGGGAGGATTGCTTCAAAATATTCGCCGCGCGTTTATAACCGGCCAAAAGGTTCACACCTTCGTCCGTCGCAACAAAAGCCTGCAAAGCCTTCACCCGCGCAAGCAGGCGGACAAGGTCATCCTCCCCACCAAGCGCAAACACCGCGTCGATCAGGTCATGCCGGACGCCAGCCTCGCGTTGTTGAACTTTGAGGCGGTCAGCGAAGAAGGTAAGAAGTTCCGGCGACACATTCTCATTTGGTAGTTCCACGCCGTGTTCCGCATAAATATCCCTCGCATTCGAGAAAATCTGGAGCAAAGGAACCCTGATTTGATGTTCAATAACAATACGCAACACACCGAGCGCCGCGCGCCGAAGTGCGAACGGATCCTTCGATCCAGTGGGCTTTTCATTGATTCCAAAGAAGCCGATCAGCGTGTCAATTTTTTCGGCTAGTGCCAAATAGACAGAGGTTGATTGTACTGGCACAACGTCGTTAGCTCCGAGCGGCTGATAATGCTGTTCTATGGCGACGGCCAGTTGTTTAGGAAGATTCTGCGCTTGAGCGATATATCTTCCCACCACTCCCTGCAGTTCAGGGAACTCACCAACAAGCGAAGTAACTAAATCTGCTTTGCTCAATTTGGCGGCATGACTCAACCTATCAGGGTCATTAGAGTAGCCATCTTCGTTGGCGAGCGGCGCGCGATCATATTCAATCGTTCCCGCCAATTCACCCATGCGAGCACACCGATCAAGCAGTGTGCCCAGTTTTTCATGGAAAACAATCTTCGAAAGTTTCTTAGCTTGATCGTCCAGCGCGACCTTCAGATCCTGTTCCCAAAAGAATTTCGCATCGGACAGGCGCGCCGCAAGCACCTTTTCGTTGCCCGCAACAATCGCCGCGCCGCCGTCATTCGCGACGATGTTCGCGGTGCAGACAAAAGCGTTGGCGAGCTTGCCATTTGCATCATGGCAGACGAAATATTTCTGGTTCACCCGCGCGGTAAGCTGGATGACTTCTTGCGGCACTTCCAGAAAGGACGGATCAAAACGCCCCAGCATCGGTACCGGCCATTCGGTCAGCCCGGCATTTTCGGTGACCAACCCTTCATCCTCGACCAGCGTCAGGCCCGCCGCCTCGGCCGCCGCCTTCGCACCATCGCGGATGATCGCGCAGCGTTCTGAGAAGTGGACGATCACATGGCACGCGCGCAGTTTCTCGATGTAATCACCGGCATTGCCGATAGTGATTGGGCCTTTGTGATGGAAACGGTGACCCATTGTTGCCGCGCCGCTTACGATACCGTCGATTTCACACGGTACTACCTCGTCGCCCAGCAAAGCGACGATGCCCTGCAAAGGTCGGACCCAGCGCAGGCTCTCGGTGCTTGCCGACGCGGCGCCCCAGCGCTGCGACTTCGGCCAAGGAAAAGCGCGAATGATCGCAGGGATGGCTTCGCCCAAAACATCAGCGGTTTTGCGTCCCGGCTTTTCAACCACCGCGAAATAAATGCCGTCGCGCTCGACCAGCTGATCCTGTGTCAGGCCAGTCTTGCGGAGGAAACCTTCCATCGCCTGCGGCGGCGCACCGACTTTGGGACCCTTTGTTTCTTCAGATACAGCTTCGGTCGCCAGCGGCAGACCCTTGGCAATCAGCGCGAGACGGCGCGGCGTAGCGAACGCCTCAACCGATTCCGCCTTCAGACCCGCCTTGGCCAGCGCATCGTTGAACAGCCGCGCCAGATCTTCCTTGGCCTTGACCTGCATCCGCGCCGGAATTTCTTCGGAGAGCAGTTCGAGCAGAAAGTCAGTCATACCAAATCCTCCCCGCTTGCGGGGAGGGGGACCGTGCTTGCACGGTGGAGGGGGCTCTCAGCCGCAGCGCGAATTGTCAGTATAACAGCTTCCATATTCTTCAGGACATCTGCAGCAGCGAACCGAAGAATTTCATATCCTGCAGTCCGCATGGCAGCATCTCGAGCAACGTCGCGTTCCGGACGATTGCCGCGGTCACGCGCCTCTCCATCAATCTCGATTACCAGCCTAGCTGCGCTACAGTAAAAATCAGCGATATAGGGACCAATAGGATGCTGCCTGCGGTATTTGATGCCCTGTTTGCCAGCACGCAATTGCTCCCAAAGCAAAACCTCAGGCAGGCTCATTTCACGACGAAGTTTACGGGCGCTGTACACGACAGGGCGTTTTAGAGACTGTGAGCCCCCTCCACCACGCTTCGCGAGTTTGCGTCGTTTTGCCCCCGGCAAAACGAAACTGTGCTGGGAGCACAGTTTTGCAAACTCCCCCTCCCCGTTCCGGGGAGGATTTAGTGAATCGGTCATCATGCCGCCCACCCGTTCTTTTCCATCCACGCCTGACAACTGCCTTTTGCAAGGTCGCGGACGCGGCCCATATAGGATGCGCGTTCCTGCACGGAAATCACGCCGCGCGCCTGCAGCAGGTTGAACAAATGGCTGGCCTCGATGGCCTGATCATATGCCGCGAGCGGGATATTCGCAGCGATGCAGCGCTGGCATTCCGCCTCGGCTTTGGCGAAGCCGTCGAACAGCGCCGCAGTGTCCGCCACTTCGAAATTATAGGTAGAAAACTCGACCTCGTTTTTATGGAAAACATCGCCGTAGGTTACGCCATGATTGTTGAACTTCAGGTCGTAGACACTGTCGACGCCCTGAATATACATGGCCAGCCGCTCCAGCCCATAGGTCAATTCGCCAGCGACCGGCTTGCAGTCGAAGCCGCCCATCTGCTGGAAATAAGTAAACTGCGTGACCTCCATGCCGTCGCACCAGACTTCCCAGCCAAGGCCCCATGCACCGAGCGTAGGGCTTTCCCAGTCATCTTCGACAAAGCGGATGTCATGCTTCAGCGGGTCAATACCAATCGCATCCAGCGAACCGAGATACAGGTCCTGCAGATTCGCCGGGCTTGGCTTCATGATCACCTGATACTGGTAATAATGCTGAAGCCTGTTCGGGTTTTCGCCATAGCGACCATCAGTCGGGCGCCGGCTGGGCTGGACATAAGCGGCGTTCCAGCTGTCGGGCCCGAGTGCGCGTAACGTCGTTGCGGGATGGAAAGTCCCGGCGCCGACGCGCATATCGTAAGGCTGCAATATAATGCAGCCCTGCTTCCCCCAATAATCATGGAGGGTGAGGATCAGGTCCTGAAAACTTAATGGCGTCGCGTCTGACATGGGCAGCCCATTGGCGGAGATAAGGCGCGAAATCAAGATTCTAGCCACAGCATCGATATTTTGTCAGCTCTACATCGCATAATGTAAGGTGTTATTGACATTGGTCGCGAATCGGTTTAGTAAGGTAAGCATGACAGAACGACAGCATCACCTGACATGAAGAATCAGCTTAAAGTCTTGCGGGCGATGCGCAACTGGAGCCAGGCCGAGCTGGGAGAACATCTGGATGTGTCGCGACAGGCAGTGAACGCAATCGAGACGGGGAAATATGACCCATCATTGCCGCTGGCTTTTAAAATAGCACGGCTGTTCGGTCAGCCGATTGAGGAGATTTTCGATGATGGATCTATCGGAGGCAAAAATGACGGACAGTGATGACATGGCCCAATCCAGCGGCCGGTCCCTGATGTGGATAGTCCTGTCCGCACTCGGTATCGTCATGACTGCAGGCGCGATTGCAGGGTATCTGGCTGAACATAGCGCCCAAGGCGGCGGACCTTTGGGTGTGTCCGGTGTAGTTGCATTAACCGTGTTCTGTGCGATGATCGCCGGCCTTGCTTATCTTGTCTGGATCAACGGCAAGAAGTTCAGGCAAAGCGGTGGCACGCTTACAAACCGGGAAAAGCTCAATCGAAACATCATGTTGGGCTGCGGCATTAGCGGTGGCGTCATCGGTATGTTTCTGGCGTTTTACGATGTCATGATCGTCGGTTCCGAACCTTCCGCGCTGGCGGTGTTATCGGACAGTCCGATTGCGCCTGCGATCGCGATCTTGCTGGCGTTCTTCTGGGCGGTCATCATTCCTATAGTCGCCTGGTTCTGGCACAAGCGGGTGATCGACGAACAGGAAGCCAGCGCTTATCGCGACGGCGGTTATTATTCCGCTTATGCCTACCTCATCGGGGCACCGACTTGGTGGATATTATGGCGTGGCGGCTTTGCGCCGGAACCTGATGGGCCGGTTATCTTCCTGCTGTTTGCCATGTTATGGTCAGCCATTTGGTTCTGGAAGAAATATCACTGACATTCCGAAAATTATTGTTCATTCCCACAAAGTACGTTTCAGAGGAGAAAGTCATGTCATCGATTATGAAAACCCTTTTAATATCCACGGCGATTTTGTTCGCTCCAGCAGCCATGGCGCAAGATGCACCAACCGAGGCACCAGCCGCCGTAGAGGCATTGGACCCCGTTAAAGCCGCACCACCGGCGTCAAAAGATGTCGACCCGGCATTGTGGGTCGTAAAAGACGAGGACACTACAATATATCTGTTTGGCACCGTTCACATTCTGAAACCGGGCCTCAACTGGTTTGACGAAGGGGTTAAGGCCGCGTTCGACAAGTCGGACAGGCTAGTGCTCGAAATGGTGGAGCCACCGGCGGCTGAAGCACAGGCGCTTTTTGGCAAGCTTGCCATCGACCAGAGCGGAAAGACGCTGCGGTCTAAAATGACCGAAACAGACCGCGCCATCTATGAAGCGGCTATCACAAAAATCGGCTTACCCGCCCAGGCACTCGACCCGCTCGATCCTTGGGCAGCTGCAGTGACAATGTCGGTCTTGGCAATCCAGAAACTTGGTTACGACGTGAATAGCGGCGTTGAAAAACAACTCACCGCCGCTGCGAATAACGCCAAAAAGCCCGTGGGCGGCGTTGAGACAATGGAGTTCCAGTTAGGTGTATTCGACAATATGCCCGAGGAAGAACAGATTCGCTTTCTGATTAACTCAGCCAAAACCATTGAAAATACCGACCAGATGATGGGCCGCATGATCGAACTATGGGGTGCACCGGACCCCGATGGCCTGGCGGTATTGATGAATGAAGGGCTCACCAGCCGCGTCATATATGACGCATTGTTGACCCGAAGAAACGCCAATTGGGCCAAATGGATCAAGGCCGAAATGGACAAGCCGGGCGTTACCTTCATGGCGGTGGGAACCGGGCATCTGGCCGGCCCGACCAGCGTTCAATCCCTGCTCCCCGCTTATGGATTGACCGCAGAAAGAGTGGCATATTAAACGCTGATCTGCCACGGGATAAAGGCTCGCTTGATGCGGGCCTTTATCTATTTTGGGGGAATGATGGAAGTTTCCGAACACAAATCGCACGACGACAAGCAGGATATTTCCGATCCTTCACTTGCCCAAAAGCCAAGCATTTTTCCCGGTATTTTGCCAACCATTGGCTGGATTATCCTGTATTTCGTTCTGCAACTCGTATGCACCACCGTCTTTATTGCCCTTGGCGCAGTCACTGAAGGAACACAGATCGCCGATTCAGGGGCGAACAGGGGTCTAGCGGTACTGTGGGGCATAGTTTCATCGGCAATCATACAGCTTTTGCTCATGTTCCTGTACCTTCGCAAAGACAGCCGCTTCAAAAAAATTGGCCTCGACACGTTTGGCACGATGCCGCTGGCACGGACGTTCGGCCTCGCGTTCTTTCTGGTTGTCGGCGCAATGCTGTTCAACTTTTTGTACGCCCATTATGTCATTCCCGGCATCGGTATGCAGGAAGAAATGGCCAAGATGTTGGCCAGCATTCCGCGCACGCCGGTCAACATCATTGCAGGATTTTTCGCCTTTGCCATTGCAGCGCCGTTGGTCGAAGAATTGCTGTTTCGGGGTTTTCTACAAAATGCGTTCGCCCGCTTTGTGCCGATCTGGGCGGCTATCCTGCTGTCTTCATTCGCTTTCGCGCTGGTGCATTTACAACCTTATGCCATCCCGGGCTTGATGTCGCTTAGCATAGCTTTTGGATATCTTTACCACCGCACAGGGTCGCTGCGTGCCAATATTCTTTTGCACATTCTCAATAACACAGCCGCGCTTCTTCTTACGCAGGCCGTAGTTTAAGAAACCGCAGGTTCCAGCATCCGCAAAGTCCCTGCATCGGCATCGATTTCGGTCATCACACCTTGCGCCAGCGTAAACTGGTCAGTGATATGACCGAACCATGCACCTGAATAGACCGGAACACCTAACCCGCCCAAATGCTGGCGCAGCACATCGTTCAAGGTAAATCCGCCATAGACCCCGCTGCTGCTGCCGGTGCAACTGGTGCATTGTCCAAACACCACACCCGCGAGATTTTTCAAGACACCCGCGAGTCCAAGCTGTGTCAGCATCCGGTCGATACGATATTCGGCCTCGTCTACATCTTCGAGGAACAGGATCGCGCCGTTGAAATCCGGCAAATAGCTGCTGCCAGCAAGCGCGGACAGAACTGTCAGATTCCCGCCAAGCAACTTCCCTTTTGCCTTACCAGGCATGATGGTCTGCGTCCGCCAGCGCCGTTGCGCCAGCCGGTCCTCCCCGCCTTCGGGATTGACCATAGTCGGCGTCGCGCCTTCAAAGGCAATGGGATAGAAAGCCTCCCACGATGACTTGCCCCAGGCGCTACCGGCGTTAGGACCGTGCAAGGTCGTAAAGCCGGCCTTTGCTGCAATCGCCATGTGCAAGGCGGTGATGTCGCTAAATCCGGTTAGCAGTTTGGGATTGGCACGGATTACTTCCCAGTCGAGAAAGGGCAGAAGACGGGCGCTGCCCCATCCGCCACGGACCGCGAAGATCGCCTTTACTTCCTTGTCGGCAAACATCGCATTGATGTCCGCCGCACGATCCTTGTCCCGACCGGCCAGATAACCGTACCTGTCAAGGATATGCGGTGCGCGTTTTGGCTTGAGCCCCATCGCGACAATTGCCTCTTCGACCAACTGTATCTGAAAAGGCTCATCGCTGGCCGAAGCAGGTTCGATAAGCCCTACGGTATCCCCTGCCTTCAGCCGTGCCGGTTTCCTGTGAGGCTGTGGCGAACGCGATCCTGCCTGTGTTGCCAGAACCGGAGGAGCCGACAGCATCGCTGCCAGCCCCGCCATAATCTGTCGCCGTGATGCTTTCATCTTATTCTCCGGCGGCGTTCGGTTCAGAACTTGGTTTCAACAGCCAGTGTGTACGAACGTCCACGTGGATCTGCGACCCGCGGTTCCCAGCTACTCCCAGCGCCTGTATTACTATCATAGGTGATCGCAAAGGGTGGATCCTTGTCGAACACATTCTTGATGCCGAAGGTCAGTCGGAACTGCTCCTGAATATCAAGGCTTATCGCGGTGTTATAGGTAATGTACGGCTTCACGCGCGGGTTGAAATCGGGGCGTGTTACCGTCCCGTTCGCAATACCGGGCAAAGCCTGATTTTTATAGCCGTCACGATAAATCTGCGAGAAGCTGAATGTGAGATCATCCTTTGTGTAGGTGATGAACGCATTATGCTTCCATTTCAGGCCAAGGTCGCCTGCGAATGTGAATACGCCAAGTAGGCTAGGCCCAAATGGTGCGGATGGCAGGAACTTCTCTCTCTTTTTCAGCAGATAGGTTCCGTCCATCCCGGCGGTGATTATCCCGCCCGCCAGATCCGCACCGCCACGCAAGGACACTTCAAGTCCTTCAGTACGGCGTGATCCGATATTGTCTGCGCGCAAGTCGATCAGGGTAATGATCCCGTTGGTGCGCTGAACCCGGTCAGGGAAGAACGCGATGTTATCGAGCAGCTGGCGCAACGTCAGCGCTCCGATTGTATCATCGACGGCAATTGACCAAAAATCGACCGACGCACTGAAACGGCTGGACGGCTGCAGAACCAGACCGACGCTATACTGCTCCGACGTTTCCGGTCCGAGATTCAGATTTCCTCCGGAAAGCGTGTCAGGCGTGATTGCCGTACATCCCGGCAAAAGGCTGACTGTTCCAGTTGCGCAAGTTGTCGGGTCAACCAGAGTATTCCCTGGGTTTGGCGACTGCGTCACGCCGTTGAAAATCTGGTTGAACGCAGGAACGCGGAAACCCGTGTTATATGATCCCCGGAACATCATCCAGTCGAAGGGACGGAATTTTGCCGAAACCTTCGGGTTAATGGTGGATCCAAACCCGGTATAATCGTCGAGACGAACGGCACCCGTGACTTCCAGCATGTCAAAAATCGGGATCAGGACTTCGGCATACGCCGCTTTCACATCGCGATTTTTCGGCGTCAGCGCGTTGATGTTATCGAATGCAACGTTGAAGATATCAGGTGTCCCGGTAACCGCAGCAGGCGAGCCATTGAAGCTGTAGGTTTCCCGTCGATAATCGACGCCCAGCGCAACCTGGACCGCGCCACCCGGAAGATCGAAAAGGGAACCGGAGATGGAGCCGTCCAACTGCTTCACCTCATATTTGCCTCCGTAAAGCGTCACACCTTTTGCTGAGATCGCGTTGAGACCTGCAAGCGCAGCAGCGGATTGGGTGACGGAAAACGGATTGAGAATGCCGCTGTTCAATAACCCGACAATGCCAGGGCGTGTCGCACCTGGAGCTGTGGGTGCGCGGGGGTCGATGGCACCAGACACCGCACCTGGTACGCCCGATGCGGTTGCTGCGGCCGCAGATGAGAATGTTCCGCGATAATGATAGCCGTCACCCAGAACCGATGAAGATTCACTGCGGGCGTAGGATGCGCCAGCGCGATAGTCCCATCCTTCGAACAATGGACCTTCGGCACCGAGCGCGGCACGCAGTGTTTTGGTGTTGGTTTCATATTCGCGCGTTCCGCACGCAATGCAGCGCCAGCGATAGGAGATGGGTTTGCCGTAATTGACCGCTATCTGCGGAAATACGGCGACAAGGCGGTTGTAGACATCATTATAGGTAGTAGCCGTTGTTGGATTCAGAGGATAATAAAGCGGTAATGTCGTGGCGTTCCCCGAATACTGATTGTTCGAAAACCGCTTTGCGGAGTCGGCGTCCGAGCCGGTAACTTCGGCAAAGAACTGGTGGTCGCCCGCTTTTACTGTCGCACGGCCATAATAAGTTAGCGTATTCAAAGGCTGCTGGATCACCGCTGCACGGCCCGTATCCCAGGCACAGGCGAAGCGTGCCGAAGCAATGGCCCACAACTGTTCGTCATACGCCAGCCCGCCATCGACAGAAGAACAGCCAGCGCCACCGGGCAGGTCAAGAATGTTGATACCACCTGTCGCAGGCACCGTTGCTCCCGTTTCCAGCAGGGTGACCCCACTCAATAACGAACCCGTCGGCGCGAACAGGGCATTCGCACCTGTTGGAAAAGCCGTCGCAATCGGCGTCCCGCGCGTATCGATCGAAAGGCCGCGATTAGGCTGGTTGCCATTTACGAAAGACCGGTCCGATCCGTTGAGCACATTGTTCACGCTACGGCTGATCGCACCCATGATGTTGAAACCCTGCTCGTCAAGGTCACCATAGCCACCTGTTGCCGACAGACGGTAAATGTTCCCCCCTCCCGCTTCGGTCACATCGGTGAAGGCATTGAGCGTAAGGCCCTGGAAGTTTGTCTTGGTGATGAAGTTGATAACACCACCGATGGCGTCGGTACCATATATAGCCGAGGCACCATCCTTCAAAACTTCGACACGCTCAAGCGCAGCGATGGGTATCTGGTTCACGTCAACGGCTGAACCTGTCAAGCCGTGGGCAGCGACACGCCGTCCGTTAAGAAGCACGAGCGTAGAAGCAGACCCCTGCCCGCGCAGATTTGCGGCGGACAGGCCATTGGTACCGCGCTGTGCGCCACTGGTGACGTCAGCGTTGGAAGCAAGATTGTCGGCACCATTCCCGTTTGAAGACAAATAGGAAATGAGCTGCTCTGGGCTGTTTATGCCTTCACGCGATAACTCTTCGGTACTGATGACCTGCAGCGGCAACGCGCTGTCGTTCGGATCACGCTTGATGCGCGAACCGGTTACAATAATCGCCGTACCTTCATCGACTGTCGTTTCCGCGGCTGCAGGTGCCGGTGTTTCTTGCGCGATTGCAGGTACTGTCAGACAGGTCGCAACCAATAGCGTAGCTGTTTTCGTGAACTTCATGATTTCCCCCTTTTAGAAAGCAACCCAGACTTATGCCCCTGAGTCTTGTTCTCGAACAGGCTATTCCGGCAAACTTCGCATTGCAACTATGTTACGATTAAATGATTCAATTATATGCGGTCGTTACCAGACTTTGCCATTTGTCTACTTGCGGGGTTGAAAAATGGATGAAGTGCGGGCAAAGGTACAACATGCTGTCGCAAAAAACACGTTATGCCATACGCGCCATGCAACACCTTGCCGATCATTACGGCAAAGGACCCGTCCAGTTGGCCGATATTGCCGAAGCGCAAAAGATACCTCCCAAATTTCTGACGGTCATTTTATCCGAATTGGCCCGATCAGGTCTGGTGGCTTCCCAGCGTGGCAAAGACGGCGGTTACTGGTTGGGTGTGCCGCCGATTGATATCAGCTATGGCGATTTGATACGGATCATGCGTGGTTCGCTCGCGCTTGTGCCTTGCGCCAGCCGCTATGCCCACGAAAGATGCCAGAACTGCGTTGAAGAAGAAAATTGCAGAACGCGGGCGTTAATGCTGCAAGTGCGTGACAAGACCGCCAATCTTCTCGATTCAATTAACCTTTCGGACAATGTTGAGGCGGACGCTTATTTGCAGGCGGCTGAATAACAACCACTGTCCCAATAACGCACAGACAGAACCGTTCGCCGCTAAAAGCGAAATCTTTTACCGAATCATATTGTCAATCAATTTAGTTGAGATTAAAGGCGCACTCAGGATACGGGCAAAGCAACCGCCCATCCTGCAAGGGGTGCTTATGACAGATGATGTTAACAATCGGTCGGGAGAGTCGAATAGCTCGGCATTTTCCGAACCCGTTCGCGCTGTGCTCGATGCACTCGCAAAGCTGCGCTTCGGCGCAATCCAGTTGACCGTGCATGAAGGTAAGCTTGTGCAGGTTGATGTGACGGAGCGCACGCGCTTCGGCAATTAAACCATTCCTCCTCCCAAATTTTAGAGGCAGACCGGCCCACCGGATGCATCTGTTTTTTCGAAAGTGAAACATATGCAATTTCGACCTGCTGGCCCATCATTGGCCCTCATAACAATTTTATCGCTCACAAGTCCCGCATTCGCCGACACGACTGTCGATACGGTGAATGCCGCTCTGGAGCAGGAAACACGGTCATCGGCTGGAACCGGTGACACTGATGCGCCCGAAGAAATCATTGTGAGCGCTCGTCGCCGCAATGAAACCGCGCAGGACATTCCCATTGCCGTATCGGTCGTCGGCGGTGACCAGATCGACAATACGGGGAGCTTTAACGTGGGGCGTTTGCAGCAACTTACTCCAACGCTGCAATTCTACTCCTCCAACCCGCGCAACACATCCGTCAACATCCGGGGAATAGGGGTTCCATTCGGATTAACAAATGACGGCATCGAGCAAGGCGTCGGCATCTATGTCGATGACGTCTATTATTCACGCGTCGCTTCCGCCACGTTCGACTTCCTCGATGTTGCCCAGATTGAAGTATTGCGCGGCCCGCAAGGGACTTTGTACGGCAAGAACACGACGGCAGGCGCAATCAACATTTCCACTCGCCAGCCAACATTCGAGCTCGAAGGCAGGGCCGAAGTCAGCATCGGCAGCCTCAATTTCAAGCAGGCCAAGGCCGCAATTTCCGGTCCATTGTCTGACACAATTGCCGCACGCTTGGCGGTATCGGGAACCGGACGTCGTGGCACTATATTCAATGTCGCAACTGGCAACTGGATCAACGAACAGGATAATATCGGCATCCGCGGACAGCTATTATGGCGGCCCAATGACAACATCGACGTAACGTTTTCCGGCGATTTCAGTGTCCAGAACCCCGAATGCTGCGCCCAGATTTATGTTGGAACAGGCACAACCCAGCGTGCACTTTCGCGTCAATATGTTGCTTTGGCTGCAGCGCAAAATTATCAGGTCGTTAGCACAAACCCCTTTGACAGGGTGACTGATGTTGATGCTGATTTGAATGCGCGCAACGAAATTGGCGGCGCAGCGCTCAAGATCAAATGGGATACCGGCCCCGGAACGCTGACTTCAATTACCGCATGGCGTTATTGGGATTGGGTTCCTGCAAATGATCGTGACTTCACCGGCCTTCCCATCACGACGAAGTCTAATAATCCTTCTCAGCAGGAGCAATACACCCAAGAGATACGCTATGCCCAGACAGGCGACCGTTTTGACTTTCTGATCGGTGCATTTGCCTACCATCAGAAAGTACGCACGCAAGGGATACAGGAGCAGGGACCGGCGGCGAGCCGTTGGTTGCTTACCGGGACCCTTGCTAACGATCCAACTGTTTTGAACGGACTAACGGCACGAAATGACATTCGGCTCTACAATACCAGCGCAGCTCTGTTCGGGCAGTTTAGCTGGAAACCACTCGACGGGCTGACAGTGCAACCGGGCTTTCGTATCAACTATGACAAGAAAGAAGGCTTGTACGATTCTATTGTAACCAACGGCGCAGGACAGCTCGTGACCTTCGCCAGCACCGATCCAAGGATCGCGGCCCAGCGTGGCGTTCTTGCTCCTCAGCGGTTTGAACCGAAGTTCAGCGACTGGAACTTTAGCTATGACCTGACACTAAGTTACGAAGTCACCGCCGACATTCTCGCTTTCGCGACCTATTCAAAGACTTTCAAGTCTGGTGGCGTTAATCTGAACGGAGTGCCAAATGACGCTGCCGGAAATCCGATTTTGGCCGCTGGAACGGTAAAGCCTGAGTCCGTCAATCATATCGAAGCGGGCATCAAAGCGCAGTTTTTTAATCGAACCGCGACGTTGAACCTTTCAGCGTTCCGAACCGATATTTCCAATTATCAGGCACTGGTAACCAACGGGCAGCTCGGTGTCCTGCGCGGGTACCTTGCAAATGCCGATAAGGTTCGCACCCAAGGTCTCGAAGCTGATTTTTCGCTTCGTCCCAGCGATCGTTTCAATGTTTATCTAAATGGCACTTATGTAGACGCAAAATATCGCAGCTTTACAGATGCCCCCTGCCCACCCGAATTGTCGGGTGGAGGTTCTGGTACCCCCATTTCAGCACCTGGCGTTCCCGGAAACAGCCCGGCAAATTGTGATATTTCGGGCAAACGGTTGCCAGGGGTTTCAAAATGGGCGCTCTCTTTCGGAGGAGAGGTCAATACCCAAACGTCGATTTTTGGACGCGAGGGTCAGCTCTATGTCGGCATTGATGGCAACTATCGTACCGGCTTTTCGTCTAACCCAAGCCCGTCAATTTACACGAATATCGACGGCTATGCGTTGACCAACTACCGTGTCGGCTTTCGCACCGAAGGTGGAATTAATCTCTTTGGCTATGTCCGAAATGTCTTTGATGTCGACTATTTCGAGCAACTCGCAATTCCATCTGGTAATACAGGTTTGATAGTGGGACAGCCCGGCGATCCCCGCACTTATGGAATTACTTTTGCAATAACCTTCTGATAATCGCACAAAACCGAGCGAAAGGACGCCTAAATGTTAGAATTTCTCGCCAACGTCGACTGGTCGGCTGTGACGCCTTATATTGCCATCGGCTTTGCAGCACAGTTGGTCGATGGTGCTTTAGGCATGGCTTTCGGCGTGATCTGTAGCACTCTTCTGGTCAGTGTTATGGGCGTTCCTCCGGCGCGCGCGTCGGCCGGCGTGCACCTTGTGGAGGTGTTCACGACGGGCGCCTCCGGAATTAGCCACGTTCTTCACAAGAACGTCGACTGGTCGCTCTTTGCACGGCTTGCAATTCCCGGCGTGATAGGTGGATGTGCCGGTGCCTACCTTCTTTCCAATATTGACGCGTCGGTAACGCGGCCGATTGTTATGCTTTACCTTACATGTATCGGCTTTTACCTGCTCTATAAGGCGCTGACTTATCCGACGGCACCAAAGCCAAAGGAAGCCAAGGTTGCAACGCCTTTAGGCTTGATTGGCGGTTTCCTCGACGCTTCAGGCGGCGGTGGATGGGGACCGGTCGTCACCTCGAACCTTCTGATACAGGGAACGGATCCACGCAAAACCGTTGGTACTGTCAACACGGCCGAGTTTTTCCTGACCACCAGTATCTCGATTACATTCATCCTGACAATCGGCCTTGAGGCATTCACGCTCGTAACAGGCGGCCTGCTGATCGGCGGCCTTATCGCTGCGCCATTTGGCGCCGTGATCGCCAAGCGCATCCAGCCGAAAACGCTTATGCTCATGGTAGGGACGGTGTTAACCGCAACCAGCCTGTTCAGCCTTTATAAGGCCCTGACCTGAACCGAGGACAAAGCTTGCATTTGGCGTAAAGCCGGCATATAGGCGCGCGCTTGCCGTTCGTGGTCATCCCTGGAGGCGTGACGGTAAGTGTAACTTTATTGGAGAATTAACATGAGCGATCAGCTGACACTGTCGGCCGAGACGCGCGAACGGGCTGGCAAGGGAGCCTCCCGCGATTTGCGTCGTCAAAACCGGATACCCGCCGTTATATACGGCAACAAACAAGAACCCGAACTCATTCACGTCGAGGAAAAGGCGCTCGTCAAACTGTTGATGACCGGTCACTTTTCGAACAGCGTTGTCGAGATCGAACTTGGCGGTAAGAAGCAGATTACCATCCCTAAGGATGTTGCTTTTCACCCGGTTTCAGATCGCCCTACCCATGTCGATTTCCTGCGCATCGTAAAGGGTGCCAAGGTCGACGTCGAAGTTCCTGTGATTTTCGTGAACGAAGATGCTTCGCCCGGTCTGAAGCGTGGCGGCGTTCTGAACGTTGTTCGTCACGAACTCGAACTGATTTGCGACAACGACAAGATTCCCGACGACATCCAGATCGATGTCACCGGATTCGACGTTGGCGATTCTATTCACATCAGCAACGTAAAATTGCCCGCCGGTTCGGAAAGCAAGATTACGGACCGCGATTTCACCATCGCGACGATCGTTGCACCATCGGCGCTCAAGTCGACCGAAGGTGACACCACTGTCGAAGGCGAAGCGGAAGCTTAAATATAGCCCCTCTCTTTTATAAGAGAGAGGATCAAGGAGAGGGGGAGCGGAGTGAGTTTTAGGACTCCCCGCTCCCTGACCTTCTCCTCCAAGAGGAGTTGGAAATAGCATGCAGTTATGGGTAGGCCTCGGAAATCCTGGTGCTACCTATGCAATGCACCGGCATAATATCGGCTTCATGGCGATTGATGCGCTGGCCGAAATCCATGAACTTCCACTTCCGGCGAAAAAATTTCAGGGTTGGGTTCAGGAACTACGGCTCGGATCAGAAAAAATCATTCTGCTGAAGCCGGCAACCTTCATGAACGAAAGCGGACGCAGCGTTCGCGCCGCGATGGATTTCTACAAGCTTGAGCCGAAGGACGTCACTGTCTTATACGACGAGCTCGACCTTGCACCATTCAAAGTGAAGGTAAAGATGGGAGGCGGCGCCGCGGGCCATAATGGCATAAGGTCCACCATCGACCATATCGGCGCAGACTTCCGCCGTGTGCGGCTAGGCATTGGCCATCCGGGACATAAAGACCGCGTGACCGGCTATGTGCTCGGCAATTTCCACAAGAGCGAAATCGACGATCTGGCAGATTTGCTGGGTGCGCTCGCCGCAGAAGCCGATTGGTTGGCAAAGGGCGATGACGTCCGTTTCATGAATGATGTGGCGATGCGGCTGGCGGATTAACGTCATGCAGCGTGTGCTTGTCATCGGCCCATGCGGCGCGGGCAAATCTACACTCTCCGCGGTGCTCGGCAAAAAGCTGTCCTTACCGGTTTTCCACATGGACCAGCTTAACTGGCGCCCGGGCTGGATCGAGAGCAGCAATGATGAAATCCGCGCTAAGCTCGCTGACATTGTGACCACCGACCGATGGCTGATCGACGGCAATTACGGTGGTACGTTGGCGGTACGGCTCGAGCATGCCGATAATATTGTATATCTCGACTACCCGATCAGCCTGTGTGTCATGCGCCTGTTGCGACGAATCTGGAAATATCGCGGGCAAAGCCGCCCTGACATGACGGAAGGTTGCCCCGAACGGTTCGATCTGGCATTTCTGTTCTATCTGATGCGCTGGAACAGCGGCCCCCGCATCCGGACGGAAATGCAGCTAAAAGGTCATGAGGCGAAAATTATCCGCCTGCACAATCCGCAAGAACTCGAACGCTGGATGGACTCGCTTTAAGCATCGATTATATTATGGTGGAAGCAGTCGTTAACTGAGAGGATCCCCCCAATGCCTATCCCGTCCGATATTGATCGCAGAACATTGCTTGGCGGCGTCGTGGCCGTTACTGCTGCAACCACCATCAGCGCATCATCAAGCGCACAGAACGCAACTTTAAGCCTTAAAGGGAAATCCATTCTGATTACGGGCAGTTCGTCCGGCTTTGGCTATGACGGCGCGCTCCATTATGCGCGCGCCGGTGCGAAAGTGATTGCATCGATGCGCAATCTTCCGCGGGCCGAGGCTGACACGCTGAAAGCGGCGGCAGCAAAAGAGAAACTCGACATCACCGTAATCGAGATTGATGTTACTTCCGATGAACAGGTCGCAAAGGGAGTTGCCGAGGCCGAACGCCTTGCTGGCGGTGCGCTTGATGTGCTCATCAACAACGCGGGCGTCGGCTATGCGGGTCCGATCGAGCTTCAGGATATGGAAGCGACGAAGCTCATCTTCGATACCAATGTCTATGGTCCGCATCGCATGGCACGCGCCGTTCTACCGGGTATGCGCAAGGCCAAACGGGGATTGATCTTCAATATCTCGTCGCAACTGGGACGGGTCATTGTGCCTTCCGCCGGGCATTATTCACCAACCAAATTTGCGCTGGAAGCGATGAGCGAAGCGATGGCTTACGAACTGGTGCCGCACAATGTCGAAGTCTGCGTGATCCAGCCGGGCGGTTATCCGACAAAGGTTTGGGTCAATCGCAACGTCCTGGCCAAAGAACTGAAAGGCCGGCTGACCGAAGATCAGGCGACTGCCTATCCCGCGCTCGTATCACGCATGGGCGTAGAGGATGGATCCGGACGCAGCGCTGACCCCATGGATGTGCCCCGCGCCATCGGAGAAATCATCGCCATGCCAGCCGGAACCCGTCCGTTGCGCAAGGCGGTTCATCCAGGACCCAAGCCTCAGGAGGCAATCAACAAGGTCTCAGCGGAAACGCAGGTCGCGATGCTGGGTAATTCACCGTTCGGGCCATGGGTCAAGGCCGTGCAGGACTAGTGCTACATAATACTGGCGAAACCAACATCGATCGCCAACAACGCCGCTGCGACCGCGCTTGCCAAGGCCGCGCGCCGGTTGCGGATAGCATTCCGGTTGATCGCAACAATGACGCGGTTAAGGTCATGATAGTCGAACGTCTCTGATGCATGGACTCTGTGCACCGTCTGGATACTCGCAAGATACCAGAACCAAGCTGCCAAAGCTGATGCGATAATCGTCGCAAAATCGAGAAAGATACCAAGGCCTGACCAAAGCTGTTCCATTTTGCTCCCCTTTTTTGAATTCTGGCGCTAAAGGCGCTCCTCCAGTTCGAGTCAAGAGTAGGTCATCATGGGTTTCAAATGCGGTATTGTCGGGCTCCCCAATGTGGGCAAGTCCACCCTGTTCAACGCGCTGACCGAGACGGCAGCCGCGCAGGCTGCGAATTATCCATTCTGCACCATCGAACCGAATATCGGCAATGTCGCCGTGCCCGACCCGCGCTTGGACAGCATTGCCAAAATTGGCGGCAGCCAAAAGATTATCGAAACGCAACTTGGCTTTGTCGACATTGCGGGCCTTGTGCGCGGTGCGTCCAAGGGCGAAGGACTAGGCAACCAGTTTCTAGGCAACATCCGCGAAGTCGATGCCATCGTCCATGTGCTGCGCTGTTTCGAAGATGATGACATCCAACATGTCGACAACAAGATCGACCCGATTTCGGACGCCGAAACGGTGGAGACCGAATTGATGCTGTCGGACCTTGAATCGCTCGAAAAGCGGGTTCCGAACCTCATCAAAAAAGGCACGCAAGGCGATAAAGAAGCCAAAGCCAGCGGCGTCGTTCTAAGCCGTGCGCTCGACCTGCTGCGAGAAGGCAAGCCAGCGAGACTCACAAAACGCGACGATGCCGACGAGGAACGGCTGTTCCAAATGGCGCAATTGCTGACCGCAAAGCCGGTGCTTTATGTCTGCAACGTCGAAGAAGCCAGCGCCGCCAACGGCAATGCGCTGTCGGCCAAGGTGTTTGAAAAAGCTAAAGCCGAGGGCGCCGAAGCCGTTGTCGTCTCCGCCGCCATCGAGGCCGAAATCTCGACCATGCCTGCGGAAGACCGCGAAGTGTTTTTAGAAGACTTGGGACTAACCGAAACCGGCCTTGCCCGTGTTATCCGCGCTGGATATGAACTGCTTCACCTCATCACCTTCTTCACCGTCGGTCCGAAAGAAGCGCGCGCATGGACCGTCCACAAAGGCGATACCGCGCCGAACGCAGCCGGCGCCATCCACAGCGATTTCGAAAAAGGCTTCATCCGCGCCGAGACCATGGCGTACGAGGATTACGTTCAGTACAACGGTGAAGCCGGAGCCAAGGAAGCGGGCAAGTGGCGCTCGGAAGGCAAGGAATATCTGGTCAAAGACGGCGATATCATGCTGTTCCGGTTCAATGTTTGAGCACTCTGGTAGTTTGGTCCGGTACCGTCACCCTGAACTTGTTTCAGGGTCTTAATTTCCGACCGGCCTAGAAAATAAGATGCTGAAACAAGTTCAGCATGACGAATTGGGTAAAATGGACTAATCCACGCTTATGCTCCGCAACCTTTTACTAGCCGTTTTCCTGTTTGCACTTGCTTTGCCAGCGCTTGCGGTGCCGGTTGCACCAGCGGTAGCGTCGGAGACTGTGGCGTCAGATTGCCATGGCATGCCAGTGGAAAATGAAAAAGATAACGCTGAGGAGCATAGCAAAAGCATACGTCTTCATGGCTGTATCGGCTGCATTGCGCCCGTTTCGCCGATTTTTGATGTCGTCCAAACCGTGGCATTGCCTTTCGTTATCCAAAGCGCGCTCTATCGTGAGCTATCCGGTACAGTCGCGGGACCCACGATACCTCCCCCGCGAAACTGAGATCTGAACGACCGATATCGTCATTCAATCTACAGGAATAATTTCATGAAAATGCCAATTTTATTGGTGAGCGTAAGCGCGCTTGCCATGTTCTCCGCCCCTGCCCTTGCGCAAGATCACAGTCAGATGGATCATTCGCAGCATCAAGCAGAACCTGCGCCCAAGCCGGTTGACCATTCTAAGATGGACCATTCGCAAAAGGGGCACGACATGACCTCGATGCCAGCCGAAACTGTCGACAAACCCGCAGAAGGCTCCGGCACGGCCCGCCTTCCCGGTAACGAAGGCGGCATGCACGGTCTTCACCTTCCGGTCGCTGACGACTGGATGGTGATGGCGCACGGTTATGCGTGGGGCGTATACACCAATCAATCTGGACCGCGCGGCGATGACAAAACTTATGTCCAGTCGATGGCCATGTTGACAGCCGAGCGCCAGTTCGACGGCGGGCGATTCCAGTTCAAATCCATGCTGAGCCTTGAACCTTTGATGTCCAATCGCGGCTATCCCAACCTTTTTGCCACCGGCGAGACCGCAGGCGGCGAACCTTTGGTCGACCGTCAGCATCCCCACGACCTGTTCATGGAACTCGCCGCGCGGGTCGATATCGACATTGCGGATGGGAGCAGCCTCTTCCTTTACGGCGGTCCGGTCGGTGAACCCGCGCTTGGACCGTCTGCGTTCATGCACCGCGGCTCGGCAAAGCTGAACCCGGAAGCCCCGATCACCCACCACTGGTTCGACAGCACCCATATCACTTATGGCGTCGCAACGGCGGGCATTTCCACACGGCGCTTCCAGCTGGAAGGGTCAATTTTCACTGGACGCGAACCGGACGAAGACCGTTGGAACATAGAAAAGCCCCGCTTCGACAGTTGGTCAGTGCGGGCGACGTTCAATCCGTCACCCCAATGGGCAATGCAAGTCAGCCACGGATTTCTGAAACAGCCGGAATTCACCATCCACCCCGACGAAAACGAACATCGCACCACCGCAAGCGCGCATTATGCTAATGGCAATGGCCTGACTGCGACTGCCGCTTTCTCGGCCAAGAACCGTGATCCAGGGCCCACACTGACTGCCTATCTGGTGGAGGCCAATTGGGACATTGATGACCATCACAGCGTCTTTGGCCGTTTCGAAAATGTGAAGAATGACGAACTGTTTCCGGACGACCTCAGCCCCTTGCACGAAGTCCCGTTCCGTGTGAGCAAGTTTCAGGCAGGCTATGCCTATCGCCTGCCCTTGACCGGTCCACTAAACCTCGCGCTGGGGGGCACGGTTTCGGCCTTTGCCAAACCCGATGCGCTGGACGCGGCTTATGGCAAAAACCCGATGGGCTTTACGCTGTTCGCGAAATTCTCACTAGGACATTGAAAACAAACGCTGTTCGGTCACTTCCGGCCGAACAGCTTTTCAACATCGCCGAGCGCCAGCTTAACCCAAGTTGGCCGTCCATGATTGCACTGGCCCGAATGAGGCGTCACTTCCATTTCGCGGAGCAGCGCATTCATTTCAGGAACCGACAGCACCCTTCCGGCCCGCACTGACCCGTGGCAGGCCATGGTCGCGGCGACATGGTCGATACGTTCTTTAAGCGACAGCGCCTCGTCATAGGCGGCAAGGTCATCAGCGAGATCCTCCACCAATGCTTTCACGTCCCCTCCGCCCAGCATCGCCGGCGTGGCACGGACCAGCATCGCGGCGGGGCCGAAGCGTTCCAGCTCAAGGCCAAAGGCAGACAGCTCTTCCAATCGCGCCTCCAGCCGGTCGCAGGCGGGTTCGTCCAATTCGACCACTTGCGGCAGCAGCAACGCCTGCGATGGAATTGCACCACTTGCCTGCTCCATTGCCCAGCGCATCCGTTCGAGCACGAGTCTTTCATGCGCGGCGTGTTGGTCCACAATGACCAGACCATCTTCTGCTTCGGCCACAATATAGGTGTTGGCTACCTGCCCGCGCGCAACGCCGAGCGGATGGCTGCGGCTTTCCGGGACTGGCTCGGTCGCTTCGGCAGCGCGGCCCATGAGAGGCGCAAGGTCCTCACCCTCGATGCGTCCCATATCCGCAAAACTGGTCCGCTTTTCGGCCAGAGACGAAAAGGCGGGGGCGTAATTGCCCTGATAAAATGTGCGTGGTGCGGCGAAAATATCGCCCTGCGCCGTCCGCACCGGTTCTTGTTGCCACGCAGAAAGCGCATCGGCGGATGGGCGTTGCACAGCGCGAAAGCCCGACTGGTCCAGTGCGTGGCGCAGGCCGGATACAATCATGCCACGTATAAGCGCAGGCTCACGAAAGCGAACTTCGGTTTTGGCAGGGTGAACGTTGACATCAACCTCGGTGAACGGAAGGTCGAGAAACAGCGCCACCACGGCATGGCGGTCCCTCGCCAGCATTTCAGCATAAGCGCCGCGTACTGCCCCGATCAGAAGCTTGTCCTTTACAGGTCGCCCGTTCACGAACAGAAATTGATGATCGGCAATGCCGCGGTTGTACGTCGGCAAGCTGGCAATTCCGCCCAAACGCACGCCTTCGCGTTCAAAGTCGAGGCCCACGCTATTGTCAATCAGCTCAGCGTTGGTCAACGCTGCCACCCGTTCGGGGCGCTCCATATCGGGTTGCACGGTAAGAACGCGACGGCCATCATGCTCGACTGCAAACCCGATATCGGGACGGGCCATGGCCAGCCGTTTTATCGTATCAAGCGCAGCTGCATATTCCGCGCGCGGACTACGCAGGAATTTGCGGCGAGCGGGTACCTTGCCAAACAGATTTTCGACCCGCACGCGGGTTCCCGGTGGCAGGGCGGCAGGACCTTCGTGGGTTAATACACCGTGATCGACAACGCGTCGCCATCCTTCCCGGGCACCTACTCTGCTTTCCATAGCCAAAGTCGAAACGCTCGCAATCGAAGGCAATGCCTCGCCGCGAAAACCAAGTGTGGCAACCAGATCAATATCTTCACCAGGCAATTTGGACGTCGCGTGACGTTCCAGCGCCAATGCCATATCATCAGGCGACATGCCGCAGCCATCGTCGGTAACCTCGATCAGATCAATGCCACCCGAAGCGAGGCGCACTGCGATATTTCGCGCTCCGGAATCTATGGCATTTTCAACCAGTTCCTTTAACGCACTGGCTGGTCTTTCGACCACTTCACCGGCTGCGATACGGTTGACCAGGTTTTCGGGAAGTCTTCTTATTGACATGTTCGCATTCCTAGCCCAAGCGACCCGTGCAGGCGACTCCTTAATCGTTCGCATTCCAGCCAAATACCTGTTTTTTCAAACAGCAAATTCCGCTAGGACCGCGCGAACATTTTGGGCGCGCTCAAAGGATTCTCACCAGATTTGGATTGGGTGGATATTAAATGGTTTTTGGCAAGTTTTTCCGTTTCGCATCACAAGACATGGCAATCGATCTAGGCACAGCGAATACCGTTGTTTATGTGCGTGGTCAGGGCATTGTTTTGAATGAACCTTCTGTGGTGGCCATCGAAACCATCAACGGCATCAAGCGCGTGAAAGCCGTCGGTGACGATGCCAAGCTGATGATGGGCAAGACCCCCGACAGTATCGAAGCCATTCGCCCGTTGCGCGATGGCGTTATTGCCGACATTGACGTTGCAGAACAAATGATAAAGCATTTCATCCACAAGGTGCATGGAAAGCGCCGGATGTTCAGCTACCCCGAAATCGTTATCTGCGTTCCGTCGGGGTCCACATCGGTCGAGCGACGCGCCATTCGCGATGCGGCTTCGAACGCTGGGGCATCGGAAGTGTTTCTGATTGAAGAACCGATGGCGGCCGCAATTGGTGCTGATATGCCAGTGACTGAACCTATCGGCTCCATGGTTGTCGATATCGGCGGTGGTACAACCGAAGTTGCTGTTCTTTCGCTTCGCGGCCTTGCTTACACCACCTCGGTTCGCACAGGGGGTGACAAGATGGACGAATCAATTGTCTCTTATGTTCGCCGGCACCATAATCTTCTGATCGGTGAAGCGACTGCTGAACGGATCAAGAAAGATTTCGGTACGGCGCGCCCACCTGCAGATGGCATTGGCCAGACGCTGCACATCAAGGGCCGGGATTTGGTCAATGGCGTGCCCAAGGAAATCTCGATCAATCAGGGCCAGATCGCCGAAGCACTGTCCGAACCCATCGGCACCATCCTTGAAGGTGTTCGCATTGCGCTCGAAAACACTGCCCCCGAGCTGGCTGCCGACATTGTCGATCAGGGCATCGTCCTGACAGGTGGTGGCGCCTTGATGCACGGTCTCGACGAATATTTGCGTGACGAGACCGGCTTGCCAGTAACTGTAGCAGAAGACCCGCTCACGTGCGTTGCCATCGGCACCGGCAGGGCGATGGAAGACCCCATCTTCCGTGGCGTCTTGCTGACAGCCTAATTAGGATTTCAGCATGGCGCCGCCACCCCATCGGCGCCCCGGATTTTCCCGGAAAGCGCAATATGGCCTGTTCGCGACTTATGTCATCGCGATTGCAGGAACGGCGGTGGCCGCCTTGCTTCTGGTAATATCTGTCGCAGACCCGACAGGTTTTGCCGCTTTACGCACATTAGGAGCGGAAATCACCGCACCCGCCGCACGTTTTTTCAACAGCATCCGCAGGACAACTTTGGATGCAGGTGAAAATATGTCAGCCTATTTCGATGCGGCGTCGAAAAATGCCGCGCTCACAAAAGAAGTGAAAGCCAATCGCTCCAAGCTTATTGAAGCAAAAGCGTTGCGTGTCGAAAATGCCCGGTTGCGGGGCTTACTGAAACTGAAAGATGAAACGAATGAGCAGGTCGCCGTTGGGCGGCTTATCAGTTCAACCGCATCCAGCGCGCGCCGTGTGGCAACCTTGTCGATTGGCTCCAGTGATGGTGTGGAACGGGCACAACCTGTTCGTGGTCCCGCAGGATTGATTGGGCGCGTCATTGAAACGGGGCCGACAACGGCGCGCATCCTGCTTGTTACTGATGCGGAAAACCTCGTTCCGGTCATGCGTGTCAGCGACGGATTACCCGCATTCTCGACAGGATTGGGCAACGGGTTTGTCGTCATCAAGCCGCTGAACCTGGGAGAAAGCCCGTTCAAAGTCGGCGATATTATCGTTACATCGGGCAATGGCGGGCTTTATCAACCCAACATTCCTTTCGCCCGGGTCATTCGCAAAACAAATGACGGGGCATTGGCCCGGCCATTGGCAGATCCGGCAAATTCGCCTTATGCAATCGTAATGAAAGCCTATCAGGGTGAAGCGCAAGCCGCTCAGCAGGCCATCGCACCCGATGGTCAAACCAAAGCGATAGCGGAGTGAAAAACCCCGTTACCGCGATCCGTTTACCGCTTCGGCCTGGCCGGGAATATGAAAGCCGCTTTGACCGCGAGCAATCGACCCTGAAAATGCTGGCGATTCCGATATCCTCGGTGGTCATCGCGTCTATGGTGACGACTTTGCCGTTTTTGATCCAGCAACCGTTACTTCCCCCTTTCGGCTTTTTGATGTTGCTCGCATGGCGGTTGATGCGTCCGGGATTATTGCCCGTCTGGTCGGGGGTTCCGTTCGGTCTGGTCGACGATTTTTTCAGCGGGCAGCCATTCGGCTGTGCAGGATTGTTATGGTCAATCGCCATGTTGACCATCGAAATTATCGATTCACGGGCAATCTGGCGCGATCATATTCAGGACTGGTTGATTGCATCGCTGCTGATAATCGCGATCCTTTTGGGTGGCCTTTGGATAGCAGGGATGGCACATGCTGCGGCGGATCCTGTGGTTTTATTGCCGCAAATCGTCCTGTCGATATTGCTATATCCGCTCGTCGTGCGAATATGTGCACGGTTGGATAGCTGGCGGTTGGCGACATGAAAGTCGAAAAACAGATTACATCAGGACAGCTGGATTTCACATTTTCGCGCAGGGCGATTTTTGTGGGCGGCGTTCAGGCCGCCATTGGCGCGACGGTAGCGGCACGCATGTCCTACATTGCGGTGGCCGATAATGAAAAATACAAACTCCTTGCCGAAAGCAACCGCGTAAACCTGACCATAATACCACCGCGCAGGGGCTGGTTTATTGACCGCTATGGAAAGCCGATTGCAACCAATCGCGCCGATTTTCGTGTCGACATCATACCCGATCGTCTGGTTCGCAAAGACGAGACCATTGCTACGCTAGCCAATCTTCTTTCGCTTTCCGGCGACGATATCGACCGCATCAATCGCGAGATAAAGCAAGCGCAAGGGTTTCAACCGGTGCAAGTTGCCGACGGTTTGGATTATGAACGCTTTGCCGCAGTCAGCGTCCGCTTACCTGACCTCCCCGGCGTGAGCCCAAGACAGGGCTATTCGCGATTTTATCCGAGCGGTGCCGCCGTCGGCCATTTGGTCGGCTATGTCGGAACCGTGTCGGCAGAAGAATATGAGAAGAATAAAAACCCGTTGCTCATCACCCCCGGTTTCAAGGTCGGCAAGGACGGTCTGGAAAAGACACTTGAAGCAAAACTGCAGGGCGAACCCGGTGCGAAACGATCCGAGGTAACCGCACGCGGCAAGATAGTCCGGGAGCTTACCACACGGCCCGATATTCCCGGCAAGCCGGTCCAACTCACCATCGACATAGATTTGCACAATTACGCGGCGCGGCGTTTAGGGTTGGAGTCCGGGTCAGTCGTTGTGTTCGATTGCCTCACTGGCGACATCCTGACCATGGCATCGATGCCCTGTTACGATCCAAACAGCTTTTCCGACGGCATCGGCCGCATTGAATGGAAAATGCTGAATTCGGACGACCATATTCCGACGCTCAACAAGGCATTGCAGGGGCTTTATCCGCCGGGCTCCACCCTGAAACCGATGGCGGCGCTTGCCTTGTTGAAACATGGGGTCGATCCCGATGAGACGGTTTTTTGTGGCGGCGGATACAGGCTGGGTAATCGCGTTTTCAAATGTCTGGGGCGGCATGGCCCGATGAATATGACCAGCGCGATTATGAAAAGCTGCAACACCTATTTCTATTCGATGGCCAGACGCATCGGATATGACAAGATCGCGCCGATTGCCCGTGAGCTTGGATTGGGTCAGGAATTCGAACTTCCTTTCCCATCGCAACGCTATGGAACTGTACCGGACAGCGAATGGAAGTTGCGCAAACTTGGTCAGGATTGGACCGAATCCGACACTCTGAATGCCGTGATCGGCCAAGGGTACATTATCGCGAGCCCGTTTCAACTGGGCCTGATGTCGGCCCGCATCGCATCCGGACTCAATATCCATCCGGAAATCATCAAAGCCAACCGGGCCGCGCCTGTGCCACTGTCGTTCCCGACCGAACATCTTGATATCGTGCGCAAGGGAATGGACCTGGTGGTCAATGGTGCGGGCACGGCAGTCCGCAGCAGATTACCTCTCGACAATATCATGATGGCAGGCAAAACCGGGACGGCGCAAGTCCGGCGGATCGAAGGATCGCAGCGCGGCCAATCGGGCGCATGGAAATATCGGGACCACGGTCTTTTTGTATGCTTCGCTCCCGTTGATAATCCGCGTTATGGCGCTGCCGTGGTCATCGAACATGGTCTGGGCGGGGCAAGGGCCGCAGCCCCGATCGCCAAGGATGTCCTGACGTTCATTTATGATCCGGCGCAGGCCATGCAATCGCTGGAAGCGCTCGAAGCAGGCTGGGGCGGCAATATCGAACAGCGAATGGCATCAAAATACGCGTCGTTCCAGGGTCAGCCCGCCGCCCCGCCGCCCATCGACCCGACGACATGAACGGTATCGTTCCTGCTCCCATTGCAAGCTTGCCCTGGCGCGTCATTTTCATATTGATGGCATTGGTCGGCTTTGGCGCAACCGTCCTATATTCAGCCGCAGGCGGTCATCTGGAGCCGTGGGCCGGAAAGCATGTCGCCCGGTTTCTCGTCTTGCTGGCGATGGCAATCATCATGTCGCGGTTGAAGATGGAGTTCTGGAAATCCATTACATTTCCGCTCTATCTTGTTTTAATCGTCCTTCTGGTTGTAGTCGAATTGATGGGCTTTGTCGGCGGTGGCAGTCAGCGATGGATCAACCTTGGCGTTATCACGTTACAGCCGTCCGAACTGATGAAACCGGTCATGGTGCTTGCCGCAGCATGGTTTTTTGACCGGCTTCCTCCCAACCGTATCCGCGGCATCGATGCCATTTGGCCCGTTGTCGCATTGCTCGTCCTGCCCAGCGCTCTGGTCGTTATTCAACCCGATTTCGACGCGGCCATTGCTTACGCATTCGGGTTGGGCGTAGTCGCGTTTCTGGCCGGATTGCCCTTGATTTACTTTATCAGCGCGGGCGGTGCACTGGCCGTCATGGCGCCATTGGTCTATTTTTTCGGGATGAAGCCTTACCAGCAAGACCGCGTTCTTATTTTCCTGAATCCTGAAAACGACCCGTTGGGTGCCGGATATCACATCACACAATCGAAAATCGCCATCGGTTCAGGTGGCATTTTTGGCAAAGGTTTCGGCAATGGCACGCAAAGCCATCTCGACTATTTGCCCGAAGGCCACACCGATTTCGTCTTTGCGACAATGGCCGAGGAATGGGGCATTCTGGGCGGCTTTTTCATATTGGGGCTCTATTTTTTGCTGATGCGATGGGGCCTGAATGTCGCAATGGAAAGCAAGACCCGCTACGGCCAACTGGTCGCCGCCGGGCTAACCTGCACAATCTTTTTTTACATCATGATCAACTTGCTGATGGTCGTCGGCCTTGCTCCGGTTGCTGGTATTCCCCTCCCCTTTGTCAGCCATGGCGGATCGTCGATGCTGACCATGATGATCTGCGTCGGCATCATCATGTCCATTGAACGCCACCCGGGTGCAAAGCGCGGTCAATTTACCTGAAACAACTTACCAAAGCTTGACATCTGCCCCGAATCCCATCAAAGGCGGCGCTCCAAACGGTGCCCGGCAATATGGCCGCATCGATATGGGGACGCTTAGCTCAGTTGGTAGAGCAGCTGACTCTTAATCAGCGGGTCGTGGGTTCGAACCCCTCAGCGTCTACCATTCAAGTCATTTATGATGCTGTTTTTAAAAGAATAAATGGCCCATCTAAAAATCTGA
>NZ_JBGSRI010000013.1:0-3495 GCF_041737645.1 Sphingorhabdus sp.
ACCCTTGCCGCGGGCGCTACGCCGAAACGCCGCTGCCAGCGGACCGCGGAAAACCTCGAAATCCACAACCGCACCAAGCCGCTCCAGCGGATCACCCGCCGCGCTCAGTGCCTCGTACCTGTTCGAAAGATCAAAGAAACCCGGTTGCCCTGCCATCACCGCCTCCGCTTTGCCGCGGACGCATTGAATCAGGACGAAGCGTCAAATGCTACAGGTTTTTCGAGGCGTCCAACTGGGATAAAAGCCTTGCCAACGCTTACCCAGTACGGCATTGACCAACGCGCAGAACGGTTAGCCTAGGGACGGACGCAGTCCCACTCGGTAGTAATTTTCGACCAAGGCAGCGTTCACGGCGCATGTATAGATAAGACTCATGAACAGGACTTTGCGAGACGGCATCCTGCACCATCGCTTTTTAAGGCTGCTAGCAGCAATCGATAGCTCGGGTTTAGCGTACTGCATCCAGAGATGGCGCGGCGGCTTCATTTCCGATGGCATCGACTCCGTGTACGCCTTGCACCTAGTATAGTACGTGGCTTCGCGGAACCCGGTCTTTCAATACAATCGACGTGCTGCTGTCGCGCCGGCCTTAACCATATGCTAAATGCTTTATTGTCGTGCAAAAACATGCTTAGGTCCTATCGTTAGTTGTCGGGGTGATTTATGGATATTGAACCATCGTCTGTGCGCATAACGACTTCCGAAAAGCCCTCAATTCATCAACATTTTTATCCTGAGGCAAAAGCAACCGGCTTTAGCCACGTGGATGGGGGCATTGCATTTTACACGCAGATTGCCGCGCTGCTGAAGCCAACCGACCATGTGCTAGATTTCGGCGCAGGACGTGGAGAGCAGATTGTCGATGATCCTGTTGCCTACCGTCGCTTTCTGACCAATTTCCAGGGTCGGTGTGCTCGTGTCGAAGGTTGTGACGTCGATCCGGTGGTGCTGACTAATACCAACCTGCATTGATCATGACCCATGCACCCATTTGCGGCGACCGATGGTCATTATGTGCCATGGTTGATCAATGAGCCTGTTCCATGCCTCGCAGCAGTGATCGACAATGTTGTCGTAGGATGTGAAGACCCGGTTGGAGAGCCAGTTGTCGCGCATGAACTGCCAGATGTTTTCAACCGGGTTCAGCTCGGGGCATTTGGCCGGTAGCGCAATGATGCTGATGTTGTCGGGCACGATGAGCTTGCCGGTCATGTGCCATCCCGCTTGATCCATCAGCACGACCGCGTGAGCGCGGGGGGCGACCATGAGCGAGATCTCGGCCAGATGCAGGGACATCGTTTCGGTATTGCAGAAGGGCAGCACCAGCCCCGCTCCCTTGCCGTGTTCCGGGCAGATCGCACCAAAGATATAGGCCGATTTCGTCCGTTGATCCTTCGGGGCCGACGGTCGGGTTCCGCGCTGTGCCCAGCGCCGCGTGATCTTGTTTTTCTGGCCGACGCGCGCCTCGTCCTGGAACCAGATTTCTATGGGCGTGCGCTTGGGGAGGGTTGCTCTGACCTTTGCCAGCTCGGCTGCGAAGCCCCCTTTTTGAAGGCTTCGAGCGCATATTCGTTCTGGGCGTGGTGGCGGGGCCGGGCCGTCAGTTTGACGTAGCCCAGTTTCTTCAGCTCGCGTCCCACGGTCGTCTCATCCAGCGAGACAGCAAACTCCTCATGCAGCCACTGGGCCAGATCGATCAGCCGCCAGCGAACGACGCCATGGATTGCCGGGATCGGACCACGCTCTACCACCTCGACAAGCGCCCGACGCTGGGCATCATCGAGCCGTGACCGTTTCCCCGGCGCCTTGCCGTCGAGCAGGCCATCGGGACCGCGGGCATTGAACCGAACCACCCAGTCACGCACGATCTGCAAGCCCACACCGCCGATCCGCGCCGCCGCGCTGCGGCTGCCGCCGTCGTAAATCTCGGCCAATGCCAAAAGACGACGCGCCTGATTCGCGCTCTTCGACATGCGCGCCAATCGCCTCAATGCCGCTCCGTCAAAATCATCCCGCAAGCCAATCGCTGATCCCATAGCCACGCCCTCCATATGCAGGGCGCCATTGATTCAGACTTTCGTCAATTTGGGAATCCCTCACGTGAGTCTGCCTCAGCGCAGGTTGGTATAACCCCTATCTGGATGAAGCAAAACTGATCACGCCAAGCGCGCCACTGCCCTATGCTGATGACCAGTTCGATATGGTGGTATCACGGTATGTCTTTGAGCATGTGGATGACCCAGACTGGATGTCTCGTGAGCTTTTGCGCATTACCAAACCGGGCGGGTGGATTTGCGCCACCACTCCCAATAGTTTGGGATATATTGCTATTGCTGCTCGCATGGTGCCAAATAAATTACATGTCAAAGCGCTCACCCGTATTCAGCCTGATCGGAAACCTGAAGACGTATTTCCAACGTTTTATAGCATGAATACCCGAACGGCTTTGAAACGTTGGTTTGGTGAAAAAGCTGAGGTTCATGCATATTACGCATCTTCCGAACCACACTATCACTTTAACTCGCCATTTATTTATTCGACATTTAAATTTTTGCACAAGGTCATGCCTGACCGGCTACAAAACACTCTGTTTGCATATATACACAAAAATGCTTAAGGGCTTTCACCGATAACGAAGTGGCCGAAGACGCTCTTCTTGGCGCATGCTACCATGGTGGCGTAACCCAACCGGTATTGCCCGTTTGCGTCGTTTTGCGAAACCATGCTCCGGATTTCTGATTGTGATACAGGCTCCCAAGGTTTGCTACGACCGACCCTTCTGGACTGCCTGAGCCGTTCAGGATAGCGGGGCCACTGGCGTCTATGCTGCCCAACCGCAATCCTTGTGTAGCGTGTATCTGACCATCGGTTGCCAGTACCCCCGCAGCAAGGCGATAGGCGCGGACATCTGCCGCATTGCGGCCATCGCCAAAAGCAATTCCCCCGCCGTCTGCGATACTTTCCAGAATGACGCGAGCAGATGTGTCGCCCTCACGGCTGAAGGCGCCATGCTGGGTGCTTGATGCAGATACCGTGGCAATCAGCGGACCATCAAATTCGTTGCGCAACTGCCCCGTGCCAGGGCCTCCATAGGCCATCGTGACGTTACTGGGTACGACGGTGCCTTTCTGACCATAGGCCCCCTCGCTCACGGTCCAGCCGCAGGCTCCACTGTAGAACTGCATGCGGGCACCGCCCGCGAATATGCCGGCGCCACCTCCATGCACGATGATATCGCGGTTGGCAGGCGCAAAGAAACGATGCAGCCCTGGCCTGAAATAGATTTCGCAGGCGGAGCCTTTGGGAGGCGTCCGAACATCGAACAACCCATTGCCCTCGGGTAGGCTTTCCGAGCTTGGATGCACCGCAAAGATGGCTTGATCAAACGCAACCATTTCGCATTCGGTCGCCAGCACGATATTCTCGCAACGTCCATCACGCGTCCGTTCGAATACGGACTGGCCGACAAAGGAGATCTGCGTCGGCCGTTCGTAG
>NZ_JBGSRI010000062.1:0-43867 GCF_041737645.1 Sphingorhabdus sp.
GGCCCGCGCCGATGCGGAAATCCGGGTCGCCGATGCCGCCCTCGCCACCGCCGCCGGACGGGTGGAGCGCGCCGAACGGGATGCCGCCCGTATCGCAGAAGAACGGGCGCGGCTTGGCGATGAAGCCGCACTTGCAGCCGCCAAACAAGATGCCGAGCAATCCGTTACCGCCTATCAACAGCAAACCGCCGACGGTTTGGCAGCAGTGGAAGCGGCCGAAGCCCGGCGCTCCAGCCTGATCGCACAGCGCGATTCGTCGCAAAGTGCTTTTGCCAGCGCCAAGGCTGAACTTGCGGCCTTATTGTCTGAACAAAGCGCGCTATCGCGGGCCTTGACCAGAAACAAGGGCGCGCAGGCTATCGACCATATCAAAGCCGCACCGGGATATGAGCGCGCACTTGCCGCCGCCTTGGGCGAAGACGTCAATGCAACAATTGGCGGCGAACAGGGACGCAGGTGGCTTGGTCGCCATGATGGATTGCCGTCAATATCGGGCACCAGATTGATCGACCATGTCGAAGCACCGGACGCGTTACGCGCCCGGCTTTCCATGATCCGCGTGGTCGATACCGATGATGGCGAAACGCTAAAACCCGGTGAACGGCTGGTGACCCGCGATGGCAAGATGCGCCGCTGGGACGGGTTTCTTGCCGATGACGACGGCGCCACGACTGCGGAACAGCTAATCCGTCAAAACCGTCTGGCGGAGCTGGAAGAGCAAATCCCGGTTGCCAAATCCGCCCTCTCTACACAATCCGAAGAAGCGGAAATGGTCGCGGCGCACATCACGCAGGCGCAAGAAAACTATCGCACGCTTTTGACGACACAACAAAGGCTTGATGGCGAACTTCGACAGGCTTTGCGGGCAACTGATCAAGCCGAAGACGCGCTGAACCGGCTGCATTATGCGCGCGCCGCCTTGCAAGAGCGTATCGTTGCGAGTGACCGGGATATTGCGACCGCAAACGCCGAATTGCAGGACGCACAGGACATAAGAGCGAAATTGCCAGCAGGCGACCTTAACGCAGAACTGGTCCGTAAGCTAACCGCCGAGAATGACGCAATGCGGCAATTTCTGGCGCGCAGTCAAGCCGACCTTTCGGCGCATGAACAGCATGTGGCCCAAATGCGCGAACGGCGTGCCGGAACGATGGCTGAGATACGCGGATGGCAGGACCGCGCCGGAGAGGCCGAGCGCCGGATTGCCGAAATGAACAAGCGCGCGGCCGAAATCGCACATGAGTTAGAGAATTTGGACGGGCGACCTGCCTTTTTGGAACAGGATATCGAGCGGCTGGACGCTGATCGGGCGAGCATCGCCGAAAAACTGGCCCAGTTGCAAGTCGCAGAAAGCAGCAGCGAAGCCGCGCTAAAATCGCTTGAAAGCGAATTGGCCGCCGCAGCCGAAGCCTTGTCGATTGCGCGTGAAGCCCGCGCAGGTGCCGAAGCGCGGGCCGAAAATCAGGATCAGCGGCGTATCGAGATGGGCCGCATCTCCGGCGAGCGCTTCGAATGCCCGCCCCCGGTTTTACCGGAGAAGCTGGAATTTGACGAAACCGAACTGGGCGATGCCGCAACGCAATCGACCCGTCTGGACCGCCTGCAACAGGAACGGGAACGGATCGGCCCTGTCAATTTGATTGCCGCCGATGAATTGGCCGAGCTGGAAGAACAGCAAGGCACGAGCCTGAAAGAAAGCGAAGAGCTTACGCAGGCCATCAACCAACTTCGTGGATCGATCGGCAGCCTGAACCGCGAAGGCCGCGCGCGATTGCTCAACGCCTTTGAAGCCGTCGACGGCCATTTCCGACGTCTCTTTTCAACCCTGTTCAACGGCGGGCAAGCCCATTTGGCCTTGATCGATAGCGATGACCCGCTGGAGGCAGGCCTCGAAATCTTCGCCCAGCCGCCGGGCAAAAAACTGCAGTCCTTGACCTTGCTGTCGGGTGGCGAACAAGCCCTGACGGCGGTCGCCCTGATTTTCGGTCTCTTCCTGACCAACCCGGCCCCCATCTGCGTGCTGGACGAAGTCGACGCGCCGCTCGACGACGCCAATATCGAACGCTTTTGTGACTTGCTCGACGCCATGACGAGGGAAACCGATACCCGTTATCTTATCGTCACGCACAATGCCGTGACGATGAGCCGTATGCACCGCCTGTTCGGGGTCACGATGGTGGAACAGGGCATCAGCCGTCTTGTTTCGGTTGACCTTGGTGGGGCGGAGCAATTACTGGCCGCCGAATGACTTTACACGGCCCCATCACCAACAGCTTCATTTCCCAGCGCCTGCGCCTCAATTATGTGGACTGGGGCAATGCGGACGCGCCACCGCTTTTGCTGGTGCATGGCGGGCGCGACCATGCACGCAGTTGGGACTGGGTTGCCGAAGAACTGCGCCACGACTGGCACATCATCGCGCCCGACCTGCGCGGCCATGGCGACAGCAGCTGGTCGCCCGACGGCAATTATGAAATGTCGGCTTTCGTTTATGATCTGGCCCAATTGGTGCACCAGCTAAATCTGGCCCCGGTGACGATGATCGCCCATTCCATGGGCGGGAATATCGCCACCCGTTACGCTGGTATCTACCCAGAGAATGTCCGCAAGCTCGTCAATATAGAGGGCCTGGGCATTTCACCGCAAATGCAGGCCGAACGTGACGCCATCGGTATCCAGAAGCGTTTCCGCCAATGGATCGAGGACAAGCGCAATGCCGCCGGCCGGACGCCGAAACGCTACCCCAATATCGAAGCCGCCTATGACCGGATGAAGGCGGAAAACAGCTATCTGACCGACGAGCAGGCCCGCCATCTGACAGTCCATGGCATCAGCCGGAACGAGGACGGCACATGGAGCTGGAAGTTCGACAATTACCTCAATATCTGGGCCATCTTCGATATGCCGCGCGAAGAATTGCTAAGCATCTGGCAGTCCATCACTTGCCCCATGTTGTTGCTCTATGGCGAAAAAAGCTGGGCCTCCAACCCGGCAAAAGATGGCCGGATCGCGCATTTCCCTACCGCCAAGGTCATCGAATATGAAAATGCCGGCCACTGGCTGCACCACGACCAGTTCGACCGATTCATGGCCGATGTGAAGGCGTTTCTTTGATCAGATCGAAAAAGGGACAGTCCCCAACAACCTCCTCTCCCCTTCAGGGGAGAGGTACGTAGTCTTATGGCTTTCGCCATTAGACGAAGTGGAGAGGGGGCGGTCGCGCGCGAACCTCACCGTTGAGGCCCCTCACCAACTGCGCCTAGGCCTGTCGGCCAAGGCTTCGTATCCTCTCCCCTGAAGGGGAGAGGTAGAGCGCTATTTTCCTCTCCCCTTCAGGGGAGAGGTACGTAGTCTTATGGCTTTAGCCATTAGACGGAGTGGTGAGGGGGAAGTCGCGCGAGAACCTCACTGTTGAGGCCCCTCACCAACTGCGCCTAGGCCTGTCGGCCAAGGCTTCGTATCCTCTCCCCTAAAGGGGAGAGGGGACTGTCCCCAACGCCTCCTACCCAATCATCGCCTTCAACGTCGCGACCTTATCCGCCTCTTCCGCAGGTTTATCACGCCGCAATCGGGATATCCGCGGAAAGCGCATTGCGATGCCCGACTTGTGCCGCTTGGATTCATGCACCGCGTCAAAGGCGACCTCCAACACCAGCGATTTTTCAACTTCGCGAACAGGTCCAAAACGGGCAACCGTGTTGGTGCGAACGAAACGGTCGAGCCATTTCAGCTCGTCATCGCTGAAACCGGAATAGGCCTTGCCGACCGGCAGCAAGGTGCCATCTTCCCCCCAGCAGCCAAAGGTATAATCGGAATAATAAGACGAACGTTTTCCGCTGCCCCGTTGCGCGTACATCATCACGCAATCGGCCACCAAGGGCTCGCGTTTCCATTTATACCACAGTCCTACTTTGCGCCCCGCCAGATAGGGCGCGTCCCGCCGTTTCAGCATCACGCCTTCAATCGCCACCTCGCGCGCTGCCCCACGCATTTCGGCGAGATGGTCGAAATCCCGCGCCTCGATCAGCACCGAAAGGTCAAAGCGCGCGGGGTCCAGACCCGCGACAAAATGTTCCAGCCGGTCCCGCCGCTGGGTCCACCCAAGGGCGCGCATATCTTCTGCACCGTCGAACAATATATCGTAGAGACGGACAAACACCGGATATTCAGCCTGCATGGCTGCCGTCACATTTTTGCGGCCCAGGCGCTGTTGCAGGGCATTGAAGCTTGCCGCCTCCCCACCTTGCACATCGCCGCGCACGAGCAATTCACCATCGACCACGCCGATGCCGGTAAATGCCGCTGCAATTTCGGGAAAGGCCCCCGTTACCTCGTCTCCGCCCCGGCTAAACAGACGGGTTTCGCCGCCGGTCGCAGCAATCTGGATACGGATGCCGTCCCATTTCCATTCGGCGACAAATTCCGAAAGGTCGACTATGCCGTCGGCCAACGGATGCGCCAACATGAAGGGCCGGAAAAAAGCACTGTCCGCAAGATCGGGCCGATCCGCGCGCCCCTCCCCCCAGGAAAATAGCTCGTCGTAAGGCGGACGCAGCGCGTGCCAGACCTCTTCGACGTCATCGACCGACAGGCCGAACGCTTGGGCGAAAGCCGTCTTGGCGAGCCGCGCCGATATGCCGACGCGCATCCCGCCCGTGGCCAGTTTCAACAACGCATAACGGCCATCGGTATCGAGCCTGTCCATCAATTCGGCCAAAACGGATGGCGCGCGCGCACGGCTTGTGGCGTTGAGCAGGTCGATCACCTCGGCAACGCTTGGCGGCGCTGCTCTTGCGGGCATATCGGGCCACATAAGCGCCACTGTCTCTGCGGTATCGCCAACATAGTCGCGGCTCATCCGGAACAGCAAAGGATCAAACCGTTCTTCGGCCATGGCGCGGATGGCGGCGGATTTGACGGTGGCGATGCTTAAAGTTCCGGCGAGTGCAGCCAGGGCCCACCCACGATCAGGATCGGGCGTCGCGCGCAGATAGTCGGCGATCAGGCGGATTTTCGCATCGCGCGACCGCGTGTATACCAGCGCATCGACAAGAGCGGCAAATGCCCGCATCAGCCTTCATCCTCATCTTCCCGCCCGACCAGATCAAGCGCGCGTGCTTTCAATTGGTGCAGTTCGCACCAGCGGCCCAGCGCATCGGTGCGGCCGTGGGTAATCCAGGTTTCCGAAGGACGCAGTTCCAGCAAGGTTTCCGTCAGTTCGTTCCAGTCGGCATGGTCCGATATCACCAATGGCAATTCGACGTTGCGCTGCCGCGCCCGTTGCCGCACGCGCATCCAGCCAGATGCCATCGCGGTTACCGGTTCCGGCAAACGGTGCGCCCAGCGATCGTTCAGCGCCGATGGCGGCGCCACCACAATGGCGCCCCGTAACTCGCCCTTTGCGAGGCCGGTGGCTAGGATCAACTCGCCCAAGGGTACGCCGTGCGCTTCATAGAGGTCACACATTTTCTGCATGGCGCCATGAATGTAGACCGGCGCGTCATAGCCCGCACGCCGCAGTTCGGCGATAACCCGCTGCGCCTTACCCAAAGCATAGGCCCCCACGACGACACAGCCATCGGGATGCGCGGCGCGGGCATCGAGCAGCTTGGCGATTTCGTCCTCAATAGGCGGGTGGTTGAACACCGGCAGGCCAAAAGTCGCCTCGGTAATCAGTACATCGCAGGCGACCGGTTCGAACGCCGCGCACGTCGGATCAGACCGTCGCTTATAGTCGCCGGTGACAATCACCCGCTCGCCTCCATGTTCCAGCAGGATCTGCGCCGAACCCAGCACATGCCCTGCGGGATGGAAACTGATCTTCACGCCATTGGTTTCGAAGCCATCGCCATAGGGCACAGGCGTCCCCATTTCGGTGCCGTAACGCAACGCCATGATCGCTAATGTTTCCGGCGTAGCCCAGACGGCGCCATGGCCGCTGCGCGCATGGTCGGCATGGCCGTGCGTCACCAGCGCCCGCGCCACCGCCTGCGACGGGTCGATCCACATATCGGCAGGCCGGACGTAAATACCGTGCGGATGCGGTTCTATCCAGTGCTGGGCGGCGGTGCGGGGGATCGGGCGTTCCTTTTTCTGATGGATATATGGTGGTGGCCGGCTGGAAATAAAACCGCGGAAGGCCCGGAAGGTTCACCTTGGTTCGGGCAATTTCTCAACACCGCTTTTACCCCTATGGATCCAACATAAAATGTGCGGCCCGTCGTACTTTCCTACATCAGGTATAGACGCGCCGACATAGCGAACATATACAGAACAAATGACCCAGTTACAAGTGACCGAAAAGCTCGCCATCTTGGCGGATGCCGCCAAATATGACGCGTCCTGTGCCTCATCCGGAACAGTTAAACGGTCCAGCTCCAAATCGGGCGGGATCGGTTCGACCGAGGGCATGGGTATCTGCCATGCCTATGCGCCGGATGGGCGGTGCATATCGCTGCTGAAGATATTGCTGACCAACAGCTGTATCTTTGACTGCCATTATTGCATCAACCGCAAAAGCTCCAACGTCCGGCGGGCGCGTTTTACGCCCAAGGAGGTCGTCGATCTGACGCTCAACTTCTACAAGCGCAATTATATCGAGGGGCTGTTCCTCTCGTCCGGCATCATCAAAAGTTCCAATTACACGATGGAGCAGATTGTCGAAGTCGCGCGCAGCTTGCGGGAGGACCATGACTTTCGCGGCTATATCCATCTGAAAACCATTCCCGATGCCGACCCCGAATTGCTGGAGGCGGCGGGGCGACACGCGGACCGTCTTTCGATCAATGTGGAATTGCCGACCCGCGAAGGGCTGAAACGCCTTGCCCCCGAAAAATCCGAAGAGCGGATCGAAGGCGCGATGGGCGGGCTGAAGACATCGATCCTCGATGGCCGCGATGCCAAAAAGAAATACCGCAGCGCCCCGAACTTCGCCCCGGCCGGGCAGTCGACGCAGATGATTGTCGGGGCCGATGCGGCGACCGACAGCGACATCGTGCGGCGCGCGAACGGGCTGTACGACCGCTTTGGCCTGCGCCGGGTTTATTACTCCGCGTTCAGCCCGATCCCGGACGCGAGCGCCGTCTTGCCGCTGAAGAGCCCGCCCTTGATGCGGGAGCACCGGCTTTACCAGTCCGATTGGCTGATGCGCTTTTACGGCTTTGCGCCGCAGGAAGTGGTGGATGCGGCGCAAGCGGATGGGATGTTACCTCTCGATATCGATCCGAAGCTTGCCTGGGCGTTGAAGCATCGCGGGCAGTTTCCGGTCGACGTCAATCGCGCGCCCAAGGAAATGCTGTGGCGGGTGCCGGGGCTGGGGACCAAGGCGGTCAAAGCCATCCTCAAGGCCCGCCGCTGGCGTCGGTTGCGGCTTGAAGATGTCGGGCGGCTGACGGTGTCCATCGCCAAAATCCGGCCCTTCCTGATTGCGGATGGCTGGACCCCGGGGGCGCTGACCGATCTGGAACATTTGCGGGCCAGCGTTGCGCCCAAGACGGAGCAGTTGGAGCTGTTCGCATGATTACGGCGCGGATATCGGCGGAGGATGATTTTGAAGGTTGGCGCAACCAGTGCCGTGGGCTGATGCGTCTGGGCGCGCCGCCGGCGGATGTCGTCTGGCAGGTGGGCGAGCAGCGCACAGACCTGTTCGCCAGCCCTGAAGCCAACATAGAGGCTGCCCCGATCGGCGTGCCCGAAGGCTTTGCCGAGCTGGCGCGGTCGGTTATCTGCCATTCGGACCCGGAGCGCTTTGCTTTGCTCTACCAGTTGCTGATCGACCTCAAGGCCCGGCGGCGGCACATGGGGGACAAGGCAGATCCCCTGATCCGCAAGCTGGAGATGATGGCGAAGAATGTTCGCCGCGACATCCACAAAATGCGCGCTTTTCTGAGGTTTCGGCGGGTCGAGGAGGCCGAGGGCGAGGAGCATTTCGTGGCCTGGTTCGAGCCCGAACACCACATCGTCCGCACCAACGCCGCCTTCTTCGTCCGCCGCTTTGCCGGGATGAAATGGTCGATTCTGACCCCTCAACTCTCGATCCACTGGGACCGCAAAAAGCTGCTCGAAGCTTCAGCCACGTCAAAAACCGACGCCCCGACCGAAGATACTATCGAAGAACAATGGAAGACCTACTACAGCTCCATCTTCAATCCGGCCCGGCTCAAAGTGAACGCCATGCTGAAAGAAATGCCTAAGAAATACTGGCACAATATGCCGGAAACAGCGCTGGTGACTGAACTGATCCAGTCGGCGCGCAACCGCGAAGTTGCGATGATCGAAAAGGATATCGTGCCGTCGGTTGCCGACACGCTGGCCACCCTGCACGCCAAAGCCAATCGCTGCCGCCGATGCCCCCTTAACGGCCCCGCCACACAACTGGTCTATGGCGAAGGTCCGGCCGATGCCCGACTGATGTTTGTTGGAGAACAGCCCGGCGATCAGGAAGATCGGGCTGGTCGCCCTTTTGTCGGACCCGCAGGGCAGTTACTGGATGCGATCTTGGCCGAAGCGGGTGTGGACCGGACGCAGGCCTATATGACCAACGCAGTCAAACATTTCAAATTCCGGCCCGAGGGCAAAAGGCGCATCCATGAACGGCCTAATGTCGGCGAGATCAACCACTGTCGCTGGTGGCTTAAACGCGAAATCGAACTGGTGAAGCCTAATCTGATCGTCGCGCTCGGCGCAACGGCAGCGCGCAGCCTGACCGGACGATCCTTGGCCGTTACCTCTAATCGCGGACAGTTGTTCGAAAGCCTGGAGGGTACGCCGGTCCTCGTCACCATCCACCCCAGCTATCTTCTGCGCCTTCCCGACGCAGAGACTTCAGAACGAGAGCGGGCGCTCTTCGTGGCGGATCTGCAGAACGCACGGAAGCGCGTATACCAATGACGACCGGCAGCCTTTACACCGCCTTCAAATGGAACAGCAGGCACGTCTCTGGCTTGGCATGGGGCAGTTGCATTCCCGCATACATCAGCGCGGCCCCGCTAAACACCGCGCCTGCTCCCGCAAGATCAAGTTTCTCAATCAGGGACGGTGCTTTAACCGCCTGCCATCCCTCGGGCCAAATGAGGGTGAGATGATAGTTGCGCGCCGGATCAAGGCCCGCAAATTGCAACCGGCCCGGCAAAACGTGCTGGTCACCGGTCATATAGCTGAACGAAAAAAGCGCTTCCGACTTATCGCGCGCCACAACGCCACTGGCCAGATGATAGGAGGCGGTGTCTAGGCGGTAGATTTCGCCATCATGCAACAAGTTGCGGTGCTGTTTGTGCAAAGCAATGGCGGATTTGAGCTGGACAAGATCAGCCTCCCGCTCGGTCAGCAGGTTCAGTTCCAAACCCATATGCCCCATCAACGCCGTTGCCGAGCGCATCGCCATGGAAATGCGGCGCCCCGTAACATGGCAATGGGCTGGCCCGACATGGCAGCCCAAAATCTCCGGTGGCAAAAAGAAGCTCGCGCCGCGCTGGATACTCTGTCGGTCCAGCGCGTCATTGCTGTCGGAGGTCCATACCCGGTCGCTATGTGCCAAGACACCCATATCGGCCCGCGCGCCACCCGACGAACAGCTTTCTATTTCGACATGTGGATGGGCGGCGCGGACACGATCCAGCAGCGCATAGAGCGCACGCACCTGCGCCACCGCACGCACCGCGCCATCCACGCCGCCGGGGTGACTGAGATCGCGGTTCATATCCCATTTGATGTAGCGAATGTCATGGTCCCGCAAAACCGCGCCGATCCGTTCAAACAGATAATCCGCCACTTCGGGCCGGCTAATGTCGAGCACATATTGGGTGCGGAAGGGAACTTGATCGACACCCTCTGCGCCCAACACCCAGTCCGGATGTGTTCGAAAGAGATCACTGTCCGGATTGACCATTTCCGGTTCGAACCAGATCCCCATTTCCATACCCAAGCCGGTAACGTGGTCGACAAGCGGCCCTAGTCCTTCTGGATACACATCGCCCGAAACGACCCAATCCCCCAATCCGGCGAGGTCATTCCGGCGTGCACCGAACCAGCCGTCGTCCAGCACAAAGCGCTCGACACCCAAAGCCGCGGCCCTTGTCGCAAGTTCTTTTAGTCGATCGCTATCATGATCGAAATACACGGCCTCCCACGTATTATAATGAACCGGCCTTGGCTTGGCGCGCATTTCAGCACGGAGCAATTTGGCGCGAACATGCGCGTGGAATTTTCTGCTCAACGCACTGAAACCCTGTGCGCTGTAGGCACCAACTATTTCGGGACTGGCATAGCTTTCGCCGGGTGCCAAACGGACTTCCCCGGGGAACAGGAGTGCCCCCAAGCTGGCAAGCACGCGTCCATCGGTCAACGTATCAACACGCAGGCGGTGATTCCCGCTCCACGCCAGATGCAAGCCATAGACCTCGCCGGCACTTTCGTTGGTGTCGGCCGTCGCGAGCAAAAGGGCGGGGTAGCTAAAATGCGAAGTGCGTCCGCTGCGGTTCTCGCGCAGATAGCTTCCCGAGGTTCGGGCAATACGTTCCCTGCCAAATTCCTGCGTCCATCGTCCGGTAAAACCGACAATGTCCTTCATGTTTTGCGGAAGTTCAAAGCACGCCGTTACCATCTCGTTCAGGTCAAGCGTTGTCGATCCATAATTCGTCAATGTGGACGCGATGCGAAGGACGCCGGTTTCGGGGTCAAAATCGATATAGTATTCAAGCCCCAATCGGGTCTGCTCGTCACGGCAAATTATTGTCGCGCCCTGTGGCAAGACCTCGACCTTGGCAACGCGAAACAGGCTGCCCCAATCCTTACCATCGCGATGCGCAGCCAAACCCTGTACCATAGGATGTCCAAGCCCCGCCTCCATTGCCAGCGACACAGGCAGCGCAACGTCCGCAACTCCGTGCATTCCCTGACGCGACGAGAGCCGCTCAATCTCGTCACCCGACACAGCCTCGCCACGCGCGGGGCCCCAATAGAGCAGCGACGGTGGCGTTCCAATTTCACAGGAAAACAGAACCATGCTGCCTTCGGAATCAAGGCGAAGATATTGCAAGTGACTCTCCTGCATTGCGATCGGCGTTTATACCAATTTTTGAATTGTTTGATTGTCTTTTCGGGCTGCGTGTCTAGTTTCGCACTTGGCAAAAAAGCGCAAGTCCGAACTTGCGTAAAAAAGTCAGACGGGAGCGGAAATGTTTGAAACCACGAATAGTGCGGGCCAGATTGCCATATTTGTCGCACTAACCTTGTTAATCGCCGCCCTGACATATTGGAAAGTGCACGGAAAAGGTGCCAGCCGCACAGAGGATGCCGGCTCAACGAAAGAGGTTTTCCTTGCAGGCGGCGGACTGACTTGGCTTTTTGTCGCTGGGTCAATTACGTTGACCAACCTGTCCACCGAACAGTTAGTCGGGATGAACGGCAACCAGATGTTGTTGCTCGCATGGTGGGAAATTTCGGGTTTTGTCGGCCTGATGATCTTGGCCTATGTTTTTGTTCCAATCTATTATCGCAACAAGTGCACCACAGTGACCGAACTGCTCGAACGGCGCTATAAAGGCGGCAGTATCCGCACCGTCATTTCGGCATTATTCCTGCTCGGCAATATCCTGATCTACCTTCCTGCTGCGCTCTATTCCGGAAGTCTTTTCCTCAAATCCATGTTTGGGGTTGAATGGTCCTTATTGTGGTTCGCCGCGCCAATGGCGATCATTGCCGCGATTTATACCATCACCGGCGGACTGAGGGCAGTTGCGGTTATGGATACTTATTCGGGCATTGGGGTGTTGGCGATTGCGTTTCTGGTCGTCGTCCTTGCATTGGCGGCGGTGGGCTTTGATCTCTCGACGGTGCCCGCCGAACGCACTTCGATGATTGGCAGCATAACGTCGCCCATCCCTTTCCATTCCCTGTTTACCGGCATGATCTTTATCCAGATCTTCTATTGGTCCACGAACCAGAACATCACCCAAAAGGCCATGACAGCGCCCACAGTGAAAGAAGCGCAAAAGGGTGTGCTTGCCGCCGCAGTGGTTCGCATCCTAATTATCCCTGCCATCGTCGTTATTCCGGGCGTTGTGGCCTATAAACTGTTCGGAAGCCTGGGCGATGCCGCTTACGGCAAGCTGGTCGCCCACGTCCTGCCGGGCTGGATGTCGGGCGCCTTTGCCGCGATGATGATGGCCGCCGTGATTGCCCATACCAGTGCGATCCTGAACAGTTCTGTAGCTCTCTATTCAATCGACTTTCACGACAAGTTCATCCGTCCGGTCGCCAATCATTGGCGTTTGGCGGCGATTGTTTCAGTTGTTTTGACGGTCACATCCATCTTGCTTGTTCCCGTTTTTGAAAATGCGAAAAGTATCATCAACCTGTTGCAGCAACTGAACGGTCTTTCTTCCATGCCCATCTTATCGGCTTTTATCACTGGGCTGCTATTTAGGAATATGGATGCCCGCGCCGCAATCGCCGGCTTGGTTTGGGGCGTTGCCTTATATGCGTTCCATAATTTCATTCTTTATGTTCCCGACACGCTATATGCAGGGGAAACATTTTATCAGCATATCGGCATTGGCTGGCTGCATTATATTGATGTCATGGCTATAGTGCTGGTGACATGTGTAGTGATGGCGCTGGCCGTTAACCGGTTCCTGTTCGGTAACAGGGCCGTTTTCATCTGGAGCAAGGAGGGACGCCGTCTTGCGGCGCTTGAAGCATGAGCAAAAAAATATTGGTCATTGATGAAGGGACAACATCCACCCGCGCAATGCTGTTCGCGGCCAGTGGCGAAGCGCTGGGCAATTGCCAGCGGCCGTTGACGCAATATTATCCGGCACCCGGCCTTGTGGAACATGATGCCGAGGAAATCTGGAACTTAACGCTCGAATGTGCGCGCGAAATGGTCGCCAAGGCCGGCGGATCTGAACAAATCGCAGGCATCGGCATTACCAATCAACGCGAAACCATCGTGTTCTGGGACGCGCGAAGTGGAAAGCCCCTCGCCCCGGCCATCGTATGGCAAGACCGGCGGACCGCCGATATGTGCATGGCGTTACGCGAACGTGGCGAGGAACCGGTTGTTCAGGCGAAAACCGGCCTGTTGCTTGATCCTTATTTTTCGGGCTCGAAAATCGGCTGGGCGCTGGCCAATTGGCCGCAACTGGACGAGGCCGGCGCATATCTGCGGGTCGGCACCATCGAAAGCTATCTTGTCTTTCGCCTGACCGGCGGCGCGCATATCAGCGACGCCAGCAACGCATCACGCACCGCATTGATGGCAATTGGCAGCGGCGGCTGGGATGATGGCCTTACCGACCTGTTTGGGGTCCCTCGCGAAATCTTGCCCGAAATCACCGACTGTTCTGGCGATCTTGGCAAGACTGCAGCAGAACTTTTCGGAAGTCCCATCCCCATCACCGGAATGGCCGGTGACCAGCAAGCGGCAACAATTGGCCAAGGTTGTTTCGAAATCGGTCAAACCAAAGCGACTTTTGGAACCGGCGCATTTGTTTTGACGCAAACAGGAACCACGTTGCGGCAGTCGAAGCACCGCCTGCTTTCGACCGTTTTATACCAGATCGGCGGCGAACGGCATTATGCGCTTGAAGGATCGGTCTTTGTCGCCGGCAGCTTGGTACAATGGTTGCGCGATGATTTGGGATTGATCGAAAGTGCAGCGGAAACCGAGCCCTTGGCGCGAAGTGTACCGAATAATGGCGGGGTCTATCTTGTTCCGGCGCTATCCGGCCTTGGTGCCCCTCATTGGCAGCCCAACGCTCGGGGCACGATAGCGGGCTTAAGCTTTTCAGCCAAAAAGGCGCATATCGCGCGCGCCGCGTTGGAGGCGATGGCCCACCAGACGAATGATCTAAAAACCGCCTTTGCCGCCGACGGGGCAGACTGGGCCGAACTTAGGATTGATGGCGGCATGGTCGCCAATGACTGGATGGCCCAGGATCTGGCGGACATTCTTGACATAGATGTCGAGCGGCCTGCTTTTATCGAAACAACAGCGTTGGGGGCTGCGATGCTTTCGTCCGTAGGGGCCGGTCTATATCCGTCACTCGAAGCAGCGGCGGTTATGCGCGGTGGGGTCACACGATTTACGCCCAAACTGGCCATGGCTGATCGTCAGTCACGTCTTGTCGGCTGGGCCGACGCGCTTTCAAGAGTTTTGCAATAGCCGCCCGGCAAATAACCCAAAAGTTTACGGCATTTTAACCATCCTTGGGCAATGTAGCGCAGACTGAAAAGTCGCGACTTGCATCGACAGGACCCAATGATGGATAATTTGCGCGGATTTGAGCCATTTGGATCGGACTATAACGCCGACTTGCCTGGCTATGACGTCTTCGAACAAGAAGATGCCGCCATCGAAGCGCCGCCGGTGGTTTCAACTGACGAACGGCGTATGCAAGTGCGCGCCTACAATTTTTGGACCGCGCAACTGCACGACAAAAACTATCCGTCGATTGAAGAACTCGATCCATCTGCTGTCGAGGATTTCCGCGATTACAGCGTATTGCTGGATTTCACTTCGGGCATCGAAAACCCTTCAATCGAATTTCTGGGTGACAAATTGCGATCCGAATGCGGGTTGGGCGATGAAGTCACTTATCTTGACGAAGTGCCAAGCCGTTCGCTGCTATCGCGCATCACCGATCACTATCTTCAGATTATCGCCAACCGCGCGCCGATTGGTTTTGAAGCGGAATTCGTGAATGATCGCGGCGTTAACATCATGTACCGTGGCATTTTGCTGCCCTATTCGTCGGACGACGACACCATTGATTTCATTTACGGTGTCATCAACTGGAAAGAAGCTATGTCTTCCGATTTAGCGGCGCCGCTACAGTTGGAAGTGGAACAGGCCTTGGCCGCTGCACCACCCCGACAGGAACATGTCCCTGTTTGGGCGGATGGTCCAACGACGGGACATCTTGAAGAAGAGCCTGAAGTTGAAGAGTTGGAATTGGGAGAAGAATTCGCCTTTATAGAAGCGCAACCCGACGAAAATTCATCGCTCGCCGATTGGCTGGATGCCGCCCGACAAAGCGCGGACAGCGCACATGATGCCGACCTGCGTACCCGCGAAGCTTTATATCAGGCAATCGGTCGCGCCCATGATTTTGCCTTGGTAGCAGCAAAAAACCCTTTGGATTATTCAGACTTGCTCTCGGATGCAGGGCTTGTCGCACAGGATCGTGCTCCGTTTACGCCGATTGTGAAGCTGGTTTTTGGCGTAGGCTATGATAAAACCCGCCTGACCGAATTTGCGACCGCCCTGCAATTTGCGGATCGCAATGCCATTCCGATGGGTGGTCTTGCAGATATTCTTGGGAAATATGACGGCGGCCTGAAAGGCATTATCGCGGCTGAACGCCGCGCCAAGAAAGTTGCCGCTGGCCAGCATGTGGCTGCAGTGCCCGTCGACCCTCGCTTGCGTTTACGAACCGCAAGAACCCGCGACCTGAGCGAATTTTCCGGAGCAGGCGAGGAATTCATCTTACTTGTGGCGCGCCGCGATGCCGACGGCACCGTTGCAATTGTGGGCGCTGTAGAGACTGATGCGGCGTTGACAGAAAAGGCTTTGCGTAAAACCTCCGTCTGACTTGTCTCGCGTGCGATAAGTCCGTAACGCTGCGGTCCAATGACTGACAGCCTCGCCCTGCAATATGCAAAGAAACTGATCGAATGCGAAAGCATCACCCCGGCCACAGGTGCGGTGTTTGATGCGCTAGAGGGGATGTTGACGCCACTTGGTTTCACCGTCCATCGGTTCATCGCGGGCGACGGGGACGAAAATCCCGCACATGGCGCTCCCGTCGAAAATCTTTTCGCTATCCGCAAAAACGCCGGTCGCCATTTTGCCTTCGCCGGACATCTTGACGTCGTGCCACCAGGCGACGGATGGCATACCGACCCATTTGTTCCGGAGATTCGGGGTGACTTGCTGTACGGCCGTGGCGCCGTTGATATGAAGGGCAGTATTGCAGCCTTTGTCGCCGCACTGCACGATCTACCCGCCGAAGCAGGCACCATCAGTCTGATCATCACTGGCGATGAAGAAGGCCCGGCAATTTACGGCACCCGCGCGCTGATAGACCATATGCACTCGCACCAATCCATTCCCGATGCATGCCTAGTCGGTGAACCTACCAGCGTTCATCGATTGGGTGATATGATGAAGGTTGGGCGGCGGGGGTCTGTTAATATGTGGGTCAACTTTGCTGGAACCCAGGGCCATGTCGCTTACCCGCATCTTGCCGACAATCCGATCCCGAGACTTGTCGCATTATTGGCACATATCGAAGCCATTCACCTCGATGACGGCACGGACTGGTTCCAGCCCAGCAATATAGAAATCACCGATATCAGCGTCGGCAACAAAGCGACAAACGTCATCCCAGCCAAGGCCGGAGCACGGCTGTCGATCCGTTTCAACGATTTGCAGCAAGGTGAGGCACTGGTCGAGCGCATAGGTGCGCTGGTGGAGGCAGGCGGCGGAACCTTGACCGCAATGATTTCCGGCGAGGCATTTTTGACACCACCGGGGGAATTATCAGCGGCAATTTCCGAAGCGGTCGAAGTTGTCACTGGCATCACACCTGAACCATCTACGACCGGCGGGACATCCGATGCCCGGTTCCTGACAAAAATTTGCCCCGTTGTGGAATTTGGCCTGTGCAACGCGACCATGCACAAGCTGGATGAGGCAGTTGCCATTGCCGACCTCGACGCATTGACCGAGATCTATCAAAGGGTTGTGATCAAAATGTTGGCGGCGTGACCCATCGGAATGCAGGCCTAGCTCTTTAAGACAATATATAGCGCCCCGGTGCCACCATGCCTCGGATGCGCGTTGCGAACCGCCGAAATATGGCGTGCATGACGTGATGCCGCCAGCCAGTCACGCACCACCGAAGCAATTGCGCCGCGTCCCTCACCCGAAGCGCGATCATGCGCGCGCGGCTTGCCGGTGACCAGCAGGATCACCTTGAATTTCTGCGCGACCGACTGTTCCAAAGCGCCGTCCAGTCGCGCATAAGCGCGCGACAGGTTGGCATCATGCAAATCAATGCTGATATCGGGAACAATGCCGCCCCGGTTTATCCGCCGATCCCAATGCCCATCCAGATTTTGGTGTGGCGGCGGCGCTTTTGGCTCGCTTTGTATATTGGGGGTAGCAACTTTAACAGCCGCCGCCTTGGACGGCAGCCGCCCCGGTGGATTAGGGGCAGGCTTTGCAGGCGGCGTTGCGGCTTTGGTATCTGCTTTCGGTTTGACAATATGCAGTGGCCTGACCGTATCGATCACCTTGCCCCAAAGCATCTTTTCATGTGTATCCAGCCGCCGCGCCATAGCACGGCCTAAAGCCCAAGCCGCGCCACTGCAGATTTCGGCAAGAAAATAAGAGCTGCCCCGCGCGCGGCCATGCCGCCTGCGATTGCCTTGGCACGGTCTCCTGCGCCCCAAAAAGTGTCGATCCGGTTGGCTCCTTTAATAGCGCCGCCCGTGTCTTGTGCAATCCAGATGCCGTTTGGTTCGGCGCGATCCATCGACAACCATATAGGCGCGCCTAACGGGATGAACTTGATATCAACTGCCACGCTGGCTTCGCCCACCACCGGATAGCCCATTGCACCCAAGGGTCCTGCTCCGGTCGATTCGCGGAAGAAAATGAAGCTTTTGTTTTCCTGCATGATTTTGCGCCCTGCGTCCGGGTTGGCGCGCAGATAGGCAACAATGCCTTGCATCGACCCATCGGTAATCAGACCGCGGTCCTTCATCAGCCGTCCAATGCCCGTATAACTGCGGCCATTCTGGGTTTCATACCCAATCCGCATGACACTGCCATCGGGTAGTTTGAGACGTCCCGAACCTTGAATTTGCAAAAAGAAGAAATCGACAACATCGCGTGCATAAGCGATTTCGAGTCCACGCCCGGCGAGGGCACCGCCTTCGATAGCGGCACGGTCATCATATTGAACAAATTTGGTGCCGTTCACCTTGCCGCGAATATTTTTGCCTTTCAGATCGTCTGAAAAAGCACCCAAATCGACATCGACCAGATCCGTTGGCCGTTTATATACCGGAACTTCACATCCGGCCTGCCGTGTCCGGCACCCTTCAATTTCGGGTTCAAAATATCCGGTAGCAAAAGCTTTGCCATCGCCCACCTGCACCGCATCCATATAGGCGGCAAAGAATGATATCGCATCGCCTGTCCAGGTTTTAACTGCATCGCAGGCAGCGACCCAATCCCCGCCTTGGGAAAGTCCGCTGGTATCATTGCGGCGCACAAGCCCGGGACAGCTCGTGCGAAAACTGTCCATTGCCAACTTCGCCTTGCGCCGATCCACCGTCAATGCGCCGATTTCCGGACCTCGCACCACGCCCAATGTTGCCGCAGTAGTACCATCGCCTGCAACGGCCGCGGCGGGCAATGTTGCCTCTGCTGTGGCGGGTACCGGCTTTGCCGGCTTTTCATTTATGGGGCGTTCCGGCGCGGTCGGCGGCGAAATTCCTCCGTTGGGAATGATGCTTCCCGAACAGCCTGATAGAATTGTCAAAGACAAAGCGAGAATGATAGCAGCGCGTTTCATCGCGCCGGTGAATCAGACCGAGTCGGTTTCGTCAAGCTTCCAATTGCGGTCGCCTGATTTTACATCACGCATAAATGTCCAGATATCGTGGGTTTCCACCGCATCAGTCATTGAACCACCAATGATATTGCCATCGGCGTCCTTCACCAAAGAGGCGATATCTGCGTCGAAGCGAATGGTAACCCGCGCCATCGGATTATCGAAACTCGCATCTACAACGCGCACTTCTTCGATGCGGACCAGACGGTTTTCCAAAGTTTCGCTCCGTGCGACGCGGCCATCAATTGCTTCGGCAAAACTGGAATACACATCGTCATCGCACAAAAAGCGCAAAGCTTCCTTGTCGCCTTTCCAATATGCTTCGAGCACCATCTTGTAGGCCGATTTCGAACCTTCAATGAAAAGACCAAGGTCAAAGCTGCGATCGGCATTCGCGATCGAACGGACGCCGCTTTGCGCGGCTACTTCCACGGCGTCATTATCACCTTTTGGCAGCGCGGAACCCGAATCACCGGGGAGAAGCGGTTGGCGCAATATAGGCGGAGTGGTGTCGATAGGCTGACGCGCGACAGGTTCCTGTTCATGCCCGGTGCGTTTTCCCAGCACCGAATACAGGCGTAAACCCAGAAAAGCAGCAACAAGAGCCAGCAATACGATAGTGAAAGTCACAACGCCTCCATGCGCGAAAAACGTGGACGAATGGTTATCGCTGAACCCAAAACATTTGATTTCAGCTCCGCCCTAGCGTGCATATAAGCATTATACGGGATAGTTTCAAAGGGCTTTACCTAAAGAAACTTGCAATCCACGATATCGCAACACAGTGATTGCCCTTTTTTCATGCCCCTGCTAGGCGCTGCACCCAATTGTCGACGTATATTTGGCGTCGCAAATCAACTTTAGCATTACAACAAGAAAGCACGACATCCCATGGCCGAAGAAGCAGGCACCATCGTTTCTGAAAATGTAAAAGCCAATGGCGAAGACACGGCCCCTGCGGTTGGTATGTTGAGCCAGTATATCAAAGATCTCTCGGTCGAAAACCCGCACGCGCCGCACAGCCTGCAATGGGACGCCCAGCCACAGATTGATGTACAAGTGAATATCCAGGTCGATGCAATCAACGACGAAATTCACGAAGTTGGACTAAAGCTGTCGGTTAAAGCCGAAAGCGACAATGGCGTCCATTTCTCGGTTGAACTTGAATATGGAACGCTTTTCGGTCTGCGTAACGTGCCCGACGAACAGGCCCATCCATTCCTGTTTGGCGAAGCACCGCGTTTGATGTTTCCATTTGCCCGCCGCGTCGTTGCCGATGCTGTAAGAGACGCTGGCTATCCGCCATTGGTTTTGGAACCCATTGATTTCAACGCCCTCTATATCCAGCAAATCGCCCAGGCCCAGGAAATGGCGGAAACACAACCCGCTGGCGAAGCTTGATCTCACTGTTCCTTCGATGAGGATCGCAGCAGCGTGAACTTGCTCAAATCAACCGGTATAATCGGCGGCATGACGTTGATAAGCCGGATTTTCGGTTTTGCACGCGACATGATGCTTTCACGCATTTTAGGTGCAGGTGCAGCGGGTGACGCGTGGCAATTGGCTTTTCAATTGCCCAACATTTTTCGCAGACTTTTCGCAGAAGGCGCATTTTCTGCCGCTTTTGTTCCGTTGTTCAACCGCAAAATTGCAGATGAAGAGCAAGGGGAGAGTAACGCCGCGCACAATTTTGCAATGGACGTACTTTCCGTCTTTGTGCCCGTATTGTTGTTGTTTTCCGCAATTATGATGCTCGCAATGCCCGGGTTCATCTGGCTGATTGACGATTTCGGGCAAGGTGGACGGACCAGCGACTTTTCGATCGCGCTGGCCAGAATTACTTTCCCTTATCTTGCGTTGATTAGCGTCACGACATTGTTCGCCGCAATTTTGAACTCGCTTAGCAAATTTGCAGCGGCCGCATTCGCGCCGGTTTTGTTAAACCTGTGCATGATAAGTGCGCTACTTCTCGCTCTCTGGAGCGACGGCGGGTCAGACCCGGAGCAAGCCGCTTATCTTCTGGCATTTTCGGTATCGTTAGCTGGCTTGGCGCAAATGATCTGGCTTGGATACTGGGCGCGCAAAGCCGGGTTCAGGCTGACCATCGGCAAGCCGAAACTCACCAATGACGTTCGCCAGCTTGGCGTTCTGATTTTACCGGCCATTTTCGGCGCAGGCATTTATCAAATAAGCCGGTTCATCGACCTGTTTTTTCTGGGCAGGCTGGAAGAAGGCTCATTTGTATTCCTTGCATTGGCGGACCGGCTGAACCAGTTGCCATTGGGAATTATTGGCATTGCCCTTGGCACTGCGATCCTACCTGCGCTTTCACGCTTCATCGCGCAAAATGATGACGGCGGGGCGCAACGTGTTCAAAGCAATGCAATCGAACTTGGACTTTTGCTGACCGTACCGGCGGCAGTCGGACTTTACTTTGCGGCCCATCCTTTGGTGAGCGCCTTTTACTTTGGCGGTAAATTTGGTGCCGATGATGTCACCAGCACCGCTTCAGTCGTGGCAATGCTCGTCATTGGGCTGCCTGCTTATGTGCTGGTAAAAGTACTCACTCCCGGTTTCTTTGCCCGCCGCGATACCAAAACACCCGTTTACACAGCCGGTGCATCGTTGATTATAAATATCGTGCTCAATATCATTCTAATCCCCCGGATGGGCGTTGCGGGATTGGCGCTGGCAGGTGCCACAGCGGCCTGGGTAAATTGCGCTATGCTATATGCCGTTCTGCATCGCCGTGGGCATTTCAATGTCGAGGCGGATCTGCTTTCACGAATTGGGCGCATTTTTATTTCGGCGGCGGCGATGGGCGCGGCAATCTATTTTATCACGCCTTACGGTTCGGCATATTACGCAGCAGGCGCCCTAATGCGCGTGGCCAGCATCTTGGCTCTGGTCAGTGTTGGTGCCGTGGTGTATTTTGGCCTTGCATGGACAACAGGCGCAATTGACCGCAGCAAAATCGAAATGTTGACCCGCAAGCAAGCGGTTAAGTAGGAAAAAAATATGCGTGTCGTTTCCGGAATTCAGCCGACCGGCAATCTTCATCTCGGTAATTATCTGGGCGCAATCCGTAACTGGGTAAAAATGCAGGACGAGATGGAGTGCCTGTATTTTCTCGCTGATTTACATGCATTATCTATGCCGCACGACCCGGCTGCGCTGACCGCGAATACCCGCGAAATGGCGGCTGCTTTGATTGCCTGCGGGCTGGATATCAATAAGGCGATATTGTTTAATCAGGCGAAAGTCCCTGCCCATTCAGAACTGCAATGGCTTTTGAATGGCACTGCCCGCATGGGCTGGCTGAACCGGATGACCCAGTTCAAGGACAAATCGGGCAAGAACCGCGAAGGCGCGAGCATTGCCTTGTTCACTTACCCCGTCCTGCAGGCCGCCGACGTCCTGTTATATCAGGCGACTCATGTGCCGGTGGGCGAAGACCAGAAACAGCACCTCGAACTTGCCCGCGATATCGCGCAGAAATTCAACAATGACTTTGGCAATGGTGTGGAGATATTTACGCTGCCCGACCCGATCATTCCGAAGGCCACTGCGCGCATCATGTCCCTGCGCGACGGCAATGCCAAGATGTCGAAATCCGATCCGAGCGATATGAGCCGCATCAATCTGGTCGATGACGCCGAGTTGATCTTGTCCAAGATTAAAAAGGCAAAGACCGATGCGGAACCCCTGCCATCCGAAGCGGGGGGATTGGATGGCCGGCCCGAGGCTCAAAATCTTGTCGGCATATATGCGGCCTTTGCCGAACAGTCTGTCGATGCGACGCTACAACAATTTGGCGGGCAAGGATTTGGGGCCTTCAAACCGGCGCTTGCAGATTTGGTCATTGAAAAATTCCGGCCAATTTCCGAACGTTTCAACGCGCTCAGGGACGATCACGAACAAATCGATGCAGCGCTTGCAAAAGGCGCGGCAAAAGCGCGGGAATTGGCTGCCCCTACATTGACGGCAGCCTATAGTGCGTTGGGTCTATTGCGCTAAACAGATATCTGCGTGAAACTGGCCGCTGTTAAACAACGGTTCATCGACATCACGACATGATATCGAATTAACGACTGGGGTTAGAGTCGAGGAGATGAACATGAAAAAATTTGCGTCGCTATTATGTGTTTCTGCCGCAATGCTGACATTGAACGCTTGTGCTACCCCCTTTAAGGCAGATGTGTCCCGTTTTCAGGAACTGCCCGCCGCACAAGGCCAATCATTTGCGGTTCGTGCAGCGGACCCCGCATTTGCCGGTGGCATCGAATTTGACCAATATGCCTCGCTGGTGGCAAGCGAATTGGAAAGCATCGGCTATACGCCTGCTGCACCTGGAACTAGCGCCGACATGACGGTCACTTTGGGCTATGGCGTTGACGCAGGAAAAGAACGGACGATTGTTCGACAAGATCCGTTTTACGATCCTTATTGGGGCTTCGGCAGATCCTACCGCCCCTACGTGGTTCGCACCAGCCGTGGCCATCGGTATGTTGTCGGCTATTACGATCCGTTTCTGTTCAGCGGCTTCAACCGGCCTTATGATGTCGACAGCTTTACTGTTTACACCGCCAACATCGACATGAAAATCGACCGTGCAGTTGACGGCAAGCGCTTGTTCGAAGGCAAGGCAGAGGCGAAGTCGCGGTCAAACAAACTGCCGTATCTTGTGCCAAATCTGGTCGAGGCAATGTTTACCGGATTTCCCGGCAACAGCGGCGAAACGGTTCGGATATCGGTCGCACCAGAAGAAAAGAAATAAATCCTTGGCCTGGGGTCGCGGCTTAAACCCCGCACCCCAGGTCGGTTTTCCCATAAGCGGCGCCTTCACCTCGCGTTGGCGTGATGGCGGCGTAAAGGTCGGTTGACGGTAGTGTACCGTCTCTCCCGATTGCGAAACCTTTGCGGCGAAACACGTCGATGACCTTGGCGGGCGGATCGGCAAAATACACCGATTGCGCTTCATAATGCTGTGCGATTGCGGTAATGGACAGGCCTTCAAACGACCGCTGCAATTTCACATAAGTGCTTTTGCCTTCCACTGAAGCATAAGCTTTGTCGCGTGCCGCTTCATCTGCAAACTCTCGGCTTTCCAACTCCGTCCATTGGGCCCGCAGACGCGCGCCTATCTTGGCAAACTCGGCGTCCAGTTCATTACCAAAACTGCAACTTTGCGGATTGAAGCTGATCGTCATGGGCTTCCCGCCCAACCGCGCGAGTATTCCTGCTCCATCGGCCAGATATCCGACACCACCTTTGGATATTTTGACTTCGACATAATTATTTGCGGTCAATCCAAACAGGGTAAGCGATGTGCCGGCCTTCACTCTGTCGAGCAACCCGCCCGCCGGATCCGGCTGCGTCCAGATGTCGGTCGCCTGGTCCGTTATCCAGATTTTGTTACCTAGTTCTTTGGCGATAGTTGGCGGCTGGGTTTCCGATAGATTGATATCCGCAATATAGCCTTTCCCGTCCGCCAGTTCGAACCAGCTGCTGGTCCCGTCCATCCCCATTTTCAACGTGCCGGTAACAGCGCTCCCCCGCGGCAACTTGCCTAATATCACGCTGTCCTCAGTCGTCGGACGGTCCCGAATGTTTACTTCGGTAACGGCAAACAACTGCCGTGAGGCGGCGTATTGTGCCTCCGATTTCGCAATACCGGAATCCGGTTGATCGCCGGACGATCTAAAGTCATCAGCCAGGAAAAGCCAGAAGTAGACGATAGCAATAACCAGAAATGCCACGAGCGCGATAACCGGCCGCTTCCATGAACGGACTTGCCCTTCTTGAGCTCGCTTGGTTTTATCCCGCATCGATATGCTCGCTTCCTACGGTGCTCCGGACGCCCCCGAAATCGTCAGTCGAATCGTGGCAAACCTGTGGATAAGCTGTCGAATGCCTGCTGAAAAGCGGTGTTTAAGCTGACAACAAAATCTTACGCTTCCAATTGCCGCAGCAATGCCCGCACGTCATTGTCCATATCACTGTCTTGTTTCCGCAAATCTTCAACCAGCCGCACGGCGTGAATGACGGTCGAGTGATCCCGTCCACCAAATTTACGTCCAATTTCGGGATAGCTGCGCGGTGTCATCACCTTGGCAAGATACATCGCAACCTGACGTGGGCGAACAACCGCCCGTGCCCGGCGTTTTGAAGACATTTCGCTTCGGTCGATACGATAATATTCGCAAACAGCACGCTGGATTTCATCAATCGTGATCCGGCGACGGCAGGCGCTGAGAATATCTTTCAATTGCTCTTCAGCCAATGTCCGCGTCACAGGCTTGCCGGTCAACTGGGCATAAGCCAGCAGCTTGTTCAGGCCACCTTCCAGCTCGCGGACGTTGCGGCTGATGGTGCGGGCCAAAAACTCGACCACATCTTCACCCACTTGCGCGTCGGGCATTTGCGCCAGACGTTGCTGCAGTATCAGGCGGCGCAGTTCGAGATCGGCAGGCTGTATGTCGGCAACCAGACCCATCGAAAGTCTAGACAATATGCGTTGATCGACACCATCCAACGCTTGCGGCGCCCGATCAGCGGCGACAACCAGGCGCTTGCCTGCGCCAATGATGGCGTCAATCGTGTGCAAGAATTCTTCCTGCGTCGACACTTTGCCAATGATGAATTGGATATCATCGATCAGCAACACATCGACAGCGCGAAGCCTTGCCTTGAATTCCATAACTTCCTTGCGCCGCATCGCGGTCACAAATTCCATCATGAATTTTTCGGCCGACATATAAATGATCTGTGCGTCGGGATTCACCTCGGCATAAGCATGGCCGATGGCGTGCATCAAATGGGTCTTGCCCTGACCCGTTGCGGCTTGCAGGTAAAGCGGATTGAACAAGGGCTTGTCCAAGGCCGCTACCCGCTCTGCCGCACTATGCGCCAGAACATTGGTTTGGCCTTTCACAAAATTTGCAAATGTCATCCGCGGATCAAGTGCAGAGCGGACAGGCAGAATTTCAGCCATATGCTGCGCCGCAGGTCGTTCTGTGACACCCGACGAACGCAACATTTCAACGCGCGCGGCACCCGGACGGGTACGGATCTTGAGTTGTTTGACGCTTTTGTTGGTGGACGTCCACGCCAGGCGGAGCCTATCGGCATAATGGTCTGCTACCCAGCTGGCCGAAAAATCGGATGGCAAAAGCAGTTCGAGCGTTCCGGTCAGGTCACAAAAGTCGCCCAATGCAATCGATCTAATCCACTGGCCATAGATTTGCGCCCCCAGATCACGCCGTAATCCGGAAGAAATAATCTGCCAATCCGCTTCAAACCGCGCCGTCAATGCACTAACGGACTGGCCGTCAGCGGATTGACTGGAATTGCCCTGCGATACAAAATTGTCACCGGTCACCTTTTTGCAAACCCCCTCTTTTCCACCCCTCTCCATCAACGAGAAACCGCGAACTATCCGCCTTTGCATCAAGCCACAGAAATGGGATGCCCATTTGTTGCCAAATGAAGCCCTATCTGCGTCCAAATCTCGATGTGAGGCACTGCTCGACTGTCGTCACGCGATGCTGGAAATAAGTTCTTAGACGCGCACAAACGAGTCGAGCAAGGGGTCGGCTGCAAAAAAAGTGAAATAAATGCTGTTGACTCTGTGCAAGCCAAGCAAAAGCGTAAATTTATTTTTAACTCTTTGTTAAACTGTTTTTTTACACAGCGAAGGATATTTGACTCGCCCGAATCGCAGGAAATCCAAGCATTATGTCTGCGGCGACTCTGGAAAAGAAAAACCCGCCACAAACAGGGCGGGTTTAGTCGTCTTGACCGGAGCAACCCGGATCACAAAAATACTATTAGGCGATAGTGCCGACAGCCTTTGTTAAACGGCCAAATTTGCGCGATGCGGTGTTCTTGTGCAGAACCCCCTTCGAAACGCCACGGGCCAATTCAGGTTGCGCCGCAGCCAATGCTTCGGTCGCGGCCGCTTTGTCGCCTGCTTCGATTGCCGATTCTACTTTCTTGACGAAAGTACGGATGCGGCTGACGCGAGCGCCATTAACTTCGGTGCGACGCGCGTTGCGACGGATACGCTTTTTTGCTTGCGGCGTATTGGCCATTTTAGTCCTCAAATTTCGTTAGATGACGGAACGCATTTTGCAATGCTAGCCCGTTGAAGGAGCCGCCCTTAGCGGTGGCTTTCAGATTCGTCAACCTTCAAAAGCCGCAAATTTGCACGCTATCGCTGGCATTTCGCGTAATAAAACGTCGAACGACCCGAATCAATCCGGCGTTTTACGGGCGCGCCGCACATACAGGCTTGGCCTTCACGGCCGTAAACCCGCCAATCCTTTGCGAAATATCCCAGCTCGCCATCTGGAGCGGCAAAATCGCGCAACGTCGATCCACCGACCGCTATCGCAGCCGTCAGAACTTCCTTTATGGCAGTTACCAGTCGTTCCAGCCGGGGCCGACTGACCTTGGCTGCCGCGATAGCCGGAGAAATGCCTGACATATGCAGCGCCTCGCACACATAGATGTTGCCCAAACCTGCAACAATATTCTGGTTGAGCAACATCGCCTTGATGGGGGCTGCGCGACCCTCAAGTGCCGTTTGCAACACGGAGGCATCGAAATCGTCCGATAACGGCTCAGGCCCCATTCCGACAAACGCTTTGAAACTGCCTATGTGTGCCGATGGCATGATATCGAGCGAGCCGAAACGGCGCGGGTCGTTCAACGCGGTCAACCGTCCGCTGTGGGTTTCAAGGACAAAATGATCGTGCTTCTCCATTTCCGACGGATCGACCCGCCACCGTCCCGACATACCCAAATGGAATATCAGCACGTCATCACGGTCGGTATAGATCAACCCGTATTTTGCGCGCCGGCCAAGATTGGTGACCCGCGCGCCGGTAAGACGTTGACGAAGATCGACAGGCATCGGCCATCTCAGGTCCGCCCGAAATGCCTCGGCCCGCGCAATGACCTCTCCGTCGAGTATCTTTCGCAATCCGGCAACCGTGGTTTCAACTTCGGGTAGTTCTGGCATGCGAATCCGCTAGCGACGTGCGCGGCACTTGGCTAGAGGCTGGAGTATGACTAAAACCACATCCTTTGGCTATGAACAGGTTAGCCCAGAAGAGAAAACCGCCCGCGTCGGCGGCGTGTTTTCCAATGTTGCCCGCAAATACGACATTATGAACGATGCCATGTCGGGCGGATTGCACCGTCTATGGAAAGATACGTTCGTCCGCCGGGTGAAACCACAATCGGGCGAAGACATTCTCGATATGGCAGGTGGCACCGGCGACATTGCGTTTCGCATGGAAAAATCGGGCGCTCAGGTCACTGTGTCCGATATCAATGAAGATATGTTGGACGTCGGGATGGACAGGGCCATGAAGCGTGGCATCGACAGCCTGATCTGGTCCCCGCAAAATGCAGAAACGCTTACTTTTCCCGACCGTCATTTCGACGCCTATACGATCGCTTTTGGTATTCGCAATGTCACCGACATTCCCGCCGCCTTAAAAGAAGCGCACCGCGTGCTGCGTTATGGCGGGCGTTTTTTCTGCCTGGAATTTTCAACCGTGGAATGGCCCGGCCTTGCACAGGTTTATGATGTCTATTCCGAAAAGCTGGTGCCCAAGCTTGGGAAAGCGATTGCCGGTGATGAAGATAGTTACCGTTATCTGGTCGAGTCGATTCGACGTTTCCCCGATATGCAGAATTTCAAACGCATGATTGGTGAAGCGGGCTTTGTCCAAACCAAAGTCGAACCGATCATGGGCGGATTGGTCGCCATCCATAGCGGATGGAAGGTATAAAAATGCGTTTTGCGAAATCCCCACTCCCATATGCCGGAGTGTTCCGACGAACATGACCCGCCCGGCGACCCACATTCTCCGCCTTCTGAAATGGGGGCGTATCCTTGCAAGGCATGGCGCGCTGCGCGCTATCGAGGCAGATCGCAACACACCGTCACAAGTCAAGCGCTTGTGCCGGATTGCGCGGCTGGGCACAATCCAGCCAAAGGTGCCGGATTATGCGGGCGCTTTTCGCGCCATCGGTCCGGCCGCGATCAAGCTTGGGCAGACATTGGCCACACGGCCGGACATCATCGGGGTCGAAGCCGCGCACAACCTGCTGACCTTGCAGGACCAGTTACCGCCGGCACCGTTTGAAGCTGTTTTCGCCGAAATCGACACCAGTTTGAACAAGCCGGCGGCGGAATTATTCGAATATATCGATCCCGTTGCCGTCGGTGCCGCATCAATAGCGCAAGTTCATCGCGCCCGTACGACGGACGGAAGGGACGTTGCTGTCAAAATATTGCGTCCGGGTATTCGCGAACAATTTGCCCGCGATATCGAAACCTACGAATGGGCAGCGGCGCATCTGGAGGCGTTGGGCGGGGAAGCGGCCCGGCTTCGTCCGCAATTGGTTATCGCGAATCTCAAGCGCTGGACCTTGCGTGAACTTGACCTTCGTCGCGAGGCTGCGAGTGCGTCCGAACTTAAGGACGCAATGGTTGCGGTCGAAGGCTATACTATTCCCACAATCGATTGGGACCGCACATCAGGTCGCGTTTTGACGCTGGAGTGGGTGGACGGGGTCAAGATTTCCGACATAGCGGCGTTGGACGCAGCGGGGCATGATCTTAAGAAACTGGCCGAGAAACTTGTACTTACTTTTTTGCGTCAGGCCATTTCCGAAGGCTTTTTCCACGCAGATATGCATCAGGGCAATTTGTTCGTCAGGGCCGATGGAACCATTGTTGCCATCGACTTTGGTATCATGGGGCGCATCAACCGCCAGGCCCGGTTTTGGCTTGCCGAGATTCTCTATGGCCTGACCACCGGAAATTATAAGCGGGTGGCAGAGATTCATTTTGAGGCACAATATGTGCCAAGCTATCATAATGTGGATGAATTCGCGACCGCCCTGCGCGCGGTCGGCGAACCGACGCGGGGTAAGCCGGTCAGTGAATTGTCCGTCGGGCAGATGCTCGACAGCCTGTTTGCCATAACCCGTGACTTTGACATGCAAACCCAGCCGCACTTGTTGCTGTTGCAGAAAACGATGGTGATGGTCGAAGGCATTGCGACATCATTGAACCCGGGCATCAATATGTGGGATGTCGCAGCGCCTTTTGTCCGCGACTGGATACGGGGCGAACTGGGGCCCGAAGCAATGCTCGCCGACAGCATCAAGAAGCAGGCAGATACGCTTAAGATGATCCCCGACATCATCCGCCGCCTTGATGACCAATTGCCCCGCAAAGGTGGTGCGCCGGAAGCACCGCCTGTGCCCCATGTGGAATTGATTTGGGAACGGCGCAACGAGAGCAACGGCTGGCGCTCTTTTGCGCTCGCAGTGATGGCAGCCGCGGCTGGCGCTGCGGCAATGTGGACGTTAGGATAGCATATGGCCGAAGCGAAACGCATCCTGTTGATCGTCTCTGGCGGTATTGCTGCCTATAAGGCGCTGGAACTTGTCAGATTGCTCAAGCGCCAGGGCATTGCCGTCCGTGCGGTCATGACGAAAAGCGCCACCGAATTTGTCACACCGCTATCGATGGGCGTGATGACCGAAGATCAGGTCTATGGCGACATGTTCGACCTGAAAGAAGAACGGGAGATCGGGCATATCCAGCTCAGCCGTCAGGCCGACCTCGTCGTTATTTGTCCAGCGACCGCAAATTTATTGGCCAAAGCGACCGCGGGTATTGCCGACGACCTTGCAACAACGATCCTGCTGGCCACCGACAAGCCGGTTTTCGCCGTGCCAGCCATGAATGTCCGTATGTGGCAGCACCCCGCCACACAACGTAATCTGGCGCAGTTACGGGCCGATGGTATGATCATCATGGAACCAGACAAAGGCGCAATGGCGTGCGGCGAATATGGTCCTGGCCGCCTGCCCGAACCGCCTGCAATCGCCGAACGCATTTGCGCGATGCTTGGACACAGTTTTGATTCTACATTGACCGCCGGGCGTGCTCCTACAACTTTGGAAGCGCAGCCCGATTTTGCAGACATCACGCACCGGCCGCTATTTGGAAAACGCATCCTTGTGACCGCTGGCCCGACCCATGAAGCAATTGATCCAGTGCGGTACATCGCCAACCGATCGTCTGGCCGGCAAGGTTTTGCCATAGCTGAGGCCGCTGCCAAAATGGGTGCCGAGGTCACGTTGATCGCTGGTCCGGTACATTTGGTTACGCCGCCCGGTGTAATCCGGATCGACGTGGAAACCGCTCTTGAAATGCAGGCCGAAGTCGAAAAGGCCCTGCCTACCGATGTGGCCATAATGGTTGCTGCGGTTGCCGACTGGCGCGCCACCGAAGCACCCGATCAGAAGATAAAGAAAGATGGCAAAGCTATCCCGCCCCTAATATTAACTGAAAATCCTGACATCCTCGCAAGTCTTGCGCAGCATAAGGAAAGGCCGGGTCTGCTCATCGGATTTGCCGCAGAGACAGAAAAAATTGCCGAACATGCGCAGGCCAAGCTGGCGAAAAAGGGGTGTGACTGGATTGTGGCCAATGATGTTTCAGGCGATGTAATGGGTGGCGCGAACAACGCCTTTCACATTGTGACCCGCGACGGAATTGAAAGCTGGCCATACAGCCCGAAGGACGTCATCGCTAGAAAACTCATGGAAAGGGTCGCCGATGCGCTCGCCCAAGGTTGAAATACATGTGAAGAGACTCAACCATGGCGCGGGCCTTGCCATGCCCGATTATGCCACCGCCGGTGCCGCTGGCATGGACATTTGCGCAGCGGAAAGCCTGACGCTGCGGGTGGGCAAACGCCATGCGGTGGCGACAGGATTCGCCTTTGCCATTCCCGACGGCTTTGAAGTGCAGGTCCGCCCACGGTCGGGCCTTGCCTTGAAACATGGCATCACCTGCCTCAACACACCCGGAACGATCGACAGCGATTATCGCGGGGAAATCAAGGTCATTCTGGCCAATCTGGGCGAGGACGATTTCCCCATTTCGAAAGGCGACCGTATCGCGCAAATCGTCGTCGCGCCTGTCACCCATGCGTCGATGGTCGAAGTCGAGGATTTGGACGATACCGCGCGCGGTGCCGGGGGCTTCGGTTCGACAGGGATATGACGCTGAACGATCAGCAGCTTGACCGCTATGCGCGCCACATTGTGTTGCGCGATATCGGCGGTTCGGGACAATCCCGGCTGTTGAAAAGCCATGTGCTGCTGATCGGTGCAGGCGGCATCGGTTGTCCCGCCATCCAATATCTCGCCGCGGCGGGAATCGGAACAATCAGCGTCGTGGATGATGATGTCGTGTCATTGTCCAATCTGCAGCGGCAGATACTCTATAGCGAAACGCAAATTGGCGAACCCAAGGTGCAGGCGGCGGGGACCGCAGTGCACCGTTTGAATCCGGACGTAAACTTCCACGCCCGGCAAAACCGGATTGATCACAGCACCACGTCCGACTTTCTGGATGAAGTAGATGTCGTTATCGACGGCAGCGATAATTTTGCGACACGGCTCCTCGTCAATGACCTTTGCCTGTCAGCACAGGTCCCGCTCGTCAGCGCCGCCATAGGCCAGTTCCATGGGCAGATTGGTACCTTCACAGGATGGCAGCCCGACGCGCCTTGTTATCGCTGTTTCGTAGGCGACGCGCATGATCCGGATGATTGCGACGATTGCGCCACCCAAGGGGTTCTGGGGGCCATGTGCGGCCTGATGGGCAGCTTCGCCGCGATGGAAGCAATCCGTGTGTTGACCGGCTTTGGCGATCTTCAAACAGGCAAGCTCCACATTTTTGACGGCATGACGCCATCCATGCGGAGCATTAAATTGCCTAAGGATCCGGCTTGCAACAGTTGTGGCATGCCATCGTCCTAATCGGATTGCTGGCGTAATAATTCGTCGACCCACCCCGGCACCACTTCCGTTGCAGGGCCGTGCCGTGCTTCGTCGAACCAATGGCTTCCCTGACTAGGCTCAAGATTCAACTCGAGAGTTCGAACACCTTGCTCACGTGCTTCGCGCACAAAGCCCGCGGCAGGATAAACCGCCCCCGACGTCCCGATGCTGACAAACAGATCGGCCCGGTTCAATGCGGCATAGATTTCCTGCATCCTGTAAGGCATCTCGCCAAACCATACGATATCCGGACGCATCTGCCCCGCCGTACCACAAGTTGGACAGGCCGGACGCTCGATTAGAGTGCCCAGCCAGCGGTGCCGCTCGTCGCACGATAAACACCATGCGTTCAAATGCTCGCCATGCATATGCAATAGCCGCGTCGCCCCTGCCCGTTCGTGCAAGTCATCGACATTCTGTGTCACGATCAACAATCCGCCATTCCACGCAGCATCCAGCCGTGCCAGAGCATTGTGGGCCGCGTTCGGTTCTACTTCCTGAATCCGCGCGCGCCGCATATCGTAAAAGCGCAATACAAGTTCAGGATCACGGGCGAAGGCTTCGGGTGTGGCGACATCCTCGACACGATGCTGTTCCCACAATCCGCCTGCGCTGCGAAACGTATCGATGCCGCTTTCGGCGCTGATGCCTGCGCCAGTCAGTATTACGATGTTCCTAATGTTGGTCACTATTCTATCCATTGTCATGCCGAACTTGTTTCAGATACCTAATCTAGTAAGACCTTCGATTGAAATCACCAGAGGTGAAACAGGTTCGGGATCCGGGATATGAAAATTGGTATTATCGGCAGCGCAGGGCGTATGGGGCAAGCGCTTGTTGAAGCTATTATGGAAGCCGGGCAAACCCATGCAGGCGGCGTCGACAAGGGAGGTGATGTTATAGCACTTGTCGCGGCATCCGATGTGCTTGTCGATTTTTCCAGCCCTCTCGGGCTAGAGGCCAATCTCGACGCCTGCATCGCTGCCAGAAAGCCGATTGTCATCGGCACCACAGGCTTGGAAGAACGGCATCATTATCTGATCGACGATGCTGCGCGCGACATTCCGGTTTTGCAGACCGGCAACACCTCGCTTGGTGTAACCATGCTTGCCGCGCTGGTGCGTCAAGCAGCGGCGCAATTGGGCGATGACTGGGACATCGAAATTTTGGAAATGCACCACCGGCACAAGGTAGATGCCCCCTCGGGCACCGCGCTTTTATTGGGCGAGGCAGCCGCCAAGGGGCGCAATATAGATTTAAAAGCTAACAGCCAGCGTGGACGCGACGGCATTACCGGCGCACGACAAACAGGTACAATCGGTTTCGCCAGCCTGCGGGGGGGAAGCGTCGCTGGCGACCATGCTGTCATATTCGCGTCAGACAATGAACGTATCGAACTCATCCATCGCGCCGAAAACCGCGCAATCTTTGCCAAGGGGGCGGTGAAGGCGGCAATATGGCTGCTGGACCGGAAAGCAGGGCGCTTCGGAATGGATGAGGTTCTGGGGGTTTAATAGCCACTACCGCGTGGAATTCAAGGAACGGGCATAATCTCTAGACGACTTATGAAAAAAGCCGACATTTTCGAATTTTACCGCCGTCTTGCGGATGCCAATCCGTCGCCGGAGACGGAGCTTGCTTATGGCAATGTTTACCAGTTGCTAGTCGCGGTTGTATGTTCGGCGCAATCAACTGATGTCGGGGTAAACAAGGCGACCAGACAATTATTTGCGAAAGTGGAAACGCCCGATCAAATGCTCGCTTTGGGCGAAGCTGGGTTGAAAGAGCATATCAAGACCATTGGCCTGTTCAACGGCAAGGCGAAGAATGTCATTGCGCTGTCCGAAATATTGGTTCGCGATCACGGTAGCGAGGTACCCGCCGACAGGGATGCACTGGAGGCTTTGCCGGGCGTCGGGCGTAAAACCGCCAATGTCGTCATGAACACAGCATTCGGGGCCGAGACATTTGCAGTTGATACCCATATTTTTCGTGTTGGAAACCGCACCGGTCTTGCGCCGGGTAAAACTGTTCTGTCGGTGGAAAAAGCGCTCGACAAACGCACGCCTAATCCATTTCGTATTGGCGCACATCACTGGCTGATCCTGCACGGTCGCTATATTTGCAAGGCGCGGACACCCGAATGCTGGCGCTGTCCGGTTGCAGATTTATGCCGTTTCAAGCCGAAGAGCCCGGCGCCGAAAGGCAAGTCAGTTACCGTTCAGGTAGGCTGAGATAACCGTGTAAGGTGGCCCTGCCTAACTCGGGAGAGAGACGATGAAGACCTCTTTGATAATTTTAACAACCCTTGCCGCGATGACTGGCGGTGCCGCAGGGCTATCGGCCAAAAAAGAGCCGACGCCGGTTCGTGCCGTCGGTGAGCCCGTCAACTGTGTTTCGTTAAGCCGTATCCAATCGACAGACGTGATCGACGACAGCACCATTGATTTCAAGATGGCAGGCGGAAAAACATACCGCAATTCATTGCCTTATAGCTGCCCCGGCCTGAAATTCGAAGACCGTTTTTCCTATAAAACGTCGATCAACCAATTGTGCAGCGTCGATATCATTCGCGTTTTGAACAATTATGGCGGGCAGTTGTCCGAAGGTACAGGCTGCGGCTTAGGCAAGTTCCAACCTGTCGAAAAAATAATCGCTACAAACTAAACACACGCATCCTGAAATATTTTTCGCCGATGGCGGCGTGTGTTTATTTCCCTGTCCAGTTGCCTGGCCGCTTTTCCACAAAGGCGGCCATGCCTTCTTTTTGATCCTCTGAACCAAACAGCCCGTGGAACAGTCGACGTTCGAACACGACGCCTTGTTGCAAGGTTGTTTCATAGGCCGCATTGACCATCTCTTTGGTCGCAATCGCCGCAAGCGGAGCCATGGCCGCAATCGCAGCGGCGGTTTTAATTGCTTCCTCAACCAGATCAGCGGCTGGAACAACCTTCGCAACCAGTCCCGATCGCTCGGCTTCTGCGGCATCCATCATGCGGCCGGTCAGGCACATTTCCATGGATTTGGCTTTACCAATTGCACGCGTCAACCGCTGCGACCCGCCCATTCCAGGGGTCACAGCCAACTTGATTTCAGGTTGACCAAATTTGGCATTGTCCCCTGCAATGATAAAGTCAGCCATCATCGCAAGCTCGCACCCGCCGCCCAATGCGAAACCATTGACTGCCGCAATCCAAGGCTTGCGCGTGGCCGTTACCTTGTCATATCCGGCGAAGAAATTGGTACCGTACATTTCAGCAAAGCTCTGCGTCGCCATTTCCTTGATATCGGCCCCGGCGGCAAATGCCTTTTCGCTGCCGGTAAGAACGGCACAGCGTTGGCTGTCATCGGCATCAAAGGCAGAAAAAGCAGCGATCAGATCGCTTAAAACCTGACTGTTGAGCGCATTTAACGCTTGCGGGCGGTTCAGCGTGATCAGGGTCACAGCCCCACGTTGTTCAACCAGAATCGTTTCAAAACTCATAATGGCTTCCATTCTTCCATCACCGGCAAAGGCGCAAAAATCGCATCCAGATATTCATCAGTCACGTCGCCGGGCGTTGCCGGGTTCCATTGCGGGGCATTGTCTTTGTCGACGATTACGGCGCGAACACCTTCGGCAAAATCAGGAAGGACAATAACCCGACTGGCGATGCGATATTCCATTGCCATGTTTGCGGCAAAGTCCCCACATTTCAGGCTTTCATCCAGTTGCCGCAACGCGACCTTGCACGTTTGCGGGCTTTTGCTGCGTAAAGTTGCACATTCACGCATCGCCCATTCGCCGTCATCTGCGTCAAGGCTGGCGAGTATTTCCTCAAACCGGTCAGAGGCAAAATGACGGTTAATCTGGAAAAGTGTTTCAACAATTTTCGACGGCGGGGGCGTAACAGATACAGTCCCAAGGATTCCGTCGATGCGATCGATATCTTCGGCCCCTATTCGTGCTTTGGCATCGGCCAAAGCTTCGCTCGGCACATAATGTGTGGCCAACCCCAAGGAAAGGCATCCCGACCCTGCAATGCGCGAACCGGTCAACGCAAGAAATTGTCCGACCCGCCCTTCAAGCCGCGACAAATACCAGCCGCCACCCACATCGGGGAAAAGTCCGATGCCGGTTTCAGGCATCGCAAAGCGCGTATTTTCTGTTGCAACCCGAAATTTTGCGGGCTGGCTGATGCCAACGCCGCCGCCCATCGTAATCCCGTCCATGAAAGCCACAACAGGCTTTGGATAGGTGAATAGCAAATGGTTGAGTTGATATTCATCGTGAAAGAATTTGCGTGCTGATTCCCCGCCATCGGTCAAAGCGGAGTTACGAAGGAATGCGATATCACCGCCCGCGCAAAAACCGCGACCTTCGGCATGTTCGATGATGACGCATTTTACCTTAGCCGAATTGCGCCATTTCAACAGCGCGTCGGTCATGGCGTGCACCATTTCCAGCGTCAATGCGTGTAAGGCCGATGGGCGGTTCAAACTTATGATCCCGGCATGACCTTCCATGCGGGTTAAAATATCCTGGCTCATTGGCGTAGCAGGTCCCGACCAATAATCATTCGCATGACCTGATTGGTTCCTTCCAGAATCGAATGGACGCGTAAATCCCGCCAGAATCTCTCGATCGGATAGTCACGCAAATACCCATATCCTCCAAATAGTTGCAAGGCGTTGTTAACAATCTCGCTACCGCTATCTGTCGACAACCGCTTTGCCATAGCAGAAAAGCGGGATTTGTCGGGTGCGTTTGCCGTCACCTTGGCTGCGGCAATATACAACAGGGCGCGAGCCGCCTCCAAATCTGTCGCCATATCCGCCAGCATGAATTGCGTATTCTGGAAATCGGCGACCGGTTGCCCGAACTGCTGCCGGTCTTTGGTGTATTTGATCGCTTCATCCAAACAGCGTTGCGCCCCGCCCAGCGAACACGCACCGATATTAAGCCGTCCCCCGTCCAGACCCATCATGGCAAAACGGAAACCATCGCCTTCGGCGCCAACCCGGTTTGCAACCGGAACCCTGCAATCTTCAAAAATAACCTGCGCGGTGGGCGAAGCGTTCCAACCCAATTTCTTTTCGGGCGCGCCAAAGCTCAAACCCGGCGTGTCCTTTTCAACCACAAGGCAACTTATGCCCTTTGCGCCATCATCTGCGGTTCTGACCATAACGACATAGACATCATTATAACCCGCGCCCGAAATAAACTGCTTCGTGCCATTCAAAACATAATGGTCCCCGTCCAACCGGGCGCTCGTCTTCAACGCGGCCGCGTCGGAACCGCTACCCGGTTCGGTCAGGCAATAAGATGCAATTTTTTCCATGCTTATCAGTTCTGGCAGGAAACGGGACTTCAGTTCTGCGCCGCCAAAACAATCGATCATCCATGCCGCCATATTGTGGATCGAAATAAACGCGCTTGTTGCCGGACAGCCATACGCCATCGCTTCCATTATCAAGGCCGCTTCAAGCCGCCCAAGGCCGGTACCGCCAGATTCTTCCGATACATAGATAGCGCCAAAACCAAGCTCGCCCGCAGCCTTCCAGACGTCCACCGGATAATGGCTATGCTCGTCCCATTCCGCCGCAAAGGGGGTTATGGCATCGGCAGTGAATTTGCGTGCCATATCCTGTATGGCAACTTGATCTTGGGTCAGGTCAAATTGGTTCTGCATGGCGTCGCCCTAGCATCGCAATTTCAACATATCCAGCCAATAGCGGGGGGCCTTTACATAATGATAGGCAGCCCCCTCGCTCCTGTCCCCGGGCATATCAGAGCATCGCGCCAAAAAAGAACTTGGCGAACCACCCCCCGCCCTGCTAATCGCGCCGCACAACGAAAGCACCCATAGCTCAGCTGGATAGAGCGCTGCCCTCCGAAGGCAGAGGCCAGAGGTTCGAATCCTCTTGGGTGCGCCACGCAGTCCTTAAAATCACAGTTATCCAGAGACTTTTGTTGGTCCGCGCCGAAAGCGGCGGACTTCCGCGCGCTTTGGCGGGTGCAAAATTCGTCCAGAAGCCAGATTGGTCTCTGTTGTGAGATGATTTGTCAAAAAAATAGGGCCCGTCTCAGGGGCCCAAAAAACAGACTTCTGTTGGAATGTGCGAGGGGTCAGCCGAATCCGAGCGCGCGCTTCTGGTCGGCCCAATCGAGTGGGAGCTCGGCGGCAAGGAGCTTGGCTGGTGTGAGTTTAAGGGGCTGACGACCTTCAACAATTGCAGTGACAATTTCGGGCGCGAGGCAGGCTAGCTTTGCAACCTTCATCATCCGGACACGGCATCGACCCTGCTCTGCGGCGAGAGCAGGAATTGATTTGTCAGGGTTGTCGGTGATCTGAGCCATGATTGTTCGAGATTCTGCAAGCAGCGCGACGAGCTTTTCGTCGCGCATTTGGATATCGGTTTCCGCTGTTGGTGCCGGAATGACTAGTCGTAGTGCTTTTCCCCGTCGCAGCCTGATCGCCTGACGCTCGATCGTGAGATTCGTAGGCGCCGGCTGAACGGTGTTGTCGGCTCTAATGATGTTGAGCAGGCTGCGGTTGTCCATCCGGATAACAACACGGTTCTCGTTTAGTTCGATACGGTCCAGTACGTTTCGAAGGATTTCCTGCTTTCTTGCATATTTCGCAGCGCCAAGTTCGGTCGCCAGTTTGTAGCATCGTGAGATCACATTGTGCAGCTGTTCACTTGTGTAAGAGCCATCCAGCAACATGCTTTGCGTATGGCTGCCGGATGCCAGCGTTTGAGAAAGCTGGTCAACGACGATGTTCTCGATGTCGCGAGCGCTGACGCGGGACGCCGTTGAGTCGCCAAGAGTTTCATAGCGGTTTGCGTAATAATGGAAGCGGCGATTTCCCTTTTGGGTATGGGTAAGGACCATCGCCCTGCCCTCGCCATCATATATTAGGCCTGCGAGCACACCTGTTCTGGGACTTACTTTGCGCGAACTGCCGCCCTGCCCCTGCGTTGCAAGCTTCAATTGGACCTGATTCCATAGCTCTTCGGTGATAATCGCTGCGTGCTCGCCGTCAAAGGCTTCGCCCTTATGCACTGTCATGCCGCGATAAATGCGGTTGGACAGGAGGTGGTAAAGATTGCCCCGCTTGAAGTGGACCCCGCCCCTGGTCCCACCATCCTTACACTGCTGGACTTTGGTAAAGCTACCGTTCCGGGCCAGCAGGTCTACTAGCTCAGGAACCGAGCTTGCCGCCAGATACATCTGCATAATCGCGCGAACCTGTTCGGCTTCGGGTACGTTGACGACCAGTTTGCGCTCCACAACATCATAGCCGAGCGGAACGGGCCCGCCCATCCAGATGCCTTTGCGCTTGGAGGCGTAGATTTTGTCACGGATGCGTTCGCCCGTGACCTCGCGCTCGAACTGCGCAAAGGACAGAAGCATGTTCAAGGTAAGTCTGCCCATGCTGGTAGTGGTGTTGAACGACTGGGTAATCGACACAAAGCTTGCGCCCTTGCGGTCGAGGATTTCCACAATTTTGGCAAAGTCAGACAAAGAGCGGGTCAGCCGGTCAATTTTGTAGAGCAGGATGATATCGACCTTCCCTGCTTCGATATCTGACAATAGCTGTTTGAGTCCCGGACGTTCCAGCGTTCCGCCCGAGAACCCGCCATCATCATAGCGGTCTTTGGTGACCGTCCAGCCTTCGTGCCGCTGGCTTAGAGCATAGGCCGTGCACGCATCATATTGGGCATCGAGGCTGTTATACTCCTGCTCCAGACCATCTTCGGTCGATTTGCGGGTGTAGATAGCACAGCGGACGATTTTCTTTGTCCTGTCCATGTCAGGCTGCCTTCGCATTCAGTCCGAAGAACCGTGGACCTGACCAGTGGGCACCCGTAACCTTGCGGGCGATTTCTGAAAGCGATCGGTAGGTATCACTGTCCCACTCGAACCCGCCTTCGGTCGCGGTCACCGCGATGGTCTTACCATTCCATTCGCGAACGAATCTGGTTCCAGGCAATATAGGGCCGCGTCGAGGTAATATTGGCGGGACGGCATCGCTGCTGCAACCGAGCCTATCAAGCTCACGTTCGATGTAGGCGGGCAGTTTGCCGAAGGCCTTCTCCTGCAATCGCTGCGCGATCAGATGCTGCAGCAGGCTTGGTGATGCATGCGGCAAATTTATCCCGGACAGGTCCGACCAGGATTGTCTGAGTTGCACGGGCGATAAAGTCGCCAATCCTTTGAGTTTCGCATCAAGTATATCGGAGCGCGCCATTATACGCCTCCGTTCGATATAATCCGATAGCGGCGCATGCCATCGACCTTATCGCTATCAATGACATGGCCCTTTTTCTTCAATCCGGTCATGAATGATCGCGTTGAATGTGGCTGCCAGCTGGCGAGCGTCGACATTTCTTCGAGCGTCGCGCCGCCTTTGCGCGAGAGCAGGTCGATAACTTGCTGGTTCTTGGTTTTTGGTGCTGACTTTTCGGTTGCGGCAGCCGATTTAGCCGCTGGCGTCGTTGTCATGGTGGTTCTCCATATATGGAACAGCAACATGCTGCTCCCACCACCTGCAGCCCCGCTCCTGCGAGGCTTGCTTACACGGCGATCGAGCCGTGCATCACACACAGACCCATGCTCGGTTGCGCAACGAAGTCGAGTGGATTGTCGCGATTAATGCAGAATATTAGCCTGTTGGAATATCCGGTCCCAGTGCATCGACATCGATCAGCCCCTCGGCAACGATTATACCGGAAATGCGAACGCGCTTTTCGACATGATCGACTGGAACGCGGTGGAGGTCGAGTTTCCAACGACCGCCAATATCACGGCGCAACGCAAAGCCGCCGCCGTCGGCGATGAGCGTGCCTGTTTCGTCGATTCTGCTTCCGATGGTGGACATGCACTGGCACTTACTGGCGAACTCAGCGCCAATCCACTGTATTTGCTATCGTGAAAAGCTGCAGCTCGACTTCGTTCGAGAACCGAGCATTCTTCGATTTATGACAAACCCCACAAACGACAACATTCGGAGGCTGTTCACGGAAATTGGCTGCGTCATGGAGGACGCTAGCCTAATAGCACTCGTCTGGGGAGCCGACGACGAGATCGATGTTACTGCGCGATTCCGAAAGATCTCAGATGCCCACGAGAAAATTGGCCAACTCCTGTTGCAGATAGACCGTGCAAACTGACTTTCGACATCGGCGTAAGCGGGTACTTTGCATGGGCTATCTTACCGAGGAAATGCAAATAGGATCGATCAAGTACTACATGGACGGTTCTTGCAGCGAAGGTGCGGTTACCAGTGGCGGTTTCGATATCCCCCGGGACGGTTGCCGGCCTCTCGCTTGTGGCAACAGAGTTCAGCACCGCAGCAGTTCCAAAATACATCACCGTGTAGCACGCGCTGATGACGATCATAAACAGCGCGCTGCGATCACGCCCCATTGCAATGGTGATTGCCGTAAAGAAAACCGCGTATGACGAGAACATCGTCCACCAGATCGATTTGGGCAGATCGAACGTCCGGCGTTCCTGACTTACTTTCTGAGGCGTGAAAAAATCCTGATAATTGTCCTGCAAATATTCCACCGCACGGGTTTCGGCGGCAATCGTGTTAATCTCCATTAACATGGCTTTTCTCCTTGGTTAGCGCGGCTAGGCCGCCATTATGAAGCGCGATTCCGGTTTGCAGGCTGGCCGCGATTCTTTGAGCGCGGTCACGAAAGAGGCTTGCAGCTTCGGGATTGGAAACCGCATCCGCAACTGCCTCATCCCAAAGGCCCAGCCATATCTGGAAATGTGCAGGTAAAAGTCCAGCTATCGTGATATGCTTGAGCATCGGGTTGCCACGAAAGCGTCCGGACTCAATCGCGATCGAGGCCCAAAAGTCCTTCATACGTTCAAGGTGAGGAGTCCAGTTTTCCACCTTCGACGCGAAGATGGGACCTAGGACCGGATGATCCCGAACCCGAGTATAAAACCCCTCAACCAGCTCCGAGATCAGCGCATCGTCAATGCCCCGTGCTTGCGCGTCAGCGGCCTTTTTATATCTTGCTTGCTCGGCATAAGAAGTTGCGGTCATCAGTTCGACTCCCATATGAGGTATATGATATACCTTATATAGAATTCTTGCATTCATAAGCAATATATAATATGCATCTTTTATGAGATTGACGGTCCAAACCGATTTTGCGTTACGCACATTGATGTTTCTTGGAGCAAGTGAGGGCCATCAAACGATCGAGGTGATCGCGCGCCATTACGGAATTTCCAAAAACCATCTGATGAAGGTGGCGCAGCGCCTCGTCGCAGAAGGCTATGTCGCCAGCGTTCGCGGACGTGGCGGCGGATTGGTGCTCGCCCGCCCGCTTGAGGAGCTCAATCTCGGCACAATAGTTCGCGCGTTCGAGGATGTTGGCACTTTTGTCGAATGTTTCGATCCGGTCACGAACCAGTGCGCGGCGACGCCTGCATGCGGGCTAAAACACATCCTTGCCGGCGGCGTGGCGGTGTTTATGGCGCATCTAGATCAGTTTAGTGTTGCCGATTTGGTACCCGACAAGCTTATATTTGCAGAAGCGTTGGGACTTCCCATCGAGGTCAGCTGAGGTTGGAAAATGTCCTTACAATCTAAAGCAGGACGGCAACAAGTCTCGCTGACCGCGCATTCCGGGGCAAAAAAATGGCTGTATCCTGAACGCACAATTAGATGCCAGTTGTATCCGTTTTCGCTGCTGATCTCACTCGGTACCGTTTTTTCACATTCTATAAATCCAGCGTCCAGGTCCTCTGCTTTATTATTTGGCCAAACGTCTCTTCCATTTTTGACCCAGCCGGTTGCCAATCCGAGTTGCGGTAGGGTTGTGACTCGGAGATGCCGTCATATGTCGTTGCTACCGCTCTTTTGAAACCCAGCCCCCGCGCCTGCGCGACGGCATCTGCGATGAGAGTGGCTCCAATGCCTCGGTCCATGTAGCCGTCGCGCTCGGTTATTCTGAGCTGCTTCGCCCAATGCTTCGCGCACGGCCTTGTCTACAATCTTTGCATATGGCAATTCTGCACGAGTAACTTAGCGAAAAGGAAGCTAGCAGCTAGCAGGATCGCAATTGGGCCTTCCAATGCGCATTCAATCGCCCCTGTTACAAATCCAGCGTCCATCGTTTTATTTCCATATTCTGGCCGAATGCCAGGGTGGATGTCGACCCAGCCGGTTTCCATCCGGCGTTGCGATAGGGTTGCCCGGCGAAGTCCCCATATGCTGTCGCAACCGCATTTTTATAGCCCATCGTCCGGGCCCGTTTGATAGCCTCCGCAATGAGAGAGGCGCCGATGTCGTTTTTCAGAATACGCAGGCGCTCGGTCAGCAGCTCAACGTGCATAACTCCGT
>NZ_JBGSRI010000016.1:0-37908 GCF_041737645.1 Sphingorhabdus sp.
GCCTGAACACCGCCATTGTTCGGGTCCATGATGTCCGCAAACCGCGTTCCGGCTGCGCTTACGCCGCCGTTTATCAAATGACTAATCTGCCGCATCTCGACTCTCCTGTTTATATTTGGCCGTGCTTTTGCTGCAAAGTATTATTGCAGGCAAGTGGTATGTTTGCTATCCTGCCCTGCAATTATGCAGGCAACAGACTGGAACGATTACCATGTGTTTATCGTCGTCGCACAGACGGGTCAAATTGCCCGTGCGGCGAAGAAACTGGGCGTGGATGCAACAACCATTGGCAGGCGCCTGCGTCGGTTAGAGGCGCAATTTGGCGCAACGCTGTTTGAACAGACCCGCGAAGGGCAGGCCTTGACCGAAGCGGGGGAGAGCCTGTTGGCATCCATCGAGATTATGGCCTCTGCGGCGGACAATGCTGTGCCGAAACAAAATGCCGAACATGGCCCCGGTGGAACCTTGCGGATCAGCGTATCGGAGGGTTTCGGATCGTGGTTTCTCACCCGCCATATCCCCGATTTTCTATCGCGCTTTCCCAACATGAAAATCGATCTCGTCGCCAGCAACGGTTTTCTAAGCCCGTCCAAACGGGAAGCCGATATCGCCGTTGTACTCTCCCGGCCAAAGGCGGGACAAGTGATCGCGCAGAAACTTTCATCCTACAAGCTCTGCCTCTATGCCAGCCAGAGTTACGCCCACGCCCACGGCTTGCCCGAAAAACCCGCGGATCTGGCAACTGGCCATCGCCTTATAAGCTACATTCCCGATTTGCTCTACGCCCCGGAACTGAACTATCTCGACGAAATCCTGCCCGGATTGCAACCGACCATCCGCTCGTCCAGTATCAATGCCCAGCACCGCCTGATCGCATCGGGAACCGGCATGGGCGTGTTGCCCTGCTTTATCGGTGACACCGATCCAACGCTTATCGCGTTGCGGTCCTTTGGATCGATCGATAGAAATTTCTGGCTGGTCACACACAGGGACAATAACGGGCTTGCGCGGATACGGGCGGGTAAGGACTGGCTGCTCGAAATTGTCCAGCGCGACCGCCATATAATCAACCCTGCTTTTTAAGTAAAATGCAGCCGACGGTATTTGCCCCGGAAATAGAGCAAAGGATCACGACGCGGTTCGAAACTTGCCTTCTCGACCTTTCCTACAAGCAGGAAATGGTCGCCTGCCTCGTGCAGCGCGTCGCGTTTGCATTCAAAAATTCCAAGCGAACTTGGCAATATCGGCGCGCCATATTCGCCCACCTCCCAGCGCGTTCCGGCGAAGCGATCTGCGTCCTTACCCGCAAACAGGTTGGATACCGGCTGCTGGCCAATCTGGAGCACATTGACGGCGAAACTTTCCGCCGAACGCAGTGTTTCTGCACTTCCTGAATTGTTCGCAATGCACACCAGCAACAAAGGAGGGTCGAGCGATACGCTGGTAAAGCTGTTGGCGGTCAGACCGATCGGTTTTCCATCCGCGTCATGCGCCGTGATGATTGTGATACCGGTGGCAAAGCACCCCATCGCATCGCGCAACGTGCGGGCGTCGGAGCCTGACCGATATTCCGGAATGAAGCGCGGCTGTTTGCGTTCGAGAAAATCGATCAGCAAGCCGTTAAACGCTTCGGTCCGTTCGGCATTGACCAGCAATCCACCGCCGTCGACATCAATCGCTTCGACATCGGGGAACGCATCGGCATAGCCGGACGGTTCTGCGTCGCCAGCGCCTGCGCCAAGCGCACCGCGCACGACGAGCACCGGAATGTTGATTTGCGGCGCAACGCCCAGCAAACGGGCGTCATTTCCGCCAACGCTGAATATATCCAGCAACCGGGCATCATAATCGGATTGTGCCAGCCCCGGCCCGATGGCCGCAGAAAATGCCTCCGCCGATGCGCGCACCGATTGCGCGTCATCTTCGGCTGGCGGATCGACCAAAATCAGCCCCGACGCCAATGTTGCGGCATCCTCGGCCAAAGCCGCCGTTGCAATCCAGCCGCTGTGCATCGCTGCCACAACCACCGGCCGTGTTCGCATCTGGCCCAGCACCGCCCGCAAATCTTCGACATAAGCGTCGAAATCATAACGGGCGTCGGCTGGCCAATCGCTGCCACCATGCCCGCGCAAATCGACGTTGATGACATGGCGTCCGGCTTGCTCCAGCCCGACCGCGACATCTTCCCATATCTTGCGGGTTTGCCCGAAACCATGAAGCAGGATGATGGATGGATCGTCGGCGGTGCCGATATCATCCGATTCGAGGCGAATGCCTGCAAATCCTTTGAATTCACGGACATATCTGATTGTCATCTGCCTGTTTTCCCAATATTGTCCAGCGGTGTCATGATTGCGATAGCAGTCTGCCGCCGCAACGGCAATTACCACATGGCGGCTTGTCGATCACGCCCGATCGGTCGAAATCACCGCCATAGTGATGCGCGAAATGCAGACCAGCTTACCCGCTTCATCCTCGATACGGATTGACCAGATCTGCGTTGTCCGCCCCATCGATTCCGGGCGCGCGACCGCATAAACATAGCCGTCCTTAACCGGACGGACATGGTTGGCGTTGATCTCCATACCGACCACAGCAAATTTGCTGCGGTCAACGGTCATCGCCGCGCCGATCGAGCCGATGGTTTCGGCCAAGACAACCGAAGCCCCGCCGTGCAAGCGGCCATAAGGCTGCTTCGTGCGTTCATCGACCGGCATACGCGCTTTGATCCAGTCATCACCAAAATCGATGAATTCGATGCCGAGATAGCCGGGCATACAATTATCACCATTGGCGGTGAGGGATTTCAGGTCGAGCGTATCATTGAACCAGATTTTTGTCATCCGATGCAATTAAACCGCAGGCACGCTATTGCAACCCAGTGTTTTCACAAGCCCAATGCAGCAACCACATCCGCCCAGTTGACCAGCTTGAAATTCTGGGTCTGCGGCAGATTGTCACCATCTTGCGCTACAAAGAGCCCGCCTGGAAAATCAGGCCCAAAATCCCCCAGCATCAACTCAATGCCATCGGTTTCCTGCACCCCGTCAACGATGCCATCAGTAATGCGAAAACGTCCGACATAGCTGGCTTGCGGCAGTTTATAGACCGCATAAGCATTGTCACCCTGGCTCGACACGATGACATAGCCGCCGTCCGCCCCGGCAGGCGCAAGCGCAACGCCTTCGGCATCCATGACGATTTCCTTGCCGTCGGCTTTGGCCAAAGCGGTGGCCGTTACCGGGCCATCGGGCGATGCGTCAAATTTCCACAGGCCGACATCCTCTTCGGCGACATACAGAACGCCTGTGCGGTCGTCGGCCACGCAACCTTCGGACTGGGTGCCCAATTTCATGCTACGAACGACTTTACCCGCAGGCACCGGGCCGGTCAGGTCCATCGCCACTTGATCGATGCGGCCATCTTTCATCACGACAAAGCCGAACAACGCCTTGTCCGATGCACGCCGCCACAGGCACATGCCATAAGCTTCGCCCGGCCCGACCGCTATGCTGCCCAGTGGCACCAGTCGTTTTGCTAATGTGTCCAGCCGGAATAGCGCCATTTTCGCATTGGCGATATCCTGCCGGTCACTTGCGGCCACCAGCACACCGCTGGCCCCGCCCAAATCACGAAGATCGGCATTGTTCAGCCGGGGTGACGGCGAAGAGTGAAGCTTTGTCCCTTTCAGATCATAGACATGGATCGCCGCCTGCTTGTCGGTTGCCACGACCAGGCTTTCCGACGGATTGGCCGCATTGCGCCAGATCGCGGGATCATCGGCGGCATCGTCCATCGACGCCACTGGCTGGGTTTCAACCTTGGCCGAAACGGTAGTCGTTGCCAGCGGACTCATAACCGGTTGCGGTGTGGCGCAACCGGCGATGAGCAAAGACAATGCCCAAATGGCGTGCCGCATCAGAACGCGTACCGCGCCATGATCTGGAAGACCGGGCCAGCTTCTTCGCTTTCCAGTTCATATTCATCGAAGCTGCGGGTTAGCTGGTCATCAATCGTGTTGAACTTGTTGAAAACCTCATCCTTTGATCCATTGAGCAGGTTGGACCCTACCGCACGAATGGTCAGCTTGTTACCAAAGCGTTTTTCGATGAAAATTTCGAGATCCGCACCATAAGTCGTGGTGATTTCTTCGCCCACAATCCGGTCAAACGCGCCGCCTTGTTTGCGATAGGTCGCGCCGAATGCGACTCCAGCCGATGGGATGTCCTGAATGAAGCCGGCATTGTAAACATATTTGGATTGGCCGTTGAAGCGACGGGTACCGCCAAAATCGGTTATCTCGCTGTCAAGGAACGATACGTTGCCGAATACGCCGGTGTCGGGAAGGCCCAGGAATCCGAGGTCGGTCGACAGGTCAAATTCAATCCCGTATACTTCACCATCGCCGGTATTTCGTGGCTGCAATACAAACACGGTCACTGGCTCAGGATTCAAAAGATCCGGACCCGGGTCATATTCGGAACCCGGCAAACCGGTATTTGCAACTTCGATCAGGTCTTTGATCTTGCGATAGAACAGGTTGACGCCGATCACGCCGGTCCGGCCAAGACGCTGTTCATAGCCAAGGTCGCCGCCCCATGATGTTTCGGGACGCAGCGCTGGGTTACCTAGCAAATCATTGTCACCCAATTCCGCCTCAAGCAGTGCAGGCGACAGGAAGTCAAGGCGCGGACGACGATTGGTACGTGCCGCAGATGCGGTGATACGGCCACCGCTGCCAACCTCGATCTTTACCGAAGCCGAAGGCAGCAAGAACGAATAATCATTTTCCTGAACCGCCGGAACCGTCAGGTCATTTACGGTAAAGTCAGTGGTTTCATAACGCACACCGGCGACCCAGCTTATGCTGCCCGATTTTCCTTCGACTTCCGCGAATAGGTCGCGGCGGTCTTCTTCAATCGTATTCAGGCTGCCGGGGGTGAATACCGGTGCGCCGAAAGGACGCACGAATTCTTCGGGGTTACGGCCAAATTGGTCGTAAGCGCGATCACCCGCTGTCAAGTTGAAGCGGTCACGGATGGACAGGATGCTGGTATCGCGATCCTTATTCTGTGCAAATCCGCCGATTGCCAATTCAATATCGGCACCCAATTTGAACACATGCTCCAACCCGGCCGACAATTCCTTGTCGACGATATCAACATCGGTCAAATCGCCGGTAAAGCGCGGCGTTGACCGGTCAAAGTCAATTTCGAATTCGGTTTCGTCCTGCTTGTCGGAAAAGCGTGAATAGCCGACTTTCAGCTTGGTGACGCCTGCGGACCATTCGTGTTCCAGCTTGCTGGCAATGCTGTAGCTTTCCTGCTTGATAGTGTTCAAGTTGGCGTTGTCGGTCAGCAGGTTTCCGGCCACTGGAGTGGTTCGCACTGGACCGGTTATCGCCGTCGGGTCGTCATATTCAAACGAGCGTTCATCCTCAATACGATCGGTGCGGACATAATAGCCGCTCAGTTCAAAATCGGTCGTTTCGCCGTCAATGTCATAGGTGGCATTGAACGCATAATCGGTGCCATCGCGGGTATCGGTCTGGTCTTCGCGATTGTCAAAATCATCGGTTTCAAAATTCGGATTGTTTTCAGGTGAATCGCCGAAACGCAGGCTCTTTTTCAGCTTTGGATTATACCGCCCCTGAATATTCCCGCCGATAAGAATCCGGCCTGGTCCAAGCGCACCGCCGTAAACCAGACCAAGGCTCGGCTTCACTTCGCCATCGTCAAAGCGCAGGACGCCCATGCGGACATAGCCGCCTTCAAGCTGATACCCGTCACGCAGAACAATGTTCAAGGTGCCGGCAACTGCATCGCCAGTGCGGCGTGCCGAAGACGAGCGGATGATTTCCACTTGCTTGATTAGCTCGGCTGGAATGCGGTCGAGGAAAAAGCCGCGGTCTGCATTCGAACCGGGAACTTTTTCGCCATTGATGAGTATCTGGGTATAGCCCGGCTCAAGTCCGCGCAACCGTGCGCCGTCGCTTTCGATAACGTCGGACAGAAAAGTCACCGATGGCACGCGTTTCAGCGCGTCGCCAGCCGTCAAAGGTTCAAAGCGTTGAAAGTAGTCGGCATCATAAACCAGCACGGGTTCTGCGGCTTCGCTGCGGTTGCGATAGGTGATCTGACCCTGCACAACAATTTCGTTGGCCGTCGAAATTTCGCCTTCACGCGATTGATCTTCGTCGGTGGGGGCGGCCTGCGCCAAGACACCAGTCGGCAAAATCGCCATCAAAGCAGCACCGCTGAGCATGGACGTTCTTAAGAAATTTGTCGAAATTTTTGAGCGCATTTGCATTGGATAACCCCCAGTATGAGCTTGCTGAATGTGGGCGCCTTAGGCAGGGTGTATGACATGCCTACGTGGTATCCATTACAATTTGATGCCAAAAATATTACAATTTGGGTGCATAAATGCCGTAAAAAGGTAATGTTTCCGTGGCACCGCGCAACAATGTCAATGGAAGGACGAAATTTGTGAACCCCGCCCCAGGTTTAAGTACAATCGAGCAACGGAAAAACCTGGCCGCCAGCCGCTATTTCAACCGTGAGCTTTCCTGGCTAAAGTTCAATGAACGGGTCCTTGAAGAAGCCGCAAATCCGGCACACCCGCTTTTGGAACGCCTTCGCTTCCTATCTATCTCAGGCACCAATCTCGACGAGTTTTTCATGGTGCGCGTTGCCGGTTTGCGGGGGCAGCAGCAACGGCGGATCGAAGAACTGTCCATCGATGGCCGCACCCCGTCGGAACAGCTCTTTGCGACCGTGACCGCTGCCGACGCCTTGATGGCAGAGCAGCAGAAGCTTTGGAAAAAGCTGCTTAAGGAACTCGCCGCCGAAGGCATCAAGGTTATCGAACCTGCCGCCATCGGCAAATTGCATCAGGCGGAAGTAGAACGCTATTTCCGCGAACAGATCCTGCCCGTGCTCACACCGCAGGCGCTCGATCCCGCCCATCCTTTTCCGTTCATACCCAACCAGGGCATCAGCCTGATTTTCGACATGCGTCGCAAGGATGATGGCGAGATCGTGCGGCAGCTGGTGATGATACCGCAATCGTTGCAGCGTTTCGTCCGCCTGCCCGGCGCGGGCACCCGTTTTATTACGATCGAAGACCTCATCCGCCATTTTGTCGGGCAAATGTTCCCCGATTATCTGTTGATCGCCTCGGGCGCTTTCCGCGTGATCCGTGACAGCGATATCGAAGTGGAGGAAGAGGCAGAAGATCTGGTCCGCTATTTCCGCAGCGCGATCAAAAGGCGGCGGCGCGGAAAAATTATCCGGCTGAAACTGGAAAAAGGCTTGCCGCTGGAATTATCCACGTTGATCCGCACCGAATTGGGTGCGGGATCGTCGCTGGTCGCCGAAACCGTCGGGTTCCTCGGCATCGGGGATCTGGCACAACTCGTGGATGAAGACCGCCCATCCTTAAAATTCCCGCCCTATTCGCCGCGCTTTCCAGAACGCATATTGGAACATGACGGCGACTGTTTTGCCGCAATCCGGCAAAAAGATATCGTCATCCATCACCCTTATGAAAGCTTTGACGTCGTGCTGGCCTTTTTGCAGCAGGCAGCGCTCGACCCGGATGTTGTCGCGATCAAGCAGACATTGTACCGTGCGGGCAAGCAATCGGCCGTCATCCGCGCGCTGTGCGAAGCGGCCGAGGCGGGCAAATCGGTGACGGCGATCGTCGAGCTAAAGGCGCGGTTTGACGAGGAGCAGAATCTGCACTGGGCTTCGCAGTTGGAAAATAGCGGGGTGCAGGTCGTATACGGGTTTGTCGATATGAAAACCCATGCGAAAATCTCGCTCGTCGTCCGCCGCGAAGCCGATGGTTTTCGCACCTATTGCCATCTTGGCACCGGCAATTATCACCCCATCACCGCCAAGATTTACACCGACATCAGCTTCTTCACCGCTGACCCCCGTGTCGGTCATGATGCCGGGCAAATTTTCAATTACATCACCGGCTATATTCCGCCCAGCAACCTGCAGTTGCTGACAATGAGTCCTCTTGGCCTGCGCGAAAAGGTGATGTGGTTGATCGATCAGGAAATTGCCAATGTGGCGGAGGGCAAACCCGGTGCTGTCTGGGCAAAGCTGAATTCGCTGGTCGATAAGGAAGTCATCGACAAGCTTTACGAAGCGAGCGAAGCGGGTGTCGAAATTGACCTGGTCGTGCGCGGCATTTGCTGCCTTCGCCCCGGCGTCAAGGGCATGTCGTCGCGCATCCGCGTGAAATCCGTGGTCGGGCGCTTTTTGGAACACAGCCGCATTTGGGCCATGGGCAATGGCGCCGATCTGCCCAATCCCAATGCGAAGGTCTTTATCTCGTCCGCCGACTGGATGTCGCGCAACTTTGACCGGCGCGTTGAATATATGCTGCCGATTGAAAACCCGACGGTCCATGACCAGATCCTGGATCAGGTTATGGTTGCAAACCTGCTCGACAATCAGCAAAGCTGGATGCTGCGGTCGGATGGCCGGTACGAAAGGGTCAAGGCAGGCGATATGCCGTTCAATCTGCACCATTATTTCATGACCAACGCTTCGCTGTCGGGTCGCGGCGGCGCTTTGGCCGATGACAAAAAGGTGCCGACGTTGAACCTAGTCCGGCGGAGATGAAATCGGTCCGTCAGGCCGTTATCGACATCGGCTCCAATACAGTTCGCCTTGTCGTCTATGCCGGCCTGCCGCGCGCGCCGATGCCGATTTACAATGAAAAAAGCCGCGTCGCTCTGGGCGCATGCCTTGCTGGCGACGGCATCATTCCCGCGGCGACGATGAAAAAGGCGCTGGCGGCTTTGGCGCGGTTTGAAACACTGGCACGGTCCATGAAAGTCGACACGTTGCGCGTTGTTGCGACCGCCGCAACGCGCGAAGCAAAGAACGGGGCGAAACTGGTCGAAAGCGCGGCGGCGCTCGGCATCCGGATCGACGTGCTCGACGGCGAAACCGAAGCAACGGCAGCTGGCCTTGGTGTTATCAGCGATAACCCGCGCGCCAACGGCTATGTCGGCGATCTTGGCGGGGGCAGCCTTGAACTCATCCGTCTGGCCGATGGAAAATTGGGTGACCGCGTCTCGTTACCGCTAGGTACGCTGCGCCATGCGGTGCTGAAAGGAAAAACCACCAAACAGATAACCCAAATGCTACGCGACGATATTGCAGCATTAAAGGGCGACGACGGCTTCCCTATCGAAAGTGGCCTACCTTTTTATATGATCGGCGGATCGTGGCGTTCATTTGCGCGATTGCACATGCATGATGTCGGATATCCGCTGACGATCCTGTCCAATTACCAAATGCCGCCCGACGCCGCGACCAGATTGATGCCGCTGGTCAATGATGCAGCCGCACTTACCCAGACCAAAGTGCTCGCCACGGGACGGATCGCTGCATTACCGGGTGCGACCGCCCTCTTGGCCGGTGTCGTTCGCTTGCTTGAACCGAATGAACTGGTGACCAGTATCTATGGTTTACGTGAAGGGTTGCTGTTCGACCAGCTTTCCGATGCACAACGCCGCGAAGACCCATTGATAGCAGCCACCCGTTTTGAAGGCGAACGGCTCACCCGCTTTCCATTTCACGGTGATGCGCTAGCCGACTGGATTGCGCCGGTCTTTGCAGGTCAAAGCGATGGCGACGCCCGACTGTGCCGCGCAGCCTGTTTATTGTCCGACAGTGTGTGGAACGTAAACCCCGAATATCGCGCCGATCATGCACTGGACCTTGCGCTGGACGGAAACTGGCCGGGGGTAGTGGCAAGCGACCGGGCAGTGATCGCAGCGGCGCTGTGGACGGTCCATGCCGGCAAACGGACATTGCCCGAAATGCTCTCAAATCTGGCCAAGCCGGGCGCATTGGCGCAGGCTGTTGTCTGGGGCCTGGCGATCCGCCTTGCCCAGCGGCTTGACGGCGGCACAGGCGGTGCCCTTGCCAACAGCCGGATCGAAGGGGGTGACAATATATTGTGCTTGCGACTGAGCGGTCAGGCCGTGCGATTGCGATCAAATTCGGTTCAAAGGCGATTGCAGGCACTGGCCGAAGCGTTGGGCTATAGCCGGTCGGAAATTGTCACAGGCTGAAATCATCCTGACTGGCTGTGACCTTTTTTCGTCAAAAGGAATAAGAAAAAGAAGGAATGAGGCGCTCAGCTACCCGGAATGAGATGCCCTTCTTCTTCCTTTTTTCCTTCTTCCTTTTGACGAAAATATTCCGACAGACCAGTCACCCCATCGGGTACAAAATCTCTTTGGTGACCTTGTGCACTGCCGACATGACTTCTTTGCTGAGCTTCAAGTCAATTGCCGCAAAAATCTCGTCCAGTTGATCCTCGCGGCTGACGCCTACGATGGTCGAGGCGACAAAGTCATTCTGTTTTGACCAGGCGGTTGCGAGTGTAATTGGCGACATGCCCGCCTCTTTTGCGATGGCGACGATGCGCGCCGTTGATTCCAGCGCCCTTGGCCCGGCGAAGCGCTGCGCCATTTCGAACTGGCGCTCCCCTTGCATTTCCAGATAGCGGGAAAAACGTGCGCCTTCGGGACGCTGGTTATCGAGATATTTCCCCGACAGCACACCGCCACCCAGAGGCGAATAGGGCAGCAAGGACACCCCTTCCTGCCGACACACCTGCTTCAGTTCATCCTCGAACCGGCGGTTGTTGATCGAATAATTATTCTGGATCGTGTGGTAACGCGCCGTGCCCAACCGTTCGGACGTCGCCAGCGACTTCATCAGTCCGTAACTGGTCTCGTTCGAGCAACCCAGCACCCGCACTTTACCAGCACGAACCAGTTCATCCAGCGTTTCCATGGTTTCGTCATAGGCGGTGTCATGGTCGGGCCAATGGGTTTGGTAGAGGTCGATATAGTCGGTTTGCAACCGGCGAAGGCTGTCCTCCACGGCGACGATGATATTATGCCGGTCGAGCGCTGTCATCCCGCCGCGCTTGGGGGATTTGAACCATACATGGCTGGGGCCCGACACCTTTGTCGCCATGATGATGGCATCGCGGTTCTTGCCCTTCATCCAACGCCCGACAATTTCCTCGGTACGGCCGACCCATTTGATGTCCGGCGGCACGGGATAGCCTTCGGCTGTGTCGAAAAAGTTGATCCCGGCATCGAGGCATTTGTCCAATATGCGATGCGCCTCCGCCTCTTCGGTTTGCGAACCGAACGTCATTGTTCCCATGCAAATGTCGGAAACAACAACGGCGCTTTTTCCCAGACGGCGATTTTCCATTTTACTCTCCTAAACAGTCCCTGCGGCGCCGACGACAAGAAATGCCAAAGCCGCCAATAATCCTGCCACCCGGTTTGACCGGAAATGACCAAGCGCATTACTGCCGTCTTTCTTGAGTGACGTAACTTGCAGTATCAAGTGAATAGCAACGGGCACCAACGCGACAAGCGCCTGTTTTTCAGGCCGTATGCTCCAGATTGCCATGCCCCAGCCGCCGATCGCCAACGCATAAAAAAGGGCAACGCCCGCTTTTATCTGACCACCTAATCGCAATGCGCTCGATTTGATGCCGACCAATGCGTCATCTTCACGGTCCTGCATGGCGTAGACCGTGTCATAGCCTATCACCCAGCAGATCGTGCCAGCGTACAGCCACCACATCGCCGCATCGATATGGCCGGTGATTGCCACCCATCCGACCAGTGCGCCCCAGCTAAACACCAGACCAAGCCAGACCTGCGGCCACCAGGTAATCCGTTTCATAAAAGGATAAGCCGCAACCAAGGCGAGGCTAAAGAGTGCCATCACCTGCGCTTCCCACCGCAGTTGCGCCAACACGGCAAGCCCGACGAGGCACAAGGCGATCAGCCATGCCCATGCGGCGTTTACCCTGACGGCGCCGCTTGGCAATGGGCGCGAAGCCGTGCGCGCCACTTGCCGGTCCAGGTCGCAGTCAACTATATCGTTGTACACACAGCCCGCGCCGCGCATGGCGATGGCACCCAACAGCATCCACAGCGCCAAATCCCACTGGGCAACCAGTCCCCCGGACAGCGCCAATCCAAAAACGCACGGCCAGAACAACAGCCACCAGCCTATCGGCCGGTCAAAACGCGCCAGCACAGCAAAGCCACGCAGCTTTTCAGGCAGCAGGGCCATCAATCCGCGATATTCGCTGTCGGGAACAAGTTTGGACGTCACCTTCGCGCTTTGCACAAGAAAAACGCATTCGTCATCTGGAACTTGACCTCGTCAGGATGGAAAAATGCTGGATGACGCAGACATTATTTGGCGGTACGGCGATCATCATGCCCGCAACCCCGAATTGGCCACCCAAATCTACACCCCGCCTGTATATCGAGCACGCGTTGGCGCTATCACAAGATGTCGAGATAGCGGGTGGGTCCGCCCATTATCTACTTGGCGTCATGCGGTTAAAAGAGGGCGCGCCGGTTACTTTGTTCGACAATATGACTGGCGAATATCTGGCGCTGGTATCGCATACCGGAAAACGCGACTTGATTGTTACAATCCAGGCCAAGCTGCGTGAACGTGAGAGCGTGCCTGACCTTTGGCTCTGCCAGGCGCTGGTCAAAAAAGACCGCTTCGACTGGATAGCGGAGAAATCCTGCGAATTGGGCGTGGCGCGTTTTGTGCCAGTGCTGACCGCCCGCTGTGTTGTCGACAAGGTTAAGGAAGACCGGCTGCAGACGCACATGATCGAAGCCGCCGAGCAATGTGAGCGCACCGCGCTACCGGAAATCGCGCCGCTTGCGAAGCTCGACGCTATATTGAAAGACTGGCCTGAAGGGCGGACCCTCTATTTCTGCGATGAACGTGGCGGAGCGTCTTTTGGCGATGCGATCAAGACGGGACCCGCCGCGATCCTCATCGGCCCCGAAGGTGGCTTTACCGATCAGGAAAATGCGGCAATTCGCGCACATCCGGCTGCGATTGCGGTGTCCCTCGGTCCAAGAATTTTACGCGCCGATACCGCAGCGATTGCTGCGCTTTCGGTCTGGATAGCCGCGCAAGGCGACTGGTGAAGGCTTAGTTGAGACGGCCGACAAAGGAGATGGAAAAGCTCGACGGTCCGCTGGCATTGGCACCCTGCATCGTTCCGGTCGGCGCAAAACGGAAAGCCCGGATGGCCCCGTTAAATCCGCTACCCAGCGGCGCGCTAAAAGGGGCGCCGCCGGTCGTCGAATAGGTCACCATCGTCGACTGGTTAAAGGCATTGAGATTGCTGCCGCGCGGACCTTCGGTAAAATTGAACGGCGTGGAAGCATCCAGCGTGAAATTCGCAGGGAATGCATCAACGATCACAATCGTATTCGCATCGACAGACAGGTTGCCGGTATTCTGCACAGTGATCGTATACCTTATGATCGCTCCTGGAAGAGATTTCGGATTGCCCCCGCTAATACCATCCGAAAGCACCGTAGACGTTTTGGAAACCACCAATGTTGCGTTTCCTGCCAGCCTTGTATTGGTGATCGTACAACTGATGACGTCACCCAGTACGGGGGTAATGTTACCCGGCACCGTGGTTGGAAAACTTGTCGTCACGCCATTGGTGCCGTTCGTGCAAGCCAATGCCGAGCTATATTGCGACAGGCTCCCCGGTCCAGACATAATCTCATCAAGGGTATAGGCTGTTCCGGGCACAACCTGCACCAAAGCCGTGCTTCCACCGGTGTCGGTGGTTCCGGTCCCCGTCGTGGTTGCAGATGAGACCAATGTAGCGCCCTGATTTATGCGAACGGTAAACTGGTCGGTGCTGAACCGCCGGCCTCCCGCTCCCAATGCCTTGCTCACGCGGATATGCGGATAAGCAGCATTGTTGAAAATGCAGATGACCGCATCGCCGAACTGTAAAGCGCCAAAATTGTAGCTCGTCGCGAGCAGGTTATTGGGCAGCGGCGTAGTCGAACTGGTTGTCGTATTCGTGCATGTAAGTCGGCTGGCATATTGGGCCAGAGTGCTGGCGCTGCCCGGTGCCATCGTTTCCGACAGGGTCAATGGAATACCCGAAGCCAGCGAAAGAGGCGCCGCGGAAAAAGGTCCGTTGCCGGTACCGCTGGTCGTGCCAGAGGCAAGTGTGGTTCCTGACGATGTCGCACTTACCCTGAATGTAAACTGGTCAGCTGCGTTAACACGCGCGCCGGTAATGGTTTTGCGCAATCGCATGGAAGCAAAGCGAACCGCAAACATTGCGCCTTGCAAGCCACCGGCTACCATATTGGCTGTGACCGTCGTTGGACTGTTTGAGCCAACAATATAGCCCCCAACCGTTCCCGGGGCGCCCGTTTCAGTAAATGTAGAAGTGCCAGTTCCCGTAATGGGGGGATATGTGTTTCCGCTGATCGGGTTGACTTGATCCAAAATCTGCCATCCCGAGCCGTTGGTCACGAATTGCAAATTCTCGCCATCATTCGTGGATTCCGCATCAGCCGCCACAAATGAATATGCGGTCACGGCAGGGGCACCAGGCGGCGGAGTGATGGTTATTCCCGAAAAAGTGATCGATTTGTTACCAGCCGATGCGGTGTAAAGCACAGGCCGTCCGGGAATTCCCAAAAATGCGGTATTGCCTACTGCAGCCCCCGTCCAGGATGGCGCTGCGATGGAGCTGAACGCCGTTGCCCCTGTCGGGGTAACCCTCAAGTTAAACGATAATACGGACCCATCACTGAGGTTAAACGTAAAATTCTGGCCTGCGCCAGATCGTGCCGTTGCATCATTATAGGCCGTAAAATCCAGCCAGCAGTAAGTTTCCCATCCCTGCGGTGCGGTCCCCTGCGAAGTTGCCGGCGCGCACGATTGGGCGTGGGCCGGGGTCGATCCCAAACCGATAAACGCGGCGAACATCATCGCCAATAAAAGCCGAAGCCGGTTGATTGAAAATCTATGCAATTGCGGTCCTGGTCGTAACGCGTGCAACCATGTTTAATGTGTTGAGGTTAACGATCGGTAATAGTGTTAACCGCCAAGCAAAATTTATAGAATTTTACAAATTGGAAGCGCGCAATTCCGCGGCCATTTATCATTAATTAAATTCTTTCAATTACCCCTTTGCGATGACTTTTGGACCAAAACGAAATTGAAAATGGGGTCGCTTTTATTCGCAAAAGCAGCTTTGCTGCGGATTATTGCTACTTTTGTGGTGGTGGTCTTTGCGGCATGTTCATTGCCGACACTGGCATTTGCCCAGACGGTCAACCAGTACAGCAACACCGCCACGGGCAATATCGTCGATTCCACCAATTGTTCGACCACAGTCACGCGGACATTCAATGTGGGTACCAGTTTTACAGTGTCCGATGTCGACTTTGGCGTTTTGCTCAGCCACACGTATCGGTCCGATCTTCGCATAACATTGACTTCACCCGCCGGAACGACGGTCCAGATTATGACCAATGTCGGTGCGGCGGCGGACAACCTCAATGTCCTGTATGACGATGAAGCAGCGGCTGCGATCAGCAGCCATACGAGTAACGATACCACAGGCGCAGCCCCGCCATATCAACGGACATTCCGCCCGACGTCGGTTTTGAACGCATTTGACGGGCAAAATGCGATTGGCAACTGGACGATGGTGATATGCGATTCCGTCGGAGCCGATGTCGGCACATTTACTCGCGCTGACCTTTATCTCACGCAAGCACCGGCCAACTATGCCGATCTATCGCTTGCAAAAACAGTCAGCAACGCAACACCTGCCAGTGGCAATGCTATTTCCTACACATTATCCGTAACCAACTCGGCCAGTTCGCCATCTGCGGCTTCGGGCGTAACCGTGCTTGACGTTTTACCTATGGGCGTCACTTTTGTCAGCGCGACTGGATTTGGCAGTTACGACAGTGCAACGGGCATTTGGACGGTTGGCAGCATTCCGGTCGGCACCACCAGAACGCTGACTATCAACGTCACGATAACCGCCGGCCTTGGAACCACCATCCAGAACGAAGCGGAGATCAGCGCGTCTTCGATCACCGATCTTGATTCCACACCGGGCAATAGCTCCATTAATGAAGATGACGACGCAGCCGTCAGTTTTACCACGACCGGAACCCGAACCGCCGGAACACCGCCCACACTTTTCTGTCCTGCTGGCACTACATTGCTGGACTGGAACGCGCAAAGCTGGACCAGCGGCAGCCCGACCGGAACCGCCAATGTGGCCAATATCGGCGCGATCGGATTTAACGTCACAACCCAAGGTGTGTTTTCCGTTCCGTTGCAGCTGAATGCGACAATTACAGGCGGGACAACCGGACAGAATTCGCTGTACCAAAATGTGCAATATTCAACCCGGACCCAAGCCACCACGACTGTCGTAACGTTGCCTACGGCGGTTCCGGGAGTGCAATTTACGATTTTTGACGTCGACTATGCGGCAAATGATTTTGCCGACAAAATGACCATTACCGGCAGTTTCAACGGATCGACGGTCACACCTACATTGACCAACGGCATCACCAATTATGTCTTTGGCAACGTCGCCATTGGTGACGTCACCGCCAGCGACACGACCAATCAGGGCACGGTAATTGCAACATTCGCCTCGCCCGTCGATACAATCACGATAATCTACGGTAACCACACAACCGCGCCGGCCGACCCCGATGGTCAGGCCATTGCAATCAATGATTTCACATTCTGTAACCCGCAAACGACCATAAGCGTTACGAAATTGAGCAATGTCGTCAGCGACGGCGTGAGCGCAAGCAACCCCAAAGCATTGCCCGGCGCAATTGTGCGCTATTGCATCCTCGTGTCAAACTCGGGCAGCGGCACCAGCAGCAATATCGTGGCAACCGACAGCATTCCTGCAGGAACAACCTTCATTCCTGGCAGTATGCTAACCGGACCAAGCTGTGCCGGTGCAACAAATGCCGAAGATGATGATAATGCGGGCGCAGATGAAAATGACCCGTTCGGCATGGACTTTGCCGGATCTACCGTAACCGGCCGGGCAGCCACGCTCGGGCCTTCGGCAAGTTTCGCTATGGTCTTTAACGCCACAGTCAATTGACCGGGGCGCATTCGACCCCAAAGAACATCGCATAAAAAAATCATGGCATTGCCCATCGCTTCCCTGCTAAACTATAACTATGGATATATATTTAGTCACACGATGGGGCATGCATCTTGGCGCAATGCGCCTGCTTTTTGCCGTGATATTGTCGTGCGGAGTCGCCGCAACCCCCGGCCATGCACAAACCGCAATAACCTATACAAATACGGTCGATGCCCCCATCGTTAATTCCGGCCCCTCGTGCGCCACACAATTAACGCGGACCTTTGTCGTCCCCGAAACCTATACCATCGACGACATCAACGTCGGGGTTTTACTGTCGCATACACGGCGCAACCATGTTGTGATAACGCTACGGTCCCCTGAAGGTACGACGATTACCCTGTTTCGCAACACAGGCGGGTCGCGCGACCATTTGAACGTGCTTTTTGACAGCGGATCGGCAACATCGGTCAGCACGCATATCATCTTGAACGACCCCGCGACCGCGAGCACCATCGTTCCGCCCTATCAGCGCATCTTTGCCCCCGTTCAAAGCCTCAACGCGTTTAACGGGGAAAATGCGATGGGCACATGGACCCTCTCAATTTGTGACAATGTGAATGGGAGCACCGGGACTTTTTTCCAGGCAAATCTGATAATTTCACCCCTGCCCGCAATGCTGAACGTGACAAAGGCAAGTTCGGCAATCTCTGATGGAATTAGCGCGTCCAATCCAAAATCCGTGCCGGGTGCACGCGTGCGGTATTGCATTACCATTTCCAACCAAGGACCGGGCCTTGCCACCACCATCATTGGCACCGATTCTATCCCGCCTAATACCACTTACGTACGCAATTCGCTGACTTCGGGACCCACATGCGCCAATACGACTACCTCCGAAGACGACGATGCGTCAGGCGCGGATGAAACCGATCCCCACGGGGCGGCATTTTTGGATTCATCCATAACCGTTTCAACCGCAACAATGCCGAACGCCAACAGCTTCGCCGTCGCATTCCAGGTGACAGTCAACTGAGCGCATGAAAGTGCTGGCATTAGGGCCCCGACATTTATAAACCCCGGCCATGAGCACAAAAACAGTTTCGAATCGCAACGAACCTAGCATCGAGTCACGCGACCAGCTCGTGGCGGCAATTGCCAAGGGCGAGAAACCCAAGGACCGTTGGCGCATCGGCACCGAGCATGAGAAATTCGTATATTGCCGCAAGAATTTCAGCGCCCCTTCCTATGACGAGCCCGGTGGAATCCGCGACCTGTTAATGGCGTTAACCGAATATGGCTGGACCCCGGTGATGGAGGGCGACAATGTCATTGCCTTAAGCGGTCCTGACGGAGCCGTCAGCCTGGAACCCGCCGGACAGCTTGAATTATCAGGCGCGCCGCTGGAAAATCTGCACCAGACGTGCGCTGAAACCGGAAGGCATCTGAAACAGGTCAAGGCCATTGGCGAGAAAACCGGCAAAGGCTTTTTGGGTATGGGCCTTTGGCCCGACAAAACGCGGGCAGAATTGCCGATCATGCCTAAGGGCCGCTATGAAATCATGCTGCGCCATATGCCGCGTGTCGGCAGCATGGGCCTTGATATGATGCTGCGAACCTGCACCATTCAGGTCAATCTCGACTTTTCGAGCGAAGCCGACATGGCGCATAAATTCCGGACTTCTCTCGCGCTGCAACCTCTCGCAACCGCATTATTTGCAAATTCGCCATTTCTCGAAGGCAAGCCGAACGGCTTCCTCTCGTATCGCAGCCATATCTGGTCCGACACCGACCCGCAGCGTACCGGCATGCTGCCCTTCGTTTTCGACGACAGTTTCGGCTATGAACGCTATGTCGATTATATGCTGAATGTGCCGATGTATTTCGTTTATCGTGACGGCAAATATATTGATGCGTCGGGACTGGATTTCAAAGATTTTCTGAACGGTAAATTGTCGGTTCTGCCCGGCGAAAAACCGACCGTCAGCGATTGGGAAGACCATATGTCGACCGCCTTTCCCGAGGTTCGGTTGAAAAGCTTTCTTGAAATGCGCGGTGCCGATGGCGGCCCGTGGAACCGCATCTGCGCGCTTCCCGCTTTTTGGGTCGGCCTGTTATACGATCAAGGCGCGCTCAACGCCGCGTGGGACGAAGTCAAGCATTGGACGATGGACGAACGCGAAACTTTACGGTCTGCTGTTCCCGCACAAGGTTTGAATGCCGCGATCCCCGGTGGTGGCAAGCTGCTGGATCTAGCGGGGCGCATCCTCGACATTTCATCCGCCGGCCTTACCGCCCGCAACTGCCTGAACAGCAGCGGCGACAATGAAACCGGCTATCTCGATCCCTTGCGCGAGATTGTGGCATCGGGCAAAACCATGTCGGAAACATTGCTCGACCGCTATCACGGCGAATGGGGCGGCGATATCCGCCGGATTTATGACGAAATGAGCTTTTAGGAATATACGCGAGCGCTCCGCCGAGATTCTTTGGCGCGAGTAAATTCCCCTAAATATATTGCGGTGCAAAACTGCCACAGGCGACGCAAAAACGTCACAATTTTGCAAAGCAGAGTTGACCCGTTTGCCGGGAAGAATGATGGCAGCGATAACGGGACAAAAAGTGCCCCGATTCTCTATCGACCCACTGACATTCAGGGAGTTTCCATGCGTACTTTCCGTTCGACACTTGCTTCAGGCCTCGCGATTGCGATTGCCTCGACCAGTTTTCTCATCGCGCCTGCTTATGGTCAGGATGAAGCCGCCGAAGAAGGCCCCGGCCTCAGCGAGATCGTCGTCACCGCGCAGCGCCGCGAAGAAAATCTGCAGGATGTTCCCTTGTCGGTCACTGCGGTCAGCGGCGACAAGCTTGATGCCATTTCGGCAGGCGGCGTGGACATCCGCGGTATCTCCGGCCGGGTGCCCAGCCTTCTGGTGGAATCCTCGTTCGGACGCACATTCCCGCGTTTCTACATCCGCGGCCTTGGCAACACCGATTTTGACTTTAACGCATCGCAGCCAGTCAGCCTCGTGTATGACGATGTCGTCCTCGAAAACCCGATCCTCAAGGGCTTCCCGATTTTCGATCTGGAGCGCGTCGAAGTATTGCGCGGTCCGCAGGGCACCCTGTTTGGTCGCAACACGCCGGCCGGTATCGTCAAGTTCGATAGCGTAAAGCCAAGCGAAGTCGCAGGCGGCTATGGCAAGATATCTTATGGCCGGTTCAACGCGATCAACGCGCAGGGCGCTGTTGGCGGCCCGCTAGGTGAAAAAGTCAGCGTGCGCCTCTCGGCCATGTATCAGCGTCAGGACGATTATGTCGACAATGTCACCCCCGCCGGCACCACCAAGGACGCATTCGAAGGCTATGAAGAATATGCCGCGCGCCTGCAGTTCCTGATCAAGCCAAGCGATGATCTCGACATCCTGCTGACCGGCCAGTTCCGTTCACTCGACGGCACCGCACGCCTGTTCCGCGCCAATGTGTTCACCAAAGGCCAGCGTGGGCTGAACAGCAATTTTAACCGCTACAGCGTTTCAACCGATGGCCAGAACGAACAGACCGTCGACACCCAAAATGCCGCCGCGCGCATTACTTATGATGCAGGGCCAGTCTCGTTCATTTCGGTGACCAGCCTATGGAAGGGCGAAAGCAATTCGGTTGGCGACGTTGATGGAGGCCTTGGTGCATTTTTTACAGCACCTGCTACCGGCCCCGGCTTCATCCCTTTCTCAGCCGAAACCCGCGACCGGGTTCCAAACCTGAAGCAGTTCACGCAAGAATTCCGCATTGCCAGCAACGGCGATGGTCCGCTTAGCTATCAGGCAGGCGTCTTCTATTTCGATGAAACGCTGACAATCCGTTCGGACAATTATGCCACCTTGGGTGATTTTGTCGGCGGTGTTGGCCTGCTCACGCCACCAGGCGGCGTCAACATCGTTGCCAGCCAGCGTCAGGAGAGCACCGCCTGGGGCGTGTTCGGATCGGCAACATTTGCCGTAACCGATGCACTGAAACTGACTGGCGGCATCCGGTACAATGACGACAAGCGCGATTTCACTGCATCACGTGATTTCGATTCGTTCCCGTTCGACATATTTGGTGCCACATTCCCAACTCCACCGCTGCTTGGCACCGTCACGCGCAAGACCAAGGATAACAACGTCACTTGGGATCTCAGCGCAAATTATGAGGCGACGGACGACATCAATTTCTATGCCCGCGTTGCTCGTGGCTATCGCGCGCCGTCGATCCAGGGACGCTTGCTGTTTCCGCCATCAACCGCGACGCCACTTGAAGATGGCGTCACCGTTGGCGATTCGGAAACGATTACGTCTTATGAAGCAGGTATCAAATCCGATCTGCTCGATGGCCGCGCACGGTTCAACCTAAACGGCTTTTATTATGAGCTGAAAGACGCGCAGCTGACTGCTGTTGGCGGCGGGGTAAATGCCAACCGCCTGATCAATGCAGACAAGGTACGCGGCTATGGCTTTGAAGCCGAGGTGGAGTTCAAACCGGTATCGGCGCTGCTGCTTACCGCTGGCATCAGCTACAATAACACCAGTATCCGCGATGCGGGCCTGACGACCGCTGCTTGCGGTGCACAGTTGGGCGGGTTAGATCCTTCGATCTGCACCATCCTTGACCCGATCGTAACTCCAGCTGGAGCAGGGCCTGCCATCGTCAACATCAACGGCAACAGCCTGCCGCAAAGCCCCGAGTGGATCGCCAACTGGACCGCGCGTTACAGCATCCCCGTCGGCAATGGCGAAATCTATGCCTATACCGATTGGGCCTATCGGTCGAAGATCAACTTCTTCCTTTATGAATCCGTCGAGTATCAGGACAAGAGCATGCTCGAAGGCGGCCTGCGCGTTGGGTATAAAACCGACAAATATGATTTCGCCGCATTCGGACGCAACATCACCAAGGATACATCTGCGGTGGGCGGCATCGACTTCAACAACTTGACCGGCTTCGTCAACGAACCACGCATCTGGGGCGTCGAGGCTGGTTTCAAGTTCTAGTTCGCGCAATTTGGCACAAGAACGGGGCGGGTTTGCGAAAGCAGGCTTGCCCCGTTTGCATAACGGCGTTAAGGGCACCACTCTTCGCAGAAATGCGGAGTGCAGGAGTTTAGCTCAGTTGGTAGAGCATCGGTCTCCAAAACCGAGGGTCGTGGGTTCGAGTCCCCCAACTCCTGCCATTTTTCAATGGCTTAGCAGATTATTTGAGCCTTGGTTTTTCGGTAAACAATTTATACAAAAACCCCACTTTTTCGTATTGCTTACAATTCTATAAGCTAACTTCTTGATTTTATTGAGAGAGCATCGGTGTCACTAGCCATCGCTCCATTGAGCACTCGCACCGCAGACAGCCTATGAACAAACGGCAGGTAACGAAGGCGGGAAATTGTTGTCAGATTGTATGAAATTTTGTGGGAAGCGGACATACTGCTTTTAGTGGATCGAAGCCATCAGCTGCCTTTCACAAGGTGTTAGTCAGGACTGACTGGTGTCATTTTTCTATCAGCCAAATTCTGAGGCATTCATTGCGGGGAACAACACTGCCAGCGAACGGTTTAAGCTCGCAAGGGTTAGCCAAGTTGGCTCGTCTGTGGAGATGATATGTCAACCGACGCGCCTAGATCCTCGGTACAAAAAGCCGGCGAAGCATCCGTCGATTCATTTCGACGTCAACTTGGACCTTTCGTTGTTGCCGCTGAAAAAACACGAATGCCGATGATGTTTCTTAACGTGGACGATGGACACTCTGTCATTTTTGCAAACGATGCTTTTTTGAATCTAACTGGATATACCCGCGAGGAGGTGCTCGCAGAAAACTTTCAGTCGTTACTTGCCAACGGTTTTGACGAAGAAAATATTAAGGTGTTGAAGTTGGCTTTTAACAGCGAAATGTGCGGCGACACGGAGGTGCATTATAAGCGCAAAGACGGCACCGAATTTTGGGCGTCCATGTTCATAACGCCAGTGTCTGACAAAAGTGGCAAAATCGTACAATATTTTGTGTCATTGGCGGACCTGACTGCGCACCGGCTTGAAAATAAGCGATGTAAAGCACTCATCGACGAACTTAATCACCGCGTAAAAAATACGTTGGCAACGTTTCAGTTCATTGTGAATCATGCGTTGAAAGACCCAGCAGTGCCTTCTGAGGCCCGTGTTGCAATTGAGCGCCGAATTCAAGCTTTGGCGCGGTCGCACGATCTTCTTACTGCGACCGAGTGGGACGGTGCGGGTCTGCATGATCTGGTTCAAATGGCCATGAAGCCGTTCCATTCGATAACGGATCACGTGGCACGGATAACGATAAGTGGTAGCAATATTGTATTGCCCCCGAAGATAACGCTGGCAATTGCTATCGCCCTCAATGAACTTGCAACCAATTCTATTAAATACGGCGCCTTATCCAACGGTGAGGGCAGAATAGACGTAGATTGGCATTTGAGCAAGGAAGCCGCAGGCGACCGCCTCTTGATCCGATGGCAAGAACGAAATGGACCACTCGTTACACCTCCGTCGCATAAAGGCTTTGGAACATGGATTTTAGGCCGAGGAATATCCCATGAACTGAATGGCAAGGTGACGCTCGACTACCTGGCCGAAGGTGTAAAGTGTCAAATCGATATTCCCGCTCCATCGTTTATACGGAGTTCGCAGTGATGGGCACACTTGACGGGAGAAAGATGCTTGTCGTTGAAGACGAGATGATCGTCATGATGAACTTGGAATTCGTGCTTGAAGATTTGGGGTGTTCGGCAATTTATCCCGCCGCGTCGGTCGTTCAAGCGCTTGCATTGCTTGATCAAGAAAGCTTCGATATCGCAATTCTCGATGTTAATCTCGGCGAAGAAAATAGTTACCCAATTGCAGATATTCTAATTGCTCGCGGCATTCCCTTTGCGTTTTCGACTGGCTATTCAAACCATGGAACTCGGACAGACTTGGACTCCCAACTAGTCTTAAGAAAGCCCTATCTTTCCAGTGATGTCGCTCGGGTCGTCGACCAGCTTTTAAAACATTAGGCTTTTTTAGGTCCGCAATGTTGTCGTGTCCGGAAAGACCGCTTTATTAACATATTTCAGGAAAGCTGCCCTTCGTTCAGCCTATGAACAAACTGCAGGTAACGACGGCGGGACATTGTTGTCCGTATGTCTGGAATGTTGTGGATTGCTGACAGGCGGCTTTTATGTGGTATCTGGCGAGTAAGGATATTTGCCAGGAATCACTAAAACGATGACGCGCGTTGGTTATGAACCCTACGAACCACAACTTACAATATCGCCACAAGCGGAAGATATTTGGACCGTCGAAGGACCTGAGGTTCAATATCGATTAGCTGGTGCGCTTATTCCATGCCCGACGCGGATGACGGTTGTAAAGCTGGCTAACGGCACACTTTGGTTGCATTCGCCAGTCGCTTACTCGGCGAATCTTCAACAGACACTCGATGCTTTGGGGCCGGTCTCCGCCATCATCGCACCGAACAGTTACCACTATTTGCAAGTCGACGCCTGGGCATCCACGAATGCCGATGCCACCGTTTTTGCCTCGGCCGATGTGGCACACAAGATTGCTGCCAAGCCAATCGCCTTGGGTGGAAAGCTCGTCGCGGATTGGAGTGCGGATATCGATCATATCAGCGTTGAACTGGGAAAGTTTTCGGAAACGGTGTTTTTTCATCGCCCCTCCCAAAGTCTCGTCGTCACTGATCTAATGCAAACTTTTGAAGCCAGTCGCGTCCGCAGCTTGTTCGTCCGACTTTTGCTTAAGCTTGGCGGCGCAACCGGACCGAACGCAAAGCCCTCGATCGAGATAAGGCTGGCCGCTCGCAAGCATCGCGACGAGCTTCGGGTTGGCGTGGAGCAAATGATCGCATGGAATCCAAGGCGCGTCATTTTATCACATGGCGCTTGCATCCAGAATAATTCTGTCGACGCAATTGAGTCTGCGTTTCGTTGGCTAAAGAACTAAAACGGCAGTTTTCCGCAGAACGACAAAATGGCGAAATTGTCGGCAATGTAGTCGTGTCCCTAAAGTCAGGTTGATGAATCTCGCTCAATCGGAATCATCAACTCGTTCCGGCGCAGAAACCAAAGCGTCCATGGCGGATCATATTGCGCCAATGAAGGCGACCCTATCGCGCTCAAATTCTGCGCCTTGACGAAGCCCCGCAGTTCATCGGTCTTCGCAGCGATGGTGTCTTGCTGCGCTAGCCCGCTGAACCGGACCACAGCCATGCGCGCGGGCGCAACGGCATTGAGGTGCACTTTGGGATCGTTCGGCTGCGGCAATGTCTCGAGCGTCGAACCGCGTGGCATGATGAACCTAATCACCCAGTTGCCATCGCCGCCGCTCTGCAAGACGGGCGCCGTCATCGCGATCTTCTCGCCACCCGCAGCGGCCTGTGTGACCGGCGCGGTCATGGCGATCTTTTGGCTGGCGGTGTTGCCGCCAAAAATATAGCCGGCGAGGAGGCGAAACCCTTTGCTCGCTGCATCTTTGCGGTCGCCCGTTACCGACACTTCGGCCACGACCAGCGCTGGATAATCACGAACTTCGAAGTTACCTTTGGCGAGGCCTACGGTAAATGATGGTTCTTCAGTCGCCACGGCACATCCACCCAGCAGGCTGAACCCAAACAACAGAGCGAATTGATGTGATTTCATGACATACCTGTGGCTGGTTTTCTTTTTGTGTCCGCAAATCTGGAGAGTCAGCCATGTCTGTCGGGTGCCTGAGCAGGCTGCACTGACCAATCCGCTGGCGCATCTTCCTTATCGGCGCTTGCGATCGCTGCCGTCGGCTGGACCTTGCCGGGCGTATGGTGGGCGGGGGCATAGATGGCATAAAGTTGCATGGGCGTCGCGCCGATATTCGTGATGTTGTGCCAGGTTCCTGCCGGAACGAGCACACACCAACCGTCTGAAACTTTCTCGTCGAAGGTCAGCTGATCCTTCGCATCGCCCATCTGGACGCGACCATTGCCAGATTCGAGACGGAGAAATTGGTCGGTCTCGGGATGCGCTTCCAGGCCGATGTCGCCACCAACCGGGATCGACATTAAAGTAACCTGCAAATAGCGACCGCTCCATGCGACCGCGCGGTAGTCAGGATTTTGGTTCGTCGCGTGTTCGATGTCGAACGATTGTGGTTTTGGGCCAATGTCCACAATCCGCGCATCCGTGGTTGCCATGAACGATCTCCCGAAAACTTCCAATACAGCGTCAGACGCGCAGTCAGGCCCGATTAATCGGCCCCGCGACGCGGCGTTTCGCTATAACGCCCTTCGGCCAGTGATCAATTGATAAGCAATGGCGACGACGGCGAGTACCAGAAGAATATGGATTAAGCCTCCAGCGACAGGAAACACGGCGAAACCGAGTAACCAGAGAACAAACAATATTACTGCAACTGTCCAGATCATGATTGTGGCCTTTACGACAAGAGTGATGTTACTTTAAACTCTGTCGACACAATGTAGTTCCGTTAAAGTCGACATAAATAGAAATACATTTTGCCAGCCCCACGTTTCCGGGCGCCTGCCTCAAGGCGGCTTATGTCTCGTTTCAGCCTCCAAAACCGAAGATCGTGGTTTCGAGCCCCCCAAGCCCTGCCATTTTCTTGACATTATTGGCCATAGGCGCAACCTTCTGTCCTGTCTAAGGAGAGTTGATGATGGGCGACTGGCAGGCGATGCTAGCTGACGCTAAGGCCTTTGCGGCAAAGCGAGAGATTTTTGATCGCGAAGGATATGTGCTTTTCGAGTCGGTTCTTGATCCCGAGATGATCGGTGACATTCGCAATGCGCTTGCACCCTATCTGGCGGCAGATATTGCAGGACGTAATGACTTCGAAGGTCTGAAAACCAACCGCATATATGCCATGCTCGCCAAGGGGCGGATGTTTGCCGATCTCGCCTGCCATCCGCTCGCGCTCGCTTTTGCCGAGGCTGATCTCGGCAAGGAATGTCTGCTTTCCGCCTGCCTTGCGATTAACATTCATCCCGGCGAGACGGTCCAGCCATGGCATTATGACGACAGTCATTACCGCCTGCCCCGCCCGCGCCAGTCACTGGGCGTGAGCGCATTCTGGGCGATTGACGAGACGACCGAACTCAATGGCGCAACCGAGATTATTCCGGGCAGCCATATCTGGCCCGAACAGAATTTGCCCGGAGGCAACACTCTGGCGACCTTTTCCGACAAGCGGATGCGCAGTGTGGAGGAAGATCCCGGCGCGCGCGAAGACAGCATTCAGGTTACGATGTTGCCGGGTTCGCTGATGCTTGCAAAAGGCACCTTATGGCATCGAGGGGGAGCGAACAGATCTGACAAATCGCGTATGATTATCACACCGCAATATTGTCCGGGCTGGACCCGCCAGCTTGAAAACATGGCGCTGGCTGTCGAACCAAAGATTGCCGCAAACCTGCCTGCACGTGCTCAGCAATTGATTGGGTATTCAATCCATCCACCCTTTATGGGCTATGTTGACGGCATGCATCCGACACGGCTTTTGACGCGCGCTTAGTGCGCTTTGGAGGGCCAGACCTTATGATGCACCCACACGATCACCCCGCCCACGACGATCCCGAACACACCGCATAACGCCGCATCGACGACCCACGCCAGCGCACCTTCGTGCAGGTCGAAAAATTCTGCTGGGTGAACGCCGAAGCCGTGGACGATGATCTGTCCGCCAACCCACAACATCGCGGCGGTTCCTATGGTCGACAGCGCCGCCAGAAGCTTCGGCATACCGCGGACCATCGCTCGGCCAATGGCGCGGGTGGCGCCGAGTTTGCGCTGCGCCATATTGAGGCCGATGTCATCCATCTTCACGATCAGGCCGACCACACCGTAGACCGCAATGGTAATAGCTATGGCGACCACGGCCAGCGTCGCCGCTTCGAGCCATACAGAGGTCTCGGCGAGTTGCTTCACTTCGTTTAGTGCAATCGCCATGATTTCTGCGGAAAGGATGAAGTCGGTGCGCACTGCGCCCTTGACCATCATTTCCTCATGCTCTGCACTGGTGAGTTCGGCCACTTCTTCGGCGAGACTTTCCTCTTCATGCGGGCTCAGTTTTTCGATCACCTTTTCGGCGCCTTCAAAGCACAGATAAGCCCCGCCTAGCATTAGGATCGGTGTAATCGCCCAAGGCAGGAACAGGCTGAGCAGCATCGCCACCGGTAAAATGATCACCAGCTTGTTGAAAAAGGACCCCTTGGCAATCCGCCAGATGATCGGCAGTTCACGGTCCGGGGTGAAGCCGGTGACATATTGCGGGGTTACGGCGGTATCGTCGATCACCACGCCCGCGGCCTTGGTGCTAGCCTTACCCGCAGCAGCAGCGACATCGTCGACCGATGCGGCTGCGACTTTGGTAATGGTGGCGATATCGTCGAGTAAGGCGGCAAGACCGGAGGGCATAAGGGCGGAACTTCCTGTTGCAGAAACTATGCTGGAAATAGCCCAGAGCGGCAGATGGTCAAGACTTTACCGATGACTCCGCCTGTGCGGCTTGCCCAAGCCGGTTTAAAATTTGCGGCTGAACGAGACCAGGTCACTATCGGGATCACCGGTGCCGGTAATCATTCCGCGTAACATTTGCCCGGCCATCATCGAAAAAGTGATGCCATTCCCGCCATAGCCCATGGCTGCATAACAGTTCGGCATGCGTGGAATGGGGCCGATGGTAGGCGTTCCCGTGCTGGAGTCACCAAAGCTTCCGCTCCAGCTGTAATCGGCGGCAGGGTCGATCATCGGGAGCAGCGTCCCCAGTTTTTCTACAAGACGCTCCGTCTTCTCGGCGTTCAGGGCATCGCGTTCGTCGGCGTCGGCTATCTCGGCATCTTCACCTCCGCAAACGATGTGGCCCTGCGGGGTTGTCCGGATATAGAGATAGGGATCGGCAGCTTCCCAGATGATGCAGCCGGTCGGCCAGATTTTGCGGGGCTGTGCTTTGGTGGCAATCACCCAGGTTGATATGATCTTGTTGCCCTTGCGCGGGATACCTTTCAGCATTTCATAGCCCGTCGCCATGACGAGCGATTTGCAGTCTATTTCAGCTCCTGCCGATGTTGATACAATAACACCGGATTTTGACGGCTCGACTGCGGTAACCTCGACTGGCGCATATAGTTTGGCCCCGCGCTTGATCGCCGCGTTTAGATATCCCGCTGCCAGCAATCGTGGATCGGCCATATAATTATCGCGCCCGACAATCGCGGAGCGGCCCTTTATGCCATATTGTTCAAGCACTTCGGCGGGGCGGAGGAAACTAACCTCAAATCCAGCACGTCGCCGCGCATCGACTTCGCGCGCAAGTCCTTCGGCATCGAGAACATTGCCCGACAGATAGAGTGAATCACGCGTCGCTTCCCCTGCCTTTATTCCCAGGACCCGCGTGCGTTCGCGTAGCGCGTCCACGGCAAGTCGCGATCGTCGCCAAATCCGTTCTGCACGATCGAGGCCAATGCGTTCGGACAAATGCGATAAGGGCGTATCGATCTCATATTGCAGCAGCGCGGTGGATGCAGGTGTGGAACCGCGAACAGGCCCGCGACGGTCGACGATGACGGTTTGCAGTCCGGCATCGCTCAGGGACTCGGCAATGATCGCGCCTGATATTCCCGCGCCAACGACCAGAACATCGCAGGAAATCTTGCGCTTGAGTTCGTGGGTGGCAATGCTCGGCAGACGCTGGTCAAGCCATAACGGCCGACCTGTGCGCAAATCGCGTTTGACTGTAACTGACATAAATGTCCCCTTTGCATACGCTAAACGCGACGCTTGCCCATCGGTTCCCTGCCGGTGTCGCGTCATTCCAGCCTTCAGCCGGTCCGACGCCAAATGCCACATCGCACTTGCCTCAGGCCGAATCTGTGGCTAAAGGCCTAGTCTTTCCGAAATCGGATCCTATATCGCTCTCGACCCCGCCGGTCGGAGCGCTGGCGGCTATCCTCGGAAGTGAAACAGGAAGAAGTGATATGGCAAAGACAAGCCCCGGTGAATTCATCCGTCAGGTACGGACCGAAATCGGCAAGGTGGTATGGCCCTCGCGGCAGGAAACCGTGCAGACCGCCATCATGGTGCTGATCATGACGATCATACTTGCTTTCTTCTTTCTGGGTGTCGACGCGGTATTTGCCGCGATTGTGAAGGGGCTGCTGTCGCTGGCCCAAGGCTAAGCGCGGCAAGAGAAAAGAATAGAAGATATGGCACGCTGGTACATCATTCACGCTTATTCGGGTTTTGAAAACAAGGTCCGTGACCAGATTCTCGCCGAGGCCGAACGCATTGGCCTGTCGCAACTGGTCGAAGCCGTTGAGGTTCCGACCGAGCAGGTCACCGAAGTTCGCCGCGGCAAGAAAATCAAGGCGGAACGCAAGTTCTTCCCCGGCTATGTGCTCGCCAAGCTGAATATGAACGACGATGTCTATCACCTCGTCAAGAACACGCCCAAGGTTACCGGATTTCTGGGCGCGGGCAATAAGCCGCAACCGATTAGCGAAGTCGAAGCAGCCCGCATCCTGAACACCAAGCAGGAACTTGAATCCGCACCGAAAAAGCGTGTTTCTGTGGACTACGAAATCGGCGATCAGGTCAAGGTATTGGGCGGACCTTTCGCCAGCTTCAACGGCTTGGTCGAAGAACTCGACTTCGACAAGAACCGCGTCAAGGTGTCAGTCAGCATCTTCGGCCGCGCCACGCCTGTGGAACTGGACTTTGAAGAAGTCGAATTGATGAAGTAACAGGCGCGTTTCGCCGTTATTCTCATTCGTCATTCCCCTTCTTTGTCATTCCCGCGTAGGCGGGAATCCATGGGCCGGCCGTTCCGTCAGAAATCACCCCTAGCGCGCGCGAAGGCGTGTAGATCCTCCTTTTTACCTTTGTGAGAACCTCAATAGCCGAAAGGTCAGGCCATGGATTCCCGCCTGCGCGGGAATGACAAAGTGGTGGGACGGGAAAAACGATGGAAGGGGTGCCCTTTCGTGTAGAGCGAAAAGCGGCATAGGCCGTTCACGCCTTACTTCCTGTTGCCATCAGCGTCTATTTCCCCTACGCGCCACTCTTCCTGATGAGAATCAGGGAAAACCATGCGGGAGGCTTTCTTCGGATCGCTGCTTGACCGCTTAATTTGCGGATGCTCCAGGCATCCAACAGAATGAAAGGAGGCCACTCATGGCCAAGAAAATTGACGGCTATATCGGCCTGCAGGTTCCTGCAGGTTCAGCCACCCCATCCCCGCCAATCGGCCCTGCATTGGGTCAGCGCGGCGTAAACATCATGGAATTCTGCAAGCAGTTCAATGCCGCCACTGGCGACATGGAAAAGGGCACGCCGATTCCAACCAAGATCACCGTTTTTTCGGACAAAAGCTTCACCTTCGTCATGAAGTCGCCGCCAGCAACCTATCTGATCAAGAAGGTTCTCGGCTTGAAGTCCGGTTCGAAAGAGCCCGGCAAGATTTCGGCAGGAAAGATCACCCGCAAGCAGCTCGAAGAAGTCGCCACCCTGAAGATGGCTGACCTCAACGCGAACGACATGGACGCGGCTGTAAAAATCATCGCTGGCTCGGCTACTGCCATGGGCCTCGAAATCGTGGAGGGCTGAACCAATGGCCAAGCTGACCAAGAAAGCAAAATCGCTTGTACATCTCGATGCTGACAAGCTGTATAGCGTCGATGAAGCGCTGAAGACCATCAAGGAACTGGCCACCGCCAAGTTCGACGAAACCATCGAAGTTGCGCTGAACCTCGGCGTTGACCCTCGTCACGCTGACCAGATGGTTCGTGGCATGGTTTCGCTTCCTGCCGGTACCGGCAAGGAAATGAAAGTTGCTGTGTTCGCACGCGCCGACAAGGCCGCGGCTGCTACTGCCGCTGGTGCGGACAAGGTTGGCGCCGAAGACCTGATGGAAGACATGCTTGCCGGTAACCTCGATTATGACCGCGTGATCGCCACGCCGGACATGATGGGTATCGTTGGCCGTCTCGGTAAGACATTGGGTCCCAAGGGCCTGATGCCAAACCCGAAGCTGGGCACGGTTACCATGGACGTTGCCGAAGCCGTTAAGGCGGCCAAGGCTGGCCAGGTTGAGTTCCGCGTTGAAAAGCAGGGCATCATCCACAGCGGCATCGGCAAGAAGAGCTTCTCCGACGCCGATCTTCGCAAGAATTTCGACGCACTCGTCGATGCGGTCATCAAGAGCAAGCCATCGGGATCCAAGGGCAAATATGTCCGCCGGGTTGCGATAAGCTCTTCGATGGGCCCTGGCCTGAAGGTTGATCTGGCGGACGTCGCCGGCGCTTAAGCCGACCGACATAACGAATTAGAAAAGGGCTGGAGGGCAACCTCCGGCCCTTTTTCTGTTTTGCATCCTCCTCATCGCAAGTCGATGGGGAGGATTAGTCTTGCCATCGCTTCGGACCCAACCCACATTGGCGCTTCCTTTCCCACTCTCCGAGAGCCCGCCCAACATGGATAAAATCGCCGACGATCTGACTACCATGCGCCGCACGCCGCTGCTGCCTGAGCATGTTCAGGCCATGCGCGCCATCGGCAAGGTGAAGCATTATGCCAAAGGTGACTATCTCACCAATATCGGCGACCCGACCGATCGTTTCGTCTATATCGAGCAAGGCGAAGTAGAGGTTGTCGATCCTTTCAGCGACGAACGGCTGCTTCCCAGCACATTGGGCCCAACGCAGTTCTTGGGAGAGGTTTCCTTCCTGAACGGCGGGGCGGCAACGATGAAAATGCGCGCTGCGCAGGACACGCAGACATTGGAGGTTGAGCGCATAGCCATGCTCGACTTGATGTCCAAAATCCCCGAAATGTCGGACATAGTCATTTCGGTCCTGACCGCTCGGCGGCGGCGACAGGTCGAGGCAAAGGACGCTTCGCTGAAATTGATCGGCGCTGACCAGGACAGGAATATCCAGCGCATCGCCAGTTTTGCCATGCGCAACAAAATTCCCTTTGTGTCCTACGATCTTGATAGCGCCGATGCCGACGAGGTCGCCGCCGCGTGCAAAATCCACACCAATCGACCCGCCGTGATATTCGGCGAAGGTCGTTATGTCGAAGACCCGACGCCACAGAAAATTGCCGAAATGCTAGGTATGCGGCAATCTATCCCTGAGGGTATGGTTGCCGACCTGCTGATCGTTGGCGGCGGCCCGGCGGGCGTGGCGGCGGCGGTCTATGCCGGTGCCGAAGGCATCAAGGCGCTGGTGATCGACGAACTCGCCATTGGCGGGCAGGCCGGAACGTCGAGCCGCATCGAAAATTACATGGGTTTTCCCACTGGAATCTCGGGCAGCGATCTCGTCTGGCGCGGGCAGGTGCAGGCAATGAAATTCGGCACATGTTTCTCGGTACCAAGCCAGGCTACCGCGCTTGACAGAAACGAAGACGGCAGCTTCTGTGTTACCCTCGACGATGGCCAGACCGTGTGCACACGCGCGATCCTGATTGCTGCGGGCGTCCAGTATCAGCGCCTTCCGCTCGACCGGCTCGAATATTATGAAGGCGCTGGTGTCTATTATGCCGCGACCGATATGGAGGCGCGTTTCTGTCGCAACACCGAAGCGGCGATTATCGGCGGCGGCAACAGTGCAGGTCAAGCCGCAATGTTCCTCAGCCGTTCGGCCAAACATGTCCATGTGCTGGTGCGCGGCGACAGCTTGGCGGCCTCGATGTCCGACTATCTCAGCAGCCGGTTGGAAGCGGACGAGAAAATCACTATCCATTACAATTGCAAGGTCATCGAATTGCACGGCGAAAGCGGCCTGACCCACATCACGCTCGATGAAGGTGGCGAATGCCGCCAGATCGAAGTCGGCGCCTTGTTCGTCATGGTAGGCGCTGCCCCAAACACCGGCTGGCTATCCGGGCTGGTAGAGCTCGACGGCAAGGGCTTCGTCAAATGTGGAGGAGACGGCGCGCCCTCCCCTTTTGCTACCTCGCATCCCGGCATTTACGCAGTAGGCGACATACGCGCCGGATCGGTCAAGCGCGTCGCCTCGGCGGTGGGCGAAGGGTCGGTGGTTATCTCCGAGATCTGGCGCTATCTGGACGAAGTGGCTTAACGATATGACCGCCCTTGCACATCATCATCTCATGACGCTTACTTTAAGTGTCGATTTCGCCGCAATGGTCAGCATCGGCCATACCCCCGGCGGCCTGCGACGCATCGCGCCAGTCACCGGCGGTGACTTCACAGGCGAACGTCTCAGCGGAACGGTACTGCCAGGAGCAGACTGGGTCATCAACCGGCCCGATGGTGTGATGGTCATCGACGTTCGCCTAACGCTCGAGACCGACGATGGCGCGATGATTTATCTGACTTACCAAGGCCGCTTCCTTGCCGCCCCGGACGCCATGGCGCGCTTCGCCAAGGGTGAGCTGCTGGACCAAGGCGAATATTCACTGGCAATGGTTGCCAGGTTCGAATGTGGCGATGACCGATATGCGTGGCTTAACAATGTAGTGGCAGTCGGGACTGGAGAGCAGACGGCAGCAGGGCCCGTCTATTCGATTTACGAAATTGGCTGACTGCGCTCGGGGCGTGGCGTGGCGATGTTTTTGTATCGCATTGCGTCATTCGCTGCATTCTAATCCAGCGGCACAAGCTCAACCGCCAGCTCGTTTTCATTATGCCCGCAATATTGTTCGGGCCAGTGGGCAAAGGGCCGCACCGCGCCCGAGTTCCGCCATCGCTTGACCCGTCCCAGATCGGCATCGGCGATCACCCATGTCCCCTGCCCTTCGGTCCCTGTAGCCACTACGCCGTCATCGGGGCTGTCACCGTCGGGCGGAACGAACAGTCCCGCTGCCCCATAATTTTCATCCAGCGCAGGCGACCATGGGGCCATTCCCACGGTCGGCGCCTGCACCACGAAAATCTGGTTCTCCAGCGCCCGCGCCTGTGCACCAATCCGCACGCGGTGATACCCCTGCAGGCTGTCGGTACAGGATGGGCAAAGCACGAGCTGAGCGCCCGCCTTCGCCTGTGCCCTTGCAATCATCGGGAATTCCACATCATAACAGGTCGAAATGCCCAGCATTCCCAAAGGCGTGCGAAAAACCCGCAAGCTTGTCCCGCCCTTTATGTCCCAGGATTCGCGTTCAAAGCGTGTCATCATGATCTTGTCCTGATGCCCGCTTCGTCCATCCGGCAGGTATAATGTCGCACGGTTGACGATCCGTCCGTCACCCAGGCCAAAAGGGCGCGTTCCGCCCAGTACTGTGACGCCGAAGCGCTGCGCCAGACGGGCATAATGCGCGTCGATCTGCGGCCCCAGCGCAACGACCGCGCGCAACGAAGCGTGGAGGTCACCTGCTGTGGACGCATCGATGGCGGCCAGTTCCATCGCCGCATATTCGGGAAAGACCAAAAGCTGCGCACCTTGCCCTGCTGCATCACCCACCCATTGCGCCACTTTAGCCTGCCAGCCGACAAGACTATCGGGCTGCCCGATGGGATATTGGGCGGCGGCGATGCGGACCACAGCGGTCACAGGTTCCGCACCCAATATTGCATAAGATGCGCGCTTTCCTCTTCATCGCCCACATCCTGCCATTGCAATATACCGGTCAGGCCGTCCACCGGCGCATAGCCACGTGTCCGCCAGAAAGGATGCAAATCGCGGGGCGTTTCGGGGCGCAACGGATGATTGTCAGGACGGATCACCGCACAAAAGCTGGTCTGGCTCGCCCCTGCTGTCCGGGCTGCGGCCTCGCGCGCGTCGAAAAATTGGTGACCGATACCCTGCCCTTGATAATCGGGTCGCAAGACTGATTCCCCAAAATAGAATATCCGCGCAACGTCCAGTCCATGGCGCCGCAACGGTTCCTGAAATTCCAGTTTCTGCCCCGCCATGGGGGACGCCGTCGCCGCACCGATAATTATGCCGCCATCTTGCGCGACAACCAGCACCGAGCCAGGCTCACGGATAAATTCGGCAAGATACGCCGCCTCATATCCCGCTGTCCCGTCATACAGATAAGGCCAGTTCCGGAATATCCGGATGCGTAAATCCGACAAGGCAGGAATCGCGGCGAGACGTTCGTGCGGATCGGTCAAGGATCGCACGATAACAGTCATGAAACCTGCGCGATCCAGTCGGCAAGATTATAATAGACCGAAACGCGGGCGATTTTTCCATCGGATATCTGGAAGAATCCGCCGGCGGGCAACACATAGCTTTGCCCATGCGCCGCAGGAAAACCCTCGTCAGCAACCTTGTACACACCATGGACCATGAACTCGGCCGCAGCATTCTGGCCGTCCGGGCTGGTCATGATGACAATATCGCGCAGTTGTTCGCTATAGGCATGGTCCATGCGACCCAGAAAGGCGCGAAACGCATCCTTGCCCGTTTCGCGGTCGCCCTGATTGATGTCATGGGCAACATCATCGGTCAGGCACGCCAATATACCTTCAATGTCCATGGCGTTGAACGCGGTATAATAATGTTCGATCAGGGCCATAGTGGTTTCACGGACATCCGGCATATCTGCTCCTATCTTGCCTTGGCGTTTTGGAGCGACCGGATTAGGTCAGCGCGACAAAGCTTGTCCAGTAAGATAAATTGTCCATAGCCGCACAAGTTTTCGAAAAATGTGACCGCCCTGCATAGCGCGGATTTCCGTAACGGCCTTGACTCTGCGCCCAACCCTGCTAGTGGCGGCGACGTTCGGTGGGGCGACGGCTCCACCGGCAACCGTCCGAGACAGTTGGTGATGGGAATTTGCCCATCTTAATGTCCAGCCTAGACGGGGATAGAGATTTCAGGTTTGGCCTTTGTTGCCAGCCTTCGCCATTCGCTCCCGGCTTTATAGTCGCGAGTTCGGCATGAAACTTCCCCACGGACTGAAGTCAGCGGATCGCCCAGCCGGGTGTTTCGCTTTTCGTGTTGGGTTGATCCGGTTCGCCGGAGAGGCCCGAAAAAGGAGTAATGCATGAACCGTTCTGAAAAGACCGAAACAGTTGCATCGCTGAACGCCACTTTTAACGAAGCGGCGGTTGTTGTCGTTACCCGGAATCTCGGGCTGACGGTTGCACAATCGACCGACCTTCGTTTGAAGATGCGTGATGCGGGCGCAAACTTTAAGGTTGCCAAGAACCGTCTTGCCAAAATCGCCCTTGAGGGAACGCAATATGGTGCGGTAGCAGAATTGCTCACCGGACCTACAGCGCTCGCCACATCGTCGGACCCGGTCGCAGCCGCCAAGGTTGCTGTCGAGTTCGCCAAGACCAATGACAAACTTGAAATTGTCGGCGGTGCGATGGGTGACACTTTCCTCGATGTAAACGGTGTAAAGGCGCTGGCTTCATTGCCATCGCTCGACGAACTGCGCGCTACGATTATCGGGCTTGTACAAGCACCGGCAACGAAGATCGCCCAGCTCACGACCGCACCGGCTGCGAAACTGGCACGGGTATTTGGTGCCTACGCTGACCAAGAGGCAGCATAATATTTTAAATTAAACCGGCTGCGTCCCATGGTTTTTAACCGGCTGGGCGAGCCCTACAAATATGACAGAAAATCGGAGTGTTATTTAAATGGCTGATATTGAAAAGCTCGTAGAGCAACTCTCGTCGTTGACCGTTCTTGAAGCGGCTGACCTTGCAAAGGCTTTGGAAGAAAAGTGGGGCGTTAGCGCCGCTGCTGCTGTTGCTGTAGCTGGCCCTGCCGCTGCTGCTGCACCTGCTGCTGAAGAGCAGACAGAATTCGACGTTATCCTGACCGGCGACGGCGGCAACAAGATTGCTGTCATCAAGGAAGTCCGTGCAATCACTGCACTTGGTCTGACCGAAGCAAAGGCTCTCGTCGAGTCCGCGCCAAAGGCGATCAAGGAAG
>NZ_JBGSRI010000011.1:0-61593 GCF_041737645.1 Sphingorhabdus sp.
GTTATCCAGCTCATCACGCAACGACAGCATCAAGCGCAGCATGTCGCGCGCCGTTGCCGGCACGGTCGCGCTCATCTCCTGGTCCTCCAGAATATCTGCCAGCATGGCAACATGCGACGGTCCCTTGGGCGCAACCCAGCCCTACTCTGCCAGATGCCCGCGAATGGCGTTGATCAGCTGGGTACGCTGCCTGACAACGAGATCGCGCGTGCGGAACACCATGGCGGCCGCCTGCTGCTGCTCGCTCTTGACCGCCACAAAGCGCATGTTCGGTCGCTGGGCGGCTTCGCAAATGGCTTCGGCATCCAGCGCATCGTTCTTGTGCCGCTTCACGAACGGCTTGACATAGGCCGGAGGAACAAGCCGCACCTCGTGGCCGATCTGCGCAAGCTCGCGGCCCCAGTGGTGCGCGCCTCCGCACGCCTCGAGCGCTACGACGCAGCGTGGCTGTTCTGCGAAAAAGTCGAGCAGCTTGGTCCTGCGGATCTTCTTGCTGAAGAGCACATTGCCGCGCTCATCAGCACCATGCGCGTGAAAAACATTCTTTGCGATATCAAGACCAATGGTAGTAAGTTGTGACACGGACGCCTCCTTTAGATGGTGTTCAACACCTCCATCATGGCACATAAATGCCGCCGGGGGGCGTCCACCCCATCACGACAGGACGTTTTATCATGGTCGGATGGGTGTGCATAAGCGCAATCGCCTTAACTGAGTCGATATCGGCTTTGTCTGTGTCTGAAAGCTTTTTGAATGTCGTGCCTGCCTTGTTCAGCAGCTTTTCCCAACCGACTTGGTTTACCCACCGTTCAAGCGTCGCGATTTCTACGCCACTCTTTTTATAATCGTGAAATTGATAATCGATCCCGCGGCCGTCGAGATATTTTCGCGCCTTTTTGACGGTATCACAATTGGGGATGCCAAAAAAAGTGATGGTCATTTGTAATGCTCCCGCCTGTCACCAAAATCGCGCACCCGTTTGCGCCAGCTTCTATAGCTTCCCGGTTTTAAATGTGTTCGCATAAGCGCCTTGATCTGGTCCGGCGATATCCCATGCTGCTTTTGGATATCCGAAAAACCGATATGATCGGAAAGCGCCATTTCGATAATCTCGCTCACCTGACTTTGTGTAAGGGTAGGCGGCTGTGGCATTAGACGGCCCAATGATAAATATTGTTACGTACGGCCCCGCATAGGCTGTTCTCACTGACTTGTGTTGTGATAGGTTCCATATGGCGATGTTGCCCTAATCTGTCGCCGGTGCAATATCGAAGTGCATGACGTCCTCGCGGATACCGAGCTTGGTATATAGCGCGACCGCCGGTTCATCACCATAATCTGCCTGTACATAGATAACCCAGCTTCCGCGCTGCCGGGCTATCTCCTGGAGACGCGAGATCAGCGCTGTCGCAACACCTGTTCGACGGTGAGTGTCCGCAACAGCCAAATCATAGATATAAATTTCCGAACGCGCCTGTTCGAACTTAGGGAGTTCATAGGCGACGAGGCCACCAACAACGTTTAAACCGTCACGCGCCACCATGATGATATTTGTCGGGCTTTCCAACTGCTCCTGTAGATAGGCATCCGTCGGAGGCGCAGATATATAATATTCGGGGTCTTCAAAAGCTTCCGCAAAGAGCGCGTTCAGAGCGCGCATGGAAGCAACATCTTCACGGCCGAGTTGTTCTATTCCCATTCGATCGTGCCGGGGGGCTTGGATGTATAGTCATAGACAACGCGGTTGATGCCCTTGACTTCGTTGATAATCCGTGTGGAAACGCGGCTCAGGAAGGCGCTGTCAAAAGGATAGATGTCGGCGGTCATGCCGTCGGTGCTGGTCACGGCGCGCAAGGCGCAGACATTGTCGTAAGTCCGACCGTCGCCCATGACGCCCACCGTACGGACGGGCAATAATACAGCAAAGGCCTGCCATATCGCATCATATAGACCGGCGTTGCGGATCTCTTCCAGATAGACCGCGTCCGCCTTGCGGAGGATATCGCACCGTTCCTTGGTCACTTCGCCCGGAATGCGGATCGCAAGACCGGGGCCGGGGAAGGGATGGCGGCCGACAAACTGGTCGTTAAGGCCAAGCTCGCGGCCAAGTTCGCGAACCTCGTCTTTGAACAATTCGCGCAGCGGTTCGACCAGCTTCATGTTCATGCGTGCCGGCAGTCCGCCGACATTATGGTGACTCTTGATAGTAACCGAAGGTCCGCCAGTGAACGAAACGCTCTCGATCACATCGGGATAGAGTGTTCCTTGTGCGAGGAAATCAGCACCGCCGATTTTGCCGGCTTCTTCTTCGAAGACATTGATGAACTCCGCCCCGATGAACTTTCGCTTCTGTTCGGGGTCGGTGACGCCCGCAAGCCCGACCATGAACCGTTCCTCTGCGTCAACGACTACCAGCGGGATATTATAATGGTCCCGGAACAGCGTTTCGACCTGCGTTCGTTCGTTCGTTCGAAGAAGGCCATGGTCAACAAAAACGCAGGTCAGCTGCTCACCAATGGCTTCGTGGATCAGGATCGCTGCAACCGACGAATCGACGCCGCCGGACAGGCCGCAAATGACGCGGCCGGATCCCACTTGCGCGCGGATCTCGGCAATCTTGGTAGCGCGGAATTCAGCCATCGTCCAATCACCGGCCAGCCCGCAGATGTGATGCACGAAATTGGAGATCAGCTTGGCGCCATCCGGTGTGTGCACCACCTCGGGATGGAACTGGATGCCGTAATAGCGCCGTGCTTCGTCCGCGATGAAGGCGTAAGGAGCGCCATCGCTGGTTGCGACGACTTCGAAACCGGGGGCAAGGCTTGTTACCTTGTCGCCATGGCTTATCCACACCTGATGCTTTTCGCCCTGTGCCCAAAGGCCGTCGAACAAGGCGCAGGATTTTTCAACCTCGATAAAGGCGCGGCCAAATTCGCCGCCTTCGCCGCCCGTCACCTGTCCGCCCAGCTGTGTCATCATGGTCTGCTGGCCATAGCAAATACCCAACATCGGAAGGCCGCTATCGAACACACATTGGGGTGCACGGGGTGAGCCGGCTTCGGTTGTGGAAGCAGGGCCGCCCGACAAGATGATGCCCTTGGGCTGCATCCGCTCAAAAGCCGCTTGCGCCGCGTTAAAGGGTGCGATTTCGCTGTATACCCCAGCCTCGCGCACGCGGCGGGCAATGAGCTGGGTCACTTGCGATCCGAAATCGATGATGAGGATGGAATCTGATGGCTGAATCGACATGACCAGCCGATAGGCATAACCGCCGCCGCTGTCCATATCGGCGCAGCGGCGGCGGCAAACTATTTGTGGGTCCTGACCCTAGTCGAGCAGGCTATCGCTCCGCGTTCTGGCCACAATGCGCTCGGGCTCGGGCGCCGGTGCTTGTTGATGCACCCAGTCGGCGACTTTCTTCCCGTGCCGCGTTACCGCGCCCATGTTGAAAAAGTGCATGCCGCCCAGCACGAGCACGGCCAGCCCGACATACCATCCCAGAAAACGCATCAGTTCGGGGGCGTCCTTGACCGTTCCCGCGCCGCTCAAGGCAAGTGCGATGAAACCGAAGTTCACGAGGTAGAAGCCGACGACCAGTAAATGGTTCACAGAAGTCGCCAACTCCGCATCATGCCCGAAGCATCGGATCAGATAGATTTTACCGTTGGTGCTCAGCGTCCATGCGACCCAGATCGTCATACTGATCGCGAGGATGAGGTAGAGGCTATACGCTAATAAGGTCATGACATGTTCCTTTCACTTTTGAAAATAACTTTCTTTTATTTCTGTAAAAATCGAAACTATGAGATATACGAAGGCTCAGGTGGCATGTGCTTTCTCCTGTTGGGATTAGTCCTTTGATCCGGGAATGAAGCGGGCGACTTTTGCGCCCAGCTTCATAAGTGAAATCAGCGTGGATTTTTTAAGGCCACGGACCTGTTCGTACCATCCGGTCAAGGTTGCGATGAATTCATGCATGTGTCCGATACGCTCGCGGACATGGGCGGGGAGGTCCTTGTTTGCCGCCATGCGGTCTTTTAGCTCGCCGAGCTTTGCGATGGTCGGATCAATCTCCCGCCTTTTGCGTTCGGCGGTGATGGCCATAAAGAGGTCCCATAATTCGGTCTCTGCGGTAAAATGGTCCCGCCGGTCGCCGGGAATATGGGTCCGGCGCACAATGCCATAGCCTTGCAACTCTTTGAGGGCCGTCGACACATTGGATCGAGCCAGGTCAAGCGCCTCGCAAATTGCCTCGGCATCCAGTGGCTGGTCGCTTAAATAGAGCAGGGCGTGAACCTGGGCAACGGAGCGGTTTGCGCCCCAGTGTGTTCCCATTTCACCCCAATGCAGGATGAACTCAAGAGCTTCCGGATATTTTTCAACGCCCATGGCGACTCGTCCTTTTCGTTATTTCTGTATTTACAGAAATTAGAATAATTGTCAACTCCGGGTTTTGCCTTTGCGGCACGTGCGCAGGTTGTCCTATACTAAGCTGGTGAAAAAGCCCGACTCTCGCCGACAGGAGATTATCCAGCGCCTCACGGACCATGTCCTTGCCGAAGGGCTGTGGGCATCAAGTTTGCGACCGTTGGCGAAGGCCGCCGGTACCAGCGACCGGATGCTGCTTTATTATTTTGCGGACAAGGCGGCAATCATCACGGCCGTATTGGAGGAAATCTCGGCGCGGTTGGTCATGAAATTGGGGGAACGTGCTGCGCCTGATCTTTTGCCGGTGGATGTACTACGCAAGAAATTTGCCGAAATCCTCTTTGTGGACGAGCTGTGGCCATATATGCGTATCTGGCTGGAGCTCGCCTCGCGTGCGGCGATGGGCGACCCGTACTTCCGCGCCGTTGGCGAACAGATCGGCAGGGGTTTTTATGAATGGGGCAAGGCCCAACTCCAGTCCGAAAGCGAAGAACAACGCGACGTGGACGCGGCGCGTTTGCTCGTCACGATTGAAGGCATGTTACTTCTGAAAAGCCTTGGACTGGACGACATCAACGCCAAAGCTGTGTGAAATCAGGCCGCGGCCCGTTTTTCTCCGAGCAAGATTACCTTTGCATCTCCATTCGCCTGATAGCTTGCAACCAGCAAATAGCTGCACAAATAAGGTGCGCCGCCTGCGAACACGCAGAAGCCGAGCGCGATGCCAGCCGGAGAGAAATGGTGCCGCCACATCATCCAAACCGCGCCAAGCGTCAGGAGAGAGAAAAAATCCAAATTGAACTGCCCGGGCCATTCCATCTTGGCAATATCGCCGAAGAAGATGGGCAATAAGCCCATGCCATGTTCAGACACGACCATGACAGTATAGACGCCAACAACGGCGACGATCGTCAAAAGCAACAGGCGAAACAGCGTCATCTTACAGCTTCCTTATTCATTAAAAAACCGAGCAGAAGCGCAATGCCCGCACCCCATAAGATAATAGCGGCGCAATTGGTCACCTGCGGCAGATGTCCGCCATATATCAAGGGAAACCACGCCACGACGATGCCGTCGATCAGCAGCGCGGTCGTTGTCGCAACGGCAATTCCCAACGCCATCTGGTTATCGCGCAGGGACACAAACCATTTGGTGACAAGAATGAAAGGGAAAGTCCCGGGAATAACCAAAGCATAGGTTATTGCGCGCATCCCACCTTCCAAAGCACCCCTTGGCGCGACAATGCGAAGGAGGACAGCGGCGAGAAACCAGAGCAACGTACCCGCGACGACCAGCAACAGGGTCTGTCGCGACGTCAATCCGATACGATTGGGCTGGCTATGAATCACAAGAGGCATCCTTCCATCGATGGGATGCCGTTTAACAAAATGTAGCGAGTGCTACAACAATTTTCTATGCGGCCAACTCGATCCAGGTTGGCGCGTGATCGCTCGCCTTTTCACGGCCACGATGGTCCTTGTCGACCCCGCATGCCGTCAGCCGGTCGGCAAGTATCGGGCTTAGCAACAGATGGTCGATCCGGAATCCGTGGTCGCGCTGCCACGCGCCGGCCTGAAAATCCCAAAAGGTCCAGACGCCACCTTGCGGATAGTGCGTTGCCAGCGCATCCGTCCAGCCTTCGGCCAACAACGTCCGATACGCCGCTATACTTTCGGGCTGGCGCAGGGCATCGTCCAGCATGGCAGAAGCGGACCAGACATCCTTGGGCGTTGGAATGACATTATAATCACCTGCAAGAACTGCCGGTATTTCCGACGCCATCAGTTCCGCTGCACGCTCGCGCAGGCGTTGCATCCATTTCAGTTTATAGTCGAACTTCGGGCCTGGTTGCGGATTACCGTTCGGTAAATAGATGCTGGCAACCCGAATACCAAAGACGTCGGCCTCAAGATAACGGGCATGCTCATCGTCTAGGTCGCCGGGCAATGTCCGCTGCGCTTCAACAGGCTGTGCGTTGCGGGCGAGGATGGCAACGCCGTTAAAGGATTTCTGTCCATGCCAGATAGCCCCGTAGCCAGCACGTTCAAATTCGGCGACAGGAAAGCCGTCATCTTGCGACTTCACCTCTTGCAAACAGGCTATGTCGGGTTTGGTTTCATCCAGCCACTCGAGCAAACGCGGTAGCCGGGCTTTGACACCGTTAATGTTATAAGTTGCGATACGCATAGCCCGTTTTAGCGCAGTTGGGTCAAGACGCCAGAGCACATCTGGGTTCAGATGAAATTTGTCGAAGTGAAAGCTGGGCTAAACCGAAAAGCGGGAACCGCAGCCGCAGCCAGCCTGCGCTTGGGGATTAGTCACCTGAAAAGACTTGCCGCCAAGGGATTCGACAAAGTCGATGGCAGAGCCGCGCACCAGATCCAAGCTGACGGGATCCACCACCAGCGATGCGCCTGAACCATCGGTGCGAATATCATCGGCCGCAACGCTTTCGGCCAGGCCGAAGCGATATTGAAATCCGGAACAGCCTCCGCCTTCGACCGACAAGCGCAATATCGGCGGCTTACCCAGTTTGACAGCAATCTCGGCAACCCGCCGGGCGGCGTTATCGGTCATGGATATGGTGGGATTTTCAGACATACACCCTATGTAGGCCGTGCTGCGGATAAAGAAAAGGGGCGGCAGAGTTTCCTTTGCCAGCCCCTAGATTACACCCTCTCCCAAAGGTGATGCGTTTAACCGGTAAGCTTACTCGTCTTCAGCTGGACCGCCTAAGGCTTTGCTATCAGCAGTTTTACCGGCAAGCAAGATATTTGATTCAGCGGTCAAAGGCGAAAGAAAGGCTGTCGGATTGATTGCCTCGCCTGCAATACGGACTTCATAATGCAAATGACTGCCTGTGGAGCGACCCGTGGAGCCCATATAACCCAGAATATCACCCTTGCGGACAGACTGTCCGGAAACCACGTTCATAGCGGATAGGTGCCCATAACGTGTTTGTACCGCGTTGCCGTGATTGATCTCAACATATTTACCATAACCACCCAGCCATTGCGCGCGGCCAACAAAGCCATCGGCTGTTGCGTAAATAGGCGTGCCAACCGGGCCGGGAATATCAATTCCCTTATGATTGCGGCTTGCGCCACGAGTCGGTGCATTGCGATATCCAAAGCCGCTCGAAAATTTCATAACTTCGACAGGATTAATCGACGGAACTGCGACCTGTACTTTGGTTGCGGCGGTGCCGACAATACGGCCCCAGCTATCATTAAGGGCGCGAAATTCCGGATCGGACGTACCCAATGCTGTTTGATTTGATTTCAAATCTTCAGGTTTGACACGAAAACTGTCGGAAGCAGCAGCGGAGTTGGCATATGCTGGGGTAATTGAAACGGCGGCAACCATTAAGGCAAGCGCAGAAACAAGCTTGATTATCAGTGATTGGCCACCGGCCAAAGCGCTGCATACCATAATGTTTACTTACCTTTTGTTGCGACCCGCGCCAAGCGCAGCCCCGAAGTTTTACAAAGGCAGTTTTTCTGCCCACCCCTTATGTGACCAACTGGTGACCGAGAGTTTCAGGCATTGCAACCTACGCGTAATAATCGCGGGACAGACCGGCGCTCAAACGCGCCGAGTCGTTGAACGGGGGCTTAACGGACCCATGAAAGTGACGGTTTACCAGCACTTTCCAGTAATCTTTTGGTAAGATTCTGTGCTCGGAACAACCCGCCTCAAACCATTTTGTTCCGGCAAAAACGTGAGAAATCTCGTCATTATAGATGCGATGAAGGATTTTTGCGGACGCCGAATCGCCTGCCGCCTCGAATCGGGCGATCGTTCCGGGCGTCACATCCAGTCCGCGCGCTTCCAATACCATCGGTACCACGGCAAGCCGTGCAAGCGCGTCGTGGCGCGTCTCGTAAGCGGATTCCCAAAGTCCATCATGCGCCGGATGCGCGCCGTAAAAGCTACCTAGTTGGCGTAGCCTGCGGTCGAGCACGACAAAGTGCATCGCTTCGTCTGCGCCGACTTTCATCCAGTCATCCGCAAATGCCGTGGGAAATTGGTGGCCGAAGCGTCCGACAAGATCAAAGGCCAGATCAATGGCCACAAATTCAATGTGGGCGAGGGCATGGAGCAGCGCGATGCGGTTGGCGAGCGTGCCTCCTTTGCGCCGCCTGGGCATCTGTCCGGGGGGCAAGAGTTCCGGATTTTCGGGGCGCGCGGGCGAATCGGGCATGGCCACACCAAAACTATGCGCTAACCGTCCCAACCTCCAGTTGCGAGCAGCTGCCCGGGCAGCCATCACCTTGGCATGGGGGGCAGCGGTCGACAGCACGGTTTGGCACGCGTGACCGAGCGTTTCGGGCACGGCCTTTGTCGTCACCCCAACGCCTTTGTGGCAGCCAGAACGTCCGCAGCATGATCCTTGACCTTAACCTTGCGCCAGACCTGTTTCACCTTGCCGTCTATTCCGACGAGATAGGTTGACCGATCAATGCCCATATAGCTTTTGCCGTACATCGACTTTTCAACCCATGCTCCCATCTGTTCGGTGGCGTCACTCGTTTCGTCGGAGAGCAGCGTGACTTTGAGGTCATATTTCCCGGCAAATTTGCCGAGCTTTGCCGGCTTGTCTTTCGACATGCCGTAAATCGGGCACCCAAGCGCAGCGAACTCTGGGGCCAGTGCGGTAAAATCCTTTGCTTCGTTGGTGCATCCCGGCGTGTCGGCCTTGGGATAGAAATACAGCACCATTGGTCCCTTGAGGGTCGCCAAGTTCAGGGCGCTCCCTTCACTGTCAAGCACCGTCACATCAGGCAAAGTTTCATTTACATCCGTCATTTTCGATATCCTCTAAAAATCCCGTAAGCCAAATAGGCGCTCCCATTGCGCCATTACAATCCCGCGATAATCCCTAATTGCGGCGCTTAACGCGTCCCAATTTGCGTAGCCGAGGCTTTTGGCGATCAGCACTTGTGCTGCGGGCGGCGGGGTATCGCAATCCGGCGCAATCAGCCTCACCATCACGAGCAAACGCCCCAACAGTGCATAAGCGTCCGCAAAATCATTCGGCAGATGCCCGCCGGTTACCAGCATTTGGATGGCAGTACCCAGTTGCGGGACCTGACCGGCGTGCTGCGTAAGTTGAAGGTCGTGAATGATAAACTCCATGTCGACCAGTCCACCGGGCAGCAACTTCATGTCCAGATCGCCTTTGGGCGTCTTGTGGGTCGCCATCTCTTTTCGCATGTCCGCGATTTCGGACTTGGTCTTATCCGCATCACGCGCCGTGTTCAGCACTTGGGCGATAATGGCCTGCACTTCGGCGCAAGCGGCATCAGAACCATAGAGAAGCCGGGCGCGGGTCAATGCCATATGCTCCCATGTCCATGCATTTTCATTCTGATATTGGCCAAAGCTCTTCACTGAAGAGCAGAGCAAGCCATCGGCACCCGACGGCCGGAGCCGCGTGTCCACTTCATAAAGTGCGCCGGATGCGGTCGGGACACTGAGCGATGCAATGACGCGTTGGGCGAGCCGGTTATAATATTGGGTCGCCCCCAAGGGCCGCGCGCCATCAGATTCAGCGAGATGATCGCCGGTAAAGAGCAGAATGAGATCAAGGTCGGACGCATGGGTCAAAGCCTCGCCGCCCAGCCTTCCTAGCGCCAGAACGACCAGTTCGCTGTCTGGTACTTTTCCATGGGCTTTTTCAAATTCGGTCACGGTTGCTTTTGTCAAAATTTGTAATGCCGCTTCGGCCAAATGGGCGTAGCTGCGCGCTATATCGAGCGCATCGTTGCGCCCTTCGATCAATTGAACGCCCAGCGCAAACCTTTTTTCACCCACATAATCGCGTACAATATCCAATGTCGATTGATAGTCGGCCTGACCAATCCGCATGTGCATCATGTCCAGAAGTTGCAGTACATCGCCCGGCAAATCCATGGCGCTGGTATCGATCAAGGCGTCCAGATAGCGGCTTTGTCGCCCCAGATCGTCGGCAAGCGTGGGGGCATAGCTCAAAATGTCAGCCACCAGTTGCATCAATCCGGGCCGCGCCTCCAGCAAGCGGAACACGTTGATCGCGCTGGGCATCGCCTCGATCATATTGTCAAAACGGGCAATCGCCCTGTCCGAATCGGGTGCATCGGCGATCGCTTTCAGCAAGGCCGGAAGTACGGCCTCAAACGCATCACGAGCCGACGGGCTGCGAATGGCGCGGATATTGCCGCTGCGCCAGCGGGCCATGCGCTGCATTACCGCCGCAGGATCGGTATAGCCCAAGTCGCTTAACTGCTCCTCAAGCGGCAGGCCGTCTTCTGCCATGCGCGGCCCGTCGCCGCCGCTTGCGTCAACCATCCGGTCATAGATGGCGGCCACCGATTCGGAGATGGGACGGATCGTCTCGATAAAGGCTTCGGCATTGGCCAGCCCGTGCAGCCGCGCGACTGCATCGGCGGTTTCGGGATTGTCGGGTATGCTGTGCGTTTGGCGATCGCTGTGCATTTGCAAGCGATGTTCGGCGGTCCGCAACTGCTCATAAGCCGCGCTCAATGTGCGCGCTTCTTCGGGCTTGATCCAGCCTGCAACAGCCAGCGCCGCCAAGGCTTCGCGAGTATCGGGATTGCGCAGGGCGACGTCGCGACCGCCGTGGATAAGCTGGTGTGCCTGGGCGAAAAATTCACATTCCCTTATGCCGCCATGGCCGCGCTTCAGATCATAGCCGAGGCCGATTTTCTGTCCCTTGGCATAATGGTCACGGATCTGCGCGGTCATCGCGGTGATGTTTTTGAGCTGCCCGAAATCGAGCGATTTGCGCCAGATGAACGGCTGAATGGCGTTCAGGAAATAATGGCCGAGCGCCCGGTCGCCGGCACATACGCGCGATCGTATGAAGGCGGCCTGCTCCCATGCCAGCGCGCTCGATTCATAATAGCTGATCGCCGCTTCGACCGGCAAGACGATGGGGCTGACCTCCGGCGAGGGACGCAGGCGCATGTCGACGCGAAAGACATAGCCATCGGCATCAAGCGCCGACAACAGCTCGATGATGCGCCGTCCGTAACGGACAGCCGCCTCGGCCACATCGTCGCGTTCTCGGTGGTGTAGGGTCTGCGGGTCGAAGAGGAAAATGGGATCGATGTCGGACGAATAGTTCAGCTCGCGTCCGCCATGCTTACCAAGGCCAATAACCGCAAAGCCCTGGTTAGGTGCGCCCGGAACTCGTTCTTCAATCGCGGTGGCAATGGCTTGGTCGAGCGCATGGTCGGCAAAATCCGAGAGTATCCGGGTGACGCGGGTCAGGTCCCACATGCCGGCGAGGTCGGCAAGTGCTGTGACCAATGCCACACCTTGCCGTTGGCGGCGCAATGCGGCGCCCATGCTGTCGCCCGTGCGGTTGAGCGCACTTTCCAGCGCGGCATCAAGGTCGCCAGTGCGGATCAATGCCATCAGATCGGGATTGCGGTCCATCAACCCGGCGAGGAACGGGCTGTTCGCCGATGCGCGGTCAATGGCGTTCGCGACCGCTGTCATTGCTTCAGATAGTCTCGGCGGAAATCGGCGGCAAAGGCCGCAAAGCGGTCTTCCGCAATCGCCGCGCGCATATCGGCCATCAGCATCTGGTAATAATGCAGATTATGCTGCGTCATCAGCATCGCGCCCAGAATCTCGCCGGAACGGATCAAGTGGTGCACATAGGCGCGCGTCCATGTGGCGCAGACGGGGCAGGTGCATCGATCGTCGATCGGGCCTTGGTCTTCGGCGAATTTGGCGTTGCGGATGTTGATCGGCCCTGAATGCGTGAACGCCTGACCATTGCGACCACTGCGCGTTGGCAGTACGCAATCAAACATGTCTATCCCTCGTTCTACCGCGCCGACCAGATCATCGGGTTTGCCAACACCCATCAAATAGCGCGGCCGGTCGGCTGGCAATTGATCAGCGGCATAGTCAAGGCAACCGAACATCGCCTCCTGCCCTTCGCCGACCGCGAGGCCGCCCACGGCATAGCCGTCAAAGCCGATATCGATGAGGGCGTCGGCAGACCGTTTGCGTAATTCTTCGTCTAACGACCCTTGCTGGATACCGAACAACGCCGCCTGTTCCGCATGCGCGCCGCCTGCGTCAAAGGCATCGCGGGACCGCTTGGCCCAACGCATCGACAATTCCATGGATTTAATCGCTTCGTCGCGGCTGACACCGTTGGCGGGGCATTCGTCAAAGGCCATAACGATGTCCGACCCCAGCAAGCGCTGGATTTCCATCGACCGTTCGGGCGACAGCATATGCTTCGACCCGTCGAGATAGCTGGAAAAAGAAACGCCTTCCTCGGTGATTTTGCGCAGGGCCGACAGGCTCATCACCTGATAGCCGCCGCTGTCGGTCAGGATCGGCCGGTCCCAGCCGGAAAATTTGTGCAGCCCGCCCAGACGCGCCACCCGCTCGGCCCCCGGGCGCAGCATCAGATGATAGGTGTTGCCCAGGATGATGTCGGCCCCCGTCGCGCGGACTTCGGCGGGACGCATGGCCTTGACGGTCGCGGCGGTGCCCACGGGCATAAAAGCAGGCGTGCGGATTTCGCCGCGCATCATCTGGATGGTTCCAGTGCGGGCCTTGCCGCTGGTGGCGGAAATCGAAAACTGGAATCGGCTTTTCATCGCCGTCGCTTTAGCAGGGTTGATTGCAGAGGGAAGGGCATCCGGGGTCGACGGCAAACCAACTTGTTTTGATTTAGGCCTTTTCGCGCCCGCATTGCTTCTCCATATAGGGGGCATGACTTATACCGATCCCCGTTCCTATCTCTATCAACCCGGTCTGCTTGACCCTGACGCCGCCCAACGCCTGACGCGGGGAGCATTGAAGGCCTGCGATGATGGGGAGCTCTATTTGCAATATAGCGCGACCGAAAGCTTCGGCTTTGACGATGGCCGCCTGAAAATGGCCGATTATTCGACGGGTTCGGGCTTCGGCCTGCGGGGTGTCTCGGGCGAGATGACAGGCTTCAGCCATGCCAATGATATGAGTGAGGCGGCCATTCGCCGCGCCGGCGAAACATTGAAGTTGTTGGACCCTGCAAAGGATCAGCCCGCCGCCCCGCCACGCAAGAATAACCGGCATCTGTACACGGACGGCAACCCGCTCGAACTCGTACCCTTTGCCCAGAAGGTCGCATTGTGCCAGAAAATCGATGCGGCGGCGCGCGCCCGCGACCCGCGTGTTGCGCAGGTGAGCGTCAGCCTTTCGGGTAGCTGGACCGTGGTGGAAATCGTGCGCGCCGATGGCTTTGTCGCAACCGATGTGCGGCCGCTGGTGCGGTTGAATGTCTCCATCGTGGCGCAGGACGGCGACCGGCGGGAAAGCGGTAATTACGGCTTTGGCGGCCGCTATCTTTACGACAAGCTGTTTGAGGACCATGAATGGGAACATGCGATTGATGAGGCTCTCGCCCAGGCATTGACCAATTTACGCTCGGTCGCGGCGCCCGCGGGTGAGATGACCGTTTTGCTCGGGCCAGGCTGGCCCGGCGTGTTGTTGCATGAGGCTGTAGGCCATGGTCTGGAAGGCGATTTCAACCGCAAAGGCTCCTCGGTCTTTTCCGGTAAGATCGGTCAACGCGTTGCCGCGCCCGGCGTGACGGTTGTCGATGACGGCACCATGCTGAACCGGCGTGGGTCGCTGTCGATTGATGACGAAGGTACACCGACGCAGGAAAATGTGTTGATCGAAGACGGAATATTGCGCGCTTATATGCAGGACCGGATGAACGCGCGTCTGATGGGTGTTGAGCCGACCGGCAATGGTCGCCGCGAAAGCTATGCCCATGCGCCGATGCCGCGCATGACCAACACATTTATGCGGGGCGGTAATGATGACCCTGCAGAACTTTTGAGCCGGGTCAAAAGCGGTATCTTCGCCAAAAGCTTCGGCGGCGGGCAGGTCGATATCGTGTCGGGCAAATTCGTCTTCAGTTGCACCGAAGCCTATCTGGTCAAGGACGGAAAGCTTGGCGATCCCATCAAAGGCGCAACACTGATCGGTGACGGTTTCACCGCGCTGAACAATGTCACCGGAATCGGCAATGATATGGCCCTCGACGAAGGTGTGGGCATCTGCGGCAAGGCTGGCCAAAGCGTGCCTGCCGGGGTCGGACAGCCTACGACTCTCGTAAGTGCCCTTACTGTAGGTGGAACCGCAGGGTAATATACTTGCGTCGTTCCTCGACATGCATATAGTCAGCACATAAATAGAATCGGGTCGCATGTAAGGCCGGAGGCGCTGCTCTCCGGAATCCCAGGGAGTGGAAACATGCGTTCATTATCGAGATTTGCGTCATTGGCGGCTATAACTGCCATGATCGTAACGGTCCCCGGTTCAGCTCAAAAAACGACTGGCCCCAAAGCGCAATACAGCATGGATGTGTCCACCATGTCCGGTATGGGCATGGGGGCGATGATGGGCGGCGGCCTGGGAAGCATGCTTGGCGGTGGAGGCGGTGACAATTACATGCTCGACCTTAGGCTCTCTTCGGCCACACCAGCACCGCAGCAACCTGAAAAGGGCGACCATTTTTTTCTTCCTGCTGCCAAAATGGGGAAATCTGTTCCTTTATTGGGCGATGCTCCGGGGAAGCCCGCAAAACCTGACCGGGACTATGACCCCCGCGCGATGGAAAAGCCCAAAGGGCGTTTGCTGATGTTCTGGGGATGTTTCACAAAGGCACCAAAGGGTCAGCCCTTCATCATCGATTTTGCGAAAATGCCGACCGCGCAAATGCCCGCTAATATGCCTGCGCAGATGCGTGGTTTTCAAGCCGCGGCCGCAGCGCGCGACGCGAATGCTGCGTGGTGGCCCAATGGCCAGAATGGCAAGCAGCCAAAGTCCGGGTCCTCGCTGCGCGGCGAACATCGGATTGCAAGCATGTTCACGCCGGAAATAAAGTTCGCGGTCATCAACGACTATATGGCGTCACTCAAAGTCAATACTTCCGAACAAATGGGCGCGATCTTTCTCAAATGGAACAGCGTCCCGACCGCGACTGGCTATGTCGCTTGGGCGATGGGCGGAATGGAACGCGCTGGGCAGGGTGGCGATCTGGTGATGTGGACCTCTGCCAACAGCCGGGACGGCAACGTAGGCATGGAGTGGCTCGCGCCCGCCGAAGTGCAGCGACAGATTGTCTCCAAGAATATCCTCCCCCCGACCCAAACGAACTGCTCCATTCCGGCAGAGGCAAAAGCTGCGGCCGGTGGCATGATGTTCGGCAGTATGAACGCCTTTGGACCCGAGGAAAATTTTTCCTTCCCGCCAAAACCAGCCGACCCCAAAGCGGTGTGGAATATCGACTGGACGGCAAAGGTCCGTTTCCGTGCCTTTTCGAGTTTCATGACTGGCATGGGAGCAATGGGCGGGGCCAGCGGTGATTCGGGCGAACCGGGACGCAAGCCCAAGTCGTGTAAAGGTCCTTTGGGAATCCCGATACCTGGCTCCTCCTGTTAGGTTGCACTCCGCCGGTTATTCGGTAAGAACCTCCGAATGGCCGACTTTACCGAAACCCTGACCGCGAAACATATGGAGATGATCGGCAAACAACCGATCTTCTTTACCGCAACCGCTGCCGACGATGGACGGATCAATCTGTCCCCCAAGGGCTATGACAGCTTCCGTGTGCTGTCACCTTCACGCGTCGCCTATCTGGATCTGGGTGGGTCGGGGAACGAGACGCACGCCCACCTGTTGGCAGATGGCCGGATTACAATCATGTTCTGCGATTTTGATCGTCCTGCACTTATACTGCGCATTTACGGCCGTGGCCGACCGGTCCTGCCACAGGATGGCGAATGGGAAGCGCTGGCGTCACATTTCACGATCTTGCCGGGAACAAGGCAGATCTTCGTAATCGATGTCGAAAGCGTTCAAAGCAGTTGCGGTTGGGGCGTGCCATTCATGACGCTCGAGCGCGAACGCGATACGTTGACCAAATACCACGCCCAGGCCGATGCCGACGCCTGGCTTTCGAAAACCAAGGGCCGGACGAAAAGCATCGACGGTTTGCCGACCCGCTCGACCGACCGCTATTTCGGACCGGCGAACTAGACCGGCGCATGTCCCTAGTCGAACTGGCCCGTTATCCCAACGGCATAGAGGCTGAAATCGCCCGTACCTTGCTTGAATCCCACGGGCTGCATGCGGTGACATTCGATTCCGGAATGAACATTGCCGACAGCGCTGCGTTCGCCATTCCTGTCCGGCTGATGGTGCTGGATGAAGACCGGGACGAGGCGGAGCAGATCCTGCGCGAGGTCGGCGGCGCATGAGTCATGCGATCAAGGTTGCGACCTATAATATCCGCAAGGCCGTCGGCCTCGACCAGCGCCGCGACCCTGCGCGCATTATAAGCGTCCTGAATGAAATCGATGCCGACATTATCACCTTGCAAGAGGTCGACCGCCGCTTCGGCGCGCGTGTCAGCGCTCTTCCGCTTGCTATGCTGGAGGCGGAAACGCCCTGGACACCGGTTCCCTTACACTTCCGGCCTGCGGCGATTGGCTGGCACGGAAACGCCATATTGGTGCGTAAAGGTATCGAAGTGCGGCGTGCAGAACCCATTGAAATGCCGACGCTCGAACCCCGTGGTGCGGTGATGGCGGAACTTTCGGTGGCGGGACATGCGTTGCGGGTGATCGGGGTGCATCTGGACCTGTCCGGGCTGTGGCGGCGCAAGCAAATCCGGGCTTTGCTTGCGGCGATTGATGCCTGCCCCCGGATTATGCCGACGGTTATGATGGGGGATTTCAACCAATGGTCGGACAGCGGCGCGCTCAGCGAACTCGCCTTTCACCATCATCGGCTCGTCCAGACACCGAAAAGTTTCCACACCGCGCGTCCGGTTGCGCGGCTTGACCGGATCATCGTCAGCCATGAAATCCGTGTCACGGGGGCCGATTGCCATATTTCACCCTTGGCGAAACAGGCGTCCGACCATCTGCCTATTTGGGCGGCAATCGCGATAGGTTGAGACTGCTTAATATTTAGGCAGACAAAAGACGCTGCTCAATATTTAAGCAAGTATTAACTTGTTCCCGATTTGATTCCATCGGACTCAGCACGCAAAACTAAGGGATTCCCGGACTCCGCGATTCTGGCACGGCGTTTGCATATTGCACTGCACAACCAACGGGGGTGTGCATGAAATATATTATTGCAGTGATAAAGCCACACAAGCTTGATCCGGTGCGCGAAGCGCTGACCGCGCTGGGTGTGTCGGGCATGACAGTGACCGAGGTGAAAGGCTTTGGCCGTCAAAAGGGCCAGACCGAAATCTACCGCGGCGCGGAATATGAAACCAACATGGTGCCAAAGGTTAAAATCGAGATTGCCTGCGCCAGCGATCAGGCGCCTGCGATTATCGAAGCTATCCAGCATGCCGCAGAAACCGGGGCTATCGGCGACGGAAAAATATTCGAGTTCGAGCTTGCCGGTGCGTTACGCATCCGCACAGGTGACACTAACGAAACCGCGCTCTGACGCGAAAATATTAAGCTAGGGGAACACAAAAATGTCCAAAACACTCAAATTCATAGGTGCGGCGGGGGCGACATTGTTCGCTGCTTTGCCTGCCTTTGCACAAGAGGCTGCCGAAGCGGTGGCCGAAGGTGCAACCGCGGCCGCGGCCGTTGTCACCGAAGGGCCAATCAAGGCCCCTACGGTTGAGCAAATGGCGACCATGGTCGACAAAGGCGACACCACATGGATGCTGATAAGCTCCGCGCTGGTCCTGCTGATGTCTATTCCGGCACTGGCACTTTTTTACGGCGGCTTGGTCCGCACCAAGAATATGCTGAGCCTGCTGATGCAGGTTTTCATGATCGTTTCAGTCGCAGCCCTTGTGTGGGTAACTTACGGATATAGTCTTGCCTTCACCAGCGGTGGGCCGTTTATCGGAGGCTTGTCCAAGGCGTTTCTCGCAGGTGTGAGCACGACGACCTATGCGGCGACGTTCAGCAACAATGTGTACATTCCGGAATATGCCTTCGTCATATTCCAGATGACCTTTGCCTGCATCACGCCCGCTTTGATCGTCGGCGCATTTGCCGAGCGGATCAAGTTCACGCCGTTGATGATCTTCACGGTTTTGTGGTTGACGTTCGCTTATTTCCCGATCGCGCACATGGTGTGGTATTGGGCCGGCCCAGACTTCCTCGTCGACGCACCGACTGACATGGGCTTCCTCTGGGGCAAAGCAGCGCTCGACTTTGCAGGGGGCACCGTTGTCCACATCAATGCGGGTATCGCTGGCCTCGTCGGCTGTCTGATCATTGGCAAGCGTGTGGGCTTTGGCAAAGAAGCCACCCCGCCGCACAGCCTGACCATGACAATGATCGGCGCGTCGCTTCTGTGGGTGGGCTGGTTCGGCTTCAACGCCGGTTCAAACCTTGAATCGAACGGTATTGCAGCGCTTGCCTTCATGAATACCTTTGTCGCCACCGCCGCAGCGGCTGTCGCCTGGTGCATCATCGAACAACTACACCACGGCAAGCCTTCGCTTCTCGGCGCGGTAACAGGTGCAGTTGCAGGTCTTGTTGCCATCACCCCAGCCAGCGGATTTGCGGCACCCATGACGTCGATACTGCTCGGCTTCGTCGCATCGGCTGTCTGCTATCTCTTCGTCGCGGTGGTGAAGAACAAGCTGAAATATGACGACACGCTCGACGTCTTCGGCGTACACGGAATTGGCGGCATCATCGGCGCCATCGGGACTGCTATCGTCGCTGATCCGGCGCTCGGCGGTCAGGGCTGGATCGACTACACCGTATTCCCGGCCGTTCCCGGTGAATATGTGATGGCTGACCAGCTCGTCTCACAATTGTGGGCTGTTGGCACCACGGTCGTGTGGACCGGCGTCGTATCGGCGGTTCTCTTCTACGGTCTCAAAATCACTCTGGGCCTTCGCCCGAGCGAAGAGTCCGAACGTGAAGGCCTGGACCTCACAGAACATGGTGAGCGCGCCTATAATTATTGAGTTTCCAAGCTTGGCGGCGGGGCGTTCTTTCCTCTCCTTTTACGCTCCGCCTCCTCCCGATGTTCCTCCCGCGAACATCCGACTAAAGGCCCGAACCAATAATGGTTCGGGCCATTTTTTGGTTGTTGCAAAAATGTTACTATTTATGGAAAATGACGCGCGCGAGATTAAAGAGTGTAACAAATTCCATTCAATCGGCGCATTAAAAAAATAGAACAGAGGTTGTTGTGCCATCTGTCACGCTAGGGAGTGAACCATGAATAATTTTACCTGCCGCAAAGCAGCCCGCGTTAGCGCGTCTGTAACAGCGCTGGCTGCGCTGATTGTTAGCAATACAGTGTTTGCACAAGACGCCGATAGCCCGGCTGATGAAAATATTATTATCGTGACCGCAACGAAGCGCGATGCAAATCTGCAAGACGTACCGTTTTCGATCAATGCACAGACCGCAGATGATATCCAAAAAACCGGAGCGACCACGCTCGAAGACCTCTCGCGTAATGTCGCAGGTCTCATTATCCAAAATCTGGGACCGGGGCAGAGCCAGGTTTCAATTCGTGGCGTTTCGGCGGGACAGATTGTCCGCGACCAGCCTGGAGTCAAAGAACAGGTTGGCGTTTATCTTGATGAATCTGTGATTTCACTTTCTTTGTTTACGCCAGACCTTGACCTTTTTGACCTCAACCGCGTCGAGACATTAAGGGGACCGCAAGGCACCCTATTTGGTTCAGGATCGGTTGGCGGCACGGTGCGCTACATTACCAATCAACCCAAATTAGGCACGACCGAAGGGGCCATTGAGGGCAATGTTAATCTTGTCGATGGGAATGATTTTGGCGGACACTTAAAAGGCGCGGTAAATGTTCCAATCGGCGACAAGGCGGCCTTCCGTGCGGTGGGATATTATACGCAATATGGCGGCTTTATCGATGCCAGACGTGAAGGTGGCGGCGTCGATCAAGATGTCAATGACGGCGAACGTTATGGTGGCCGAATTGCACTGACTCTTGAACCGAGTGACAATTTTTCGATTACACCGAGGGTCATATATCAAAAAATTTCAACCAACGGATTTAACCGTCAGGAAGTTTTCAATCTCTATGCAAACCCCTTTACCACAACACGACCTGCCGTAATCTTCAATGAGCGGGAACAGCATCTGTTGTTACGTGAAGGCTTTGAAGACGAAACACTTATCGCGGATAGTACAATCAAGATCGGCTTTGGTGGCGTCGATTTGACTTCGGTTAGCAGTTATACTGACCGCGATATTTTGGTCAGTCGCGACGCAAGTGCATTAACCGGCAGTGTTTCGGTCGACTTGGGCTTCCCTACCGCGGGTGTTTTGTTACCGTCAAATCTGCGTGATACGACAAAAGTCCAGTCCTTTACGCAAGAACTGAGATTGAGTTCGAATGGTGATGGGCCATTTCAATGGGTCTTGGGTGGATTTTATTCCAACACCGATCGTGACTATGCACAACGCTTGCCTACACCGGGATATGACGCGTTTACCGATGCGCGATTTGGTGCCGGCACGTCAGTCGCAGTTGCGAACGGCTTTCCGCTAAACTCTCCTTACAATGCCGACATCGTTTATGACATTGAACAAAAAGCCATATTCGGCGAAGCAAGCTACGCTTTTGGTGATAAATTCACATTGACGGCAGGCGGTCGTTATTATGATTTCTCCGAGGACCGGATATTCAAATCGGGTGGTCTGTTTTCAAATGGCGACAACCAACCGGCAAGCACAAAGTCAGACGGTTTCACACCGCGCCTGCTGGCAAGTTTCAAGGCAACAGATGGCATAACGATCAATGCTCAAGCGTCGAAGGGTTTCCGTCTCGGGGGAGTTAACGACCCGCTCAATATTCCACTTTGTTCCGGCGGTGCGGGCGGTGTTGACGCTTTAACATTTGGCAATCGGCCACGTTATGATGATGAAACGCTGTGGAATTATGAACTGGGCGTAAAAACACAAAGCCGGGGTATTACCTTTAATGCAGCTGCATTTTATACAGATATCAATAATTTGCAGGTGACGGCGGATGCCGGAAGCTGTTCGTCGCGGGTTGTGTTTAATGTACCCAAAGCGCATTCGCAGGGTCTGGAATTTGAATTAAGCGCTAGCCCCGCCGATGGCTTTGACGTCGGAATTTCGGGAAGCCTCGTTAGCGCCAAATTCGACTCTTCGGTAACCTCGACGGCGGGCGTCGTAATTGCGGGAATCCGCGATGGAAATCGTCTGCCAACGGTACCCAAGTTTCAGATTTCAGCAAATGCGAGCTATAATTTCCCGGTAAGCGCTTCGGCTGAAGCTTATATCGCGACTTCAATCCAGCATGTTGGAAACCGTATTACACAACCCAGTGACCAAGAAGATAACCCGCGTAGTTTTGTCTCCGGCCTTGCCTTCGCAGGGGCTCCGGGAACCAATACCACGACCCTTAACCTTGTTCTGCCGAGCTATGAACTGGTCAATTTAAGTGCGGGTGTCGATTTTGAAAATGGCTTGTCGATAATCGGATATGTCAACAATCTGTTCGATGAAAACGCCCTATTGTCATTCGACAGGGAACGCGGAGGTAGAGCGCGCCTCGGTTTTACGACGAACAGTCCGCGTACATTCGGGGTCACGGTGCGCAAAACATTCTAATGCGTGATTGAACGAAAAATATAAATGGCGGCTCACCTGGTGGGCCGCCTTTTTATTAGGTATGAAGTCGCGCTATCGATTAAAGATTACGCTACCTTGGAAGCGTTTCCAAGAATAAGCGGGTCGGCAGATTTGCCGACATCTACTGTTGTCCGGTTGATACTTGGCGCACCACCCGAAGATTTGTGCTTGAACTTGCCCTCAATCTGGCCACCAGGCGCAATCGTCAAATTCGTATATACCACGTCGCCCGTGATGCGGGCCTTGGCTTCGATGACCAGATCAATGGCTTCAATTGACCCTTCGACATGGCCGGATAATCTGGCGGACTCGGCAATAATTTTGCCCGAAATTACACTGCTTTCGCCTTGGACCAAATTGCCACAAGTGACATCACCCTGGATCCTGCCATCAATGTGCAAGTCCACGCGCGCGTTCAGATTTCCGACAATCTCAACGTCCGATGCAATGATTGAAAATGTGTGGCTAGAATTGGTACGCATACCGTCAACCTGCCTTTGGGTTTGCGATTGCGCGGCTTCCGGCGACGGTTTGGACTTCGAGAACATCGGGATTTGCCTCCAAAAACTTCCGTGGATTTATTGCTTGGTTGTTTAGGCGGACCTCAAAGTGCAAATGGCTTCCGGTCGACCGACCGGTGCTGCCCATGCGCCCTATTTGAAAGCCGCGGTCAATCTGCTGACCAATTGAAACATCCATTCGGGACAGATGCGCGTAACGCGTTACCAAACCATTAGCGTGCGTGATTTCGATGCAATTACCATAACCACCCTGCGAACCGGAAAAAGTCACTTTACCGTCGGCGGCTGCCAAAATTGGCGTGCCAGCCGGACCTTTGAAATCCAGCCCGTTATGCATAGCGGCCGCTCCGGTGAAAGGATCACTGCGATAGCCAAAGCCGCTGGACATGAGCATGACCGCAGCAGGAATAGTGGTAGGTATGGCCGCCAATGCGCGTTCCATCGCATCCATGCGTCCAAGCGATGCGGCCAATCTCGTAAATCTCGGGTCACGCACGTGACGCGACGATTTACCGAAAAAGGATTCAAACGGGCCACCTTGAGATGTACTTGCTTCACGGGCTAATATATTCGGGTTCAGGCCGAATTTCCGGATCGCCGCTTCGGCTTTTTGGGTGCGTGCCAGCGCCACTTTTGTCATCATTTCGGCAAAACGTATCTGTCGCGCTTCGATGCGCGCCAGACCAGCAGCTTCAGGAACAAGGGCACTTATCTTTTTAACCGTTTGGTCATCGGCGCTGTCTTCAGATGCTCGTCGTGTTTGCGTTGGCAAGTCCCCCAGATATTGGTCGCTCAGGCTTTCGAGCATCTTCTGCCGTTGCTCAAGGTCTTGCGTGACCTCATCAATCGAGCCGCGATAATTTGCCACACGTTCTTCGGCTGATTCTATTCTGGCTTCTTTTTGGTCAAGCGCCATGCGTTCGATAGAAACGCTCAATTGGCTAAATGCCATGCCTAGCGTTACGATCAGCCATAGGCCGACCACCGTTGCCGCTGACGCTGCAACACGCCGCTGCAACTGCGCGCTTATCTTTAAAAACCGGACTTGGCCATTGGCCCGCATGAAAAACTCGCGGTCAATAAACCATCCAGCGATCTGGCTTTTCCAGCCAGTTAATCTGGTCTGTAGTGACACGACCCACCCCATTTTTTTTATTTGTGAAGTGCCGGTAGCAGCTGGGCTCGGCTCAAGCGAATCGGCGAAGACAGAGTCGTGACGAATCGGGCGACTCACAAGGTGAGCCGTGTAAATCCCCATTATGAAAGCAATAAAAGACGACCGAAATAATTTGGCGACTCAGCCCAAAATATTTTTATCAATAAAAACATTGATTTAAGATCTGAACGATTCGCTAGACCGAAAAAGGCGCAAATTCACCTATGGCCCTTCCCCTTTTCCAGCCGCTTCTTTACGAGCTTTAGTTTATGACCGACACTGTTCGACATTGCGAAAATCTGATCGCAGACATGACGACAAAGGCCCGTTCTGCGGCAAGCATCTTGGCGCGTGCTACCGATGATCAAAAATCATTAGCTCTGAAATATGCCGCGCAGGCAGTGCGAAATGATATGGCTGGTATTTTGGCGGCCAACGCGCTGGACATGGAGGCCAGTGTCAAAGCTGGCCTCTCCGATGCATTACTTGACCGTCTGAAATTGGATGAAAAACGCATCACCGCAATGGCCGATGCGATGGATAAGGTCTCGACACTTGCCGATCCAGTCGGGGAAATCATTGATACCCACACGCAACCCAATGCTTTGGTAATGCAACGCGTCCGTATTCCGGTTGGCGTGCTGGGGATTATCTATGAAAGTCGCCCTAATGTCACCGCTGATGCCGCGTCGCTTGCGCTGCGCTCGGGCAATGCAGTTATTTTACGCGGCGGCAGTGAGGCTGTGCACAGCAATCGGGCCATCCATCACGCGATGGTGACCGGCATATCGCAAGCCGGTCTGCCTCCGGAATCTGTGCAGTCGGTCCCCACTCAGGACCGGATGGCGGTCGGTGCCATGCTGCGCGCACAAGGTGCCATTGATATGATTATACCGCGTGGCGGTAAATCTTTGGTCGCCCGCGTTCAAGATGAAGCCCGGGTACCCGTGCTGGCTCATTTGCATGGGCTTTGCCACACATATGTACATAACCTAGCCGATCCCGAAATGGCGAAAGCAATCATCGTCAATGCCAAGATGCGAAGAACAGGCATTTGCGGTGCAACCGAGACTTTGTTGATCGACCAGGACTATGCGGCACCAGCCGATCTAGTCGCCGCCTTGATTGACGCGGGATGTGAAGTGCGTGCCGACGACATGGTCATGGAACTCGACTCCCGAACCGTTTCTGCAAATGAAGAGGATTGGGATACTGAATATCTTGATTCGGTCATTTCAGTTCGGATGGTGGCCGGACTTGATGATGCTATGGACCATATTGCGCGTCACGGATCGCACCACACCGACGCCATCATCACACAGGACGATGCAGCCGCAGCGCGCTTTCTGACCGAAGTTGATAGCGCCATCGTCATGCACAACGCATCCACCCAATATGCCGATGGCGGTGAATTCGGGCTGGGCGCGGAGATAGGCATCGCCACCGGACGGTTGCACGCGCGCGGACCCGTCGCGCTTGAAGGTTTGACGACTTATAAATGGCTGGTTCGGGGCCAAGGGCAAACCCGCCCTTGAAAACCGTCGGTCTGATGGGGGGCTCGTTCAACCCCGCGCATGGCGGGCATCGGGCGATCAGTTTGTTTGCAATGCGCGCACTTCAGCTAGACGCATATTATTGGATGGTTTCTCCAGGTAACCCGTTAAAGTCCAAAAAGGATATGGCACCTCTGTCGGCCCGAATGGCATCGGCAAAGAACCAGGCCCGTCGCAGCCGGATAAAAGTGACGGCGATCGAGCGTGAATTGGGAACGATATACACCGTCGATACCTTGCGTAAACTGGTCGCGCGTTACCCCAAAACACAATTTATCTGGATCATGGGTACGGATAATCTGTTGCAATTTCATCACTGGCGGCACTGGAGAGCAATTGCGCGCTTGATGCCGATTGCAGTTATCGCAAGACCCGGCTATGATGCTCAAGCTGTTGCGGGTCCCGCGATGGCCTGGTTGAGGCGGTTTGTCCGGCGTCCGGACCAGCATCATCACTGGACAAGATGGAGTACGCCAGCGCTTGTCTTTTTGCGCTTTCGTCCAGATCCTCGTTCGGCAACCGCAATTCGCCGTGCCGACCCCCATTGGTATCAACGATATTCAGGAACTGGCGCACGCGATGGCGTTACCCATAAAATTGTTCTGTAAGGAGCACACTTGATAAATTCCGCTTCCGTCCCATCCGCCGTGAAGGCCAAAGGACCCGTATTGAGCCCTGAAAAGCTTCATGAACTCATTCTAAAATCGCTCGACGACGATCAGGCGCAGGACGTTGTCTCGATTCCGCTCGAAGGTAAAAGCAACATTGCCGACCATATGGTCGTGGCTTCAGGCCGCTCTTCACGGCAGGTGGCATCGATGGCGCAAAAACTGTCCGAGCGTATCAAACAGGCCGGTCGTCATGCCCGGATCGAAGGCTTACCTTCGGCGGATTGGGTGTTGATTGATGCGGAAGATGTGATTGTGCATCTGTTTCGGCCCGAAGTACGCAGCTTTTATAATCTGGAACGGATGTGGGCATTCGGCGACGCACCCGAAACTGCATCTGCCTGATCCCTGCGTTGACCCGAAATGGCCATGCGTCTGCATATTATTGCCCGTGGCAAGATTGGCCGGACGCCGGAATTTGACATTGTCGAACGCTATCTGAAGCGGATCAGCTGGCCGGTAAAGCATAGCGAACTTCCTGATCGTGGTGGTGAAATTCCATCGACCGACACCCCTTACAAAACAATCTTGCTTGACGAAAAAGGCGACCAGATCGGTTCTGTCGAATTGGCCCGCCTGTTGGAAAAATGGCAGGATGATGGTGTGCGAGAGACCCGCTTTCTGATTGGAGCAGCGGACGGCTTTGGCGATGCCGAACGTGCATCGGCCGATAAATTGATGGCCTTTGGCAAGGCAACTTGGCCACATTTGATGGCACGCGCGATGCTTGCCGAACAGTTGTTTCGCGCCACATCGATTATTGCCAATCATCCTTATCATCGGGAAGGATAGCCCGATGCGTTTCGGGTTATCATTGGCGATTTTGGCTTTTGTACCTCTGGGTTTTACAGCAACGCTTTTGGCCCAGACTTCGCAAAATGCTGCGTCGCAAATATCGGCGCTTAAAGATGCGAAAAAGCGGGCGCTGATCGCGGAAAGAAGGAGCGAACTGTTACGGCAAGAGGCGATCAACTCTGAAAACGCCGCCGACCGGCTGGTTGTAGAACGGGCTGTATTGTCCGCCGAAATCGCAAGCGCCGAAGCACAAATTGAAGCGGCCAACGCCCGTATAACTATAATAAGCCGGCGACAGCGGGCGCAGAGATCACGATTGGGGCAGGAAAGCGAGCCGATATTACGATTGAACGCAGCGCTGCAGCAAATGACCGGAAGACCCACAGCATTGATGATGGCGCAGCCCGGCCATCGTCAAGACTATGTGCATTTGCGTGCTGTAATGGCGACGGTGCAACCGCAAATTGTGCAGAAAACGAACGCGCTCCGGCAGCAAATCGCGGCACAAAATGAACTGCGTTCGCAGGAGCTTTTGGCATTAAAAACGCTCGACGATGCGCGCATCCGCCTAAAAAGCCGGCGAACCGCGCTTGCACGGCTCGAGGGCAATGCACGGGGCAAAGCGTCTGATCTGTCCGCCGGTGCCGCGATTGAATATGAAAGAGCTATCGCGCAGGGCGAACGCGCCCGCGATATTGTCGGCCGCATAGACATTCAACGGATCGGTAGCGCCAGGGCACAAGAGCTGGCGGCGCTTGCCGGACCGCCTTTGCGAAATGGTTCGAATCACACTATCCCAACCAGTAAAGCTGCCTATATCCTGCCCGCTAACGGAAAAGTCGTGTCAGGCTTTCTCGAGCTCAACACCACCGGCTATCGAGAGCGTGGTTTGCGGATCAATGTACCTGCCTCGGTACCCGTATTGGCACCGGCAGATGGTAAGATCACTTTTGCGGGTCCATATCGCAGCTACGGCAAAATCGTGATTATCGAGCATGGCAACGGATGGACCAGCCTGATTACAAATATGGATGCGGTGCAATTGGCCAAAGGACAATCGGTGCGACAGGGTAACGTGCTTGGCGTTGCGAATAAGGAAACCGGTGAAATCGGGGTTGAGTTGCGGAAAAATGGCCGGGTTATGGATATTGCGGCGATGCTTCGCTGATAATCCGTCCGACGCTTGTCGGGCCTAATTCCCCTTTTGTGGTAAACGCGCTTTCACCATAGGTTCATGCGCGATATACGAATCATCCTGATTTAAGGACTGGATTATCCGATGAAATTTCGTTTGTTGCCTTCTTCGCTCGCTATAGCATTGGCCTTCGCTGTTCCGGCTACGGTCTTATTGGCGCAGAGCACGGAGCAAAAATCTACCGCGCAAATTCAGGCGGACCAGATCCGTGAGTTGGAACAATTTCTGGCTGTCTATAAAAAGGTCAAATCAAGCTATGTCGATAAGATAGACGACAAGCAATTGATGGAAGGTGCCATTCAGGGAATGTTGGCGAGCCTTGATCCGCATAGCGGCTTTCTCAACAAATCTGACTTCAGCAATTTGCAAACGCAGATTGATGGCGAATATGGCGGGCTTGGCCTTTCCGTAACGCTAGAAGACAAGGCTGTTAAAGTGATAGCGCCCACAAAAGACACACCAGCCGACAAGGCAGGTATCAAATCCGGTGACTATATCACGCACCTGGACAGCAAGTTGATTTTCGGCGGTACTCTCGATGAAGCGGTCGAAGCGATGCGTGGTGAACCTGGCACATCAATCCGGTTGACAATCGTACGTCCCGGCCGCGATGCTCCTTTTGATGTAACTATTACAAGGGCATTGATCGATCTTAAGCCGGTTCGCTGGGAAGTAAAAGACCGCATCGGCCTTATCACGATAACCGGTTTTTCCGAAGAAACCGGCGCCGACGTTGTCGCGGCTGTTTCAAGCATCAAAAAATCGTTGGGCGGAAAGCCATTGGGATATATAGTGGATCTCAGATCCAATCCCGGCGGCATATTGGACGAAGCGGTTGCCGTTTCCGATGCCTTTTTGGCGAGCGGCGAAATTGTGTCCGAGCGTGGCCGTGACAAGCGGGATATTGAGCGCTGGTGGGCCGAACGCGCTGTACCCGGCGATGTGACCGGCGGTGCACCGATTATCGTTCTGGTTGATGCAGGCTCCGCATCCGCTTCGGAAATCGTGGCAGGCGCGCTTCAGGATCATCATCGTGGTTTGGTCATGGGTGAGCGCAGCTTTGGCAAGGGTTCGGTTCAAAACGTTCTTCCCCTGACCCGCGAAACCGGATTACGCCTGACCGTTGCCCGTTACCATTTGCCATCTGGCCGTTCGGTACAGGAAGGCGGAATAAAACCTGATATTCAGGTGCCACAGCTTTCCGACCCTGATTATAAAAAGCGGGTTGCCATTCGCGAGTCCGATTTGCGCCGCCATCTCATCAACGAAATGCAGGATGATGCAAAAGAGTTGGAAGAAGACATCGCCGATGACCCACGCTTTGCCCTGACGGCGGAGCAACTGAAAGCGAAAGGCATTGACGATTTTCAACTGCATTATGCGATGGAAACGCTGAACCGCTTGGGTGCAAAAACAATGAAGCTGGCCGAAAAGCCGGTAAAGGGTAAGGCGCAGAACTAATTCATGAACGGAAGAATCGGGTTCGCGCATTGGCTTGCTTTTCTATTGCCCGTCGGCTTGTTGGCGGGGGCCTATGGATCACAATATATCGGTGGTTTATATCCTTGCGAAATGTGCTGGTGGCAGCGCTACCCCCATTATGAGGCCGCGGTGCTGGCAACGATCGCTTTCTTTGTCAGTAACCCCGTTTATCGCAAAGCTTTGGTTGCACTTGCGGCGTTAGGTATATTGTCGAGCGGCTTGATAGGCGGATTTCACGCAGGGGTCGAATATGGCTGGTGGGAAGGATTGACGGCCTGCACCGCGACTATTTCCGGTAGCGGCGACGAATTGCTGAGGTCGATAATGAACGCGCCTTTGATCCGTTGCGACACAGCGCCCTGGACTTTATTCGGCGTTTCGCTTGCCGGATATAATTTCCTCTTGTCGACGGGCGGTGCAATCGCCATCTTAGTATCGATATGGCGCGCCAAAACATCTTAAAAACCGTAGAACAGCATTCCCACGCAATCGCCAGCATGATTCGCGTAAATCAGGCTGGCGAATATGGTGCCAAACGGATTTACGCGGGACAGCTCGCCATCATGGGGGATCGAACCCCCGCCGCGCGCAGCATCGCGCACATGGCAGAGCAGGAAGAACGCCATTTGTCTGCGTTTGACAGGATGATGGCAGAGCGCGGCGTCCGCCCCACCGTTTTTCATCCGATATGGGATATCGCAGGTTTCGCGCTAGGTGCAGTTACGGCGGCTATCGGGCCAGAAGCCGCAATGGCGTGCACTGTAGCTGTTGAAACTGAAATCGACCGTCATTATGCAGAGCAACTGGAAGAATTGGGCGACAGCGATCCAGAACTGTCAGCTATGGTTGCCGATTTTCAGGCCGATGAGCTGGAGCATAAGGCAACGGCTTTGGCCGAAGGCGCAGAACGCGCGCCAGCCTATCCTTTGATGAGCGCAATCATTCGCATGGGTTGCCGGACTGCAATCGCTGTATCGAAAAGGCTATGATCTTAATCGCCCGTTCAGCGGTGAAGTTTCAAGTTATGAGCCTATTAACCGGAGATTTTGCCGTGAGCAGCATTGCCAAGACTTTACTGATGGCCACCACGATGTTGATGGCCTCTGCATCAATAGCGCAAGAAACCGCCCCCAATCAGCCAAGTGAAGAAAAGATTAATCAGTTGATCGTCTACGGCGATGACGAATGCCCCAAAAGTGCCGGAGATGAAATTGTAGTTTGTGCGCGTATGAATGAAGCGGATCGATATCGTATACCGCCGTCTTTGCGGAGCGATCCGAATAGTCCCCAGAACCAGGCATGGTTGAATAGAGTTCAGGCTTATGAATATGTAGGGGCAAGCGGAACTTTAAGCTGTTCACCATCCGGCGCCGGCGGGTTTACCGGATGTGGCCTCAAGGAAATCGACCGAGCTTACGCAGAAAAGGCACAAGATCCGGGGATTACTTTCGGCCGCCTAATCGCCGCCGAACGGATTAAACGGCTTGCGGGTATCGATGCAGAAGCCGCCGCCGTTGAAGAACGCGTGAAAGAATTTGAAATAGGTCGCGCCGAGCGAGAAGCCCGTTTGCAAGCCGAGATGGACGCAAAGGAAGCCGCTGAACGCAACAGTGCCGACGCGCAACCTTTGCCGGAACCGAAATAAGCCAAAGCTTTTTGCAATCAGCTTTTCGATTTTTCCGTTATTATCCAATCTTTGACTTGCGCCTCCAGTATATCGAGTGGAACCGCGCCTTGGCCCAGTACGATGTCGTGAAAAGAGGCTAAATCAAATTTCGGACCCAGTTCTTTGGTCGCCAACGTCCTCAATTCGCGGATTTTCAGCTCGCCTATCTTATAAGCCAAGGCCTGGCCTGGCCAACTGATATAGCGGTTGACCTCAGCCTCAATATTGGCGGCGGACAGGGCGCTGTTATCCGTCATATAATCAATGGCTTGTTGCTTGCTCCACCCTTTGGCATGAATTCCGGTATCGACAACCAATCGGCAGGCGCGCCACATTTCGTAAGAAAGACGGCCCATGTCTTTTGCGGGCGTGTCGTACAGTCCGATCTCAAGACCAATACGCTCGGAATAAAGGCCCCAGCCTTCAACGAACGCCGTAAAAAAAGCGCCGTTCTTGCGAAATTCTGATAATGGCAATTCTTGTTGCAGCGCAATCTGATGGTGATGCCCCGGGACTGCCTCATGCATAGAAAGCGCGGGTATTTCCCAGAAGGGCCGCTGGTCCAGTTTGGATGTGTTCACATAATATGTGCCTGAAATACCGACTTCTGGCGAACCCGGATTATAATAAGCGGTGGTCGTTCCTTCCGCAGTTTCCGAGGGAATTTCGCGCAGTCCATAGGGCAGGCGAGGCAGCTTGCCGAACAGCGACGGCATTTTGCCGTCAATGAATTTGGCAATGCGCGCTGATTTTTCCATCAACTCCTCTGGTGATCGCGCATAATATTGCTGGTCAGTTCGCAAATGCCGGATAAACGCCTCGCGACTCTCAAACCCCGCTGTCGTAGCTACTTCAGCCATCTCGGCCCGAATACGTGCGACTTCGGTCAGGCCGATTTTATGGATTTCGTCAGCGGTTAAATTGGTAGTCGTTTCTTCGCGGATCCGAAAATTATAATATTCCGCCCCTTCCGGCTGCGCCGAAATGCCGGGCACCTTGGCACAAGAGGGCTTGTAGCTTTTAGTATACCATTCGAGCTGTTTTCGCAGGGCCGGATATATTTTGGTGGTTATTGTTTGCGCTGCTTCTTGTGCCAAACGTTCGAAATCTGCGTTGCTCAGCGTTTCCGGTTTTTGGCGGGTATACGGGGAAAAGTAACGCGCATTGCGCGGATCGGCTACAATCAGTCCGGTTATTGTAGCCTCAAATCCATTTAGTGTTTCACATGGTTGCGTATATTTGCCCGTAATTGAGGCATTAGCGACATCGATGTTCTGGTCGTTCAATTTTGAATATTTCATCAGCCGCGCATTATAGCTTTCGAAATCTGCTTTCGTTTTGAATGGCAAGTTATTCGCGATGCCAGCGAAGTTTTGATGCCAGCTAGAATAAGTCGTGAAATTGATGGCGCGTTGACCAAAGCGATTGCCTTCGATTGTGCCGTTCAAGCTTCGGGCTAATATGCCCGCCTCAACCTTGTTCGGTGCGTCGAGCTCTGCTGATGGAATGGAACGCAGCTTTTCCAGAAATGTGGCTGCCGTCGCTGCTCTCTTGTCGAGAGCGGCCAGGCTATAGTCACCAACTTCAGTTGCATAGCTGTCAACGCCCAGTGAACTTGCAAAAATTGGAGATTCCCGCAAGGCATCCGCCCAATAGGCGTCCACAAGTTTCTTGAGCTCCAAATTTGCATCCGCCGATGCTGGCGCTGAACAAGCCAGCGCTGCGGCGGAGACGAACAGAAACAGCTTGCACATCTTTGACGCCCCTTCCAAATATTCTGGTATGGAAGATAACGGGGGGAATGAATTTGGCTAGCGCGTTTCAGGATTATTTCGGTAAGCGCGGGACACGTTACGACAAGCCCCTTACACCGGATAAGTTGGAACTGGTTGCCGCCGCCCTGTCGGTTATTTTATTGTGTGTGGCGACAGTCGCTGTGGTGAAGGGTCAGTCGCAATGGGCTATTTTGCCTTGGCAGTTGTGGTTTCATCTTGGCACACTTGCTATCGCACTTGCGATCACGCCATTCATCCTTCTTCGAAAACGTGGGAATAGCACACATCGGCTGCTTGGATGGATTTGGGCGACTTGTACGTTCACTACCGCGCTGATAAGTTTTGACCTGAGGCTCATTAACAATGGTGGATTAAGTTTAATCCATATTCTGTCGGTTTTAACACTCATAGGGGTCCCGGTTTTGGTGCTGTCAGCGCGCCGTCATGACATTCGGCGCCATCGCAGTCAGGCGCGGAGTTTCGTTGTGGGCGCACTGTTGGTGGCCGGATTTTTCACATTTCCGTTCAATCGCTTGCTCGGAAGCTGGTTGTTCACGGGTTAGGTCAGGGCCCCAGAACAACATCTTAATCCGGTCCGGTTCTTTACTCGGCAGCCTCCAAAGCTTCATTGTCCGATAGCGGATGCGCTAAACGGGTTAGCATTTCCTTTGGACAGATCTGCCAGAATTCCCCACGCCGCCGATCCCAATCTTCGATGATGGAATTTGACCATGCACTGTCTGTTGTTTGCGCATGTGCCATGATGAGTGATTTTAACCGATCCTCCCAATAGGCACTTTCCAACCTTTGCCAGACGATGCTGTCAGGGTTCGCACTACTCTGGAACGTGTCATCCAAATCCAGAACAAAGGCCATGCCGCCGGTCATGCCCGCACCGAAGTTGCTACCGACTTTGCCCAGGATAACCGCAATGCCTCCGGTCATATATTCGAGGCCGTTGGAACCGCATCCTTCAACGACAACTTGCGCGCCGGAATTGCGGACGGCAAAGCGTTCGCCTGCCTGACCCGCCGCGAATAACTTGCCGGCTGTCGCACCATACAGGACAGTGTTGCCGATTATACTGTTATTCTGGCTGTCAAGCGGGCTGCTAACCGTTGGCCGGACGATAATGATGCCGCCTGACAAACCTTTGCCGACATAGTCATTGGCATCACCGAATACTTCCAGTGTGATGCCCTGACACAAAAATGCTCCGAGCGATTGTCCGGCTGACCCGCGCAAACGGACATGGACATGTCCATCGGCCAGATCTTTCATGCCATAAAGCCGCGTTATCTCCGAAGAGAAGCGTGTACCGACCGCGCGATGCGTATTGCGGACATTATAGGTCAGCTGCATCTTTTCCCGCCGTTCAAATACCGGCTTTGCATCCCGGATCATCTGGGCATCAAGGCTGTCCGGCACTTCATTGCGGAAGGTCGGAATGGAAAAGCGGCGCGCGCTGTCGGGTGCGTCGACTTTGGCGAGGATCGGGTTGAGATCAAGGTCGTCGAGATGCTCGGCACCACGGCTCACCTGCCGCAGCAATTCGGTGCGACCGATGACTTCATCCAGACTGCGGAAACCCAGCTTGGCGAGAATTTCGCGCACCTCTTCGGCGATGAAGGTCATCAGGTTTATGACCTTTTCCGGCGTACCGGTGAATTTCTTGCGCAGTTCTTCATCCTGAACGCAGACACCGACCGGGCAGGTGTTCGAATGGCATTGGCGAACCATGATGCACCCCATGGCGACAAGGCTGAGCGTCCCGATGCCATATTCTTCGGCACCCAATATCGCCGCAATAACGATGTCGCGTCCGGTCTTGAGGCCGCCATCGGTGCGCAGCTTTATGCGGTGGCGCAAACCGTTGAGCGTGAGCACCTGATTGGCTTCGGACAGGCCCATTTCCCATGGCGTGCCCGCATATTTGATGCTGGTCTGCGGTGACGCACCGGTTCCGCCGACATTGCCGGAAACCAGAATGACGTCCGCATGCGCCTTGGCAACACCGGCAGCAATCGTGCCGATCCCTGCCGCACTGACTAGCTTGACGCAGACACGCGCACGGGGGTTGATCTGTTTCAGATCGTAAATCAGCTGCGCCAGATCTTCGATCGAATAAATATCATGATGCGGCGGCGGCGAAATCAGCATTACGCCGGGCGTCGAATGGCGCAGCCGCGCAATCATCTCGGTAACCTTGAAACCGGGTAATTGCCCACCTTCACCGGGCTTGGCCCCTTGCGCGACCTTGATTTCAATTTCCTCACATGCGCCCAGATATTCGGCGGTTACGCCAAAGCGGCCTGATGCGATCTGCTTGATGACGCTGTTGGCATTGTCGCCATTTTCATAAGGTTTGAACCGTTTGCTATCTTCGCCGCCTTCGCCGGACACCGCTTTTGCGCCAATCCGGTTCATGGCGATGGCCAGGGTTTCATGCGCTTCGGGCGATAAGGCGCCTAAGGACATGCCCGGCGTTACAAAGCGCTTGCGGATTTCGGTGATCGCCTCGACTTCATCGATTGCCACGGGTTCTTTGGCGAAGTTGAATTCAAGCAAATCGCGCAAATAGATTGGCGGCAATTCCTTCACACCTTGGGCAAATTGCGTGTAGGTCGAATAGCTGTCATTGGCGACGGCGCTTTGCAGCAAATGCATGAGGCCAGCCGAATAGGCATGTTCTTCACCGCCATCGCGCTGCTTGTAGAAGCCGCCGACGGGAAGCCGTGCAACCGCGCTGTCGAAGGCATCCGCATGCCGGTCCCGCGCGTTGACGTAGAGCGAGTGATAGCCTTCGCCCGAGATCTTGTTTGGCATACCAGGGAAGAAATCATTCACAAGTGCGCGGCTGAGGCCGACTGCTTCGAAGTTATAGCCGCCACGGTAGCTTGAGATGACCGCAATGCCCATTTTGGACATGATCTTGAGCAAGCCTTCGTTGACCGCGGTACGGTAGTTGCCGACGGCTGTTTCGAGGCTGATGTCGCCCAGAAGCCCACGGGCATGACGGTCGCCAATCGCGGCTTCGGCCAAATAGGCATTAACCGTGGTAGCGCCCACGCCAACCAGTACGGCGAAATAATGGGTGTCCAGACATTCGGCGGACCGAACGTTGATGGACGAATAGCTGCGTAGGCCGCTGCGAACCAAGTGTGTGTGCACGGCAGCGGCGGCAAGGATCATGGCGATGGCGACACGGTCTGGACCAATATTGTCATCCGTCAGGAACAGTTCGGATTTGCCCATACGCACCGCTTCGACGGCTTCTTCACGAATGCGGGAAATGGCCGCACGCAAACCTTCCTGTCCCGCTGCTATATCATAAGTGCAGTCAATCTCGGCGGCGACAGGACCAAAAGCGGCCTTCAGACGGTGCCATTCGATCGCCGTCAGAACGGGGCTTTCCAAAACCAGAACATCGGCATTCTGGCTCTTTTCGTCCAATATGTTGGCAAGGTTCGAAAAGCGGGTTTTCAGACTCATCACATGCCGTTCGCGCAAGGAATCGATCGGCGGGTTGGTGACCTGACTGAAATTCTGGCGGAAGAATTGGCTGATCAGGCGCGGCTTGTCGCTGATCACCGCGAGCGGGGTATCGTCGCCCATCGAACCAATGGCTTCCTTGCCATCCTCGATCATCGGCGCGAGGATCATTTCGACGTCTTCGAGTGTCATGCCCGCTGCAATCTGGCGTTTGGTCAATTCGGCGCGGGTCCATGATGGCAGGGCATCGCCTTTCGCTTCAGGCAAATCGTCGATACGCTGGAAACCTTTGACGAGCGCGCCATAATCCTGCTCGGCCGAGATCCGGTCCTTCAGTTCACCGTCGCGGTACAGTTTGCCTTCATCCAGATTGACCGCAATCATTTGCCCCGGGCCAAGGCGACCCTTTTCCAATATGGTCGATTCGGGCAGCACAACCATTCCGGTTTCCGAACCGATCACGAGCAGATTGTCCGACGTCCGGCTATAGCGCAACGGGCGCAGCGCATTCCGGTCGACGCCCGCAACGGCCCAATGACCGTCGGTCATCGCGAGCGCGGCAGGGCCATCCCACGGCTCCATCACCGACGCCATATATTCGTACATCGCGCGGTGGGTGGCGGGGATATTGGGGTTGGACTGCCATGCTTCGGGTATCAGCATCAACTTGGCTGTCGGTGCTTCCTTGCCTGAGCGGACAAGCGTTTCAAACACCGCATCCAGGGCGGCGGTATCGGATGATCCAGCAGGAATAACCGGTTTGATGTCGTCCGATTGTGCGCCGAAGGCGATGGATGCCATCTTGATTTCGTGGCTCTTCATCCAGTTCTGGTTGCCGCGAATGGTGTTGATTTCACCATTGTGGGCAAGGCCGCGGAACGGCTGCGCCAGCCACCATTGGGGGAAAGTGTTGGTCGAATAGCGCTGGTGGAAAATCGCGACGCGGCTTTCGAAACGGTCGTCCTGAAGGTCGGGGTAAAAGACCGACAGACTTTCGGCAAGGAACAGACCCTTGTACACGATCGACCGGCACGACAGCGAACAGATATAGAAATCGCGGATCTGCGCGGCGATGATCTTCTTCTCGATACGGCGGCGGACGAGGTAAAGATTCTTTTCAAATTCGGTCGCGCTGGCTTCGTCCGGCAGTGGCCCTGCGATCATGATCTGCTCGATCTCCGGACGCGTTGCCTGCGCCTTGGTGCCGATGACCGACACATCGACAGGCACCTGCCGCCAGCCGTAGATGGTGTAACCGGCATCGATGATCTCGGCCTCGACAATGGTGCGGCAATTTTCCTGCGCACTCAAATCGGTACGTGGCAGGAAGACCATGCCGACGGCCAAGCGGTTGGGCATGGGCCGGTGGCCACTGTCCGAAATCGCATCGTCGAAAAAGCGTACAGGCAGATCGATATGGAGACCCGCGCCGTCGCCCGTCTTGCCATCCGCGTCTACCGCGCCGCGATGCCATACAGCCTTCAACGCCTCGATCCCCGCCGCGACCACGCGCCGTGATGGCTTGCCATCAGTCGCCGCGACCAAGCCTACACCACAGGCATCGCCTTCGGATTCAGGATGATACATGCCTTCGCGGGCTAGGCGTTCATGTTCGGGAGTAGGGAAATATTGGGTCATTTTACCTCTTTCTCTGCCCTACGCTCAAACAGCGCGGACATGGCTTCTGCCATTTCTTCATCTTCGCCGGGCGCGGTCTCATCCATCCATGTCAGGGCGATGGTCTGCGTTTCGTTGGCGATCTTTTTCATCCGGACCAACAACCCCGATTGCATCAGTTTCTCCATTTCTTTCAGATCGGCGTCGGTCATGGCGGCCATTGTGCCGGGAATCGTTCGCCTTATGTCGGTCAAAACAGACTCAGATGACGTTTTCCAATCGCCGGAAGATTTTAGCTCTTCGATTACCGCATTAGGCTGCAAATTGTCCATCGTCAGCGTGATCATCTTTTGCCCGGTTGGAGATGCGTAAAAGGCGATCAGGCGGTCAATTTCTTGTTCAGAAAAATTGCGAAAATAAAGGTCGCTCTGACGGGCATGAAGCTCTGGCAAGCGGATCCGGTAATATTTGTTGATGATCGGCATGGCAACGCGAGCTATTTCTCTCACGATGCCCGGATCATCGCGATCAAGTTCAACTAGCTCGGGATCGCTCGAGATTAGCTCCTGCATAAAGGCTGCCGTCTTGGCATCGGACGCGTCATCGCCGATAATGATCGCCTCGCTGTTCAAAATACCTGCTAGTTTCAAAGCTTTTGCCTTATGAACGTCGCTGGGGACGGCCTGCATGACTGTGGTATCGGCCAAGACAGCGTATGACGACGCCAAAGCCAAGCTCGCCGTTGCGAGGATTATTGTGAAGCGGATCATCATTCAGCCACCTCTGCCGATGCGGAATCTTCGGTTGTTTCGGATGGAGCGGGTGGGGGTGTCCAGCCTTCGGCGAGCATGCGCTTGCGGGCTGCGTCTATTGCTGTCTGCCTAGCCGCATAATAAGCATCAGAAGCGGTCGAAGACAGTTCGACCAATGCTTCGAAATTCGCCGACGCTACTTCCATCTTCGAGTCGGCCGCATCATATTTCGCTTCGAGTGCCTTCACCTTCTTGCGTTCAGTCTCGGTCCAAGCGCCTTCGGCATACCAAGGCTCATCGCCGGTTTCTTCGGCATAAGGGTCCTCGCCAGTCTCCTCGGCATCGAGTGCATCAGTGAATTCGGTGTCGGCCGCCTCAATTGCCAATTCACTATCCGACTTGGGCGGCGGTGGAAGATGCGCGGTTGCCGCTTCGACCTTTTTCATGATCGCCGGCATGGCTTCTACGATCTTGGGCATCATGCCCATCGAGGCATCCATCATTTCCTTGTCGGTAAAGGTTGCCATGAAATTGCCTGCAAAGGCTGCGCCGCTGGGCGTTGCGAAAAAGCTGTTCATGTCAGCCAATTCCTGGGCGCTATATTTGCGCGCGTAGATTTTGGCCAAGGCTTCGCGGACGGTGGGTTCAATGGCGCTCATCAAGGGGCCCATCTCGGAGAAGATCACCTTCGCCATGATGTCCATGCGCTCCTTAAAATTCGGATCCATCTCGGCCATGATTTCGGCCATTGTTTTACCTTTGGCCGCTTCCGCCGCCTCGCTGTCAGCTTCTACGCCTGCCATCCCCGCCATGGTGGCCGCATCGATCCCCATCATCTGGTCGATCATGCCTCCCGCCATCGTGTCTTCCATGATCTTTTGGTAGGTGCCCGGCGGGATAAGCTTGGCGACGGTTTGCTCGGCCAGTTTCAAGCGCACCGGGTCAACCGGTGCAGGCGCGGCGGTTGCTGCAGGTGTTTCGGCGGACGCAGAAAAAGTCAGCGCAAAAGAAGATGCGGTTAGCGAAAGGGCCAATAATGCGGATTTCATCATGATAACTCTCCCACAGGTCATGCCGCGACCTCTGCCGATGTGGAATCTTCGGTTGTGTCCGATGTTTCGGATGGAGCGGGTGGGGGCGTCCAGCCATCGGCGAGCATACGCTTGCGGGTTGCGTCTATTGCTGCCTGTATAGCTGCTTCGTGCACATCATAAGCGGTCGATAACAGTTCGTTCACTGCTTCGGCCTTGACGTACGCTGCATAATATTGCGCATTGAGTGCCTTCACTTTCGCTTCGAGTGCCTTCACCTTCTTGCGTTCAGTCTCGGCCCAAGCGCCTTCGGCATACCAAGGCTCCTCGCCAGTTTCCTCGGCATAGGGGTCGACTGTGGTCGCAATCGCGCGGTGGTCTTCCAGTGCTTTGACCTCGACGCTCAGTAGTCCGGCCAGTTGCTGCATTTCGGCTTCCGACAGGTCCTTCAACTCGCGCTGCGTGGGCAAGTCCTCGAATTTGGCCTCAAACGCGGCTTCATCGCCTCTCCCAAAGCTGGTCAACATTGCTGGCAGTGCCTTGAATGCGGCCTGCATGACCTCTGGATCGACCTGTAGCGCATAGATTTCGAGGGCGAACGCGCTGCCGGTTGGCGTGTCAAAAAAGCCATTGACCGTCGTCAGCTGGGGCGCGGTGAACTTACGCGCAACGGCACGCGACAGGCCTGTCCGCATGGCGGGCTGGATCGCGGTCACTGCTTCAGATATGATCGACTTTATAATATCGATAACCTGCTTGCCACGTTCCTTGTGGTTCGGATCAATAATCTGCGTGACTGCAGCCTTTTGTTCTTCTGATAGCGCTGCGACTGCTTCCTCGGACGCGCCTGTTGTGTTTGCAATCTCCTCGTCCGTTAATCCGGGAATAATGTCGGGTATAGGAGTCAGCATCTTCCCGAACATGTCGTTCATCATTCTGCTATAAGTACCGTCCGGCAGAAGTTTCGCCGCAGTTACTTTTGCCAGCTCCAGCCGCGCAGGGTCGGGTTCGAGTTGATCGCTCGTGTCGAACATCTTTGAAAATAGCGATATCACATCGTTAAACGCTTCTTTACCTGCCGGAACGGCAGAATCACTCGCCGAATCGGCAGAGGCCGGTGCGACTTCTTCGTTGCCAACCTCTTCAGGGCAAGCAAAAGCCGGAACGGCGGTCGACAAAAGAAGTGCGGCGATAATCGGTTTTTTCATGCTATGCTCCAAAAGGTTATGCTGCGATTTTTGCAGCTTTTTCCTTTTCTTGCAACCAGTTATGCATATGCTGTGTCACATCGCGCCCGTCGCGGATGGCCCAGACGACAAGGCTTGCGCCGCGCACGATGTCGCCGATGGCGAACACACCGTCGAGGTTGGTCATCTGCGTGGTGTGATCCACGCGAATGGTGCCCCAGCGGGTGACGTTCAGATCGGGAGCGCCAAACATCACCGGTAGATCCTCGGCTTCAAAGCCCAATGCGGTGATGACGAGATCGGCGTTCACGGTGAAATCGCCCGCCGGATCATTCTCCGGCGCCCGGCGGCCAGAGGCATCGGGTGCTGCTAGCCGCATCTTGGCCACATGAACGCGCTCGACCGCGCCATTGCCGTCAAAGCTTTTGGGGCCAGACAGCCAGACAAATTCAACGCCTTCTTCTTCGGCATTGGCAACTTCACGTTGGGACCCCGGCATATTTTCACGGTCGCGGCGATAGAGGCATTTTACCGACTTCGCGCCTTGACGGACGGCAGTACGCACGCAGTCCATCGCTGTGTCACCGCCGCCGATGACAACAACATCTTTGCCCTCGGCATTCAGCGCGCCGCTGTCAAACGCTTCGACGGTGTCGCCAAAACCTTTGCGATTGGAGGCGGTCAGATAGTCAAGGGCAGGGACAATGCCATCGAGGCCGACACCCGGCGTCTTGATATCACGCGCTTTGTAAACACCTGTCGCAATCAGGACGGCGTCATGCTTTGCGCGTAAATCATCAAGTGTGGCATCCCGACCCACTTCGAAATTGGCATGGAAGATGATGCCGCTGTCTTCAAGCCGCTTAATACGGCGCATGACAACATCCTTCTCCAGCTTGAAGCCGGGAATGCCGTAGGTCAGCAATCCGCCCATGCGGTCATAACGGTCGTAGACATGGACGGCATATCCTGCGACGCGCAGATATTCCGCCGTAGTGAGTCCGCCAGGTCCTCCGCCGATGATACCGACGGACTGGCCACGCGCGGTACCGACCTCGATAGGTTCGACCCAGCCCTGCTCCCAGGCGGTATCGGTGATGTATTTTTCGACCGAGCCGATTGTGACGGCGTCATGGCCCGAAAATTCGATAACGCAATTGCCTTCGCACAGGCGGTCCTGCGGACATATGCGACCGCAGATTTCAGGCATACTGCTGGTGAGGCTGGATAATTCATAAGCCTCGCGCAAACGACCTTCGGCGGTCAGGCGTAACCAGTCGGGGATATGATTGTGCAAGGGGCAGTGGACCGAGCAATAAGGCACGCCACATTGCGAACAGCGCGACGCCTGATCTGCGGCGTCATCAGGCGCATATCGCTTCGCAATCTCGGCAAAATCCTCGGCGCGCATTTCCGGCGCGCGCTTTTCAGGATAAGCCTGTGCCATCGATACGAATTTCAGCATGGGATCTTTTGCCATGACGCGCTCCTTTACATAGCGTCGCGCATAGACTGGTAAATGGCATGTGTCACGCCAAAACCATATAAATAGGTCAGCAAGACTGACTTAAACTTTCGTTTCTTTTTGCTAGTTTCAAGCCCTAGCAATTATATTACAATAAATTAATTCCGATTCGGACCTATCTTTGCGCCAGCCATATCAAGGCTGCTGTTCCCGCGATGATTCGATACCAGGCAAAAGGTCCAAAACCATAACGTGTCACAACAGCCAGAAATGCCTTGATGACAGCCCATGCAACTATGAACGAGACAAAGAAGCCGATACCGATCAGGCCCATATCGTCCATGCTCACCTGATCCCGATGTTTGAACAGCTGCAATATGGTCGCCCCTGTCAGCGTCGGCATGGCAAGGAAAAAGCTGAATTCAGCCGCTGTCTTGCGATCAATGCCGAGCGACATTGCGCCCAATATCGTCGCGCCCGAGCGGCTGACGCCCGGGACCATGGCAAGGCATTGCACTAGCCCGATCATAGCGGATTGCTTCACCGAAAGCGCGGCGACACCGCCGCTTTCTTCGGGCTTCGCGTATTTTTCGACAACCAGAATAGCAAAGCCCCCGATAATCAAAGCCCACGCCACGATAACGGCATTTTCAAGCATCACCTCGATAATATCGCCGAAGGCCAGCCCCAGAATAACGGCTGGAAAAAAAGCTAGAAGCAGGTTCCGGACAAACGCCACTGCGCCTGATTCCAGCGTGAACAACCCTTTCAGGACATCCATAAATGTGCGCCAGTACAATACGACAATGGCCAGTATAGCTCCGGGTTGGATGGCGATGTTGAAAATTGCCCAGCGTCCAGCGTCATAACCCAGCAGTTCGGTCGCTAGAATAAGATGCCCGGTCGATGACACGGGCAGGAACTCGGTCAAACCCTCGACGATGCCGAGGATGATCGCAACCAACCAGTCTGTCATGTCGCCGCGTTCGACGATTTTTCATTGTCGGACGACGTTCCGAACCGGCCATGCTTGCGATAGATGCTTAGCCAATCATGCGCCACAATATCCATAGGCGTAGGCACAATGCCATAAGCGGTCAGGCCATTTTCGCCGGTTACGACATTGTCGCTGCCCAGCATACGGAACTGGTCCATGGTGATGGGCGCGCCGGGCAGCCATCCCGTGGTTCGGGCAAGTGCCTCAGCGGCGACGTCGGGCACTTCTATAAAAGCCGGGTCACGACCAATCGCCTTGGCAATCCACCGGTTCAATTCAATCATCGAGAAGATTTGAGGTCCACCCAGTTCGTAAATTTTACCGTCTTGAGAAAACGTAGCCAGAGCAATTGCCTTTGCAACGTCCCCTACAAAAAGCGGTTGAAACCGCGTCGATGCGCCAATGACGGGTACCACCGGCAGCATTCGGATCAATCCGGCAAAACGGTTTAAGAACTGGTCTTCGCGTCCGAATATAATCGAAGGCCGCAAAATTACAGCCGAGGGACAAGCCGCGTGTACCGCGGCCTCGCCTGCCGCTTTGCTTCGCCCGTATTCCGCCGCACTCCCGGCGTCTGCGCCAATTGCGGACACGTGTACAAAGGTTTGTATACCGCGCTCCGCAGTGGCTTGTGCGATATTACGAGCGCCAACATTCTGTATCGCATCCATGTCGCCAAAGCTGCCGACAAGATTTATTACCGCATCCGCATCCGCAACGGCGCGATTTACACTTGCAGGCTTCCTCACATCAGCAGCGATAAGCTGCACTTGACCAAGGTTTCCGAGAGGCTTGATGTAAATGGCGTTAGACGGGTTGCGACATGCCACCCGGATACGGACACCATGCGCCAGCAATTCTTCTGCGACATAACGGCCCAAAAAGCCACTGCCTCCGAAAATGGTAACCAATTTGCCCTGCATAGATACTCCGTCACCAAGCGCGAACCGATGTGTGCGCTTTGCACCAGCGTTCCGATGCTTTCAAGGTTCATGTGCGAATCATCAACATGGATGGCCAAAAGTAAATTTGCCGCCCCTCCCAACAATAGCAGAAGGCGAACCGGCACTTGGAATGATCCTTTTATTATGAAGAAATAACAGGGTCATATGAAAGAGTAAGGCCGACTCCTCAGAACGATGTTGACAATCATAGTAGTGCTATCTATAGCAACTTCAGGTTGTGATGGCTCGATTGCAAAATCGACAGTTACAGAAAATTGAATATGGATTCGAATATGTCGGCAGGTCCCTCTTTTGGGTCTCCAGCTGTCGGCATAGATGATGGAGGCGCTAGCTCAAGCTCGGGTCGCAACTGAGCCGGCGCCATTAATCCATTGTCATCCGACGAGGGGGAAGGCTTTAGCTTGTTAGCTTTCCCCCTCCATCGGCGATCGAAGCCCATCATTCGCAAGGCAGCCTAAAATATGAATACATTATTGTGCTGACACGTATCTAGGGATGGGCCTTTATGTCTTATTATAGCGGAATAACCGGACGCAAAAGTCCTTCTTTTGCGAGCGACGTTAAAAATGAAAACGTCGACTTTGTTTATCAGCCAGTCATTTGCAAACGTACAAAAGAAATATTGTATCATGAGCAACTTTCCCGATTCCGGAACACGATGGGCCGCTTGCGTAGTACGCAAACGATAATTGCCTGGTTTGAGGTTACGGGAGAAATCCTCGATCTGGATATACGCAGTTTCGAAGCGGCTATCTCGGCGCTGTCGGAGCACGAAAATTTCAACATCGGCGTCAATATTTCGGGCGCAACCCTAAGTAACAAAGCGGCCTGCGATAAAATTGTCCAATATTTGATGGCTGCCCCTGATATTTGTCCCCGACTTTATGTCGAGGTTACAGAGACGCATTCGATTTCCAACATGCTCTTCGCAGCCGAATTTGCGGCAGCATTGGACGGCATGGGCGTTCAGATGGTAGTTGACGATTTTGGCGAGGGCAATTCAACCGCACTATATTTGTCGGTCCTGATTCCTGCAGTCGTCAAACTTCGCATGATCAGCGGGAAAATCCCGGACGCGGAACTTATAGAAAAAGCCGTCCTTGCGCGCACCTATGGCGCCGCGCTTGTTGTCGAGGGGGTGGAAACTGCCGAAGACATTCTCGCTTTCCCCAAAGCCCTCGTTGATTTCTATCAAGGCTATTTTTACGGCGAGCCTGCACCGCTTGAACATTGGCAAAAACAGGCGCGTCGTCCTGAATTGCGACTGGTCAGCACGGAAATTGGATTCAAATAGAACGAAGCAAAGCAGAGTTTGCGACATTGAATTTAGAGTTCTGGTTCCACCGAAGTGGCAAGGCTGTGCCTCATCACGAAAGCGGTTTCGGATAATCTGCCGTTACAATTTTTAACGGCAGAAAGCCTTCGGGAAGAACGCATCCTTCCCGAAATTGGTATCGCCTTTTAAGGAGGAATGGCTGCCTGTTGGCCGTCATTCCTCCATTTTTTATGTATTTGGTGTGTCTTGTCCACGGCAAGCGAATGGGTTGCATTGTGCAGCGCGACATTCTTCGTTTACGAAGCTATGGCGTCACTTTTGATTACCTCCGGCGGCTTTCATCAAGCTGGCAGCTTTCTCTTCGTCCACCACCTCGGCATATTTTGCCTGCAGATCAAACAGATTTGCCTCATGCGGTGCCGGGTGTCGGTCACCACAAGCTTCGCGGACGACAAAAGGCGTAAAGCCATGTTGCAATGCGTCGAGCGCGGTGGCCCGAACACAGCCCGACGTCGATAACCCTGTTATGACAAGCGTATCGATCGCCATGTCCTGTAATGTCCCGGCCAGACCAGTTCCGAAAAAGGCAGAGGCATATTGCTTGCTGATCACGATATCACCTTCCGCTGGTTGCAAAGAAGGTGGGAATGCCCCCAGCGGTGAACCTGCAACGAACACCTGCAAAGCCGGAATCTTCCGATAAAACAGCCCGCCATTGGTGCCACCGGGTTCGTACACAACATTTGTAAAAATCACCGGAATCTTGAGTTCGCGTGCCAGCGCGAGCAGCCGCTCATTGCTCGCCAATGCGCTCTCTACACCGGCATAGAGTGGCGATGTTGGTTCAAGATACGCCATCACAAAGTCGACAATCAGGACGGCGGGCCGCTTTCCAAAAGCCAGATGCCCATCAAAGGCGTTGGCATAATTGGCCGCGACGTCATCCATCAAATGGCATCCGCAGCCTTCAATGCAGCGATCTCGCCTTCGTCCAGTGCCAAAAGCCCTCCATAAATTTCCACGTTGTGCTGGCCCACTTCGGATGGTGCCGGGCTGCGGACATGGCTTGGCGTTCCGGACAGTTTCGGGAATGCGTTTTGCATTTTCAATGTACCCCACCGTTCGGTTTCAACTTCGATAATTGAATTTCTCGCTGCAAAATGTGGATCGGCAAGCATTTCCGGCGCGCGGTACATTTTGCCCGCGGGTATCGAATAGGCAATCATCAGCGCTTCCAGTTTTTCAACTGTCTGCGTCTTGGTCCATTCGTTGATGCGATTGTCGAGTTCAATCTGGTTCTTGCCGCGCGACACATGGTCCACGTACCGTGGGTCATTAGCAAGTTCAGGCTGGCCCATGGCTTCGGCCAAGCGCGCCCAAACGGCATCCTGATTGGCGCCGATCAGATATTCACCATCCTTGCATTGATAGACGTTGGACGGTGCAATCCCGGGCAGAAACGATCCGGACCGTTCGCGAATATAGCCCGACCAGTGATATTCCGGAACAACACTTTCCATGACCTGCAGCACAGATTCATATAGCGAGCTGTCAACAATCTGGCCTTTGCCGGTCGTTTCCCGGGCATGCAGTGCGGCAAGCGCGCCCATGCATCCATAGGTCGCAGCCAGTGTATCGCCGATAGATATGCCCATGCGGCTGGGTGCTCTGTCGGGGTCGCCCACGATGTAGCGCCATCCACCCATGGCTTCGCCAATGCCGCCAAATCCGGCCCGTTCCGAATAAGGGCCGGTTTGACCATAGCCGGACACCCGCACGATGATGAGCCGCGGGTTGATCGCCTGCAGAACATCGGGCCCCAACCCCCATTTTTCGATCGTGCCGGGCTTGAAATTCTCGATCAGAATATCAGCAGTCGCGGCGAGCCTGCGAACCAGTTCCTGTCCTTCGGGAACACGCAGGTTGGCCGAAACAGCTTTCTTGTTTCGTGAAACGACTTCCCACCAAAGCTTGTCGTCGCCGCGCCCCCAGTTCCGCATCGGGTCGCCCTGTCCGGGTGGTTCAACCTTGATAACCTCGGCGCCCATATCGCCGAGTAATTGTCCGCAAAAGGGGCCAGCAATCAACTGACCCAGTTCAATAACGCGAATATCCTTTAAAGCGCCGGTGTTTTCCACGTTACTCCGCTGCCTCCAAAGTTGCCCATTTCGGTTGAACAGGCGCGGGCAATCCGGTTTCGGCAACGCAGTCGGCACGTAACTGCTCGACTGCCGGGCCATAGTTAAACAGCTCCAACGCGGGGCGTTCTGCCCGCATTTTTGTCCGAAGTGCGGCCGTCGCGCTTTGATCGACCGCACCATCTGGTCCTGCGACCACGCCATATGCCTTGGCGCCATCGACGGTTACCAATCCTTGGGTGATTTCCTTGCCGACCAGTGCAGGCTCACGATCCAGAGGATCGCCCCAGCCGCCGCCGCCCCAGGTAATGAAGTGCAACTGGTCGCCTTCATTGACATGAATATCCTCGACCTTGTTGCCGATGATCTGGGCCGTGCCGTCGGCCTTTTCCAAAACCTTGCGCGCGCGTTTGCCGGGTTCTCCGCCATTCACGCCCCATGGGGGCACAAACCAGCGGTCGTCGTGAATCGAGATGGTGCCGCTGGCAAGGAAACGGTAAGTCATGTGGATACCATTGCCGCCCCGGTGAAGCCCCGCCCCGCCGCTGTCCGGCTCGGTTTCGTAACGCTCGATCAGCAACGGGAAGTAACGCTCCAGAAATTCATTCGGAACATTGGTAAAGCCCGGCCACAACGAATGACCATCGGGTCCATCCCCCATGGGTCGGCCTGGAATACCGCCAAAGCCGATCTGGAACAGCTGGAACCAGTCGCCGTTCTTGTCATTGCCCGAATAGAAGAGATGCGGCGAAGATGAAAAGCCCGCTGCGTTCAGAAATTCCGGTGTCTTCTGGCCCAAAAGGCCACCCAAAATGTCAAATATGCGTCCCAAAGCGTGCGTGCGTCCCGACAGTGCTGCCGGAAATTTCGGCTTGAGCAGGGAGCCGTCCGGAATTCGCACGTCAATCAGATCGTAGAAACCGTCGTTGAACAAAATTTGCGGGTCGAAAACCATGATCATGTAGATGCCGAAGAACATCTTGAACATATTCTCGTTCAGATAGAAATTGATCGAGGCTTGGCTTTGCGGGTCGGTTCCCGAAAAATCGAGAACGACTTTTTCGCCTTCGCGCCACATTGTGCATTTGATTTTATAGGGTCCCGATCCCATGCCATCGTCGCAGATATAATCTTCAAAACTCACCGGCGCTTCACCAATGGCCATTGCGATCAGGGATTTCATCGCCCGATGGTTGCGGGCAAGCAGTTCTTGCGTTGCTGAAATATAGACATCGTCTCCAAAACGTGCCGCCATCTCGATCACCCGGCGTGCGGCCACGCGGCAAGATGCGATCAGTGCATTGAGATCGGCCTGACACCAATCCGGCTTGCGCGTCTGGTGCATAACGAGCTTCATCAGGTCTTCGTTATATTCGCCCTTCTTCCAGATTTTCACAGGTGGAATGCGAACGCCTTCTTCAAAAATCGACCGTGCGTTAATCGGCATCGAACCGACTACTTTGCCGCCAATATCGGACTGATGTCCGAACATGGATGTATAGGCGATTAGTCGTCCGTCCTTGAATACCGGCAGCAACACAAGCCAGTCGTTGGAGTGGCTGACCGCCCCTGCACATGAATAGGGGTCAGACAGGAAGATCATGTCTCCGTCCTCGAGAGTGCCATCCCAATTGTCGAGAAAGCCGCCGATGAAGCTGCCAAATTGGCCGACGATCATCTTGCCAGTATGATCGGCAATTAGGGGAAAAGCGTCGCCCTGTTCGCGAATGCCGGGGGACATCGCAGTGCGGACCAGTGTGGCATCCATTTCGATGCGGGCGTTGCGTAGCGCATTTTCGATGATGTCGAGGGTGACCGGGTCAATGACCTTCTTTTCGAAGGGGATTTGGTTTGTCTGAATGATGGTGGCGGGCATGGGCTGTTTCTCCTCAAGCCAGATTGATCAGGATGTTGCCGACCTTGTCGACAATTGCGACGCAGCCAGTTTCGATTAAAGTCGTCGAGTCCATCTCGATAACGATGGCTGGCCCAGGGATGATGTCCCCTTGTTGCAGCTTGGACCGGTCATAGATAATCGCCGCTTGTTCCCTGCCATCCATCCAGAGCACATGGTCGCGCATCTTGGCAGCGGCTGGATTGCCATCGCCCGTTGGCAGTTCCGCTGCAGGCAGGTCTAGGGCCTGCCCCAGGGCGACGGCCCGCAGGTTCACGATCTCATGGGGCGTATCCATGTTAAACGTGAACAGCCGCAGATGCTCCTCGTCGAACCGGCGCAGGATGCCGTCAATGCCGTCGCGTTCCAATATTTCAGGGGTGATATTGAGGGGTACTTCAAATGCCTGTCCGGAATAGCGCACGTCGATTTCAAATTCGCTCGTGATATCCGTCTCGGCTATACCATCCGAACGCAGTTCAGCGCGGGTCTGGTCGGACATTTCCTTCAATATGGCGATAAGCTCCGCCGCATCGGTAGTCGTCGCAAGGCGCGAAAAGGAACGCGCAGTCTCGGTCCGCATCCGCGTTGTGGCATCGCCCAAGGCACATAGCACTCCGGGTGAGACCGGGGATATGGCGGGCCAGCTGCCCATCAATCGGGCCACCGCATTGACATGCAAGGGGCCTGCGCCGCCAAAACCCATCAGTGCAAAATGGCGCGGATCGTAGCCCTGCTGCACCGAAATCATGCGGAGCGCACCAAACATATTTTCGTTTACGATATCAATAATCCCGCGCGCGGCGGCCATCAGGTCAATGCCGAGCGCGTCGGCAATAGTCTGCACAGCCTTTTTGGCACCTTCGCGGTCCAGCTTGAAACTGCCACCCAGCAAATTTTCCGGCAGATAGCCAAGCACCACGTTGGCATCGGTTACGGTCGGCGCTTCGCCGCCTTTACCGTAAGCGACCGGTCCGGGAACGGCGCCCGCCGACTGCGGCCCTACGCGCAAGGCGCGGGTGAGTTCGGGGACATAAGCAATTGACCCGCCACCAGCGCCCACAGTTTTGACATCGAGCGACGATGCGCGAACGGCCAGATGCCCTACCTCGGTTGTTCGTACCCTGCGCGGTTCCAGATTTTCGATCAACGCCACATCGGTGGAAGTGCCGCCGACGTCCAGTGTCAGGATATTTTTGATGCCTGCGTTTTTCCCAACCCAAAGCGCCCCGGTAACGCCACCGGCCGGGCCGGACATCAGGATGTTGACCGGATGCTCTTGCGCCTTTTGGGCGGACATAAGTCCACCGTCGGACCGCAACAAAGAAAGCTTTCCGGAAAAGCCGGACACCTCAAGTTTATCGCGCAGGTTCGATACATATTTACTCACCACCGGCCTGACCGCGGCATTGGCAACCGTGGTCAATGTCCGCTCATATTCCTGCATTTCGGGAAGCACTTCGTGGCTCAGCGACAAGGGCACATCGGGAAGGATCTCCCGCGCCAGTTCGCCGACACGCGCCTCGTGCGCGCCGTTGGTGTAGGCGTTCATGAAGCTGACGGTGATGGCTTCGACGCCCTTGTCTTTCAACTGCATCAGCGCGGCGCGCGCACCAGCTTCATCCAGCGGGCGCACTTCTTCGCCTTGCGCATTCACGCGTCCACCTACGGTCACTGTATCTTCCAGCGCGGCAAGCGGTGTGGGCTTGGGCCAGATGATCCACGCGGCGAGGCCGCCGGGCACATAGGAACGGGCAATTTGCATGATGTCGCGATAACCTACGGTCACGATCAGGCCGACGCGTGCACCTTTGCCCTCCAACACCGCATTTGTGGCGACTGTTGTTCCATGCAGGAAATAGTCGATTTCAGCGGTCGCTACCTCGGCCTGTCCGCATATCGCGGTGACGCCATTCAAAATGCCTTCACTGCTGTCATGCGGCGTTGAAGGCGTTTTGTGGCGCCAAAAGGCTCCGGTGTCGGAATTGAACAGCAGCAGGTCCGTAAATGTCCCGCCTACATCAACTCCCAAACGATAACCCATGCTCTTCTCCCTTAAGCTGCTACAGGAAAGGAAGGCGATTGCGCCACCATTCCGGGCAGTTTTCTTCCCATTATTTCCGACAGCCAATGGCTGGTTTCGATCAACCGATCCAGATTCATACCCGTATCAATGCCGGCTCTTTCCAGCATATAGACGACATCTTCGCTCGGGACATTTCCGGCTGCTCCCGGTGCGAAGGGGCAACCGCCCAAACCTCCGACCGATGCGTCGATGATGCTGGCACCCGCAGTCACCGCCGCCCAGACATTTGCAAGGCCCGTGTTGCGCGTATTGTGAAAATGGACGCGGACCGGCAAAGGCGTAATGGCGTCGCGAACGCGGGCCACCAGTTCCGCCACATGGGCGGGGTTGCCGACGCCGATGGTGTCCGCAAGGGCAATTTCAACAGGACCGGCCTCCGCAAGCGATACCGCCATTTCGACAATTCTGTCTTGCGCGACTTCGCCTTCAAAAGGGCAACCGAAAGAGGCCGCAATCGTGCATTGGGCGGTGCGACCTTCGGCGTTCGCGAGGGCGATAATGGCTTTTGCCGCGGCGACCGATTCGTCGCTGGTTTGGCCCTGATTGGCCATCGCAAAGCGGTCCGTTGACACTGCGACCGCCCCCAGTTGATCGATCCGTCCAGTATCCAACGCACGTTCCGCACCCCGTAGGTTCATGACAAGGCCGATGAATGTCACGTCATCACGCAGGGGCAATATCGCGCACAATTCTTCAGCATCGGCCATTTGCGGGACACGCGTCGGGTTTACAAAACTGGTGACTTCGATGCGCCGCGCTCCAGCGGCAATCGCGCGGTTTATCAGCGCCAGCTTGTCCTGCGTGGACACAAGCAGCTTTTCATTTTGCAGACCATCGCGTGGCCCGACTTCGACAAATTCTATAGGCTTGATTAAGGTCATTACATCCAAACGATGCCATAATTGTATACAAAATCAAACAGGATTATGCAGCTTCGTCGGTCCGATTGATTTCCGTGTCGCTGGAATGCGCCGCGGCATAGGCGTGAAAGGCGCGGCGGATATGGCCGGTCATCACGGCGGCTGCCCATTCGCCATCCCGATGGTCAAAAGCGATTATCAATTCGTCATGTTCATAATGGGACCGCTTGAGATTTTCCATGTCATATTGCCGTGCTGTACGGAGAACGACAGGCTGTTCAGTCACTTGTGCGAGCATACCCGATAGGCGCTCGGACCCTGCAGCCTCCAGAACAATGGCGTGAAACTGCCGATTATGATCCAGAAATTTAGGGATGTCTGGCGCCGATACAGTGATTGCCTGGCGAATCGCGTCATTGTGTGAACGCAGCCGGGCCAATTGATCCCACGTAATCCGTGAGGCAGCGCGGCGGGCAGCATATGCTTCAAGCATGGCGCGTAACTGGAACGATTCTTCAAGATCATCCAGCGACCAGTCGGCGACGAAGCTGCGTTGTGATTCGTTGCGGCGGATAAACAGCTCGGCTTCCAAACGGCGCAATGCGTCGCGCACCGGGGTCCGCGACACGCCGCAGAGGTCGGCCAGAGCCTCCTCGCGAATTTGTTCGCCTGATGACAATTCACCCGACAAGATCATGTTGCGGATATGATTATATGCGCGATCCGATGCCCGTGACATAAGTGCAATGCTCCTCTTGACGAATGGTATTTGTATACAATAAGCTGTCGCCAAAGCAATAAAAGCGAAAACTAGGGAGTTTTGTTACATGCGTATCACCAAAAGTGCACTCCTCACGTCCATTGCGGTCGCCGCAATGTTGCCCAGCACGGCGTTCGCGCAAGATGCTGAAGACGGTGCCGAGTCAGAAGAAATCATCGTTACCGCCCGCCGACAGAATGAGCGGTTGGTTGATGTTCCGGCATCGGTTTCCGTCATCGACGCCGATTCGCTGGCAAAGACAGGAGCGGACAACGCCCAAGGTTTTGCCCAACTAACACCCGGCGTTACGATTGTGACGGGCACGGCTGAAGCAGGCGATACGCAGATCAACATTCGTGGCATCAACGGCGCACGCGATGCGGAAAGCTCTGTCGCGCTGGTTGTTGACGGCATATTGAAAACCAACACAGCACAGTTGAACCAGACGCAAGGAACGCTGCGCCAGATTGAAATACTGAAGGGGCCGCAAGGAGCAATCTATGGCCGCAATGCCGCCGCCGGGGCGATTATTATTTCGACGGTCAAGCCGGGCGATACTCTAGAAGGGGCTGTGAAATTCAGTTACGCCAATGAACAGACCATCGAAGGCACTGCATATATATCCGCGCCGATTGGCGATAATGCGGGCCTTGTGCTTTCGGGTAATTACCGGACCACTGACGGATTTTATCGTAATACGTTTCTGGACCGAAAAGTGGTGGACGATCAGGAAGTGTATTCAATCGATGGACGTTTTGTGGCCGATGTCGGCGACGCAACGAACATTGATGTAAAGGTGCGCTATTCAAAATTATCGGGTGCCTCGATCAACTTTAACTCGGTATTCCATATCGAAGCCTTTGGCGGTGCTTTTTTTGAAGACGTCGATGATCATGAATTGGGTTATTACAGTAATATCCGTCCGACCAATGACCAGCGGACCATCGATGTCTCCGCCAAGGTGGAGCATGATTTCGGTTCTACAAAATTGACCGCTTGGGCACTCTTTTCGGATGTAGACCAAAGCCTGACCGCTGACGGCACCTCGGCGGATTTTGCGCGTTATATCTCGCCAGCGCTGGGCGCACCAGCAAACGCAACCAATCTGGCCGTGCAAAACCAATGCTTTGCTACTACCGCCGCGCTAACCGGATTTCCTATCAATGCACCTGGAGCAATCGGTCTAGTGCCGGTGCCGTTCATCTTTGCCCCGGCAACCGGTTCGACTTTTGGAGCATATAGCCCGACCACTTGCGACGGCACGCAATTGCAAATCCGCAACCAGAAAGATTTTAGCGGCGAAATCCGGCTGGCATCCAATGGTGATGGACCGCTGGATTGGCAATTGGGTGTTTACGGTCTGCATATAGACCGTTCAGTGGGCGTCAGCCTGGGTGCAGACTTAGGCCAAGGCGTAAGCCGCAGTCTCTATAACGCACCGGGCACCAGCAACCCGACATCTCAGTTGTTTTCGGACAAATTCAAGACCGACGTTTATGCTGCGTTCGGATCAGCCGATTATGCTGTTTCGGACCAGTTCAAGGCAGGTGTGGCGCTGCGTTATGATATCGAGGACCGCAGCACATCAAACCTTGTGCCCAATGTTTTCGATCCGATTACGGGTGCAAAAATCAATCCCGGCCTGCCTGCGACCGGTGGCATCGCCGACAAGTCGGCAAGCTTTAAGCAATTGCAACCTAAAGTGACTTTAAGCTTCACCCCCAATAATTCGACCAATATCTACGCCAACTGGGGCATTGGCTTCAAATCAGGCGGCTTTAACAACACCGGATCGTCAGCGCTGGTAAATGCTAACTTCAATATCCCGGAAATCGCAGCAGGCGTGACGATTAACGACCAGTTTCGCAAGGAACGGTCGAGTGCGTTTGAAGCCGGTATCAAAGGTTCGTTGTTCGACAATCGCGTAACTTTTGACCTTGCAGGCTATTATACCCGCATCACCGACATGCAGTTTTTCGAATTCTTCGTGGGATCTTTCGGTCTGCTACGGGTTGTTTCCAACATAGATAAAGTCGACGTGAAAGGTGTGGAATTCAACACGTCGGTGAAGATCGTAAATGGTTGGAAAATGTTTGGATCGGTCAATGTAACCGACAGCGAAATCAAGGCCAACGCATCACGTCCTTACACGGTCGGGAACAAATCGCCGTATACCGCAGACTACACGATAAATCTGGGTAGCCAGATTGATACGCCGCTCAATGACAGTCTCGATCTGGTGATGCGTGCCGATTACCGCATCACAGGACCAACCTGGTTCCATACGGTACAGGACCAAACCCGCGCCACCATCTTCAGCCAGCTTTTACCGATATCGGCTCTGGCGCTTCCTGGCTTTGTCGGAAACGCCAACTACAGTGTCGCGAAGCGTAATGCGTTCGGCGTACTGAATTTGCGGTTCGGACTTGAAGGTGAAAACTGGAACCTGACCGCCTTTGCCGACAATATGCTGGATCGCAAGTATATCAACGAAGCCATTCCGGCCATCGAGTTTGGCGGATCGTTCATATCCCCCGGCGCGCGTCGCCTGATCGGGCTTGAAGCAGGTTATAAATTCTAGGCCTGCCTTTAGTAAGTGATCAACCTTCTGTGCTTCGCCATTCTGAAGATTATTCAGCTTGGCGAAGCAGAAGGGATTAGGGCCTGACCCTAAATCGCGTAGTTAGTTTTTTTGGCGCGCATCCCTTCGCGGTTTACTATCAACTCTGCCCGGGATGTGACGCTCAATTTGCGGAATATACTGTTGAGATGGATCTTGACGGTGCCTTCTGTAAGGTTGCATTGGTCAGCGATCTGACGGTTACGTAGGCCAAGACACACCAGATCAACAATTTCATGTTCTCTTTTGGTTAGCAACTCGTCTGACCGCATCATTCTTTTTGGCTTGTCCAAAGAATATTGCAAAGCAGGCTGTGTGATATTTGATTCAAACCAATAACCGCCTGATAAAACGGATGTGATGGCGTTGACCATGATATCTGGATCACCGTCTTTCAAAACAATGCCTTTAACCCCGGCTTGCATTGCTTCGATTGACTGTTCGGGATCGACGTGCGTGACGAGCAAGATCAGCGGGATATTGGACAAATGAAGGCGAAGATATTTTAACAATTTCGCCCCGAGTTCGCCATCCATTTTAGGATCGAGCAAAACAAGCGCGGGCGGAGAGGCCTCGATCTTGTCCGTTGCGTCGTCTGCAGTGATTGCTGTTTCGACGTCGAAACCATTCATTGACCCAATATATTGGGTAAGTCCCAAAAGATAAAAACCATGATCGACGATCAATAAGATATTCTGCATCGTCCGCTCTCAAAACAGGACGGCCGATCTGCATCGCGATCCGCGCATCCCTCCCCATTTACACCTTAATGCTTTAGCCTGAGCTAAGCTGTCAAGGAAAGGTTGCATTTGAAAATCTATGAACGTCGTAATGTCCGTCGAAGAATATATCCACTTTGAATAGACGTTACGGCCAAGGCCTATTTCTTGGCATCTCCAAGCCAGATGCCTAACTCTTCGACCGTCAAAAGCCTGTGGAATTCGACGCCCAAATTGGTCCCCACCTGCCATTGAACTGACGCGCGAACAACACAGATCGGGCTTAGCCGGACCAATATATTGCTGTGCATTTTGAATTTGCCATCGCTGAAAAACTTTGCGCCACGTTGTGAAAGGTCGATCAATTCGGCATCAAATGACTTGTCGTTATACCCAAGCTTGACTGCTTTGCTGACTTTGAAACGGGGCAATCGGGCACGACGACCATCTGTCTTCAGCGATGGTCTGGCCAATATGTGTTCGACAACGATTGGCTGGTCGAATTTCACACCAACGGTTTTGCCGTCAACCCAAACGACATTACCGTTCAGTTCCTGGTCGTCAAGTAAAGCAACCGAAACTGCCTGTCCTATCTCCAGGGGAAAGTCTGCATCGATTTTCATGCCGCCGGATGATACGTCACGGACCAGCCCCAAGCATTCTGCGTGTAACTTGACATTCTTTAGCCGCGCGACCCGCATCACTTTTATATTACGGCTATGTACGCGCCGGTCACCTTCGTTTGCCGCGTCGGGAACAGGCTCCGGATGCGGCACAGAATCATAAATCAAGGCAGGGTTTATTTCCATCTTGATGGCGCTTGTGCTTGAAAAATCTAACGTTGTGCATGACGAACAAGGTTAACGCGGCAATTGCAGCTTCGGTTTGGCGGCATTGTGCGGCGCGCCCTTGCCAACCGATCGCAAATATACCAACGTTCTGACCAGATATACCGGCTATTTTTAGGAGCTTTCCATGTCATCTGTTTCGACCCAAATCATTGACGACATTCTTGTCGTTCTGGTCAATAATCCACCTGTAAACGCTTTGTCCTGGCATGTGCGTCAGGGGATACAGGATGGTATGGAAAAGGGTCTTGCCGACCTCGCCATCAAGGCCCTCGTGCTGCGGTGCGAAGGATCGACATTCATCGCAGGTGCGGACATCACGGAATTTGGCAAACCGGCACAGGGTCCTGATTTCAACGCAGTTTTGAACATGATCGAAATGGCGACAAAGCCGGTGGTCGGCGCCATTCATGGCACTGCGCTCGGCGGCGGGCTCGAAACCGCTATGGTATGTCATTACCGGATCGCGGTACCGTCTGCCAAATTGGGTGTTCCCGAGGTGAAGCTTGGCTTATTGCCCGGCGCAGGCGGAACGCAAAGATTGCCCCGAATTGTCGGGATCGAAGCCGCCGCCACCATGTGCTCGCTGGGTGAGCCGGTTGCCGCGATAAAGGCGTTGGCAATGGGACTTGTCGACCGGCTGGCAGGAGAAAACAGCCTTGCCGAAGATGCGATCGCCTATGCGCGCGAATTGATCGCGGTTGGACCCAGGGCTACGCGTGATTTGCCGGTGCAAGGCGACGTGAGCGCGATTGAAAATCTGAAGGCTGCCAATGCACGCAAATGGAAAGGCTTTGACGCACCTTATGCAAACCTTGCTTGTGTCGAAGCAGCCACTCGGTTGCCGTTTGAAGAAGGCTTGAAATTCGAACGGACGGAATTCCTCAAATTGATGGGTGGATCGCAATCGGCGGCGCAGCGGTATATGTTTTTTGCCGAACGTCAGGCGGCCAAAATTGACGGCTTGTCCAAGGATTTGCCGCTGCGTCCCGTTAACAAGGTCGGCGTGATCGGCGCTGGCACTATGGGCGGCGGGATTTCGATGAATTTTCTCGCCAAGGGCATTCCCGTCACGATCGTGGAAATGGTGCAGGAAAATCTGGACCGCGGCGTCGCCGTCATGCGCAAAAATTACGAAGCCAGCGCCGCAAAGGGGCGTTTTACAACAGAACAGGTCGAAGGAATGATGGCGCTGCTAACCCCGTCACTCAGCCTTGACGCGCTGGCCGATTGCGATCTGGTGATTGAAGCGGTTTATGAAAATATGGATGTCAAGAAAGAGGTGTTCGGCAAGCTTGACCAGATTTGCAAACCCGGCGCGATATTGGCATCGAACACATCCTATCTGAATGTCGATGAAATCGCTACTGCGACCAGTCGCCCGCAAGATGTGGTGGGCATGCACTTTTTCTCTCCCGCCAATGTCATGAAGCTGCTCGAAGTGGTGCGCGGCGAAAAAACCGCGCCCGATGTGCTGGCAACCGCGATGGCGACCGGCAAGAAAATCGGCAAGGTCGCCGTCGTTGCCGGTGTATGCGACGGATTTATCGGCAACCGTATGCTCTCCAAAAGGCAGCAACCGGCGATGCAGCTTTTGCTCGAAGGCGCAACTCCGGCCCAGATTGACAAGGTGCACACCGATTTCGGCATGCCGATGGGTCCATTCCAGATGAGCGATCTGGCCGGGTTAGATATTGGCTGGCACCGTGATCCGGGCCGGATCGAAAGCATCCGCGACGGCCTGTGCGCCGCCGGTCGATTTGGCCAGAAAAACGGCAAGGGCTTTTACGATTATGATGAAAAACGCGTCGGCACACCAAGCGCCGAAGCCTTGGCCATTATCGAAGAATTCCGGGCGACATCAAACCTTCCCAAACGCGACATATCCGATCAGGAAATTGTCGAGCGCACTTTATATCCGATGGTCAATGAAGGATATCATATCCTCGAAGAAGGCAAGGCGCAGCGGGCGTCCGACATCGATGTGGTGTGGATCTACGGCTATGGCTGGCCCATCTATCGCGGCGGCCCGATGTTCTGGGGCGATTTGGAAGGCGCGGGCAAAATCGTCGAAGCCCTGGAACGCCATGGCGTTCCAGTGGCGGACAGTTTGAAGGCCAAGGCGTGACGGGTTTGGTGGAGTGGGGTTGAGACTCTCGAAATTTCGGATGCTTCTTTTCCGGTGAGCAGCCTGCCTTAGTTAATTGCCCGTCGCGCTTAAACGACAGTGGCGGCCCGATGGCAGCTTTAGCGCCATCGGGTTTCGCTATGCTATGGGGCGTGATGCAGGTTGAGCGAAAAAATCTTCGCTTTTAATCAATTCTCGAGCGGTGTTTCGTCAGGTGCCTCGCCCGGAAAGTCTGAATCGCCTTTATCGGGCGGCACTTCGTCGGGCCAGTCATTGGGCTCTTCAATAGGTCGGGATGGTGATTTGGGGTCTTGGGTCATCAAAGTATCTCCTTTCAGGAAGCATTATTGATAACGCCGCATGCCACGAAAAGTTTCCGGCATGCCGTCTGCGATTTGCTCTATATCCCCGGCATCGCCAGCTGTTCTTCGACTGATGACACCAGATAGGCAATCGGCTTGAATGAACCGTTGTTGGATTGCAGCGCAGAACAGGCGGTCAGACCGATAATGAGGTCCATCTCGGCCTTGAAAACGATCCGTTCCCCGGGGCGACTCAGGGGCGGTTGAACCGATATCGCACCCGTGTTCCCGTCGATCGCCACATGCATGAAACAGTTGAATGCAACGGGTATGTCGTCCGGTTCGATCCCGAATGGTTTCAGCGCGTGCGCAAGGTTACCGAAGCAGCCCCGGTGGGGGTTGGCGTCGCCGTAGATAATGCGGAACGTGTCGCTCGAACAGGGCGTCAGCAGGAAGTCATGCCGACCAACATCGTCATGCACGATCTTCAGCATGACATTGCTGCGATTGGAGTAAAGCAGATCGTCGGTTGAAAGAAACAGTTTCGACGCATAATCAAGCGTCCGGCCGGACGAGATCACTTCACGTATATCGGTCTGGGAATAGGCTACCAGATCGGCAACCTGCTCCCCTTCGGGATCGATAACCGTCAATAGATCACCCTTGTTGAGCGTGAATGCCACGCCTGAGCGAGGCTCAATCTGTTGCTGGTTCATGATGCGGCACTTTTGCGACTAAAAGGGCAGACCCAGCCGTCTTCGACGCGGCGACCACTATACTGGCGTGCAGAGGACGCATCACCATGTTGTGCCAGCATCGGATTGACTGACCCGCTCAACGCCTCGTCGCGCTTCAAAATGGTTTCGCGCAAGGGATCATAGCGCCCTTCGCTGCGCAACTGCTCAAACTGGTTGTGCAGATTAAAAACCATAACAGGGTAAGCAAACCTGCGCGCGGGACGGCTGGCATTGGGGTGCAGCCCTACCACAAAAAATGCCTCTCCACCGAAACTGACTGCAAAATGGGGATCGTCGGGATCGGTGCTGATCCTTGGATCCACCGGTTGGCCAAGCCATTCGTCTTTGTCGCTAAGGGACTGAAGCCTATCCCAAACTGCCCGTTCGAACCGGCGTTCGGTCATCGGTTTCTTGTCGTGAAAAATCACCACCAGGGTTTGAAACAACACAGGGTTTTCGCGATAGGAATTCGCAAGCGAGGCGATCCGTGGCCATATCCTGAGGTCGTCCCAAGCGGAGCATATGTCATCAGCAACAACAAAATGCATCTGCCCCTTGTTGAGCGCTGATTTTGCGCCGACGCACGGAAAAGATGCATCTCGAACGAACTCTTCGAATACCTTGGTTATTTCGGTATTTATTTGGTCATCTAGTAGAAGCGGCAAAGCTTTTCTCCGTCCGACTGTTTTTGACAGCCCAGATTTTTGAGGTCGGTAGACACTCATTTTGAAGCTTCTAAACTCGGAGCGTAGAAGAAAGTTCCTGATGATTAGCTGACTTGCGACCGACAGAAGCCCTGCCGATCATA
>NZ_JBGSRI010000029.1:0-16398 GCF_041737645.1 Sphingorhabdus sp.
AGTTGCGGGTGCGGCGCGGCTGGCGGCGGTATCGGACGAAAGCCCTGCTGCTTTGGCCACGCGCGTGACCAGTCCGGGCGGCACCACTGCGGCCGGTCTTGCGGTGCTGGATGCAGGGCACAGCTTGCAAAAACTGGTCGAAGCAACATTGAAGGCGGCTCGCGAACGAGGCGCGCAATTGGCAAAAGGGGAAATGGCATGACTTTCAAAGGCGCATTATGGGCAAGCTTTATCCTGCTGTCATCGCCACTAAACGCTTCGGTGGCACCACCACCCACAACCGAAATTGCCAAGGCCAACCTTGCCAAGGCTGGACCCATAGAGAGTTTCGATCTGTTCCAATTGGCCGATGGCATTGACGATGGCGCGCTCAACAGCGAAGCGATCACCGCCGCCTATCTCGCGCGGATTGCGGCGATAGATGATAGCGGCCCAACGCTAAACGCCGTCATAGCAACTTTTCCCGACGCCCTCGATCAGGCCAAAGCGATGGATGCAGAGCTAAAGGCGGGTAAATATCGTGGGCCGATGCACGGGATGCCCGTGCTGGTGAAGGATAATATCGAAGTGGCCGGACCCGTTCCGACCACGGCGGGTTCGCTGGCGCTGGCGGGTAATGTAACCAACCGTGACGCGCCGTTGATCGCCCGGCTGCGCGAAGCTGGCGCAGTAATCCTGGGTAAAACCAATTTGAGCGAATGGGCCAACATCCGCTCCGACAATTCGACCAGCGGGTGGAGCGCGGTGGGTGGATTGACCAAAAACCCTTACGCGCTGGATCGCAATAGCTGTGGATCATCCAGCGGAAGTGGTGCCGCTATGGCGGCGGGACTGGCAGCGGCCACGATTGGCACTGAAACCGACGGCTCCATCACCTGCCCAGCGGGTGTCAATGGCGTGGTCGGGTTCAAACCGACCGTCGGCCTTGTTTCGCGCCGTTTTGTCGTCCCGATCAGCCATAGTCAGGATACGGCCGGCCCGATGACCCGCACGGTGCGCGACGCCGCGATTATGTTAACCGCGATGGCAGGGAGCGATCCGCAAGATCCGGCGACAGCCGAAGCGGACCAATGGCGCGGCGATTATGCCACCGATCTGTCTCCGGACGCGCTGCGGGGTATGCGGATTGGCGTAATCCGCGCATCCGACGTCGATGCGGCCTTATTCGATGCGGCCATAATGCACTTAAAAAGTGGCGGTGCTGAAATAATCCTTCTCGATTCGGGAAACATCGATGGGCAAAAAATCGGACAGGTCGAATTCAAGGTCCTGCTTGCAGAATTGAAAGCTGATTTGGCGGCTTATCTACAAGGGCTGCCCGACAACGGCGTGGCGCATCGATCACTCGCCGACATTATAGCTTTCAACACAGCCAATGCCGAAAAAGAGCTTCAGCATTTCGGGCAGGAAACCTTCATTCTGGCCGAAAAAGAAGCCGGATTGAATGACCCTGCCTATCTTGACGCGCTGGCAACGTCGCGGCGGCTTGCCGCAGGGACACTCAATGGATTTTTGAGCCGGCACAGACTGGACGTCATAGTCGCGCAAACCAATGGGCCAGCCTGGTTGTCCACCTTGGGCAAAGGCGATGCCTTTGCAGGGCCAAGCGCAAGCCAATTACCGGCAGTCGCTGGATTCCCGCATCTCACGGTACCTATGGGTCTATCGGGTGGCCTGCCTGTAGGCCTGAGTTTTATCGGCGCAAAATGGCATGACCATAGCGTACTCAAGGCAGGCCATGCTTATGAACAACTCTCAAAAATGCGGTCGGCCCCGAATTTTGTTGCCAGTGTGGATAAAAAATAATGACGCCCAATAAACCCGATTTAGGCAGTTTAATTCCTAAAAATGCCGCATTTGATCCAGCCTTGGTCCACAAGCTTATGGGCAAATTCGGACATGGCGGTTTTCTTGATATGGAATATGTCGGCCATGGCGACGATTGGGTTGAGCTGGCGATAGATTGGCGCGAGGATTTGGTTGCCGATCCCGATACCGGTATATTGGCATCAGCTGTCGTCATCAGTCTTATGGACAATGCAACCAGCATGTCGATTTGGACAAAGCTGGGCGAGTTCCGACCGCAAGTGACGATGGATTTGCGCCTGGATTATTTACGCCCCTCTCCAGCCGGTGCGCGGGTTTATGGCCGCGGCATCTGTTACCACCTGACCCACAGCATCGGCTTTGTGAAGGGCTTTGCCCATAACGGCAATCCCGAAGAACCGCTTGCACATGCCAGCGGAACATTCATACGCGTCGGGGACAGGGTGTGATGGCGACCGCTTACACGCATGCCTTACCGCCTTATGCATTGGCGCTCGATATGGAAATCGTCGATGCAATCGATGGCGCACCGGTTATCGCCATGCCCTTTGCCGATAAGGTTCAGGGTCGCCCGGGTTTCCTGCACGGCGGTGCAATTTCGGGCTTGCTGGAAATGGCAGCAGTGGCAGCAATCCATCAAGCACTGCGCGCCAATGGCAATGACAGCGCGATTAAACAGGTCAATGTCACCATCGACTTTATGCGTGGCGGATTAGGACAAATGACCCATGCGGTCGGCGAAGTCATAAGGCTGGGCCGGACAATGGCAAATGTCGAAGCCCGCGCATGGCAGGATGACAGGTCAAAGCCTATTGCCATGGGCACCATGCATTATCTGATCCGGCGCCCGAAAGTCGAGTGAAGTTAGCAGGGCCAGTTTTTGAGGAGGGTTGAAGCGTTTGGGTTACGCTTCGCCGTGGGTTTCGATCAAGGCGCTGGCAATCGCTTCTTCGGGTGTTTTGTCACCCCAGATAATGAACTGGAATACCGGATAAAAGCGTTCACATTCGTCGATAGCGACATCGATGATGGTTTGGGCATGATCCACGCCAAGCAGGCCATTCGAGGGCATCAGGCTGCCATGCCGGAACAGTAATATGCCATTGGCCGACCACATATCGAAATGGCCGAGCCACAATTGTTCGTTAATCAGGCCGAGCGCCTTGTAAATGTTATCATGTTTGTCGCTGGGTACGGTAACGTCCGGTAACAGGATCAGCTGGAGCGCATTATCCTCCTCGCGCCAGATTGCGCGGATCTGGTAACTGGTCCAGCTGCCTTTATATTCGGCGGTTATTTCGTCTTCGCCGTCCAGTTCATAGGCCCAGCCGCGGGCCTCGAACAAGGCCGCGAGCATGTCGACGGGTGCTGACTCGTCGCGTTCGAAATGTTCATACTGTTCGTCTGCATCATGCATGCGGTAAAGCGCCCATTATTCTTGCGCGATTCTGCCTTGCTGCGGACTCCCGCGCAAGGGTAATGCGTCGGGTGTCCGAACAAGTCTGTGGGCGGACTGTGGAAAAGTTTTTACTTTTTGGCTGCAGGCTTCTTTGGAGCAGGCTTCGCTTTTGGCGGAGCCTTGGCCGCTGGAGCCGCTTTCAGCCCAGCCGCCGCTTCCAGTGCAGCAACGCGTTTGGCCAGTGCGTCAGCCTCTGCACGAGCATTGGCGGCAAGCGCCTTGACCGCATCAAATTCCTCGCGGGACACAAGGTCTAGGCCACCGGCCCATTCACGGGCGCGTTCGCGCATACTGGCTTCGGCTTCGCGGCCCATTCCGGCTACTGTGCCGGCCACACCGTTCAATACTTTGGCAAGATCGTCAAAAATACGCTTTTCGCTTTGCATTTCATTCACTCCGCATCAACCGATCCAGGGGGTTGGATCACAGGTCACGACGCTATTTGGGAAGTCGCGGCCGGTACGTAAAGACTTTCGGCGTCCGGATTGAGCTGGTCAATCTTAAAATTGAGGATTGCAGCAAAGCTTATCCATACCAGATAAGGCACCATCAACCAGGCCGCAGCCTTGCGGACCTGACCAAAAGCAATTGTGGTGGCGATGGCCGCCAACACCATAGAGACGATAATATAAAAGGCTGTTGAAACCTTATGTTGCCCGAAGAAAATCGGTGACCATGACAGGTTGATGAGAAACTGGACCAAAAACAACCCAATCGCCAATGCCCTATTCTGGGCACCACGAGCATGCAACACCATTGCAAAAGCAAGGCCCATCAGAAAATATAAAATTGGCCAGACAACGCCAAACGCCCAACCGGGTGGCTGAATATCAGGCTTTACAAGGGTCTGATACCACATATTTTCAGCAGCAGAGCCGGAAATTGTACCAGACAGGAAACCAAGGAACATAATTACGGGAATCACAAAAAGTGCCCACCGTAAAAGCGACATGCGTAGCTGCGAAGCAGATGCAAGCTGGTTCAAGGGAGTCTCCAGACCTTTCCGGCGATTCGGGCGAACGCCGTTCCCCACATTCCTTAGCATCCCGGAAAAATAGAACAAGGCCGCCTACCCCGAAGGACAGACGGCCCTGTGCGTCACTTATGATTCAGCTTTTACAAAGCCGAATTTATTTGCGTGAGCCTGAAAGCCCCATCGAGCCAAAAGCGCCCGCCTTTACTTCTCCGGAAATCGCGTCGCCATCGACGGTTGCCGTGCAATCAAGTTTCATTGGCATCGGAACGGTCATGTCCATCGACCAGCTTATCGTGTTTCCATCAACCGAACCGCTGGGGATATCCATCGCGCCAAGTCCGCCAGCCATCTTGCCAGAGAAGCTTGCGCCATCGCTATTGACGGTCAGTACCGCCTTTTGGTCGCCCATCGGGCTTTTGATCGTTACATCCCAATCGCCATCAACTGATGCCATAATCCTGCTCCTTATTTAGCGTTGTTGCTTGCACTGGTGTTAGCAGCTTCGCCGACCATTTCAATCGGCAAACCGAGCGCTTCCAACTGCGGTTTTACTTTTGCTGCATCCCCGACGACCAGCCATGTAATTTTGGCAGGATCGATTTTTGCACGCATTTCATCGTTCAACGCCTTTGCCGTCAACGCGGTATATTTGGCTGCGATGGTCTCGGCATAATCGAAGGAACGCTTGTTCAAACGATCTGCCTGCATCTGGCCCAAAACAGCCGCCGATTGTTCATAGCTGCCGGGCAGTTCGAGAACATTGCCCTTGATGGTCTTGTCCAGCTCATCAGCCGTCACCGGTTTGGTGCCGTTGAAGTCATTAAGCTGGTCCATCAAAACCTTGATCGACGGACCTGTCTGGTTGGTCTGCACCGGCGCAAACATATAAAATGGTACGCGGTCCTCTGCACCATTCACCTGCGACCGGACACCATAAGACCAGCCCTTTGTTTCGCGCAGGTCCATATTGATCCGCGACAGGAAATCACCGCCAAAAATCTCGTTTGCGGCGCGTAATGTCAATAGGTCGTCCGCCCCCTTGGCATCCAGTACATTGCCCGCCATGACCAAAGATTGCGGTGAATTGGGGCGATCAATTAACAGGATTTTGGATTGCGCCGCAGGTATTGCGACGGCGAAATTTTTTGCGGGTGCGGCCGCCGTTGCAGGCTTCCAATTGCCGAACCGTTGTTCAAGCAGCGGCTTGATCTCTTTCAAACTGGTGTCGCCTACCACAAAAATTTCTGCCTTGGACGGGTGAACCCAACCCTGGTGAAAGGCAGATACATCGGCCTTGCTGATCGTGGCGACGGTTTCGGCATAGCCGCTGCCGGTTTGGGGGCCGCCATAAGGATGGCCTCTGCCATAGATCAGCGGCGGCAATGTGCGGACGGCGATGCCCTGCGGCTGGTTATTTTCCGACTTGATGCGCGTTTGTTGCTGCACGCGAACGCGCTCCAGTTCCTTGTCGGCGAAGGCCGGATTTTTGATGACATCAGCCAACAGGTCAAGCGACAGCGCCAGATTGGGCTTCACAGCCCGCAGGCTTGCCACGGTCCGGTCGAGCGAGGAATTGACATTCACATCCGCGCCCAGCTTTTCTTCGGTTTCCGCAATCTGTGTCGAGGTCAGCGACTTGGTGCCTTCCATCAACATAGTCGACATCATCGATGCAATACCGCGCTTGTCGGCAGGGTCCGCCGAATAACCGGCGTCGAAACTGACCGCGACGCGAACCGTTGGCACGGCGGCACGGCGGGCGAAAAACACCTTTATCCCGTTGGTCAGCGTGGTTTCTTCTACGGTCGGGAAATCCAGCGCCGGTGTACCGCTTGGTTCAGGGAATTTGCTGCGGTCCTGAAAACTTGTTCCAACGGTACCCGCCATATCTTCGCTTCCCGGAGGGCTGTAAAATGCAGGGGCTGACAAGGTGCCTGTGCGCGATCCGGTTCCCGCCGCCACTTCCTGATAGGCTTCACGCTCGCCCGGTTCGACACGGATTTCCAGCGCGGGCCGGGTTAGCCATTTTTGCATCGCGGCCTTGACGGTTTCCGGCTTGGTCGCGGCCAAACGCTCAAGTTCTTTCTTGTAGAAGTTGGAATCGCCGACATAAAGCTGCCCTTCGGCCAGTGCGACAGCTTTTCCGCCGAACCCGCCGACCTGTTCCAGGCCATCAATCTGCTGGGCAATCGTGCTGGTCGCGACGCGCTGTACTTCTTCTGCCGTGGGGCCGTTGGCAATGAAATCGGCAAGGATCTCATCCAGCCTTTTGGCGACAGCATCCGCATCACCGCCGGGCTTTATATCGACCTGGATATTCACGGCGCTGCCATGCACAAATGGCAAAAGATAGGCGGAGGCCGAAACGGCACTTTGTTCTTGTCTGACCAAAATATTATCCAGCCGCGAGCTGGAAAGTCCGCCAAGCGCGCTCATGGCCACATATAGGGCGTTCGCGTCAGGATCGGCCAGGCCGGGAACTATCCAGTTACGATAAATGCGTGTGGACGGAATCTTGTCCTTCATCACAATCTTGATTGGCTTTTCCAACGTGGGCACGGGTGCGTTCACTGGGGCAACATCCTTGCCGCGCTTGATCGGACCGAACCATTTTTCAACAAGCGGCTTGGCCTGCGCGGCATTGATGTCGCCTGCCAGAACCAGAACCGCATTATTCGGACCATAATGGTCGGTGAACCAAGTTTTCATATCATCCAGCGATGCCGCAGCCAGATCTTCGAGGCTGCCGATCGTATCATGATGATAAGGGTGGCCGACGGGGAAAAGCGTTTCTGACCGCTTGTAGTCGACCAACCCGAAAGGTTGATTATCGCCCTGACGCTTTTCATTGGAAACCACGCCGATCTGGTTATCAAGCTTTTCCTTGGTTACCGCGTTGAGCAGATAGCCCATACGGTCGCTTTCCAAAAACAAAGCGGATTCAAGCGCGGTTGTGGGAACAGTCTGGAAATAATTGGTGCGATCGAGCCAGGTCGTGCCGTTCAGGTCGGTCGCGCCGATCTTTTTTGTATATTCAAAATAATCGCCCGGCGCATTTTCGCTGCCGTTGAACATGATGTGTTCGAACAAATGGGCGTAGCCCGTCTTGCCCTTGGGTTCATTCTTCGACCCCACGCCATACCATATCGACACCGCGACTATAGGTGCCTTGCGGTCTTCATGAACCAGGACCGTCAGGCCATTGGGTAACGTAAATTTTTCGTGCGGAATGTTAACCGCCTCAACCAATTTGGAAACCGGCGCGGCATCCTGTGCCAAAGCGGGCGCGGCAGAAATGAGCGCACTGCCGGACAGCATGAGTGCTAAAGTAAATTGACGAACCATGTGATGCTCCCAAAGCTTGAATAATAACCGGAAAGATAACGAAGGCGGGGCCAAACACAATGCGGCCGCCGCACAATTTCGACAAACGGCATTTACGGACGATAACGGCGTTTCGCATTCTTGACGGCGTCTGCCCATTCGAAATGTACAGGCTTATATTTGCCGGCAACAAACAGCTTCATCTGGTCGGTATAATGCGTCGATTCGGGGCGCGTTGTTGCGGCGCCATAGGGCTGGATCGATTCCGACTTGAGTGCACCATCCTTGTCCCAACGCACCAACATGATGAAGCTATCGCCATGACGAACCCGCGCTTTTTTATCCGCCTGATCCGGATCCCACATGGTCGTCGCGCGCAACGCGTCAGTGCCGCCCAGCATCGCCATATCGACTGCACCACGTCTTAACCTTTGGATATCGGCAAGCGGCGGATCAATCCGTCCGAACCGAAGCTTAAACTCATCTGCCGCCTCTTTAAGCGTTTTGCGCGCATCTGGCATTGGATCACCGCGCCAGTTTGACCGCGCACCCAAACGGATGATGCGTTCGGCAAAAGCATCAGCAGCACCGCTTCCATCACTCGACCAGTCCCATGTCGCCAATAATTTCTGTGCTTTTTCCAAGTCCGGATCATCTTTCAAATCCAGCGCCGCAAACGAAGCCATCCATGCTCCGACCCAGCTTTGCTTGCTGTAAACGGTATCCATCTTGATGGCCAAAAGCTCTTCGGGTGTGATGGACTTGTCGGCAGCGAGCAATTCTGTTGCCCGCAATCCGCGATTGGTCATGCCCCGTTCGATGCCGAGATAGGGTGAATAGTCCGATGGCTTCATTTCCGACCCCGGACCTGCAGCCAAAAATGGGTTGTTGTTGGCATTTTGGACAAACCCGGATGCCGGATCGACAATCTTCGGATAGCGGTCAAATCCTACCGGACCATTCCAAAGCGCGGCCGAGGTATCGCCGGGCAGTTCGCCTGTATAATCAAAACCCGGTTTGCGGTCGGGGAACAACGCATTGTAAATATACGCAACGCGGCCCGTCTTGTCCGCATAGACGAAATTGGTCGCAGGAATGCCGCCTATAGCCATCGACTTTGACCATTCGGCCCAATCCTTTGCCTTGGTGTTTCTGTAATATTGTTCAACCGCCTTCACGCTGTCGATACCGGCATAACGAACGGCGAAGGCACCCTTTTCATTTTTTATGACTGGCCCGTGGATCGATCGGTAAACGGTTTGCGGCACGGGCAGAGTGAACGGCCCGAACTTCACCGGCAACCATATGCGCTTTGTCTGCAACGTTATCCATTTGCCGTCGAAACGGTATTTGTCCCCTGCTTCATTCAGCACGAGCTTGTACACATCCACCAAATCCGGCCGGTTGACGGTGTTCGTCCACCCCAGATTGCGGTTATGCCCCAACAGCACAAAGGGCGACCCTGGAAACAGCGCGCCCGCCATGTCCAGCCCTTCACCCGAATGGGTCACAGCCTCATACCACGCCACTTGACCTTCATATGGCTGATGCGAATTGGAAATCAGCCATGTCTTGCCATCGGCCATCCGCTTGGGCGCTATGGCAAAGGCGTTGGAGCCGTTCATTTCGGGGTCACGTCCGATGGGCGTCATGCGTGCCGCGCTTTCACGCGGTTGCGGCTTGCCTTCAGCCAGCGCGCCAATGACGCTGTCTAGCCCGTAGAAAAAAGGCGCGCGCAGGACGAAACCTGTGACAATGTCCTGACCGGTTACCGGAAATAGCTTCGACAGGCGCACTTCTTACGGATGCTTCTTTGCATAATGGTTCAGGCCGGCGGCATAGCCTTCGGCCACGGCACGCACTTCGGGCGACAATTCTGTATAGCGGCGCTCCGCCGTTTCCCGCGCGCCGAGAAAGTGCAGGACATAATCGACCTTTGCACCGTCAGATCCAGCCAATGCACCATAGCGCCCGCGGGTCATTGCGACGACATCTTCGATGGTCGAAAAATCATCTTCGGCATGGGCGTAGGCCAGACCATAGGCCGTGTCGGCGTCCGTCTTGCCGTTAATATGGGGAACGCCAAAGGAATCGCGGGCGATTTCGACATCATATTTCCGGGGCGGCGGCGCAGAATATTCCGTTGCGACCAGCGGTTCCCAGACCAGTCCTGCCACTACAACACTAGCCGACAGCGCCAGTAGCGCCCACAAAAACTTACGCATTTCACTCTCCCGTACGACCTGACCTTGTATCATCGGCCCGCTCGCCTAATAATAGGTGGCATAACCAAGTTTATAAGAAAGGAAAGTCCTCCATGCGTCGTCCTCTCATTGCCCTTGCCCTTGCGACCGCCATTGTTTCGCCCGCGCTTGCCCAAAATGTGACCGTGGGGTCGGGCATCGCGCCTGCCACAGTTGGTAATTCGGTAGGTCGCCCCATCGGGTTTTCCGGAACGATACCAGCCGGCGGCGTTCTGGTTATTCCGATGCGGAATGCGTCGATACCAACAGGCTTAGTGGATGCCGCGACCACGCAGGCCATTGATGCCGCCATTGCGGCTGCGAAATATGAGGGCAAACAGGGAAGCATGCTCTCACTGCGCGGCATAGGCGGCTATGCGCGCATCCTGTTGACGGGCACCGGAGACGAGGGCGACCGGACAACCAATATCCGCGACGCCGCAGGTAAAGCCGCGCAGGAATTAAAAGACGAAGCCCAGCCTGTGGCGCTGGCGGCGAACCTTACGCCAGACGAAGCTGCCGCCGCCTCGCTGGGCTTTGCGCTGGGTCAATACCGGTTCGACCGGTACAAGACCGTCGACAAAAAAGCCCCACCATCGCAGCTTGTAACAATCGTCAGCGCGGATTCCGCCGCCGCTGAAGCCCTTTGGAAATCGCGTTATGCTGCCTTGGCGGAGGGCGTCGCGCTCGCCCGCGATCTTGCGACCGAACCTGCCAATGTCATCTATCCCGAAAGTTTCGTTGATCGCGTCCGCGCCGCGATTGGCACCACCGCAAATGTAAAGATCGAAGTACTTGATGAGGCAGCAATGCGTAAGTTGGGCATGGGCTCGCTTGTCGGCGTGGGTCAAGGATCACGCCGCCCGTCGCGGTTGATGCTTGTCGAATATAATGGCGCAGGAACGCAAGCACCGCTGGCTTTGGTGGGCAAGGGTATTACCTTTGATTCAGGCGGCATCTCGCTCAAGTCCGGTGCAGGCATGTGGGCGATGAAGGCGGACATGTCCGGTGCCGCCAATATCATGGGCGCGGTGCTCTCGCTGGCCAAATCGAAAGCGCCCGTCAATGTCATCGGGGTGGCTGCGCTGGCGGAAAACATGCCCGGCGGTAATGCCTCGCGTCCCGGCGATGTTGTCCGTACGATGAGCGGCAAGACGATTGAAAATCTGAATACCGACGCCGAAGGTCGCCTCGTGCTCGCCGATGCCAATGAATATGTCATCGCCACCCGCAAGCCAGCTGCATTGGTCAATATGGCCACTTTGACCGGAGCGATCGTCGGCGCATTGAGCGATGAATATGCTGGTCTGTTCAGCCGCGACGACAGACTGGCCGCAAGTCTGAGCAAGGCCGGCAGCGCGACGGGCGAGGAACTCTGGCGGATGCCGCTGCATAAAAATTATGTCGAAGACATGAAGTCCGAAATTGCCGATATCAAGAATGTCGCCGAAGGCGGCGGCCCGGGCGCGGGGCTTGGTGCCACCTTCATCGGCTTTTTCGTCGACAAGGAAACACCTTGGGCACATCTCGATATTGCCGGTGTGAACTGGTCCGATAAAGGCGGACCTGTGAACCCGAAGGGCGCTTCGGGATGGGGCGTTCGCCTTTTGGACGAGATGGCTCGCACCTGGCGGTCGGAATAAAATTGCGGCGCCATCTTGTGTGGCAAAAATGCAACATTACATCTTTGGAGAGCGCTTCCTAAATGATTACTGGGAAGCAATTGAGAAAGATGGAACGAAGACATGAATCTCGAAAAATTTACCGACCGCGCCAAAGGCTTCCTGCAAAGTGCACAAACTGTAGCCATCCGCATGAGCCATCAGCGGATCAGTCCGGAGCATTTGCTCAAGGCGCTGCTGGAGGACGAACAGGGCATGGCATCCGGCCTTATCAAGGCCGCAGGAGGCGACGCAGCGACGGCGCTGCGCGACACCGACGCGGCTCTGGCGAAGGTTCCCGCCGTGTCGGGAGGTGGTGCCCAGCAAACACCGGGGCTCGACAATGACACCGTCCGCGTGCTCGATTCGGCGGAGAAGGTCGCCCAAAAGGCGGGCGACAGCTATGTAACCGTAGAGCGCCTGCTGCTCGCTTTGGCCCTTTCCACAACGACTGCGGCAGGCAAGGCACTCGCGGCAGCGGGAGTAAACGCCGAAGGTTTGAACAGCGCGATCAACGAACTGCGCGGTGGGCGCTCTGCAGATACAGCCGGTGCCGAAGACCGCTATGACGCGCTCAAGAAATTTGCCCGCGATCTGACCGAAGTTGCGCGCGCTGGTAAATTGGACCCGGTCATAGGCCGCGACGAGGAAATCCGCCGTACCATCCAGATTTTGGCAAGGCGTACCAAAAATAATCCGGTATTGATCGGGGAACCCGGCGTCGGCAAGACCGCCATTGCCGAAGGCCTTGCGCTCCGCATCGCCAATGGCGACGTGCCTGACAGCCTGAAACATCGCAAGCTGCTCTCGCTCGACATGGGCTCGCTAATTGCGGGCGCTAAATATCGCGGCGAGTTTGAAGAACGTCTGAAAGGTGTGCTCGACGAGGTCAAACAGGCCGAGGGCGACATCATCCTGTTTATTGACGAGATGCACACACTCGTCGGCGCAGGCAAAGGCGAAGGCGCGATGGATGCGGCCAATCTTATCAAGCCGGCCCTAGCGCGTGGCGAATTGCACTGCATCGGCGCGACGACGCTTGATGAATATCAGAAGCATGTCGAAAAAGACCCCGCCCTGCAACGCCGGTTCCAGCCGGTGTTTGTGGGCGAACCAACGGTCGAGGACACGATCTCTATCCTGCGCGGCCTCAAGGAGAAATATGAGCTGCACCACAGTGTGCGGATCACCGACGGTGCGCTGGTTAGCGCGGCTACTTTGTCCCATCGCTATATTTCCGACCGCTTTCTGCCGGACAAGGCCATCGACCTGATGGATGAAGCGGCGTCGCGATTGCGGATGGAGATTGAATCCAAGCCCGAGGAAATCGAGAATCTCGATCGCCGGATCATGCAATTGCAAATCGAGCGCGAAGCCTTAAAAAAAGAGAGCGATGACGCGTCCAAAGACCGGCTCGCAACACTTGAGAACGAGCTTGCCAATCTGGAACAGCAATCAGTCGGGCTGACCCAGCGCTGGCAGGCGGAAAAGGGAAAGATTTCGGCCGAAGCCAAGATCAAGGAGCTACTGGAAGCCGCGCGTATCGAGCTGGAACAGGCACAGCGTGGGGGCGACCTCGCCAAGGCCGGCGAGCTGCAATATGGCACGATCCCCGGCCTTGAAAAGCAGTTGGAAGAAGCCGAAGCCGCCGCCGGTAATGCGATGCTGCGTGAAGAAGTAACGGCGCAAGATATCGCCAGCGTCGTCAGCCGCTGGACCGGTATCCCTGTCGACAAGATGCTGGAAGGCGAGCGCGACAAGCTGCTGAATATGGAAGAGCTTATTGGCGGCCGCGTCATCGGGCAAAAGGATGCGGTCGAGGCCGTATCCAAGGCGGTGCGCCGCAGCCGTGCCGGCTTGCAGGACCCGAACCGTCCGCTTGGCTCATTCCTGTTTTTAGGCCCCACGGGCGTTGGCAAGACCGAATTGACCAAGGCGCTGGCAAGTTTCCTGTTTGATGACGACAATGCGATGGTTCGTATCGACATGTCCGAATTCATGGAAAAGCACAGCGTGTCGCGTCTGGTCGGCGCGCCTCCAGGCTATGTCGGTTATGAAGAAGGCGGCGTGTTGACCGAGGCCGTGCGGCGTCGGCCCTATCAGGTCGTGTTGTTTGACGAGGTCGAAAAAGCGCATAGCGATGTCTTCAACATCTTGTTGCAGGTTCTCGACGATGGTCGCCTAACAGATGGACAGGGACGTACCGTTGATTTTTCGAATACGCTCATCATTCTGACTTCCAATCTGGGCAGCCAATATCTGGCAGGTCTGGAGGACGGTCAGGATGTCAAAGACGTCGAACCACAGGTCATGGAAATTGTTCGCAGCCATTTCCGGCCCGAATTTCTGAACCGTCTGGACGAGATCATCCTGTTCCACCGCCTCGGCGCCGAACATATGGCGCCGATTGTCGAAATTCAGGTCAAGCGGGTGCAGAAACTGCTCAAGGACCGGAAAATCGAACTGGCTTTAACCGACAAAGCCAAGGCTTGGCTTGGCCGGGTTGGCTATGATCCTGTCTATGGCGCGCGGCCACTGAAACGTGCGATTCAGCGTTATCTACAGGACCCGCTCGCCGACAAGCTGTTGCGCGGGGAAGTACCTGATGGCGCAACAGTCCGCGTTGATGAAGGCGATGGGGCTTTGGCTCTGAACGTTGAGAATGCCACCTCGGGATAGGCAAATGCCTTTACCAGATTCAAGATCTGGAAGATTAAACAAAAAAGGGCGGCGTCCTTGGTGGATGCCGCCCTTTTTAATGTCATGTTACAACGCGCTTATTCGGCGTCGTCGTCCATCATTTCAACAGGGCCGCTGTCCTGGCCCTTGGCGTCAATGTCGCGGTCGACCAGTTCGATAATGCCCATCGGTGCAGCGTCGCTGCCGCGGAAGCCTGCTTTTACAACGCGGCTGTAGCCACCGGCGCGGTCGGCGTAGCGGGTTGCCAGCGTATCGAACAATTTGGCGAGCTGCGCGTCGTCCATCAAACGGCTCATCGCCAGACGACGGTTGGACAGGCCACCCTTTTTCGCCAGCGTAATCAGCTTTTCGACATAAGGACGCAGTTCGCGGGCCTTTGGCAATGTGGTCTTGATCTGCTCATGCTTGATGAGCGAAGCCGCCATGTTGCGCAGCATTGCATTACGGTGCGCAGTGGGGCGTTGTAGCTTACGGTGGCCAACTTTATGACGCATATTCAGTACTCCTTTGTGCCGATCGTTCCAGGCGGGAAACCGGTTCCCACTTTCCCTGAACGGTTCGGTCGTTCGTAGGGGGCCCGTATGAGGTAGCCCGATCCCGGCCCGCTTGAGGGGAAGCCATTGCCCTTTATGGCAGAAGGATATGCCGGTGTGGCACCTCCCCCTCTCCACTTCGCCTAGGCGCCTGTCGGCACCAAGGCTTCGTACCTCTCCCCTAAAGGAGAGAGGGAATTCTGAACTTCCTCTCTCCTTTAGGGGAGAGGAGCGAGACTTGGGCTTGCGCAGCAGGCCCTAGTCGCAGCGGAGAGGGGCAATGCCCCAAACCTTTGCTTAACCCAGCAGCTCTTGCTCAAGCTTCTTGGCCATTTCTTCGATATTTTCAGGCGGCCAGCCGGGGATGTCCATGCCGAGACGTAGACCCATTGACGACAACACTTCCTTGATTTCGTTCAGGGACTTACGGCCGAAGTTCGGGGTACGCAGCATTTCGGCTTCGCTCTTCTGTACGAGGTCGCCGATGTAGATGATGTTGTCGTTCTTCAGGCAGTTTGCGCTGCGGACCGACAGTTCGAGCTCGTCGACCTTTTTCAGAAGGTAACGGTTGAGTTGGTTCGCATCCGATTCTTCCGACGATGCCGAAGGCGCAGCCATGCCGATCATTGGCGAGCTTGCGGCCATCGAATCTTCGAAGTGGACGAAAACCTGCAACTGGTCCTGAAGGATGCGTGCGGCATAAGCTACGGCGTCTTCAGGGGTTATGGTGCCGTCGGTTTCGATGGTCAGGTTCAACTTGTCGTAGTCGAGTTCCTGACCGATACGGGCATTGTCGACTTTGTAAGCGACCTGACGGACGGGCGAATAGAGGCTGTCCACAGGGATCAGGCCGATCGGCGCATCCGCCGGACGGTTGGCAACGGCGGGGACATAGCCCTTGCCGCTGTCGGCGGTGATTTCCATGTTCAGCGTCGCGCCTTCATCAAGATGGCAGATGATCAGATCAGGGTTCATGACCTGAATGTCACCCGAAACGGCAATGTCACCAGCCGTTACAGGGCCGGGGCCGGTTACCGAAAGCTGAAGCCGCTTGGGGCCTTCACCTTCCATTTTCAGCGCAACCTGCTTGATGTTGAGAACGATGTCGGTGACATCTTCACGCACGCCGGCGAGCGACGAGAATTCGTGCAATACGTTCTCGATCTTGATCGACGTGATCGCTGCGCCCTGCAGCGACGAGAGCAATACGCGACGCAGCGCGTTGCCGAGTGTCAGGCCAAAGCCACGCTCAAGAGGTTCGGCGACGAAGGTTGCTTTACGCTTCGCATCGCTGCCAGACTTCAGTTCGAGGGCATTGGGCTTCTTCAGTTCCTGCCAGTTCTTGATATTGACGGACATGGATTTCCCCTAGCTAGGTTGGGACTGAACCGGTTTTTGGTGCACCGTCCGGTCAGTCCGATTGAAACTTGTTTAGGGACCGCCCCAGATCGGGGGTGTCCCTGTGGAGTTTGGAGACGGCCCTTAACGCACCGCCTCCATAAAGATTTTAGACGCGGCGGCGTTTCGAAGGACGAACACCGTTGTGCGGGATCGAGGTCACGTCGCGGATCGACGTGATGGTGAACCCGACGGCTTGCAAGGCACGCAGAGCCGATTCACGGCCTGAACCCGGGCCCTTGACTTCGACTTCGAGCGTGCGGACGCCATGTTCGGC
>NZ_JBGSRI010000040.1:0-1978 GCF_041737645.1 Sphingorhabdus sp.
ATCCTCTTCTCGCACTGCGGCAGGATCGAGCGCATGGTTGGTGGCCATATGGAACAGCGCTGCGCCGAGACCGGGATAGGGCGGCAGGGTTTCCCCGCTCAGCACCTTGTCCAACTCGACGGGGTCGCCGAGCGTGCAATAGGTGAATTTGCCGCCAAGACCTTCGGTGCGCTCCGCCACCGTCTTTTCGCCGATGACAATCAATTCGGCATCTTTCACTTCCTTCTTAATGCGGTCGTATTCGTGGCTGTGCAGGTTTTCGATCGCTTCGACTTTGTGAACAAGATCTCCGCCATTGCTGAGCGCGCGCCAGTTCAACCGCTCCCGTAGAAGTTCGGTCTTCTGCGTACCCTTGAAATCGTAGCCGTTGATGACGCGCCGGACACGCTCCGCCGTCAGGCGATCAGCATAATCTTCCACTTCCACGAGTATGAAGCGCCGGTTGCCGCCGTCGCGTTCATTCGTTGCCAAGGTCGCATGGGCAGTAGATGCTGAACCGGCGAAGCTATCGAGGACCAAAGAGTTTTGATGCGTGGCAACTTCTAAGACACGACCAATCAGGCTAGTCGGCTTGGGCGTTATTGTTGCGTCCCGCGATTCTATGTCCGGCAGAATTTGGAGAAGTTCCTTTCTCGCGAGGTCTGTATGCCCGGCAAATTCCCAATCCCACAGCGTGCCGGGCACTATTTTTCCGCCATCTTTTAAAAGATGGCGATAACGCTTGAAGGCTGGCGTACTGGATTTACCGTCGGCTCCCCACCACACCAGCCTTCTGGCTTCGTTTTCAGCATGCGCTTCCGCGCCATACCCCCAAACTCGCGTTCGGTTGGGCCAACATTCCTCGCCCGTGTTTGGATTTGTAATTGGATAGTATAGGTTCGGCCGCTCGTCGGAATTCTTATTGCAGGTGTAGTCGCTTACCCGAAATATGCCGTTCTCGTCCTTAAATCTGTACGCGGCATCTTTGCCTTCGGTCCGCTCCAGCTTGTTGCGGACCCACTCGGATTTTGAGTAAACTAGCAAGTGATCATGCATCGGCGCGATGCCCGTATGATCAGCAGAGACAGTATATTTCTTTTGCCAGATAATATTGGCATCAAATCCGGCCTCGCCGAAAATCTCATCGAGCATCAACTTCGCGCGTTGCGCTTCGTTGTCATCCAATGTGATCCACAGGCTACCATTCTCTGCGAGAAGCTCGTAGAGCAGCCGCAGTCGTGGCCACATCATAGCGCACCATTTGTCATGGCGCAGACCGTCCTCGATGCCGATGGGGTTTGACTCCAGCCACTCCCGGATCATTGGCGCGTTGACGTTATCGTTGTAAGCCCAGCCTTCGTTGCCGGTGTTGTACGGAGGGTCGATAAAGATGCAGTCTACCTTGCCCGCATAGAGGGGCAGCAGCGCCTTCAAGGCGTGAAGGTTGTCACCATGGACAATCATGTTGCCGTCAAAGGCAACAGGGCCGATGCCTTTGTCTTCATGGGGCACGAGCGGGCGGAAGGGCACCGCCAGGTGGTGGTTGTAGACAAACTCTTTGCCCTTGAAACTCAGCTCCGTCATTCTTGCCCCTTCTTACTACCGTCTCTTATTGCGCGTGATCACAGCAGCTCAGGCTGCGGATCATGCGGTTTTCCTGTGTACCGTTCGACCTTGATCTCCCCTTCCCGTTTGCGGGCTTGGGCAATGTCGTAGCTGTTCTGCATCCGCATCAGCGTCTCCATTGAGACGCCAAAGGCTTTTTCGATCCGGATTGCCATTTCCGGCGACAAATGCGCGCGTTCGTTCAAAAGCGCCGACAATGCGGGGCGCGTGATACCCAGCACTTCCGCCGCACCTGTCACCGACAGACCAAGCGGCTTCAAGACCTCATGCTTTACGAAAACGCCAGGATGGGCGGGTTCCTTCAGCCGATTTTCATGGTCGTCGCTCATCGCGCACCTCCCCATAGCCGTCATCCTACAGAGCAAGTTGTGCA
>NZ_JBGSRI010000015.1:0-7073 GCF_041737645.1 Sphingorhabdus sp.
ATGTGGTTCCGGTCCGCGAACTCCCATACGGGCCCGCAGCTATGCTGCATCAAGAGGCCGGACAGATGGCAGCATCCGACTACATGCACCCCTCTCAAAAACCGCTTGCATCTTTAGGGGCGTCCACAGATGGAAAGCGGACCTTCAGGTCCGGTGGTTACACAGAGGTGGCGATGCGTGCCTCCAGTGACTCTATAACCCGAGCAAGTTTAGCCCTTACCTCGCCTGCGGCCCCAGTAAGATCAGCATTTTCGATCGCCTGCATCGATGCAACAGGATCAATCGCCGCAACCTCTGTATGCTGACCGTCAATTTCTTGAACAATAACGTTGCAGGGAAGCATCGTCCCCACTTTATCCTCGAACTGAAGCGCTTCATACGCCAGCTTTGGATTACAGGCTCCAAGAATTGTGTATGGTCGAAAGTCGACGCCGATCTTCGTCTTGAACGCATCCTGTAAATCTATTCGAGAGATTATGCCAAAACCTTCTGCCTGCAGGGCCGCTTCGGCTTTTTGAATCGCTTCGTCGAACGAAGACGGCAGGGTTACTGCGAGGTAGTAGGCCATTGGTTTTCTCCACTTACAAGCGCTGACAGGGGAGTGATCGCAGGTGCCCACCATTCCTGAGAAGCAGTGCTTGCGTGTCCGTTGTCAGATAATTTGAGACCGTTGGCAGTTTAAAACAGGTGAGTGTTTGGGACTATCTGCCGTCTGCTAAATTACGCCCAGAACTCTGAGGACAATTACAATGACCACTACAGTCACGACGGTTCCGATGATACTACGCATTCCATCACTCCATTTTTAGCTGACAAAGGTAATGCTTTGCAATCAGTCATAAACACAACCAACCTTTAAAGCTAATGTTCCGGCTGGATGGAATTGGCCGTGTAACCAGTGCCCTCAATGCCCGTTTCTGGGTGGGAAGGCGCATGACAGCTTCATGTGAGCTGCGCGGATCAGATTTCTGCGCACACAAACCTGGAAGATCATCTTTTCAGCGGCGTGAAATAGCGCTTCGCGGCTGTATTGCCTATTTCGATACCCGCCTTGCGTCCCGCTTCCATCGAGAAGCGGTAATGGACTCCGGCAAGGATACGGGACTCCGAAACATCATCGATGTATTCCTGTGGCGTGTCGTAACGACGAAGCATTGCGCCTTCCATTTCAAGCACGATCGGCGGGGCGGCGCTGCCAAATTCCTGGTAGATGACGGCACCCACGGCACCTGCTGATAGGCAATGGCCGCAAGGGTATTCGGGATGGTTTGGCGTTTGGACCATTGCTTCCCATTGGGTATCGGGCGTGGTGGCGTCATTGCCGTCGGTTTCGGCATTGCGAATGGCGGTGACCGGACGCCAGAACATGTAGTGGTACTTGCCATCCATCATGGAAACGTAGGAATCGGCCCATGCCATTTCTGCCAGAGCAAGAAAGCGGGCATCATCCACCAGACTGCGCCCGGGACGGCCGATGAACTGATTGAGGACGATTCGCACGTCACGCTGAGCCCAGAAACTGCCGATGTCGGTTTGTTCGGCGGTGCGATCTTTCGACTTTTTCGCCCCTAGCGTTCTTACCTCGTTGAAATCACGCGCCCAGATCGCGCTGCCCAAGCCTGCCGGCGGCGCAGGCCGCATTTCATCGGGGCTTCTCATGATCCAGGGGGTTTGCTTCGCCATGATCGTGCCGACCAGAACCGTGGTCTGCACATAGGTGCCCGGTGTCTGGGGGCGATTGACCGGGTCTTTGCCCTCGGCGTTGGAATTGGCTCTGGCGGCCATAACGGCATCGGCTGCTGCGCTGCCGACTTTCTCGCCGTTGGCGCGTGCGGTTGTGTCGGCGATCGCGTCGAGCGATGTTTTCAGAGCGTCGTCAAACATGCCTTTCTGATCGGCACAGACAACCACGAGCACATCATGCGCGGCGCGCGCTGCCGCGGCTTCCGGTGAGCTACCCTCCGGCGCGTCCAGCGTTTTGGTGTAGGGCGTGTATTTCGGTGTGATCGCATTGATGGCTTCGAACACAGCGACACTGACCATGGTATCGGCATCGCGCTGTCGCGGCTCCTCGCATTTGTCGGACTGGGCACGCCATTGGGTCAGCACATTATTGACCAGACCGGCAGATGCATTTGTTGCTGGAAACGACGCGGCAATGGCCGCGCAAAGAACCCACGAACGGTTCGCAGTACGCATAGATAATTCCCCCCCACAAGGGCCGATTTGGCAGGCAGAAGAGGTATCTTACTTTCGGGCCGCCGTAAAGGCGCTCGATGCTGCCACCAGACCCTCCGAAAGGCGTCACCTTATTTCCGGTCCATCTGTAGGGGGCAGCAAGATGCAGCCGAAGGGATGACCGCAATGTTGTCGTGTCCTGCCAGTCCGCTTTTATTGTTTGATGCCCGTAAGCCGCCCTTCGTTCAGCTTATGAACCAACGGCAGCTAACGAGGGATTGAACCAGTTGCCTGTATGACTGGAATGTTGGGGGGAGCGGACGACTCTCAATCCAATGGATTGCCGGTTATTTTTCAGCGTTGCCCACCACGTAATCAATGTTGAACGGCTTGTTCGTAATGAACAGCGCGACCATGTCTCCATCCGATGACGCGCCGTGTTGCATTGGCTCGCCCTCGGGAAACCACACAAACGTTCTTGGTCCAAACTCACCACTGTGAGTTACGAGCTTGCCCTCAAGGACGTACATTCCATGACCGCATGGTTGCGTGTGGTGAGGATTGGTCAGTCCGGCGGGATACCGCAGCAGCGTTACGCTCATTCCAGTTTCTGGTTCATCGAGTAAAGGCTTGACATAAAATGGTCGCCCGATCTCTTCCATCAGCATTTCAGACCATCCGATGTCCGATGGATTCACCACCTCAATTTTTCCGGTAATCATCTTTTTTCCTTGATTATGCGTATCGCGACCTCCGCCATCGGCTGTCCTAAAAAGTAGGCGGCAAGGAAGGAAGAAGCAAGCAGGCCAGCGCATCCACTTTGATCTTTCCCAATTGTGGTTATCCGAAAAGTTGTCGTTTGCTGACCGGCCGCTCTGGCGAATTTTGGGTGGACAGCCGACGTTGTGAGATAACTTGAACGACGCCAATATTGATGAATCTGGCGGCCCCTCGAACGCTTGCTAGATACTGCGGACAAACCTCTCGACATCCAGATCAATCATCATCTGATTGTGGCGGGCAAACCATACATCTTTCCAATCCAGCCCTAGATCATCGCATTCTTTCGCCAAAATAGCAGTGTCGGTTGATGCAATCCCGATGCAGCTGATCATTGAACTAAATATTAAGCCCATTCTAATTCCATCTAGCACGTCGTCACGAGAATAGCCCGTTACGCCGCTCGCGATGAGGCCGTCGTGATATGCGTCAATCAACCTGTCCCCATGTCGGACCCAATCCGAGTAAGGTAGGCAAGTACCTAACAAGCGAGCGAAGTCCCAAGGACCTTCGGCAACATAGGGATACTGCCAGTCAATTATTGAAAACTTCCCTCCCTCGGTGGAAGGCATGAACATTTGCTTCCCGTGATAATCAGCGTGGACAATGGTGTAGTCCCGGGAATCCAGATAGGCCTGCCACTTTTCGATTTTGCTGTTAACGGCGACAACGCAGGTGACAGCGATTTGTGAGTTTTGGCCACCGATTGCCAAGACTTGGTCAGCCGCTGCCTCGGCTGCGGCGAAGCTGCCGGCGAAAATGGGATCTTTTGTAGGGATGAGGCAGGCTTGCTGCTTCAATCCAGGCGCATTCCACCACTTCGCGTGAAAAGCAGGCAAATGACTAAGAGCAAGCTCGATTTCGGCTAACGTCGGTCGCCAAGATGTACATCGGGCGGGCGCTAAGTGCTCAAGCAGGAGAACCATTCTTGTCCCGTCCTCGGAACAACAGCTGAAAAAGCATTTTGGTTTCGGAATGCCTACATCCCGATAGGTCTGGTAAAATGCGACTTCACGCGAGTACAATCCGAACATCTTGGCCAAAGCCATAACTTCAGGATCGTTGCTTCCCAACTTGGCGATATATCGCTTCGGAAGTCGGCAAGCGTCGTCGGAAAAGTGAACGGCAATATCGATCGCTTCTGAAGTCTGTCCGGGATCGGTCAATCGTCGGGTTTCAACGCGCTCTATCCTTGCTCCATTCAAGTGATCGTGAAGCGCGGCCTCCATCCACTCGACGTCTATGTCCTCAGCCCGTCGTGGAACATTTAATTGCATCAGCGCATCCTAAGTAGAAGCGACCCCTGCGAAAGCTATCACGTTTTCTGCTCGACGCAACCAAGCGATACAACCGACCCCATACAATTTGGCTACGAGAACCAAATGACCGCAATGTTGTCGCGTCCGGAACGGCAGCTTACACGTAGCCACCTGTCAAAAGCCGACATCCGCAACCCCCTTTCCCCTTGTAATGTAGGATTAGATTTGAGAGCGTCTTATCGCGCCCCTGCAAAGGTGTAGCCGGCTCTTTGAACTGTCGAGATATCCTGCAAATCCAAAGCCATGCCACTTTGACTTAAAGCAACAAAGGATACATTTTTAGTGTGCTTTTGCGTATCTTTTGTATCTTTAAGACGGCCATCGCCCTGCGCCGCAAGGTACGGGATTTTGCAGAGTTGGAAAATTGGTCGGGACGACAGGATTGCAGTAAATAACTGGAATCACCTAATAAAAAAAGGTATAAACAGCTACACAGCACCTGCACAGCTATGGATTTCCGCGCCCCTGCGCAGCTAATCTACACAGATTCTGCACAGTGGAGCATCGCGATGGCCTTTATCACCGACAAGGAGAAGCTTAAATCCGGCCTGATTATCTTCAGGCGTGGCGATGTGGCGCACCGCAACTTTTATTGCCGCATCAAGCTCCCGAAGGAGGATCGCTATAAGACCATTGCGCTAGGGACGGCGGACCGACAGTCAGCGCATGACCAAGCGTTCGACCTCGATGCGGACATTCGCTTTCGGATCAAGCATGATGTTCCCGTGTTTAACCGCCCTTTTCGGCAGGTCGCAGAGGAATACATCGCTGTGCAGCAGCGTCGCGCCAAGTTGGGCGAAGTGGCCGCCGATAGCGTCAAGAACGTCGCCAATCGCTGTCGCCGCGTCCTGGACGATTATGTCGGCAGCACGCAGATTCACCTAATTGGTCAAGACCGATGGAGTAACTATCCTACTTGGCGAAGGGAAAACGGCAAAGGGCGGACGCGGGCAATCGTCAGTGACGCAACCATTGGCGTTGAAATGGGCGCTTTCAACGCGGTGATGAGCTTCGCGATCAGCAAACGCTATGTTCCGGCGAGCCATCGTTTTGAAGGCAGGCCGAAACTCAAAACCATGCGGCGCGATGAATTTACGACCGAGGAATATCGTAAGCTGCACAGCTTCGGCCGCAAATGGATCAAGGCGGCGACATCGCCGCAGGGCATCTGGTATCGAACCATTTGCTACAATTTCATGCTCATCATGTGCAACACGGGGATGCGCCCGCCGGAAGCAAGGAACTTGCGCTGGCGAGACATCATGGCGGCGAAGGATCGTGAGGGCAGGGAAATTGTCGTCTTATCTGTGCAGGGGAAAGGCAAGTCCCGCAGACTGGTCGCGCCAAAGAGTGTCGGAGATTACCTCGACCGCGTTCGCGAACTGTCCAAGGCCACCAAGCCAGACGATCCCGTTTTCACCATCATCAACGGCAAACCCGCCAAGTATCTATACAGCGACACGGTGCAAGACCTGTTGACGGAATCGGACTTGCGGATCGGGCCGAGCGGCATTTCCCGTTCGACCTACTGCTTCCGCCACACCTATGCGACCTTCCGCCTTTCAGAAGGCGTCGATGTTTACATCCTTGCCGAACAAATGGGAACGTCGGTCAAGATGATCGAGCAGCATTACGGCCATGTGAACACTGTGAAACATGCGGATCGCGTCCTCATGGGCATGACCGGTTGGGAATTGGCCCGAGAGCCTGGCGACGATAGCGAAGCTGCTGCAAGGGCAGCGAAAGCTGCGGCGACACGAGATCGTTCAGGCCGCTCCCGAATGCCAAGAACCGCGAGACGGTAGCAGACCTGACAGTCCCGCCCCGTTTCGTAGGCGGCATCGGCACCTCCCACTTCAAAACGCTGACTCCGCATCGCTGATGCTCTTGGGAGTCTGGCGTTTGCGCCGGTTTTCCGATGCGCCGCTGGCGCTCTTGATCGGGACACCGGCCAAGCGGGTGAAGGAAATAGGTGCGCCGAGCCTCAAGCACCCCTTTGCCCGCGTCTTCACCGCACTTGTCGCCCCTTCGCCGCTGGCGAACTTAAAGGGGTGCAATGCAATGTCTTTCCACTGGCAACCAAAAATCTTGGCCGCTGGTGATTGATTGACTATCGCTTTATCAATCATAATCATGCTATATCGTGATTGATAGAAAGGCATCTTATCCATCATGCGCTGGAATTGGCAGCTTCCCGATTGGCCTGATTTCCGCTTCGACGCGGATCGCATCCGCGCGTCCGAAGAGCAATTCCTGAAAGGCTCTGGCGTCGTCATCGGCGCGCTGCACCACCTTGATGCCGATGCGCGTGACGGCCTGACCATCGAACTGATTTCACAAGAAGTGGTCGATAGCTCCGCCATTGAGGGAGAAATCCTTGACCGCGCCAGCGTTCAGTCTTCGCTCGCGCGGCATCTGGGCTTTGCCACCGATCAGCGCCGCGCCAGTGCGGCAGAAGCCGGGGCCGCTGAATTGATGGCCGATGTTTACCGCAACCATGCTGCACCGCTTGACGACCAGACCCTGTTTGCGTGGCACGCGATGTTGATGAACGGGCGGCGCGATATTGCCGATGTTGGGCGTTACCGTAGCCATGAAGACGCGATGCAGATCGTGTCGGGCGCGCTTCACGCGCCGCGCGTCCATTTCGAGGCACCGCCGTCCGATACCGTTCCTGCGGAAATGTCCCGCTTCATCGCATGGTTCAATGACAGCGCCCCATCGTCAGCGAATCCGCTTCCGGCCATCACCCGTGCGGCCATCTCGCACCTGTGGTTCGAGAGCATCCATCCCTTC
>NZ_JBGSRI010000019.1:0-1777 GCF_041737645.1 Sphingorhabdus sp.
GAGGAGTATCGCAAGCTGCACAGTGTGGGCCGCAAATGGATGAAGGAAGCCACGACCCCGCAGGGCATCTGGTATCGCCAGATGTGCTACAATTTCATCCTCGTCATGTGCAACACGGGGATGCGACCGCCCGAGGCGAAGAACTTGCGGTGGCGCGACATCACCAAAGCCAAGGACAAAGACGGCACTGACATTCTGGTGATTTATGTCCAGGGCAAGGGCAAAGAGCGCAATCTGATCGCGCCCAAAAGTGTCGGCGACTATCTTGATCGCGTCCGCGCACAGTCCAAAGCCACCAAGCCCGATGATGCAGTGTTCACCATCATCAATGGCAAACCCGCTGTCTGGCTATATCGCGATACCGTCGAGGAGCTGCTGAAATACGCCAGTCTGCGCGACGGGCCGAGCGGTATTCCACGAACCACCTATTGCTTCCGCCACACCTATGCGACGTTCAGGCTCTCCGCAGGAGTCGATGTCTATATCCTCGCCCAGCAAATGGGCACTTCGGTCAAAATGATCGAACAGCATTATGGCCATGTAAACACCATCAAACACGCCGACCGCGTGTTGATAGGCATCGGCGGATGGGATGCTATGCACACCGAAATGGACGCTGAAATCGACAAGCAGGAAGCCACGGCAAGGGCCGCGCAGTCGATCAAGGCGAACCAGACCCGCCCCAAACGCTAGCGTGAGCGCGGTTTCGGAAATGGAGCGACCGGCCCGGAAGCGCCGAAACTGTGCTTGTGCTTTCAACCCACCTTCTGCGAGATTGCCAATGCACCGCTGGTGCTTCTCGATTGGGAATTTCGCCAAGCGGGCATGGGATTAAGGATGCGCCGAGCCTCTAGCAGCCCCTATGTCCGCGTCTTCGAGCCGCCGTGCCGCTGGCACTCTGGGCGTTAATAGTCTTATTCAAGGAGCGCCCGTTCGACACGGGCCGGGGGCACCATCTTCACATGAGCCAAAAGCGGCCCAGAACTGGGCCTTGGCTCATGCTGATCGGGGTGAAATGCACCGAACGGGCATCACCCCAGACCTGCGAACTGACAGCCGAACGCCTGTCATGCTGGCCATCAGAATCCCGGACGGGATTCGGCCATCGCCAATTTGAACCACTCGTTTAATGATAATTTGGCCGAGATGGCGATGCGTCTTGGAGTCACTGCATCCGATATTTGATCGATGTAGATTTCCACTCAGTCGGCAGCCGTCAGGGCGTTGCGCTGAAAGTCCGGGTTCTGATCGTCAGTTGAGACACGCGCCTAGCCGATTTTCGCGCCTGTATTTTGGAACACGCAAGTTGTGGATTTTACGTCACCGCCCAGACTGTTCCAAAACCGCTCGCTTTTGGAAGCAAAAATTATTTTATGCTTTTTATACCGGAGCAATTGACAGTAAGTCCCATTTATCTATATGCACTTTATTCACGAACAACATGTAGAAGGTAATCCCATGTCCAACATCGTTGCCACGCCCGCCCAAGTGGTCGCCAACATCAAGCGTTTCCCAGCCGAGCTCGATAAGAGCGCCGACCTCCAATCCCGGCTTGCCTACGCGCGGGCCTGGTATGCTCATCGCGACGAAAACGGCGACTGGCATTTCGGCCCGTCGAAATTCATCGGCTACCGTAACATGACCGCAGCCGAGTATGTGAACGAAGACCCCAGGGATGGCCGTCATACCGAGCGCAAGCTGGCGACCTGGTTCGCCGAGCTTCACGAGTCCGACCCGCTGCACGACGACTTGAGCGACCAGCTTACGACGTTCCTGG
>NZ_JBGSRI010000031.1:0-46778 GCF_041737645.1 Sphingorhabdus sp.
GATCGCCCGGGCATTGCCGCCGTCGGGCAGCAGGCGGCCGACAAGGTTGATGTCCACCGGCTGCGACCGGGAACCGAGATTGCTGCGGACCAAGCGTTTGATTTCCAGCCGCGCATCGGCGCGCGGGAAGGCGGCGAAGGAGGCTTGCGACCAATCGATGCTGCCCGTCGCGCGGCCACGAATGCCGAGGCCGGGCAGGAAGGGATTGATCACCGCGATGTTCACATTGTCGAGCCGCGATTGCAGCTCCAGCCCGTCGCAATAGCTGCCCGCAAGCTTCAATGTACCATTGGCGACGCGGATGGTCGACAGCTTGATCTCATATTCGCGGCCCTTGGGCACGATGCGCAGCGGACCTTCGGTGGAGAAATCGATGCTGTTGGCCCGGCCCTTCGCCGCGATGCGCCACAGTTCGGGCGTCAGGTCGGCGTTGGCGGCGATGCGGAAGGGTACCTGGCTGCGTCCTTCGGCGAGGATCTTCGCGGTGCCGGTGCCGCCGCGATAGTCCACCTTCGCCCGCGCCGCCGCCAGTTCGATGTCGTTTAGCACTGCGTTTTGAAGCTGCACATCGGCGATTATCTGCGGGCTGTCGAAAAGGGTAATGTCGGCCTTGATGATCCCGCGCCCGATGGCGAGTTTCTGCTCCCCGCCGGTCAGTTCGGCGTTGGTTGCGATCGCATCGACCACGGCGCGCTGATACTGGCCCTGTGCCGACAGGGCGATGGTGCCGTCAAAGCCAGCGCCCACGCCGCTAAGCGTTCCCTGAAACGGCCCCGAGACCGCCTGCTGCACCCGGCCGGTCAAACCAATGCCTGCAAAATCGCCGCGCAAGATATCGATGGTAAGCGGCCCATCGCCCGACAGCACGTCGATATCGCCGCTGATCGGGCCATAATCGGTCGCTCCCGTCAGCGTGATCGCATAGCCCTTCGCACTGCGCGTCACGAGCCCGACGACATTAGACAGACCCACGCCGAAGCCCGGCCGCGACGCGGTGACGCGGGCGACGGGGCGATCGAACGTTCCGGTAAGCTGCACCGCGACAGGGCCATATTGATTGGAATAGCCAGCCCCGTTAAAGACAACGCGGCCGCCCTCGGTCACATAGGTGCCGTTGCCGCTGTTCAGCCGGAATTGCGGCGCGACGACGCTGGCCCGCGTGATGCGCAGGACACCATCGGTGCCGTAACGGATGCCCGCGTCAACGAACATCTGCCCGCCGAGGAATTTCTGCACGCCCGCGCTGAACAATTTGGTCGACCGTGCTTTCACCGTCCCCACCAGCGCATAGCCGCGCCCCAAGGTGGTTTCGAGATCGACGTCGGCAACCACGTTGAACAGCCCGACTGAGCTGACCTCAAACCCGTCCACCTTGCCATTGAGCGCACCAGTGTAGAAACCCTTGCCAATATCTCCGACAAGAAGCGCGGTGGCGTTGATCCGGTCGGACCGGATTTTCATATTGTCGGACAGCAGACGCCCGTTGGCGATGGCGATATCGCCGTTCATTTTGACATTGGTCAGCAGCCCGCCCGCAATCTGGTTGATGCCGGTCACGCGCCGCGCGACGGCGTTGACGGGAATGACAAAGCGGTCCGGCTGGCCCTGTGCCTCACCGGTCCCACGCACATCTTCGAAAGTCGTCCGGTCAAAGGCAAGCCGCGTCGCGGTCGCGGAATACGCGATAATCGGCTCGGCAAAGGCGCCGTTTAACAGGGCTTTCCCCCGGACATTTGTGCCGCTGACATTGCTCCCGATTATGCCGGGGCGCAACAACTGGATATCGAGCGCCAGATCGTCAAACCGCCCTTGTCCCATATCGATCTGCCCACTTGCCCCGAGCACAGCAGCGGCCGAACGGACGCTGCCCTTTATGTCGGCGACGCGCTTTGAAAAGGTCGCGGTCAAGTCGACGAAGGCGACAGGCGACAGGCCGCGTACAATCAAGCTATCCGCCATGACCTTGGCCGGGGCCGTCTCACCCTTGGCGGTAAAGGTCCCATCCCGCGCGGTCAGCGCAACATCCGCGACGGATTGCTCACCCATGCGCGCGGTCAGGCGGCCATCCCATTTCTGCCAGCTTCCCTGCCCGGTCAGAGCGGCTTGCATGGGCGCATCGCGCCCCATCAACCCGGCAACCAGCCCCTTGGCCGGCGCGTCAATCTTCAGATCGACATCAAAGCGGTTATCGTCCGGCACCGCATCCAGTTTCAACGCCAGCCGGTCCCCTTTTGCAGACCCCGCGGTTGCCGTCACCACGGCGCGCCGGTCCGCGATGCGCGCCTTGCCGTCAAAGGACGCGACCTGTTCTTCGCCCGTAATCGCTTTAGCAAAAACAATGCGATCAACCTTTAACCGGTCGATCTGGATATCCAGATCAGGCAGCAACGGATCACCCCGGTCCGGCACGACATTGAACGCCGGCATCCGCGCCACATTCAGCTGAGGCGCGGTCAGTGAATCGACGTCCACGACCCCCGTCAGATAGGCGAAGGGGTTCCAGTCGAGCCGGATTTCCGGAGCGCGTGCAAAAGCACCCTTGGGGTCGCGAAACTGCACATCGCGCAGCACCGCACCGCCATAAATCGATCCGTCAATCTGCCCGATCCGGATGTTCAGCCCGTTTTCGAGCGCAACGCCTGCAACCTGCCGCGCGACAAACGACCGGCCGGACTGCGTATCCAACCAGATATAAGCGCCAAAAAGCACGGCCAGCAGAACGCCCAATACTGCGGCTCCACCAATTGCGATGCGCCGCCCCAGCATCAAAATGCCTGCCCGATCGAGACGTAAACGCTGATCTTGGATTCACCCTGTTTCCGGTTCAGCGGCGTCGCAAGGTCAAGCCGGACCGGCCCGAAATTGGTATAGAAACGCCCGCCTATGCCAACGCCGAAGCGCCAGTCGTCAAATTTGGGAATGCTGCTTTCATAGACCTGCCCGGCATCGACAAAGCCCGCGACACCGAAATTGCCAAAGCGGTAGCGTGCCTCCAGCGCGGCTTCGTTCATGCTGCGCCCGCCAATGGGGTCACCATTCAGGTCCTTCGGCCCCAGTTGCTGATAGCCAAAGCCACGCACCGATCCGCCGCCGCCGCCATAATAGCGCCGCGACGGAGCCAGATCATCCCGCCCCGTTCCGCTGATGGTGCCGACGCGCCCGCGCGCCGCAAGCACCAGATTTTCAGTTGGCGAAAAATAATAGGAACCGTCGAGAATGGCGCGGGCGTAAATCCGTTTCCCGCCACCCAGGGCTGCTTCAGGCGACAAGCGCAAGTTCAGGCGATACCCTCTGGTCGGGTTCAGCAAATTGTCGGAGCGGTCGAAACCGACCTGCCCGGGCAGCGCCGCCACATAATAGATACGCCGGTCGCGCAGCCCGCGCCGGATGTCAAATTGGTCTTCCGATGTCGCCAATATTTCGAGGCCCGCCGACCATGTGAATTTCTTTTGCCAGATCGGTGTCGAGGCATAGCTGTAAAAGGCGGCGATCCGTCCGGTGTAGGCTTCAAACGCGTCATAATTGCTGTGCAATGCCGACAAGGACATTTCAAACGTACGGTCGCGTCTTCCGGCATTGGCGCGGGAAAAGGCAACGCTTGCCGCCTGTTCCTGCGTTCCCAGCACGCCCGCCGCGGTCAGCGACCCTTCCGGCGGGAACAGGTTGCGATGCGTCCAGCTTCCTTCGACCCGTGGGCCTTGGCCGGTGCCATAACCGGCGCTGATCGCCAAGGTACGTGCTGGACCCGCCTCTTGCCGGACATGCAAATCGGCATAAGACGTGCCGTCGGGTGCCGTGCCTTCGCCGGGTACAGGTTCGACCGACACCGTTGAGAGCAATCCGGTCGCGACCAACGCCGCACGCAGATCATCGACCTTGCGGCTGTCGTAAAGATCGCCTGTCTTGAACCGCCGCAATATCGCGACATGTTCGGCATCGAAGGCTTCCTTGCCCTCGCTCTTGATCTGCCCGAACACGCTGCGCGCGCCGGGATCGACCGGCAGGGTGTAATCCCCCAGCCCGCTTTCGCTATCGAGCAATATGTCCCGCTGCCCAACCGTTGCGAAGGGATAGCCATTTTCAGGCAGCTTGATCGAAATATTGGCTTCGGCGGCCAAGATCGTATCGGCGACAATCGGATCCCCGCTTTTAGGCACGAAATTGCTGGTGATCAGGTCGGCGGGCTCGACGGCTTTGGTTTCGAACCGGATTTCACCGAGATAATAGCGCCGTCCGGGCACGACATTCAGGGTAACATTGAGCGGTTCTGCCGCAGAAGGCCCATTGCCTTCCGTTGCCGCGGCGTTGGTCCGCTCGGTCGCCACGCGGACGGTGGCGTCGTAAAAACCTTCGCTGGTCAGGATATCGAGCAGCAACTGCCGGTCGGCGCGCGCGCGCTGGCTGACCACGGCACGGGTATCGGCCCGCCCGCCATCTCGACCCAGCGCCGACAGGTCGTAATAACGGCGCAGACTGGTCCGGTAAATATTCCCGTCGGCATCCACCGCGATGTCGGCGCTGGCAGCTGGATCGAGGCCGTTGATTTTGACAACATAGCGCACCGACTGGCTATTTTCATTCTCCGCCGATTGCGTCGGTTGCGGCGGGGGTTCTGCGTCGAACCCATCGATAGATGGCAGAGGCTCGTCCAGCAACGGGTCGACCACCGGCGGGTCGCTCAGGATTTCCACCGCATCCCCGTCGCGCAGGGCCGGGTTAGCCGACTCTTCTGCGGTTTGCTGTGTCTGTTGGCGGGCGTCCTCGCTCGCGCCCGTCTCGTCCCGCGCATCTTGCTCGCGCTGCCATTCTTCTACCGATTCGAGCGGTTTACCGTCGAGGCTGGGGATGGCTGCGTCGAATTCTTCGTCGCTGATGATAGGCGTGTCGCGCTCTTCGGTGGCAGGTGGAGGCGCAGATTCAACAGCTTCAGCCGCGCCTGCCGCATTCTGGGCAAGCACGGGGGTCGTTGCAAAAGCGAGGTGCAACAGAACTAGGGATCGGATCAAAAACGCATCTCCAGCCACTCAAACGCACGAAATCCAAAAAGGCTCCCTGTGCTTTCGATAGCCTGGCAAAAAAGAGATGCAACCGCGAACGGTGTGCCATCGTGCGGATTGCGGTGATTGGAGGGCGACCTCACCGTCGCTGCCCCTCTCCAACTGCGCCTAGGCCTTGCGGCCAAGGCTTCGTATCCTCTCCCCTGAAGGGGAGAGGGGGTATCTCACGCAAAGACACAAAGGCACAAAGAATAAGGAAACAAGGCGCAGCCATCATCATTAGCCTGCGATCAGTCGAAGGGTGGTGGCTTTGACAGGTGCTTCGCTCCTTTTCACTTCCCTTTGCGACTTTGTGTCTTCGTGTGAGCCAAAAAATCCCAACCTTACAGCCCACAGACTGGCGCGAATGCGCGCACCACCACGCTAACCGCTTGACGCCGGTGCGCATTTCCTTTCTTGCGCGAAACATGCGTTTTTTCTCTGACAATGCGGCTCCGGTTCACCCCAAGGTGATGCAAGCCATTGCCGATGCAAACCAGATCGACACCGCCTATGATGGCGACCGCTGGAGCGCGCAGTTGGATGCCCGTTTTGCCGAAACCTTCGGCTGCGAAGTTGCCGTGCTGTGGGTGGCCACCGGCACCGCGGCCAATTGCCTGGCGCTGACATCCTTGTGCCAGTCGCATCAGGGCATCATCTGCCACCGCGAGGCGCATATCGAGGTCGACGAATGCGGCGCGCCCGGATTTTACACCGGCGGGGCAAAGTTGATGCTGGTCGAGGGCGAAGGCGCGAAGGTCACGCCGCAGGCGGTCGGCGATTTTCTGGGGACGATCCGGAACGACGTCCATCAGGTGCAGGCAGCTGCGCTGTCGATTACCAATGCCACCGAATATGGCCTGACTTACCGCCCTGCTGAAGTCGCCGCTTTGGGTGAATTGTGCCGCACTCACAAAATCGGCTTCCATATGGATGGCGCGCGCTTCGGGAACGCCATTGCATCGCTCGGCTGCCACCCTGCCGAGGTTACCGTGCGCGCAGGCGTCGATGTGCTGAGTTTCGGATTTGCCAAAAATGGCGGCATGGGGGCCGAGGCTCTGGTCTATTTCGACCCCGCCCATGCGGACGCCGCGCGCTATCGCCGTAAACGCGCCGGGCATTTGCAATCCAAGGGCCGGTTTCTCGCGGTGCAGTTGCTGGCGATGCTGGACGATGATCTATGGCTTGCCAATGCCGGTGCGGCCAATGCGGCAGCAGCCATTATTGCCGAAGCGGCGCAAGGCCGTTTGCTTTATCCAGTCGAAGCCAATGAGATTTTCATTCGCCTGACCGCGGTTGAAGCTGCCGCATTGCGGGGCCAGGGTTTTGATTTTTACGATTGGGGCGAAGGCGCAGCGCGTCTGGTGACCAGTTGGCACCACACAGAGGACGATATCGCGCCGCTCGCCCGCGCGATTGCCACCTTGTGAGCCGATCCGACCCCGAACCCATTGCCGAACCCGGGCTGCTGACGCCGCGCGTGCTCATCCCCTTTCTGGTGGTGTCACTGATCTGGGGATCGACCTGGTTCGTGATCCGGGACCAATTGAGCGTCGTCCCATCAAGCTGGTCGGTGACCTACCGTTTTGCCGTGGCGGCAACGGGCATGTTTCTGTTGGCGCTGGTGATGCGGCAGCCGTTGCGCGTTGACCGGGAGTTTATGGGCTGGGCCGCTTTTCTGGGGCTGGTGCAGTTTTCGCTGAATTTCAACTTCGTCTATCTGGCGGAGCATCACATTACCTCGGGTCTGGTCGCGGTGATCTTCGCGCTGCTGATCATCCCCAATGCATTGCTCGGCAAATGGTGGCTTGGACGCCAGATCGGGACGCCCTTCATTATAGGGTCGGTCATTGCGACAGCGGGTGTCGGTTTGTTGATGCTGCGCGAATATCGCGTCGCGCCGGTGGGCGGAATGGAGGTGCTCATCGGGCTGTCGTTCACCATCGCAGCCGTGGGCTTTGCCTCAATTTCCAATGTGCTGCAGGTGACACCCCGCATCGCCCGCTTTCCGACCGTGACCATATTGGCCTGGTCGATGCTCTGCGGCACGATTATCAACGCCATCATCGCGTTCATCGTATCCGGTCCGCCGGTAATCGATCCGCGCCCGGCTTATCTGGTTGGCGTGCTCTATCTCGGTATTATCGGCACCGTGCTCACCTTCCCGCTTTATTTCCGACTGATCCGCGACATTGGTCCCGGCAAGGCGGCCTATACGGGCGTTTTGATTCCGGTCATTGCGATGCTACTGTCGACCGCTTTTGAAGGATATACATGGTCATTACTGGCCTTTGCGGGCGCCGGATTAGCGCTGATCGGGCTCGTCGTCGCGATGCAGACACGCAAAGCTTAAGGACTCGCCTTCGCAATAGAATCGCGATAGCTTCGCTGCAAAATAAGGCAGGAGAGGGCTATGGAGCAACTAAGCGGGCAAGACGCGAGTTTCGTCTATCTGGATACGCCGAACACGCCGATGCATATCGGGTCTGTCGCGATTTACGACCCTTCCACGGCTCCGGGCGGTTTCGTCCGCTTCAAGGATATCCTGCGGCATATCGAAGGCCGCTTGGACAAGGCGCGCAGTTTCCGGCAGAAACTGGTGCGGGTGCCGTTTGACCTCGACCATCCTTATTGGGTGGAGGATGCGAATTTCGACCTTGAATATCATGTTCGGCACATCGCCCTGCCGCAACCGGGCGACTGGCGGCAATTGTGTATCCAGGTCGCGCGCCTGCATGCGCGGGGCATGGACCTGACCAAGCCGCTTTGGGAATTCAACATTGTCGAGGGGCTCGACAATATTCCCGGCATTCCCAAAGGCAGCTTTGCGCTAGTGTCCAAGGTCCACCATGCGGCGATTGATGGCATGTCGGGCGTGGAGCTGAGCGCCGCGGTGCATGATCTGGAACCCATGGAAGTGCCTGAAGCGCCGCCGTCCAGCTGGAAGCCGGAAAGCGAACCGAAGCTAGGCGAAATGCTGATGCGGACATGGTTCAATTCGGTGACCCAGCCAGTGAAATTTGCCAAGACCGTGGCGAATACGGTTCCCGGCATTGCTCGGCTGACCAAGGAAATTGCGGGCGGCGATGTGTCGCTGAAATCAGCCCGTATGGCACCGCAAACGATCTTTAACGGCAAAGTCGGCCCCCATCGGGCGTTTGACGGTGTCGTCTATGCCCTTGCCGACATCCGCGCCATCAAGGATCGCATTGAAGGGGCAACCGTCAATGATGTTATCCTTGCCGTTATTGGCGGCGCGCTGCGTGATTATCTGACGGGCCGCGATGCTTTACCCAAGTCAAGCTTGACGGCCATGGCACCGATATCAGTGCGGGCGGAAGGCGAGAAGGAATCGCTCGGCAATCTCGTATCGGCCATGATGGTGCAGTTGGGCACCCATATCGCCGACCCCGCGGAACGGCTTCGCTATATCCATAAGGAAGTGAAGAATAGCAAGGCAATGACCAACGCCGTGGGCGCGCGGACGCTGACCGATTACAGCCAGTTCATGCCCGCCGCGCTCGCCGGACTGGGTGCACGGCTCTATACCCGGTTGGGGGTTGCGAACCTGCATTCGCCAGCTTTCAACTGTGTTGCCACCAATGTCCCTGGCCCGCGCGTGCCGCTTTACTTCGCGGGCGCGAAGCTTGTCAGGATGATGGGTCTTGGGCCGGTTTTTGACGGCATGGGGCTTATCAACACCATTTACAGTTATGGTCCTGAAATCGCCATTTCCTTCACCAGCGACCGGTCCATAATGCCTGATCCATCGGAATATGCCGCTGCATTGCAACGATCCTTCGAAGCGCTACGCGATGCGGATTTCAGCGAGAAGAAAGCGGTCGCCAAAGCAGCCAAAAAAGGAAAAGCAAAGGCGAAATAGAGATGGCAATGCCGTTAGGAAAAAACCTGCGCTTTCCAATGCGGCCATTTTAATTTTTCAAATTTCTCTGAACCTAGATCAATGTACGTGACGGACTATTGATATGGGGTCACCCATTTCCATGTTTGGACTCGCAAAATCTAGTAACCATTCTTGTAAGTCGGTATATCGCAAGGGATGCCGGAATTTGATTCCGGCCCGGTCGCCGTCCACCCATGCGATCGTGGCGTGATGGGCCGATATACCGTCAGCTATTATTCTCAATATATGACCGGAACGCAATTTTGCCCGAGCAGGGATATCCGCCAGTCCGGCGCCTGACAAGGCAATGTCCGCCATGTTACAGGAAAAGCAACCGCCATCGGTTACGATGACGACATTGGCGAAGCATTGGTAGCGTGGTGCCCGCGCCTTGATCCGGTCGATCTTGCTTTCGGAACGCGACAGAAACTTGGCAACATCAATAGCGACATCGAATTGAACGCCCGCATTGCCGTCTTTTATCCACATTATTCGACCGGTCATTTGCAAATCCGATCTTAGTTCCAGCGACATACGCTGGCCGATCTGTAATGCTAAATTCGTTTCGACACGCGCACCCATTGAAGAAATATTTCGTATCCGGCAGATCGATTGCACAGGCCCGGAAGAAAATTTAGCGATAAGCATGACGGCAACGTGACGCTCGCTGGATCGTCTTTCGACAAGTTCGGCAACGGTATTTTCTGTCACAGCGATTTGCATGATATCACCCCATCAAACATAAAGTGCTGGCACGTCAACGAAATGAAGGCGGATTCCAGACATATATGGTTAACGACATGATATGCGATTTGTTTAGTATCGGCGCGCAATCGCGCACTTCTAGATCAACTTATCGCCATATTTGCGTTGGATCCGCTCCTTTAAGCGGCCACCGGTTGATTGCATTTCTTCTCCCGTCTATGGCGGCGCGCATGAACCAACCCGAAGCCAAACCGTGGATCAATGCCATCCACGCCTACACCCCCGGTAAAGCCAAGTCTGATGATGGCCGCGTGCTTATCAAATTGTCAGCCAATGAAAACCCGTTGGGGTGCAGTGCTGATGCCACTGCCGCGCTGGTGGACGCTAGAACAAGTTTGGCGCGTTATCCCGATCCTGCCAGCACCGCATTGCGCGAAGCATTGGGGAGGCATTATGGGCTTGAAAGCGACCAGCTTGTTTGCGGCACCGGGTCCGATGAACTGCTAAATTTGGCCGCAATGGGCTATGCCGGGGCAGGCGACGAGATTATTTATGTCCGCTATGGCTTTTCCGTTTACGATATCGCCGCGCGTAAATGCGCTGCGACGGTGGTTGTCGCCCCGGACAAGGATTATGGTACGGACGTTAACGCACTATTGGCGTTGGTAAATGACAAAACCCGGGTGGTATTTGTGGCCAATCCGAACAATCCAACCGGAACATATGCAAGTGATGACGATATCGCCCGCTTGCACGCCGGATTGCCAGCGCACTGCTTGTTGGTGCTAGATCAGGCATATGGCGAATATCTGGATAATGATGGTCCGGCATCGTTTGACCTTGCCCGACGTCATGGCAATGTCCTGATCACCCGTACTTTTTCAAAAATTTACGGGCTGGCGGCGGAGCGGATTGGCTGGGCTTATGGCCAGCCGCATTTGATCGAAACGATGAACCGCATCCGTGCTCCGTTCAATGTAACGGCAGCGGGGCAGGCGGCTGCGATTGCGGCGTTGGCAGATACCGAATTTGTCAGAAAAAGCCGTGAATATAACCGCATAGGACGTGAATGGATGGCGGGCGAGATTGCCGCTTTGTCTAACCATGGCCTGAAATCGGTTCCGTCCTGGGCGAATTTCCTGATGGTGATGTTTGAAGGCGGTGTCAGTGCTGAAACCGCGTATAACGGGCTTATGGACGCCGGCTATATTGTTCGCTGGTTGCCCGGGCAGGGCCTCGGCAATGGTTTGCGGATTACCATTGGCACCGAGGATGAAAATCATGGCGTGGTCGATGCGCTGCGGACGATATTGGAATCGCATAGCTGATGCTGCCTTTTGCCCGCCTGACGATCATTGGCCTTGGTCTAATCGGATCTTCCGTTGCAAGGGCGGTAAAGGCGAATATGCCTGCTGTTCGGATCACTGGCCACGATGCTGATTCAGAAGTGCGCGCGCGCGCCACTGCGCTGGGCATTTGTGATGATGTCACAGATGCAGCAGGCGCGGCCGTTATCGATGCCGATCTGGTAATATTATGTGTACCGGTTGGTGCCATGGGCGCGGTTGCAGAAGAATTCGCCGCCGATCTTCCCGCCGGAGCAGTCGTCAGTGATGTGGGGTCGTGTAAGCAAAGCGTGGCGGATGCGTTAATGGCCGTTTTGCCTGGCGCGACAATCATTCCAGCACATCCTGTTGCCGGCACCGAAAAAAGCGGTCCGGATGCGGGCTTTGCCACGCTTTTCCAAGGCCGGTGGTGCATATTGACGCCCCCTGAAGACGCGCCAGAAGCGTCCGTGGAGGCGTTGCGGACATTTTGGCAAAGGCTGGGCGCAGAAATCGAGATTATGGATGCACGGCATCATGACATGGTTCTCGCTATTACAAGCCACCTTCCTCACCTGATCGCCTATACCATCGTGGGCACGGCGGATGATCTGCAGGGCGTCACACAAAGCGAAGTTATCAAATATTCGGCGGGTGGTTTCCGCGACTTTACCCGCATCGCGGCCAGCGACCCTGTCATGTGGCGCGACGTTTTTCTGTCGAACAAGGACGCAGTGCTGGAAATGCTGCAACGCTTTTCGGAAGATCTGTCGGCGCTGCAACGCGCGATCCGTTATGACAAAGGCGATGAGCTGGAGGCTTTGTTCACGCGCACCCGCGACATTCGCCGATCAATTGTCGAACAGGGCCAGGATGACGATGCGCCCGATTTTGGACGCAAACACTAAGGCCTGACCTTAGGCCTGCGTTGGAATTTGCCATTTTAGTCGTTCAGGGCGTTCATCGCGCTATGGACCCGGGCCTCGACCTCGGCGCGGGGCAAGCCTGCGGGAATTTCTTCACCTACCTTGTACGTGATTACACCCGGTCGCCTTATCCAATGGTTTCTGGGCATCAGCTTTCCACTGTCCACGGCGACCGGCACCACCGGGACGTTCATCATCTTGTAAAGGCCGGCGAAGCCCGACTGCAATGCGGGGCATTCCCCATGCATTACGCGGGTTCCTTCGGGGAAAATAATGATAGGCCTTCCATCCGCTAGCAAGGATTTCGACCGCGCCAACATATCACGAAGTGCCGACGCGCCGCCGTCGCGATCCACCGGAATCATGCCATATGCGAGTGCCGCTTTTCCCCAAAAGGGGATATTGAACAATTGCCGTTTGGCCACAACCGAGGGCCTGCGAAAAACGCGAGGCATGTCGATGGTTTCGTACATGCTTTCATGCTTGATGGCGTAGAGAACGGGCCGATCCGTCATGTTTCCCATAATCTGGACATCTATGCCTAATATCCATTTGGCGCAAAAATGCTGGTATCTCGCCCAACCACCAACGGCCCAGTGCATCAATTTGGGCGAAGCAAGGCTGCCGATGAAAGCTGCCACGGCGTGAAATAGGGAACCACCAAAGAATATGACTGTGAACAATATAGTCCTAACTGCGGCAATCACATCAAATTCCCAAAAGAGAAGCGACCGCACGCAACCAATATTTGTTATATTCCTTGAACAAAGCGTTCAGCGATGGCTGCGATGCCACGGCATCATTGGTCACGATAATATCGTCTGCCAAGGCGCGGTCGAGTTCAAACCTCGCACGGCGCATATGCCAGTCATGGGTGACGAGCCGTAATGTTTTGACCTTGTTACGCTTTGCCCAGCGGGCGGTTTCCAAAGCGTTCGATCGGGTGTCTACTGATTGGAAACCCAAATCAATGCAGCATTTGAAATAGCGTGAAGATCCGGCATATTGCGCGGCCAGTTCACGCGGTTTCACATCGCGATCTACACCGGAAATCAACATCTTGCTGGATTGGCCTGCTTTCAGGATTTCAAGGCCACGGTCGATGCGGTTTGGGCCACCTGTCAGAACGACGATGGCATCCGTCTTTGAAATGACCGCCGGCTGCGGCAACAATATTGCAAACCAGGCAAAACCCAATACCCATGCAAGCAGCACAAAGGACAAAATCCGTCTAATCATAACATCTTCTTGAGTGCAGATACCACCGTCCATCGGGCCATAAGCATAGCGAGGCCGGTCACGGCAAGCGGAATAATCGCCAACGCGACCCAACCATAAACGGGTAAAGATGCACCGGCAAGCAAACCAGGCTCCACCGCTGCGATCCGTCCGCCGAGCGTTAATATGACGCCCGCAGCAGCACCAAAACCGATCACACCGCCCAGCAGCGCATCGAGTGCCACGCGGCGTTGAAACAGTCGGGCAGCTTGCAGGTCTGTCCCGCCCATCATGTGCATGATCTCGATTGTCGCGCGATGGGTGTTGAGCGTGCTGCGTACGGCGAGTATTACGACCGCCGATGTCGCGATCAACAACAATATGAAAATTGCTACGGCAAGATAGATGAGTGATGCCATAAGTTGAAAAAATGGAGCCATCCAACTGCTGTGCGAATCCAGCCGGATTTTAGGAGCCATTTTTTGGGCACGCGCTTTCAAAGCGTTTAGCGTCGCGTCGTCGGGCGCTTTTTTGAAACGGATATCAATTAACGCAGGTACCGGTATGTCGGTATCGATGACATCGTTTCCAAGCCAGGGCTTTAAAAGGTTGCGGACATCGCCATCCGGAACCGGATTAACCTCTGCAATGCCGGCAACATCCCGCAATATCCGGCTTACCTCAACTTTCTGCGCCGCGCGGGCCACCGGGTCGGGTTCGATGATTTGCAAGGTTGCCTGTTGTGCAAGGTCTTCACCGCCTTTTTGAACTGCATCGAACAGACTAAGCCCGACTGCTGCAACAAGCAAAGTGAGGAAAAGCATGATTGCAATTACCCAAGGCGTCTGTCCGGAAAGGCGACCTTCCGGTATCAATTTGCGGTCATGTGCGGGCAAGGCGAAATCAAGCAGCATGGCCGTTGCCTAGTTCTTCAGAACCAACGGTCGTGGCGGATGTCGAAGAGATCCCGTCGGATCGGACAAGCGTCCCTTGTCGAGCCGCATCATTTGCGCGCCTTCGATTTCTTGTAACAAGTGGATGTCGTGTGTCGCGACAATAACCGTTGTACCCAGCCTGTTCAGTGCCTCAAACAACTGTAGCAACCGTCGCGCCATTTCGGGGTCCACATTGCCGGTGGGCTCATCAGCAACCAGCATTTCCGGCCGCCCTATAACGGCGCGGGCGATTGCGACGCGCTGTTGCTCGCCACCTGACAGGGTTGCAGGGCGCGCATCAGCCCGTTCTGTCAGCCCTATCCAGTCGAGCATTTCCGTCACAGGGCTTAGAAGATCTTTTTCCAGAATTCCGGCGATACGAAGCGGTAGAGCAATATTGTCGAATGTGGACAAATGCTGCACAAGACGGAAATCTTGGAAAACCACCCCTATCCTGCGGCGAAAGCCCGGCAAACGGTCTCGCGGCAAGGTGATTGCGTCGTGCCCGAACATCCGGATCGCGCCCCGGCTCGGCCGATGGGCCAGATATAATAATTTCAGCAGCGATGTCTTTCCCGCGCCCGATGCTCCGGTTAGAAAGTAGAAACTGCCCGGATACAAAGTGAAGCTTAAATCCGTCAGCGTTTCCGCGCCGGTCCCGTATCTCAGCCCGACATTATCAAATTCGACGACGCTCTGCATTAGTTGGCGTTCACACAAGCGAGGCAGTCGAAAGTGCAGAAGCGATCGTCGTTCATATGCATTTGGTTCACGGCCATAAAACTGTCCTACGGATTTGATCAATTTTGTCCATTGCTTCGTTGACAAGATTGACCAAAGTTCGGTCTTATCAGAAGTACAAAATTCGCATGCGCGAACAAAAATCGACATCATTCTTTCGATAATTCAACACTGCCGTCCACAGTATTTTGTGACAGCGGGGTTGCAAGTCGGTTGCGGCTCATGTTTATGGGAACGCAATGCTGTTGGTTTGCCCTTCCTGTCGTACCCGATATGTCGTTCCGGACACAGCCATTGGCATGGATGGCCGTCAGGTTCGCTGTGCGAATTGCAAGCATAGCTGGTTTCAGGAAGGCGTTATGCCGCCAATCCCGCCTGCGCCGCAGGTCATTGCGCCCGCGATTGCCCCAGCCGTCACCGACGAACCGCCGCCGGTTATCGACGCCAGCCCGGTCGCGGAACAGTTCGAATCTGCTTCAAATTCTCCTGAAGAGTCGCCGGGGTCAAGCTTCCCCCGGTTCGATGAAGATGCTCCGGTCGCGTCCACAACTGCTGGTTCAGCTTACTTTGAATCACCGGAGCAACACAGTCATTTTGCCCATGAGCCTCCGTTTCGGCCGCGTCGCAACCCAGCAAAGCTTTGGACGATAGCGGCCATCGCCTTTGCTTTGCTCGTCACTGCGGTAGGCGGTGGCGTGTGGTATTATGGGGCTCCTAATATTGGGATGGACCTCGGCTTGGCGGGCGCGGAACCCGATTTGCAGATCGTCCTCAACGAAAATCTGGAATTGAACGAGCGCGAAGACGGAACACCGTTTTTCATCGCGAGTGGCAGCATCGTCAATCCGACAAGCCGCGCCCAGCGTGTACCGGAAATGCTCGTGACCTTGAAAGATGCCGGTGGACGTCCGGTTTATAGCTGGAAAATGAGAGCGAGAGTGCGATCGTTGGCACCCGGTGACAAGGTCGATTTCAGCGAGGCACGTCTTGATGTCCCGCAAGCTGCCGCTCAAATTACCGTTGGTTGGGTGCTTTAACCGGGCTGCAGTGCCTGCCAGGCGTAGAAAATGTCGCCGATAGCGTCCCTGACTTCAGCCAATTTTTGTTCATCACCGGACTTGGCGGCGTCATTTAATCCTTTACGACATGCACCGTAAACGCGCGCCAATGTCGTGGCGAGATCGCCGCCAGCGTCAAAATCAATACTGCCTTCAAGCGCGACCAATATCGACCCGGCCTTTACCAGATGGGTGTTGCCTATAAGGGCTTGCCCCTTGCGCGCCGCAAAAAGCGCTAGATCGAGTGAACGGATCAACTCTTCGTAAAGCAGACCAACGAGCCCATGCGGACTTGCACTTTCAACACGACTTTTCAGTTCGAGCATACGGTAATGCTGGCTAGCGATAGCTGGGTGGGTTCGGGGTTGCATCATCATTAGTTATCGCTGTTATTCCAAAGCGTGATCTGTTGCTCCAGATAGCTTTGTGTTGCCCTCAAGGCGGCGATTCGGGCGTCCATTCCGGCATATTGCCGTTCCAGTCGCGTCCGATAAGCATCCTCGCGTGTTTCCATTCGCTCCCGATTTTTAGCAATATTCTCGGTTTCCCGCTGTAATGCTGCGCGAACCTGTTCGAGCGGGCCAGTCGTCGCAACTGCGGCGTCACGCAATGCATCAAGGGCAAATGTTATACCAGGGTCAGTGGCTTCCGTTCTGACGCCATCACGCGGAGGGTTAAAAATCGCTTCGACCGCATCGGGAAAATCGCGAAGAGCCGTTTCCAGCTTTGCACTGTTCACCGAGATCGTTCCGTCCCTATTGGTCGAAATGCCAACATCCGATAGCGACTTGATATTGGCGTCGCTCGTCAACGGTTGGGAAATAAATGCGCTCAATTGCCGCTCAAAAGCGCGCAAAGCGGGGTTGCCGTTGTTCGCTAATCGTGCCGCTGCTGTGTCCCGTTTCAGGGTATTGAACACCGAAACAAAGTCATTCAACGTTTGCTTCAAAACATCTGTTGGCCGTGTTGCACCGATGGTAATCGTCGCCAATGGATCTGCCTTTTTCAAGGTTATAGTTAGTCCGGGGACGACATCGTTAAAGTTGTTGGTTGCCCGGCTGTAGGCCACGCCATCGACCGTAAAGCTTGCATCACTGGCCGATTGGCCCTGTGTCATTGCAGCACTGGCAAATTGCGCGAGGCCCGGGGCGGCTCCGGCATCAGCCGTCAGGGTAAATGCCTTGGCTGCGCCGCTTTCACCCTTCAGGACAAGGCGAAAGCTGCCCGCATCATTGATGACACTGGCGCGGACACCACTTCCCGTAGCGTTGATGGCATTGGCCAGCCCGTTCAGGCTGTCATTCGTTGCATCCACGGTCACGGCAAATGTGGTCGTGCCAACCGTCAGGGTCATGCCACCCTGTCCCACGGGATCTGTGGCGGAGGTTATGTAACCCGTGTAGTTCGTCTGTGCCCGTGCAAGGCTGCTGACGACCATTTCGCCGGCATAAGCACCCAATAACGTACCCGCGTTCGCGGTCACTGCAATAGCGGTGTCGTCCGAGGTAACGGGTTGGCTCCGCAATGTGCCACCTGATGAGAGATCCGCGAGCGAATCGGCAAAAGTGTCTAGGTCACTACGCGCCTGAGCCAACGCGCTGATTTTAGCCTGCGTGGCGCGTGATAGTGCTTCGAAACGTTGAACCTTGGGTGCACGCGACGCTGCGGCCAAGTCACTGACCAGTGCCGCAGTATCAATGCCGGAACCAAAGCCGAGGCTGTTTGCAATGTTATTCAGCATTATCGATATCCTTCGCAGTTCAATACGGCTGTTCGTCGATCAAATTTAGGCCATTGGTCGCCCATCTGCGTCAAAGCGCTTGGATGGCGGCACTTCGACAACGGGCCGGACAAGGTCATTGGCCAACGAGCTTTCCAGGCGGAATACGAACGCCAATATGGCCGCTACGGCGACAAACAGGTCTTCGGAGACTACCCGACCGGTGCGCGTGGTGAAGTAAATGGCGCGTGTCAATTGCGGGTATTCCAATGTGGGCACCTGATTTTCCTTGGCCAATGCCTTAATCGCCTGCGCCACTTCACCACGACCGCGGGCGACAACGATTGGTGCAATATCAAGTCCCGGGCGATAGCGAAGGGCGACGGCGAAGTGTGTAGGGTTAGTTAGCACAACGCTGGCTTCGGCCATTCCTTTACGCGCCGATGACATCGCCATTTCCTGTTGACGGGCGCGCTGGGCTTGTTTGAGTTCGGGCGCGCCGTCGCTTTGGCGCATTTCTTCTTTCAGCTGCTGCTTCGACATGCGTAGCTTTTGGTTGCGGCGCAGCCATTGGACTGGAACGTCGATTCCAGCGATCAGGGCAAGTCCCACGGTCAAGACTATGATCGTCAGGACCAACTTGTCGCCAAGCATTTCGACCGCAGCCGCGGGATGGGTCGCGGCAAGGCCCGGCATGTTGGCTATATCGCTCGCCATGACCCAATAACCTGCATAGCCGAGCGCGACGACTTTGGCGGTGGCCTTGAAAAGCTCAATTATTCCCTGCATTCCGAAAATGCGTTTCAGTCCAGCCAGCGGGTTGATCCGGCTTCCTTTGAACGCCATTGCTTTTGCCCGCATCCCAAGTGACCCCAGCATCGCAGGCGCGGCCAGTGCGGCAAGGATACTGAGCAAAAGTAGCCCCAGAAAGGGAATTGCAATATTGCCAAGTGGTGCGGCCAATGCGTCGAGTGGTTCAAAGCGATCCGGGTCGGTCAAATCGAGGGACAAACCGCTTTTCAGCAAGCCTTTGCTGGCCGTGAAAAACCATCCGCCAAGCCCAACCATCCAAGCGGCTCCGGCTGCCATCATTACAAACGTTGCCAGCTCTTTCGAAGCTAGAACATCACCTTCCTTTAACGCATCGTCCTTGCGCTTTTGGGTGGGGGCCTCGGTTTGCTGGTCCTTTTCCGGGGTATCAGCCACCGCCGCCTCCCAACAACTGGGCCTGGTCGAGCGCCATGCGGATGGTGTGACTGATGGTGTCCGCCATCACCGGGGTCGCAATTCCCAGCAGGATAACCCCTGCAAGCAGGGCGGCAGGCATTCCAACGGCGAACAGGTTGAGTGTGGGCGCCGACCTGGCAATCATCGCCATGATGATCTGGACGAGTATCAGTGCAAACCCAACCGGAAGGGCGATGCTTAATCCGGCAGAAAATGCGAGCCCGCCAAATTTGGCTATCCCGCCGATCGCAGAATAAGAGATCCAAGATTGGCCGGGGGGCAATGCCTGATAGCTTTCGGCAATAATCGCCACCAGCGCGAGGTGGCCATCGGCCGCCAAAAAAAGAAACATCGCAAGCATCGATAGAAATTGTCCGACGGCGGGGCTTGCCTGACCGCTGGCGGGATCCGCCATGGATGCGAAGCCCAAGCCCATCGCATTACTGATCGCTTCACCCGCAACCAGCGCGGCGGCAAAGGCAATCTGTATTACAAAGCCAAGCGCCAGGCCGGTAATCACTTCGGAAACGATCATCAGAAAGCCTGGTATCGAGACAATCCCCGCCGCAGGTAGCGCCATATTAACCGCTGCCGCAGAGGGAATGCCGACTGCTAATGCCAGCACAAGACGCAACTGGACCGGCACCGCCCCCGCCCCGAACATGGGCGCTGCAAGAAACGCTGCCCCTGGACGTATCATTGCCAGCATCCAGATCAGAAGCTGCTGTTCAACATTTTCGAGGCCGGCCGGAATCATCGGACCAGCAAGGGAATTTGTGCAAAAATATCTTTGGTAAAATCGGCCAGTAATATCATGATACTGGAGCCGAATATCGCCAGAGCAATGGAAACCACGATCAGCTTGGGAACAAAGCTCAATGTCTGTTCATTGATTGATGTAGCCGCCTGCACCATTCCCAGCACGACGCCCGCGATTAGAGCTGGAATCAGAATTGGAGCCGAACCAAGGGCCAGCATCCAGAGCGCCTGTTGCGCCACACCGATGAAATAGTCCTGATCCATCGCACTAGCTCACAAATGAACTTGCAAGCGACCCCATGGTCAGTGCCCATCCATCGACCAGCACGAATAGCAAGAGTTTGAACGGCATTGAGATGATAGTGGGCGACAGCATCACCATACCCAGTGACATCAGGGCGGACGCGACAATCAAGTCGATAATCAGGAAAGGCAAAAATATCATGAAGCCTATCTGGAATGCCGTTTTCAATTCGCTGGTCACAAAGGCGGGCAGCAGGATTGAAAAGGGGACATCCGCCGGTTTGGCGAACTTACCCGCTTTGGCGATGCCACTGAACAGCGCCAGATCCGACTTGCGTGTCTGTTTGATCATAAACCCATGCATGGCCGTGGCCGAAGTCGAGAGCGCTTGCTCAAATGTCACTTCATCGCGGCCATATGGTTCCAGCGCTTGGGTATTTATTGTCGTGAAGACTGGCTGCATGACAAAAATACTGAGGAAAAGCGCAAGCCCGACCAACACCTGATTGGGCGGCGTTTGTTGTAATCCCAACGCCTGTCGCAAAATTGACAGGACGATGATGATCCGGGTGAAGCTCGTCATCATCAGGATAAGCGACGGTAAAACCGTCAATAGTCCCATGAAAAGCAATATTTGCAGCGATAAAGACAGCGGGCGACCGTCTCCGGAGACGGTTTGCAGTGCTTTTTCGATGCCTGCACCTGTCGATGTGGCGTAAGCTGGATCGTTCGCGAAGAGCGCGAAGCCGATGATGATGAAGGTTATGAATCTACGCATGCATCTCATTATGCAAGTTCGATGCCAATCTGCTAATCCCGTTGCGGGAGACACCGAGCAAAATTGTGTCGCCATTAAATTCGACAACCAGCAACTTGCCGTTGGTCCCCAGTGTTACGGCATCAATGACCCGGACCGGGCGGTTGCTTTCCGGTTTTACCGGTAAGCCAAGTTGAAGCCGTTTCCATAGCCAAAGTGAACCCCAAGCGAGGCCACCGATAAGGGGAACAACAAGAAAAAGGCGGAGGAGATATTCGACGATCATGTCCGGCGCTCCAATCCTGCAAGGCGGCGATCGGCGGCAACCACATCGACAACGCGTATGCCATAGCGGCCATCCACATCGACGATTTCACCGCGGGCGATCAACGTTCCATTGGCGAAAATGTCGAGAAAGTCGTTCGCCTGACGGTCAAGCTCGACCACGCTTCCTTCACCCAAGCGAAGCAGTTCGGACAGGGTGAGCGATGCCGACCCCACTTCAACTGAAATCCGTAACGATATGCCTGCCAGCAAATCCATATTGTCGCCCATTGGCGATCCGCCTGCGATGGAACGCATATCGGGGGCTTCTGTCATGTCACTCATTGGTCCATTTCCTTTTCTATCTTCTCAATCATAAGTGCGGCACGGCCATTGGCTTCGCCAAGTGATCCGCGTGCGAAAACACGCCCTGCAACGATCATCGGTATCTGTGCAGGTAGCAGCAGCGGCAATATGTCCCCGGGGGCCAGCGTCAGCATTTTGCTAAACGATACGTTGCAGTGGGTAAGTACGATACGTGAGGGAAATTTAACGCGCATAGCAGCGGAGCGGACACGCTCGCTCCATGCGGCATCGGTCGGTGCTTCCTGATTCTCCTCAACACTCCGGCGGTTGTCAAGAAAGCGCAGGGTTTCGGTTGTCAGAATAAGGCTGACCGCAGAAGGCTTGATAGCTTCGCCCTCGGCAAAAAAGGATTGCACGATGATCGCCTCGCGCGATTTCGGCCATGCCATTTGCAACAAGTCTGTTTCAGCCCGGATATATTCAAATGGCGAACCTTCATCTGGGTCAATGTGGGACTTGAGCAAAGGGGCCAACTGAGATCCAAAACCTGACAAGAAACGCATTTCCGCCGCCGAAAACTCGCTTCGGGCCTGCACCGTCCCACTACCGCCATAATAAAGGTCGACGATCTGGCAAACGAGCGATCCGGGCAAATGGACAAGCAATTCCTCGCCGCGCTTCGGCATCGCATAGCGAAAGACCGCGCTAAACGGGTTTTGGGCGATCCGCCATTCAGGATAGCGTGCACCGTTTGCTGTTCCGGTGGTTATCTGGAACGCGCCTTTGGTAAAGCTTCCGAGCAGGCTTTGGATTGATTGGGCAATGCGCTGCGCCAACGGCTCGAGCTGGTTAAGTTCGGCCGCATCATTTGCATTCCTGGTCAGCTGCATCATTTGGGGTGATACCGCCGTCACTGGATCACCAGGTTGGTGAAATACACATTGTCAATGCCGCCAAAGCCTTCTTTCTGGCGAAGAACATCGTTTATAGAACGCGTCAAATCGCGTTGCAGCATCTGCTTGCCTTGTGGCGTAGAAAGAACCGCGGCGTCCTGTTGCGAGAGGACCATCAGCACAGCGGACCGAATGGGTACCGCCTGACGCTCTACATTCGCTACAACCTTGCTGTCATAATAAGTGGCCAGGCTGATACCCAGTTGGACAAAGCCGGCGCCATCAGCAAGGTTGGCGGTAAAGCTCTGCTCAAGTGCGACATAGGTTACTTCAAATTTTTTCGGATCGACTTTCACCTTGTCATTTTTAACCGACACGGTGCCTTCTTTATGAACGACCTTGCCTTCTTCTCCTTCGGCCGGTGGTTCAGCAGGTTCTTCGCTGCGTTCGACCAATTTTGGTCGGTGCGGGTCCTCTTTGGCTTCTTTACCGGTGACGCCGCCTGACAGATACATACCTCCTGCGGCACCACCTGCAGTCAACAGGGTTGCACCTACGCCGATCAAAAGCATTTTTTTGTTTTTGCCGCCTTTGCCTTCAGGTTTTTCTTTGATCTTGGTCATGTGTCCGGTTCTTTCTTAAGCAAAACGTCCGCTATGCGACGTATCAGGTTTGGATGAGGGAGTGTGTCGATTGGGTTGGCTGGATGGCGTTTGCCATGCAGGGTTAGGATTTCGGGACTGATCGCGCTGCCCCTGCATCTGGTGGCCAGCCATCAAGTCGCTATTGGTAACCCGAACCCCAGATTGGCGTAATTCTTCCAGTAATTTGGGCTGTTCAGCTGCAATGATTTTGGCAGCATTTTCGGTGCTGGTCTGAAACTGGATATTCACGCCATCCTGTTGCGTTTCGACCATGACTTCCAATTGGCCCAAACCGTCAGGGGCCAACCCAAATCGCAGCTTGCCATCTTGTCCGGCAACCGACACTATTTCACGCGTAAGTTGTTCGATCCACTGTGTGTCACGGGCAAGATCAAGCTGTTGTGTGGAGAAGACATCAGGTGTCGCAAATAAAGGCGCAGTCAATGTTGAGGGAGCCGCAGCCGTCGGTGTTGGCACCTGCATAGAAAACGGCGTTACCGGTTGTTCGACAGGGTGCGATTTGGATTGTATTTCTGCCGTAGCAAATGCGATTTTTTCATGGCCGTTGTCGCCCCGGGGCAGGACGGCTTTCATGTCCTGTGGCGACTCGCTCTTTGAAGGAGCTAAATCGGCTGTGGCGATCCTCAAGGGACCAGAATTGGCCGGTTGAGCGACCGTTTGTACAAGTGTCGCAGGAAGTTCGCTTGATGGTGTATCCACCTGATCCCGCGATTCATCTTCAGAATGTCCGATATCAATGTTTTTTGTTAAAGCGATCAGCGACCCGGCAAGTTGATCCGGCACCCTTTTGGGAATCTGCATATCTGGCTTAGTCGGCACTCTTGGAGATTCTCCGTCTTGCGTGGCCGTTACCGGTTCATCCAAAGCGGAGCGTTTGCCGATGTCGGCGGTGAAGCGCTCGCCTGAATCCTTCACTGTCAAAGGCGCAACATTAGTCGGCGTTGGCGCAGAAGGTTCGGAATTGGCCTTCGCAAATGAAGGCGTTACCGCTGCGGCCTTTGGCGCGAACGCAATAAGCGCAGCCGCTACTACAGGTGCTGAAGTGGCAACTTTGGCATCGGCCCCGGCGGGAGCGGGGAGCATCTCGGACGCGTCGGGCATTGCGGATTTGGCAAGGCTGCTTTGGGCAATATTTTTGGGTGCGTTTTCGATCAACGCCACAAAGTCCAATGCGGCCTCTGTGCCGCTGGCGTGCGGCATCGCCTTGCTCGGCGGGGTGTTGATGCTTTGGATCGTGTTCACGTTCATTGTTCGTCGCCGCTCGTTTCTTGTTTGGGGTGGCAGCGCGAATTTGCTGCTTTGAGTTCGCTTTGGCGGGCGCTTTCACGCTCTGCTTTTTCAAGCAAGCGGCGTGCGCCTTGCTCCCTCATTTCGGAGTATACGCTATAAGTTTGCTGGCGGTTGACGCGCTGTATTGCGTGCTCCAGAGGCGCTGCCGTTGCCTTAAGGGCGGTGTCGAGGCGCGCTCTTGTTTCCGAAATGGCGGCAAGCGACATCCCGTCGGTCGCACCCGATGCGGCAACATTTTCATTGTTCAAGGCAACAATCCGGTCAACGATGGACCGTATCTGGTTCGCGCTGCCCTTGGCCTGTGCAAGTTCCATCTGGGCGATCCGGCTTTCGGCGGTTCGAATACGGACAATCCTGGCACGGCGTTCTAAATTGCGTGTCATGCGCCGAACCCTTGCAATAGCGCATCACGCGATGCGTTGAAATGGATTGAGCTCTGCATAGGCTGACTGATATAATTCAGCATGTCGCCGTGCATTGCGATGGCATCGTCAAGCACAGCATCATTCCCTGCGGTATACGCACCCATGAGGAGCAAATCGCGATTCTGTTCATGGGTTGACCAAAGCTGACGAAAATGGGCGGCTGCCGCCATGTGTTCGGCATCGACAATATCGGGCATGATACGGGACAGGGAACGAGCGACATCAATGGCGGGGAAAGTCCCGTTCTCAGCCAACGTCCGCGACAAAACGATATGCCCGTCAACAATCGCCCGGGCCGCGTCAACAATAGGATCTTCAAGGTCGCCGCCATCGGCCAGCACGGTGTAGATGGCGGTTATTGAACCACCCGTGCGGCTGTCAATGCCCGCGCGTTCAACCAGTTGCGGTATCAGCGCCAGTGATGACGGGGTGTAACCCTTCATTGTCGGCGGCTCACCCAAGGCCAGGCCGATTTCGCGTTGGGCATGGGCGACGCGGGTCAGGCTGTCGATAAGCAACAAGACTTTTTTGCCTTGCGCGCGGAAATATTCGGCGATGGCGGTCGCACGCATTGCAGCTCGTAAACGCAACAACGGCGAATGGTCAGCAGCGACGGCGACAACCACCGATTTGGATGCAATGCGGGGTGTCAGTTTGGTTTCGATAAAATCACTGACTTCGCGCGCGCGCTCGCCAATCAGCCCAGTAACGATGACATCGGCATCAATACCTTCTAAAATCTGCCCCATAAGGACCGACTTGCCGACACCCGAACCTGCAATCACGGCCACACGCTGGCCTTCGCCAATCGTCAAAAGGCCATTGATCGCGCGGACGCCGCAATCAATTGGGCGGGTGATGCGGCCACGCACAAGGGGGCTAGACGCCACGCCGGTGATGGGCCAGCTTTCGTGGCAGCCGGTTAAAGGTCGACCATCCAGCGGCACACCTTGCGCGTCGATGATGCGGCCAAGCAATCCATCGCCACAAGCAATATGGTCATGGCGGCCACATGGAAAAACCCGGGCACCGGTCGCGACCGACAGCCGCTGCGAAAATGGTTGGATAATGCTTTTGTTACCGCGAAACCCGACGACTTCGCCGGTTACAAAACCACCGCCATTTTGTGCGATACTCACCGCTGTACCCACGGGATATGGGAAAGCTGCGGCTTCGAGGAATTGGCCTTTGCAAGCGGTCAGCGAGCCCACACGTCGGGGCGTAGCAGCCTCCAAATGCAGCGATTCAAATATCGAACGTGCGGCCTGGGCGATGCGGGCGGTCATGCGGCCATCCCTTCGCAATGCAACAATTCGCGCAACCGGTCCATGCCCAGTGCAACACCATGCTCAATCCACCCTTGCGAACATTCGATACGGACCATCGCGCGGGGCAGGCTAGGGTCGCTGCGAACGGCCAGCTTTCCGATTGTGTCGCCAACAAGTGCGGCATCGTCGGGATGTAACAATATATGCCGGGCTTCATCCGCTTCGGTAATGATGTCGACTGCACGCGCAATCTGCTTGTTCAAAAGGGTTTCATCGATTGTCACGCCATCGGTAATTTGACTGACGAGCCGGACAACAGTTTCACGAAGCAGCAGCGAAAGTTCCGGCCCTGCATCGGACTGAAAGGCTTGCGCGCTGGCAAGCAGTCTTTGCATCGCGGTGCGTTCTGCGTCAAACGCAGCTTCTGCCATTTGTTGCCCATCGGCAAGGCCCCGTGCATATTCATCTGGGACCCGCTTAACATTTTGCACAGCCGTGGGCAAAGAACCTGCACGAAATGCAGACCCTTGCGACGTAGCCGCGAGTAACGAAATTCTTTTCGGGGCGTCAGACATAATCGTCGCTTTTTCCGCCCATCGAGATTTCGCCCGATGCCGCCATTTGCCGGGCGACGGCAATGACTGCCTTTTGGGCGGTCTCGACATCGGCGCGTTTGACCTGACCCATGTCGGCAATGTCGTCCCGAATTGTTTGCGCGGCGCGCGCCGAAAGTGTGCCGAGCATTTTCTCGCCCAACAGATCGCTGGCCCCTTTTACGGCCAAGGCAATCTGGTCCGAATCGACATTTCGGAGAATAGTACCAAGTGCCTTGGCATCGAGCGCTGCCAGATCGTCGAATACAAACATCTCTTCTTCAATGGCATCCGCAAGCAAACGATCCTTTTTCCGGAGCGAACGAAGCAATTTCTCCGCGGCTGCTCTCGGAAGGTTCTTAACGATACGGGCCACCTCGGGACGGCCACCCAACGCCACATCGGGCGCGTGTGCTTTGCCACTGGTGTAGTTCATCAAGATCGCTTCCAGATCTTCGATGGCTTCGGCCGGGATCGAACGTAAATTTGCCGACCGGAAAAGCAGATCGGTTTGGGTTGCCTCATCAAGTGAGGAAATTGCTACCGCCGAAACTTCAGGGGTCAAGACGGAAAGGATAACTGCGGCAACCTGGGGATGCTCGGATGCGACCAGCTCGGATATCGATGCCGCGTCCATCCATCGCAAAATGTCGAGCGAAGGGGCGCTGGATTGCGGTTCGATTTCGGACAATATGTTGCCTGCCCGCACATTTCCGAGGGCTTTGTGCATCATATCGCGGATACGTACCGGTGCACCGACTGCTAAAGCCGAAAGATCGCGGTTGCTGGCAACGAAGCTTTCCAACGCTTTTTCGACATCATTTTCGTTGGCGCTGGATGCTTCGAACATACCTTTACCAAGGGCCTTTACTTCGTCGGGCGCCAGATGCTGCAAAATTGTAGTGGCATCGCCGTCTTCCAGCAACATCATCAAAATGGCCGCTGACAATTCGCCGCTGATACCGGGAGCGGGGGGCGGAAGATCCTCATCCATTTGCCCGCTCCTGAATCATCTGGCGCACGACAAGCGCAGCACGCTCGGGGTCTTGACGGATAAAGGAACGAACGAGATTGGCCCGCGCTTCATAACTTGGTGCAGCTTCGATCATTTCGATTGTCACTTGATTTGAAACTCTCGGCTGGCCGGTCGCTGCCAGCAATTTCTGCTCTACTTCTGCTTGCTCTTTTGCCGCAGCCATCTTGCCCTTGGCGGCTTTCATCAAAGGCCGTCCGATAAATATAAAGGCGAGAATGGCGACCAGGACGGCCCCAATTTGCTGAACAAGCGGAAAGAACCAAGGCTCGTCCCAGAAATTGACAACTGCTTCTGCTTGTTCGGCAAAAGGCCGCGATGATATTGCCACCAGATCGCCGCGTTCGGTGCTAAAGCCAACTGCGCCTTTAACCAAAGCCTCAAGTGCGGCGACGTCGGCGGCACTCGGCTTTTTCTGACCCTTTACGTCACGCAAGGCTACAGCGACAGATAACCGCCGCAAATTTCCCTGCGGCTGATGCGTTACTGCAATTTCCCGACCCACATCAAAGTTGCGCGTGTAAGTCTCTTCGCTTTGGCTGTCACCTTCATTTGGCTGGGCGGTCTGGCCGGGCGGTGTATTGGTTAACTGGCTTGCAGGGGGCGGCTGGTTTGATAATGCGCCAGGAATGCCCACTGCTCCCGGCGTCGAAGCACTTTGCGTGCTTTTATTACCTTCTTCGCTTCGCAACGCGCGATCATCTTTTGGAAAGGTCTCGCGAGTGGATTGCGTTTCGCTCGGATCAACATCGGCATGGACTTCTACCGAGAAATTTTCGGCCCCGACGATCGGGGTTAGCAGCGTGACCACTGCCTGGCGATATCGCTCTTCCATTTGCATTTGCAATTGGAACATTTCCTGGTCAGCGCTGCCGGTGGGTGACGATATAAGTGCGCCGCTCTGGTCGATTACCGAAACAGAATCGGCGGCAAGTCCGGGTACGGACGATGCGACAAGATGACGGATCGCGCGAACCTGTGCATCGGACAGGCTGCGACCTTGCTGCAATGTCAGCATGACTGAAGCCGCTGGTTCGCGTGCTTCACGCACGAATACACTGGGTTCAGGCATGGCGAGATGAACCCGCGCTGTCTTTACAGCATCGATGGCCTCTATGGTGCGGGCGAGGTCGGCTTCACGCGCGCCGCGCAGCGTTTCGCCTTCGACGGCGCGGCTCGACCCCATCGGTAAGGACGCAATCACAGCATCGCCTGACGGCAATGCTTTGGGCAACCCTTGCCCTGCCAACAGCATCCGGGCTTCATGGATTTTACCGGCATCAACCGAAATCGCGCCAGTGCCCGGGTCAAGGCTGTAACTAATACCCGACGCTTGCAAAGCATCGGCGACCGCAGCTTTATCGCCTTCCGCCAATCCTTGGAACAATGGGGCTTGGGCAGGCGTGGCCAACGCAAAATAGGAAATCGCGGCAATGCCAACGGCCGCGGTTAATGCGAGCGCTGGAAGTGCCTTGCGGACGGCGGGCTGGCTCGTAATATCGCGCAACGCGCCAAAGCCACCCGAGGTGGAGGGCGTGGCAAAGCGGGTCATTTGACCGCCCGCAGGCACAGCTTCAGCAGAAAGTATCTGGTTATCGGCCATCGATTAAACCGGCATATTCATGATGTCGCGATATGCAGACAATAATTTGTTGCGGACCTGCATCGTTGCTTCAAAGCCTATGGAGGCCTTTTGGCGTTCGACCATTACCGAGACGATGTCGTGCGTTTCGCCGCGTTCGTAAGATGCGGATAATTCACTTGCTTTGCTTTGCTGCGAATTCACCACTTGCAGCGCATCGGTCATGGTCTTGGCAAAAGGGGCTTGGGCGACAGTCTCGCTTGTATCTACACCACGCCCGGCGGCACGTTGCAGCGCCCCGTTCTGGCTCAGGATTGTTGAACGCATTTGCAGCAACCGGCTCTGGTCAATGGTCGACATATGCTTTGGTCCGAAGGCGGAATTGCCTATACGGGTTTATAAGCAATGGCCGTGCCAAATTGATATAAAGCTATGATTAACAATATTTTAGATGCGTAAAATATACCCCCCGCCAATATTCCGACGATGATGGATTAAAGCTGGGCGGGGTTCCGCCGTTACTGCTTTCCGAGGCTGCTCGTCGATTAGGGCTGCCCCAATTGAGAGACAGCAAAAGGATTTATCATGACCGTAGTCAACACAAATGTCAGCGCACTTCGCGCTCAGAATGCTTCGCGTATGGCGAATATGGATCTTGGGCAGGCAATGGAGCGTTTGTCGAGCGGCAAGCGCATCAATGCAGCGAAAGACGATGCCGCAGGCCTCGCCATTTCGACCCGTATGGATGCAAAAGTCCGTGGCTTGAACCAAGCCGTACGTAACGCCAATGACGGTATTTCTTTGGCGCAGACCGCTGAAGGCGCGATGGGCGAGATTTCGAATATCCTCGTTCGTATGCGTGAATTGGCCGTTCAGTCTGCCAACGGCACGTCCGCTGCATCTGACCGTACCGCCATCGCCGCTGAAGCCACCGCACTGGTTGCCCAGATCGGCGACATCACTTCGCGTACCGACTTTAACGGCACCGTCCTTATCGACGCCGCAAAGACAATCAGCATCCAGACCGGCGTTGAAAGCGGCGAAACTGTTGACATTGACCTTGTTGCAATGACAGCAGCTGGCCTTGGCATCGGTGCCGTCGACTTGTCGACTTCTGCAGGTGCTAGCACAGCTCTGAACCTGCTCGACACCGCCATCGACACTGTTGCAACACAACGTGCCGACATCGGTGCCGTACAGAACCGTCTGGACGCAACTGTCAACAATTTGACGTCAACCGCCACCAATTTGACGGAAGCAAAATCGCGTATTCAAGACGCTGACTTCTCGGCTGAATCGACCAAGCTTGCGTCGGCACAGATCCTGAGCCAGGCCTCGACCGCAATGTTGGCGCAGGCCAACCAGAGCCAGCAGGGCGTATTGAACCTGCTGCGTTAATAACGCCTTCGGGACAAACCTAGCAAAAACCTACCCCGGTGGTTCGCCACCGGGGTTTTTTATGTTGGCAAAGGACGCTTGAATTCATGGCCACAGATGTCTATGCGAACCGCCGTGGCCAAAAGCCATCGCCGCCTTAGCTCAGTTGGTAGAGCATCGCATTCGTAATGCGGGGGTCGTAGGTTCGAATCCTATAGGCGGCACCATATTTTTCAACAGCTTACGCTATAGTTTTTGGAATGAGACGGGCCAATTTATTATTCAGGCAAGCACGGGGCAAGCAGCTAAAAAGTGTGGTGTAGTCTGCGCTGATGCGATCCAATACAAGAGCACTGGCATTTGAAGGTATCGCGGAATGACAGCTTTGCGCCCAGCTGCGGTCATTCTGAGCATAAAGTGACGAGCAAATAAGTGGACGTCAGACTCCGGTGATTTTCAAGCGACGTTGATGGCATTGTCATTTGATTTTTCAAAGTTTCACGCGATTGAGCCTTAAGGCATTCATTACAACTGTGAACGATGACAAGGCCATTGCAGCGCCCGCAAACATCGGAGACATCAATATACCAGCAACAGGATAAAGAACGCCCGCCGCGACCGGAACGCCGATACCGTTGAAAAGGAAAGAGAAAAACAAGTTTTGCCGGATATTGCGCATCGTCGCTTTGGCTAACGCGCGCGCGCGGACAACGGCTGCGAGATCGCCTTTGGTAAGTGTGATTCCTGCGCTTTCAATCGCAACATCCGTGCCGGTCCCCATCGCAAGACCTACGTCGGCGGCGGCCAGTGCCGGGGCATCGTTAATCCCGTCACCGGCCATTGCAACCGTTGCGCCCGTCGCTTTGAGTTCGCCAACGATGCGTGCTTTGTCGTCGGGTTTAAGTTCTGCGTGAACACCGTCGAGGCCGCCCACGGCGTCGGCAACAACTTGTGCGGTCGTCGGATTGTCTCCTGTCAGCATGATGACGCGCAGGCCCTGTTTGCGCAGCGCTTCGATAGATTCGCGGGCATTTGCACGAATAGGATCAGCTACAGCAACGAGTCCGGCAAGTTTCCCATCGACAGCAATGAGCATAACCCCTGCGCCTTCGCGGCGTCTTGCTTCCGCAGCGTCGTTAAGCGGTGTCGGATCGACTCCAATGCTCTTCATCTGCGCAGCGTTGCCGATTACAACGGCGCGCCCGGCTACAGTTGCGCTAATCCCTGCGCCGACTTGAACCTCAAAATTTTCCGGCTCGCCAAGTTCCAGCTTGCGCTCGTTCGCTGCGCCCACAATCGCATGGGCCAGCGGATGCTCTGAGCGCGCCTCCACCGATGCCGTAAGAACCAGCAATTCATTCTCGTCCATCCCGCCAATTGTCTGGATGGCTGCGAGCTTGGGCTTCCCTTCGGTCAGCGTTCCAGTCTTGTCGATAACGAGCGTATCGACCTTCTCGAACGCTTGGAGTGCTTCAGCATGTTTGACCAGCACGCCCGCGTGCGCGCCGCGTCCAGTTGCAACCATGATCGACATCGGCGTTGCCAGCCCCAACGCACACGGACATGCTATTATGAGGACGGCAATCGCATTCAGAAGCGCATGGCCGATACGCGGTTCGGGGCCGACAAGGCTCCAGACCGCAAAGGACAGTATGGCAATAGCGATCACCAACGGCACAAACCATCCTGAAATCCGGTCTGCCACTGCCTGTATCGGTGCGCGGCTGCGCTGCGCTTCGGCCACCATGCGGACGATCCGCGCGAGCATGGTGTCGCTGCCGACCGCTTGTGCCTCCATCACAAGGCTGCCTGTGCCGTTGACCGTGCCGCCGGTCAGCGCGCTTGTCGCTTCCTTGGCAACTGGCAGTGGTTCACCCGTGAGCATCGACTCATCGACCGATGAACGTCCTTCGACCACAACACCGTCGACCGGAACGGCTTCGCCCGGACGCACGCGCAGGCGGTCGCCCATATGGACGTCGGCTAAAGGAATCTCGGTTTCGGTGCCGTCGGCATTGATCCGTCGCGCAGTCTTTGGCGCGAGATTGAGCAATGCACGGATTGCCTTGCCGGTTGCCGCTCTTGCTCGAAGCTCCAACACTTGTCCAAGCAACACCAGCGCCACGACCACGCCAGCCGCTTCATAATAAACAGGCACCGTGCCGCCGTGCATTCTAAAGGTATCTGGAAACAGACCCGGCGCGAACGTCGCAACCACGCTATATGAGAATGCTGCGCCAACGCCAACAGCGATAAGCGTGAACATATTGAGTTTGCGCGTAATAATCGACGTCCACCCGCGCGTGAAGAACGGCCAGCCAGCCCACAAGACAATCGGTGCGGTCAGCGCCAACTGAATCCACGGCGAGTAGGCGGGGTCAACAAGGTGCAATCCTAAAAATTCGGTTCCCATCGTCAGGATTAGCAACGGCACTGCCAGTGCAGCCGACACCCACCAGCGCCGCGTGAAGTCGACTAGCTCCGGGTTCGGCGCATCATCTAGCGATGGCTCTTCGGGTTCCAGCGCCATCCCGCAAATCGGGCAAGTTCCCGGATCCTGCTGGCGAATTTCGGGGTGCATCGGGCAGGTCCACATCGCACCGGGTGCAGCAGTCACTTCCGTATATGGAGCGCCAGCGAGATATTTGGTGGGCTCCGCCGTGAATTTAGCCAGACACCCCGCGCTGCAAAAATGATAATGAGCGCCGACATGCGTAGCATGATGCGCGGTGGTCGCACGATCAACCTTCATTCCGCAGACGGGATCAAATGCAGAGTTTAGGCTTGCAGCATCGTCAGGTATTCCCGTGGACGATAATGCTGGGGCAGTATGAGAATTTCCAGATGGCATATCTTTTACCTAAGGGTGGAGCAAAGCGCCGATGCCATTTACACCTGTGCCTATTCGGCCCGATCAATTGTTTATCATTCCCGTCGGCAAAAACATAGTTGGTTAGAATTGATGTCTATGCTCTTTGCCGCTACTACGCGGCTCTAATTGTGGCTAATCGGGCCTACAAACGACGCTGGCCGACAGTATGTCGAGTAACGCGACAAACGGCCAGCCCATGTCACTGATATGATCAAGTCCGATGGGCTTTTATTTCAGTTGCAATGTCAGACTAGCTTATTGAGCAGGTTTATCGTGGCTTTTCAGCCATGCCTGCATTTTCGCTATTTCCCGCGTTTGTGTCGTAATTGTCATTTGCGCCATATTGCGCGTTTGCTTGTCTGTTGCCTTCTCAAGCGCCACACGCGACATAGCGATGGCGCCACGATGATGTTCAATCATTTTGCGTGTCCACAATTCCGATGGAAGTCCCTGCTTTGCCATCATCATTTTTTTGTGCATTTCCATCTCGGTCGCACCATACGGATTATTGGGATCATTCATCATCGCCATCATGTCTGACTGTTCCATAGGCATCTTGCTATGGTCCATTTTGCTGTGGTCCATGGGTGGCATCGGCGCCTGTTGCGCCAACACTGGAGATGATAAAGTAAATGCAGCGGCTGCTATAAAATAAAATTTCATGAAAATTTCCTTATTTGTTCTGCCAGCTGGTAGAAACTCAACTGGATACGCCCAAAATGGTCGGAAGATTTTACTTCCAGTCGGTCAAGGCTCACGAAGATGCTCGATTGGGCGAGCGGCGACAGCCTATGGACGTCACTCAAATAAGCTAACTAAACTGAAACCCATTGGTTCCGAGGGCTCGCCTACGTTTGTGGCAAGAAACAAATCTAAATACCGTTACATTGTCGCAGGGGGCTTTTCAGTGTTTTGCTCTCATCTTCGTTTCTTACAGTCACTACAATGAAACCAAAACATTCACCTAATTTACAACACCAATCTGTCTATTGAATGCTGACGGGGGAAAGGGCCAAGCGGTACCGCGCCCACAAAATGGTGCCCAGAAGAGGACTCGAACCTCCACGCCGTTACCAGCGCCAGCACCTGAAGCTGGTGCGTCTACCAATTCCGCCATCTGGGCACGGGGTAGGCGGCGCGCTTAGCGGCTTTCGATTGCTGATGTCAATCCAAAGCGGGGCGCATAACGCATTATTTAACTTAAAATTGAAACGCCGGGGCCAGGGCGTTCGATCAGTATGAGCGCAGGGCTGCCGTCGGGTGTTCGATACCCCTGTTCAACCGCAGCGCGCACATGGTGAACCTGTTCTGCTGCAAGTATCGCAACACAGGCACCCCCAAAGCCGCCGCCGGTCATCCGTGCGCCGCCTTGAGGTCCTATCGCTGTTTGCAATACAGCTACAAGTTGGTCGATGGCAGGGACCGTGATTTCAAAATCGTCGCGCATCGACGCATGGCTTTGCGCCATTAAATCGCCAAGCGTTGCGAGGTCGCCGTTGGAGAGCGCCACTGTTGCATCAAGTGTCCGCTGGTTTTCGCCAATGACGTGGCGGGCGCGGGCGCGGGTTGTGGGGTCCAACGTGGCGGCGTTCAGCAGATCCATGTCGGCATCACGCAAGGCTGCTACCCCCATTGCCTTTGCAGCAGCTTCGCATTGACGGCGGCGTTCATTATAGTGGCCATCCACCAGACCCCTCGTGACGCCGGAATGAACGATCATAATGGCCATGTCATCGGGTACCGGCGCGTCGGTCAGGTTCAGCGATCGGCAGTCAATCAGCAACGCATTCCCCGCCTTGCCCTGGGCCGAAATAAGCTGGTCCATGATACCGCATTGGGTGCCGACAAAATCACACTCCGCCGCCTGTGCAATTTGTGCAAGGCGGGTGCGGTCGATCGATGTGTCGGTAAGCGCAAGCATGGCCTGCCCCACCGCGACCTCCAGCGATGCCGAAGATGACAGGCCGGCCCCTTTAGGTAAATTGCCTGCTATCGCAAGGTCGGCGCCGATCAAGGGAAGCCCCGCTTTTTTTAGGGCGTCGACCATGCCGCGAACATAATTGGCCCAGCCTTGTGTGGCAGGAGTAATGTCGTCCAGCGCAAAACTGTCCGTCGCGCCGTCAAAATCGGCGGCGATGACATTTACTTTGCCGTCGGAGCGGGCGCTGGCGGCGACCATGGTCGCAGGGCCGATGGCGCAGGGCAGGACAAAGCCGTCATTATAGTCTGTATGCTCCCCGATCAGATTGACGCGGCCCGGCGCACGGACGACACAAAGGGGCTGTTCTCCAAAATGTGTTGTGAAGGCAGAGGTTACGCGTTGGCGCAGGGCGGTGTCGGCGGGGGTCATGCTTCGCTCCGGTAGTGGATAGGGCTTTGTGCCCGAAGTTGTGCGGCGGCGGTTTCTGGGGTCAGATCACGCTGCGCCTCGGCCAACATTTCATAGCCGACCATGAATTTGCGGACGCTCGCCGATCGCAGGAGTGGCGGGTAGAAATGGGCGTGCAATTGCCAGTGCGGTTCATACTGCTTTGCCGACGGCGCAATATGCCATCCCATCGAATAGGGGAAGCTGGTTTGGAACAGATTATCATAGGCTGTGGTGATGGATTTGAGGATTTCGGCGAGGGCGTTGCGTTGCAGTTTGTTGACTCGGCTGAAGCTTGGAGCGGCAAAAAGGGGTAGGAGGAGGACCTCGTAGGGCCAGCTTGCCCAATAGGGGACGACCGCCAGCCAGTGGGCGTTGGCGGCCACGGTGCGGCTGCCGTCGGCGCGTTCCGCTTCGGCATAAGCCAGTAACATCGGTGACCCATGTTCTTTAAGCCATTGTTTTTGTTTAATATCCTCCTGATGAGGCTCGGCAGGGACATAGTCCGTCGCCCAGATCTGGCCATGGGGATGAGGGCTCGAACAGCCCATCATCGCGCCCTTGTTTTCGAAAATCTGCACATAGGCATGGGATTTCGCCAGCTCCGCTTCCTGCTCGGCCCAGACATCAACCAAATGTCGGATAGCGGTCACGGGCAGTTCGGGCAGGCTTTTGCCATGATCGGGCGAGAAACAGATGACGCGGCAAGTGCCGTTCGCCGCCGCCGACTGAAACAGCGAACTGCCCTTATCCTCGGGCACATCATCGCCGGGCATGAGCGCAGCAAAATCATTGTCGAAAACAAAAACGTCCGCATAGTCCGGATTGGCCACGCCGCCGACCCGTTCATTGCCGGGGCACAGATAGCATCCGGGGTCATAGGCCGGACGCACGGCGTTGTCCGGTTCATCCTGCTGCCCCTGCCAGGGCCGCTTCGCCCGATGCGGGGATACGAGTACCCATTGTCCGTTAAGCGGATTGAACCGCCGGTGCGGCTGGTCATCAAAGGACATCAGGCAGGCTCCAGTCTATGGGGGATTGTCCGTGCTTTTCCAAAAAGGCGTTGGCTTGCGAAAAATGGCGGCACCCCAGAAAGCCCTTATGCGCCGACAAAGGCGAGGGATGCGCCGCCTTCAAAACCAGATGCCGCGTTGCGTCCACAAATGCCGCCTTTTTCTGGGCATAGCTGCCCCACAGGAGGAACACGACCGGGTCCGGCTTGTCATTGACCAGCTTTATGACCGCATCGGTAAACCGCTCCCACCCTTTTTGACTGTGCGAAGCGGCCTTCGCCATTTCCACGGTCAATACGCTGTTGAGCAGCAACACCCCCTGCCGCGCCCAATGCTCCAGAAAGCCATGGCGCGGACGGGGCAGTCCCAGATCGCTTTCGAGTTCCTTAAAGATATTCAGCAGGCTGGGCGGCGGCCGGACACCGGGCCGCACGCTGAAGCAAAGGCCATGCGCCTGGTCCGGACCGTGATAAGGATCCTGCCCGAGAATGACCACCCGCACTTTGTCGAGCGGCGTCAGATTAAGCGCCCGAAACCATTCACTGCCCTTGGGGTAAATGGTCTTGCCGGCTGCCTTTTCCGACTGCAGAAACTGCTTCAACGCCGCCATATAGTCTGAAGAAAATTCAGACAGCAGCGGCGTTTTCCAGCTTTCGTGCAGTTGGATGTCAGGCATGGGATGCAGCTCTCGTAAATCTCGTAAAAGAGACGAGAGAAGGGGAGGACGCGGTATGGGTCATTAATGTCGGTCGTTTCCGATACGCTGCATGCCGTCTTTGAACATTGCACAGCCGAAATTGAGCAACAGGCCAAACGGAAGGTTCATTAGCCTGATATATGTCAGTACCTGTTTGCGGTGGATCGGACCCAGTTTTTCGAGCGATTTTACTTCCACCAGAAAGACGTTGCTCAAAAGCAAGTCATACCTAAACGCATCGTCATATCTTTTGCCATAAATGTCGACATGGACCGGCTGTTGCCGGTCGACTTTTACCCCACATTGAGTCAGTCGATCTGCCAACACTCTTTCATAGACGGATTCGATCAAACCCGGCCCGACGTCCCGATGAATTTCCAAACCCAAGTTGAAGGTCAACTGAATCAGCGCCTCAATGTTTGCAAGATCTGTCTTCACAAAACCGGCTCTCGCCTTCTCCCACCTCTTTTACATCATTCCGACGCTGACCTCAAAAGCAACGCCGCCCAGGCCTCAACCTCTTTCTTGCTCGCCGGACCCAAAAGCTCCATGGCGTGGCGAAGGCGTTCGCGGATGATGTCGCGGCCAAGATGGACGATGGCATCGAACAACGGCACACCCTGCGGTTGGCCGGTGATGGCGATATACATTGGCCGGATCACATCCTTCAGCTTGGCTTCCAGCACTTCGGCGGTGCGGCGCAAGGTGGCTTCCACACCCTCCTTGTTCCATTCGATCAGCCCGTCAAATTGCTGCAGCGCCAGTGTATAGGCCGCACGCTGCTGATCCTGCTCGATCTTCACGCCGTCGCGCAGCGCCTCTGCGGTCAGGCCATCGATGCGGTTCATGAAGAACATGCCAACAAGCCCGCCCAAATCGGACAATTTGGTAATCCGCGCCTGCGCCATTTCAGCAATAGGTGTCAGATACGCGTCGTTCAACGCCCATGCTTTTACCGCATCAAGAAACTGCGTAACGTCCAGTTCTTCGCGTAAATACCGGCCATTGAGCCAGTCGAGTTTCGAGGTATCGAACACGGGTCCGCCCAGCGAGATATTATGGACGTCAAAACCATCGATCAGGTCCTGCAGTGACGTTTTTTCATCCTCTTCGCTCGCGCTCTTGATGAAAAGCCCTAGGAAATTCTGCATGGCCTGCGGCAAATACCCGGCGCGCTGATAGAACAGGATGCTCGTAGGGTTTTTGCGCTTGGACAGCTTGGATTTATCGGCATTGCGTAACAAGGGGAGGTGCGTCAGCACTGGAGGCTCCCAGCCGAAATATCGATACAACAGCAAATGCTTCGGTGCCGAAGAAATCCACTCTTCGCCGCGCATGACATGGGTGATGCCCATAAGATGGTCGTCAACGACATTGGCCAGATGATAGGTCGGCAACCCGTCGGATTTCATCAGCACCTGCATATCGACAACGGCATATTCGAATTCGATTTCGCCGCGCAGGGTATCCTGAACGATGCATTTGCCTTCGGTCGGGATCTTCATGCGGACAACATGGCTAACCCCTTCGCCATCCAGCTTGGCGCGATCGGCATCGGTCAACGACAGGCAGGTGCCATCATATTTCGGAGGCTGTTTTGCGGCAATCTGGTGCCGCCGCATGGCCGTCAGTTTTTCCGATGTGCAATAGCATTTGAACGCATGGCCATCAGCGAGCAGCCGGTCGCAATGTTCGGTATAGATCGCGCTGCGTTCGGACTGGCGATAAGGTCCGTGCGGGCCACCGACATCGGGGCCTTCGTCCCAGCTAAGCCCCAGCCAGCGCAACGAATCCAATATCATCTTTTCCGATTGCGGTGTTGAACGGGCCTGATCGGTATCTTCGATCCGCAGCAGAAATTCGCCGCCATGTTTCTTGGCAAAGCAATAATTGATCAGCGCAATATAAGCGGTGCCGACATGGGGGTCGCCAGTGGGCGAGGGCGCTACGCGGGTACGAACGGTCATGGGTAACAAAAGCCTTTGGTTTGATTTGCCAGCGCTCTATCAAGGTGAAACGGCATTGTCATCTTTCGGGTGCAGCCTGCGGCGTGCAAATTTGAGGAGCCTTTCATGAACTTGACCCGCCGCCAATTGGGTTTTGGCCTTGGCAGCATTGCCTTTGCCGGACTTACCGCACGGTTGATCGGGCAGGCTCCTGTCGCCGGTATGAACGAGGTTACAGGCTACGGGCCGTTGGTGCCCGATCCTGATAATCTGATCGATCTGCCAAAGGGCTTCGATTATCGGGTTATATCGCGGCTCGGCAATGTCATGGACGACGGTTTTCTGGTTCCAAATGCCGCCGACGGCATGGGGGCGATTGACTTGGGGAAGGGCAAGATTGCCCTTGTCCGCAACCATGAATTGAGCGTCGATGAATATGGATCTGGTCCATTTACGGGCAAGGTTCCGTCGGGTTTTTTAACCTATGACAGAATGGCCGATGATAAATCCCGGCCCTTGCCGGGTGGCACAACGACCTTAATCTACGATATGAAAACCGGCCAGCGGGAGGCGGAATGGCTTAGCCTTTCGGGGACAATCCGCAATTGTTCGGGCGGCATCACACCATGGGGCAGTTGGCTAAGCTGCGAAGAAAATGTGACCCGCGCCGGCAACGGCGTGGGCAAGGATCATGGTTATATTTTTGAAGTTTCGCCAAGAACCAGAGGCCTCGCCGACCCCGTGCCGCTGAAGGATATGGGCCGTTTCAACCATGAGGCTGCGTGCGTCGACCCCCGCACAGGCATCGCTTATCTGACTGAAGATCGCGGCGATGGATTATTGTACCGGTTTTTGCCCAACCAAAAAGGCGATTATGCCAAGGGCGGGCGGCTGGAAGCGCTGGCCTTTGCCGAAACCGATATCACAGATTCGCGCAACTGGGCCGAGGCGCAGGTTGGTAAAGGCAGGCAATATAAAGTGCGCTGGATACCGTTATCCGACCCTGAAAGCCCGAATGATGATTTGCGGAAACAGGGTTCTGCCAAAGGTGCGACCCTTTTTGCGCGTGGCGAGGGAATTTTCTGGGGCAAAGGGGAGCTGTTCTTTGCCTGCACCAATGGCGGGGCGGGGAAGTACGGCCAGATTTTTCGTTATGTTCCTTCGGTGGACGAGGGATCGTCTGGTGAAACCGATGCGCCGGGTATGATTGACCTGTATATGGAATCGACCAATCCCGCTTTTTATAATTACGGAGATAATCTGGCCGTTATGCCCAACGGCCATCTGCTGGTGTGTGAAGACCAATATACCGATATTACCGCCAACCATTTGCGCGGCGTCAATGGCAAAGGTCAAACTTATATGATCGCCCGAAGCCGGGTGCAGACAGAATTCGCTGGTGGCTGTTTTTCTCCCGATGGAACAACGCTGTTCGTGAACCTGTACGAACCGACGATGACGCTGGCGATCAAGGGGCCTTGGGGACGCGTGTCGGGTTAGGGTTCAAGTTTCCCAATAGCCGGGTCCATGCACGGGCAAGTATGATGCGAGCGCGCCAGTGCATCACGATCTTTCGATGAGAGCCGCTTGCGTCTCTTCGATTTTGCCAATTTTGTTAATATGTGATCGTTTGCTGGCATAATTAAAACTCCGTTTAGTATGATCTGGAACATCAAATGAACGGAGCAGGTAAAATTTTCACAGCGTATTGAAGACGTGGGGACAGTCCCCAGCCGTTTTCGATTTTCGCCCTGTCGTGGCACGCCAAACAGGGACGCGTGTCGGGATAGAGTTGTTCGCTATTTTCCTCTCTCCTTCAGGGGAGAGGTACGTAGTCTTATGGCTTTAGCCATTAGACGAAGTGGAGAGGGGGAGTTGGGGCACTGACCTCACCGTTGTAGCCCCTCTCCAACTGCGCCTAGGCCTGTCGGCCAAGGCTTCGTATCCTCTCCCCTAAAGGGGAGAGGTAAGGTGCTTTCTACCTCTCCCCTTTAGACGAAGTGGAGAGGGGGAGTCGGAGCTCGACCTTTTTTTGCTTTGATTTATGTCGCAAAATTTCTATCCATAAATAATGAGAAATCAAACTCTTATTGAAAGAGCTAAGCATATGCGGCGGGAGGCTACGCCGCCTGAGCGCGCTTTGTGGGCTCGTTTGAAATCTGATCAACTCAACGGTGCAAAATTCCGTCGGCAGGTGGTTATTGGACCCTATATTGCCGACTTTGCGTGCCGTTCGCCAATGATGCTGGTGGTCGAAATTGATGGCGATACGCACGGCTCGCGATTGGAATATGACGCAAAACGGACACGCTATCTCGTAAGTCGAGGCTATCGCGTTTTGCGTTTTTCGAACCGGGATGTGTTGCAGAATAGAGAGAATGTACTGGCGACGATTAGCGCCAACCTCACCGTCGAACCCCTCTCCAACTGCGCCTAGGCCTTGCGGCCAAGGCTCCGTATCCTCTCCCCTAAAGGAGAGAGGCCAAGCGCCATTTCCCTCTCTCCTTCAGGGGAGAGGTACGTAGTCTTATGGCTTTAGCCATTAGACGAAGTGGAGAGGGGGAGTTGGAGCGCGAACCTCATCCATTTCCAAAAAGCAAATCTTACAATCACATACATTGTAGTGCTATGTTTATCGCTTCTATTGCTATATGATCGCTGGCTCTTTGCCACCGGCCTGTGTAACCTTTGGAACTTATGATGCCCCTCTCCCCCCGTTTGCGTGCCGTTGGCACGGCTTTGCCTGCACATCCTATTACCCAAAAACAGGTTCTGGAAATTCTCGCGCAGGCCAAAGGCAAGAACTTGCCGCCGCGGCTGGCAGATATTCTTGGTAATACCGGAATACTGCAACGCCACATCGCGATGCCGCCGGAATATTATTTTTCCGAAAGATCATGGCCTGACCGCGCCCGGGTGTATCAGGAATCGGCGTCCCAAATGTTTCAGGTGGCAACGACGCGGGCGCTTCAAAAGGCTGGCTTAACCGCCGCCGACATTGGCCAAATTGTTTTTGTTTCGACTACCGGGACCATGACGCCCAGCCTGCCGAGCCGGATGATCGCGACAATGGGCTTTGCCCCGGATACACGGTGCGTGCCCTTATTCGGCTATGGCTGTGCGGGCGGCGTCATCGGACTTGGCGTTGCCGCCGACCTGTATCGCGCATCGCCCGATAAGCCGGTCTTGCTCGTCAGCCTCGAACTGTGCAGCATTGCTTATGACCATAGCCGGATGGACAAAAAGGATATGGTGGCGCTTGCGCTTTTTGCCGACGGTTGTGCCGCCATTGTCATTGGCGACGGAGCGGGTCCCGAAATATCGGCTTTCGCCAGCCATGTGTGGCCGGACACGCTTGACATGATGGGGTGGGAAATTGGCGATACGGGCTTTGATCTCGTGCTTTCGCGCAATATTCCGCAATTTGTGAACAGCCATTTCGCGCCGACCTGCGATGCGTTTCTGGCCGGGCAAGGGTTGGACAAGGCGGATATGGCGGAACCGGCATGCCATCCCGGGGGTGGCCGCGTCGTTGATGCGTTGGCCGACTATATCGGCGACGATTTGAACGAAACGCGCGCGATCCTGCGTGACCACGGGAATATGAGCTCGCCTACCGTTTTGTTCGTTCTGGAGCGCTTGTTGGCAAAGGGGCCAATGACCGAACCGATGTTGATGACCGCGCTCGGACCGGGTTTTGTCGGCGCAATGGGGGTATTGCGGCCATGACATTGCTCGATTGGCCATTATGGGCGCAGATCGTGTTTGCCTATGTCGTCATCCAACGGCTGGCGGAGCTTGTTTATGCCAACGCGAACACCCGCCGCCTGTTGTCCGAAGGGGGTCAGGAACATGGGGAGCGCCATTATCCTTTGTTTATCATATTGCACGGCGGATGGCTGATATCGATCGCACTTTTCGCAGTTCCTGAAAATCAGCCCAGCCTGCTCCTCCTCAACATTTTTATCGCCAGCCAGACGTTCCGCTTCTGGACGTTGGCGAGTATCGGCCGCTGGTGGACCACCCGTATTATAAGTGCCCCGCACTTCCCAAGGGTCAAAAAGGGGCCGTACCGGTTTATCAAACATCCTAATTATGCGCTGGTGATCGTCGAAATCGCGCTTCTGCCCCTGCTGCTCGGCGCGCCGGCGATGGCGATTACATTTTCGGTCCTGAACGCGGCATTGTTGTGGTGGCGTATACGCGTTGAAAATGCGGCGCTGGTCGAACGGCAACCTTAAGGTGTGCGTGCGGCCTCCAGTTTCAAATGATATTATTTTGTTGAACCTTGACCCAAAACCAATCCGGCGCTAATGGCGCGCCTTCTCGACGGTCTTGGGGGTGATTCCCGAATGCGTCGTGAAAAATCAATATAGCTAGCACATTATGTGTCAGGTCGGGTGGGTCAAAGGCTGAGCCTCCACCGCAACAACGCCTTGCCACCTAAAGTAACCGCTTAACAAAGGTGAAGATATGCCAACGATTAACCAGCTGGTCCGCAAGGGCCGGACTCCGCAGAAGACCAAGTCCAAGGTCCCTGCGATGGACCAAAATCCACAGAAGCGCGGCGTTTGCACCCGCGTTTATACGACGACCCCTAAAAAGCCGAACTCGGCTTTGCGTAAAGTTGCGAAGATCCGTCTGACCAACCAGCGCGAGGTTATTTCCTACATCCCTGGCGAAGGCCACAACCTGCAAGAGCATAGCGTTGTGCTGATCCGCGGCGGTCGCGTACGCGATCTTCCCGGTGTGCGTTACCACGTTCTTCGCGGCGTACTCGATACGCAGGGTGTCAAGGACCGCAAGCAATCGCGCTCCAAATATGGTGCAAAGCGTCCGAAGTAATTCGAACAGCTTTCCATTGGCGGATCGGTCTGGCGCGCTTCGGTGCAGCCAAGCGGTCTACAGAGATAAAGGAAATTTAATATGTCACGTCGTCGTCGTCCCGAAAAGCGCATCATCCTGCCGGATCCCAAATTCGGTGATATCGTGCTTTCGAAATTCATGAACAACCTGATGCTGGACGGTAAGAAGTCCGCAGCAGAGCGTATCGTTTATGGTGCCCTAGAAACCGTTGAATCGCGCGCCAAGAAAGATCCTTTGCAGACCTTTCACGAAGCGCTTGATAACGTAAAGCCCGGCATCGAAGTCCGCAGCCGCCGCGTTGGTGGTGCGACCTATCAGGTGCCTTGCGAAGTTCGTCCAGAGCGCGCGCAGGCATTGGCTATCCGCTGGTTAATCGGCGCGGCACGTAACCGCAGCGAAACCACTATGGCCGCCCGTCTATCCGGTGAATTGATGGATGCTGCGTCAAATCGTGGCAACGCTGTCAAAAAACGGGAAGATACGCACCGTATGGCCGAAGCCAACCGTGCATTCGCACATTACCGCTGGTAACCTAAACAGGACCGTATTGGCGGTCCACACTTCGGAGTAACGATCATGGCACGCAGCCATCCACTGAGTATGTATCGTAATATCGGTATTATGGCGCACATCGACGCCGGTAAGACCACGACCACCGAGCGTATCCTTTTTTACACCGGCAAGTCGTACAAGATCGGCGAAGTTCATGATGGCGCGGCCACCATGGATTGGATGGAGCAAGAGCAAGAGCGCGGCATCACGATCACGTCGGCTGCGACCACCTGCTTCTGGAACGATCACCGGATCAACATCATCGACACCCCAGGCCACGTTGACTTCACGATTGAAGTTGAACGCTCGCTGCGCGTGCTCGACGGTGCGGTTGCGTGCTTTGATGGCGTTGCCGGTGTTGAACCGCAATCGGAAACCGTATGGCGTCAGGCCGACAAGTACGGCGTTCCGCGCATGTGCTTCATCAACAAGCTCGACCGTACCGGTGCGAACTTCAAATATTGCGTGCAGTCGATCATCGATCGCCTCGGTGCAAAGCCTGCCGTGCTTTATATTCCGATCGGTCTCGAAGCTGATTTGAAGGGGCTGGTTGATCTGGTCCAGAATCGCGCGATCATCTGGAAAGACGAAAGCTTGGGTGCAGACTTTTTCTTCGAAGAAATTCCCGCAGACATGGCCGCCGAAGCCGCCAAATATCGCAGCGATCTCATCGAGCTTGCCGTTGAGCAAGACGACGATGCGATGGAAGCCTATCTGGAAGGTAATGAGCCTGACGTTGCAACGTTGAAGGCCCTGATCCGCAAGGGTACGCTGAACCAGTCATTTGTGCCTGTATGCTGTGGTTCTGCGTTCAAGAACAAGGGCGTTCAGCCTTTGCTCGACGCCGTGGTGGATTATCTGCCTTCGCCGCTCGACATCGAAGACGTACAGGGCGTTCACATGGACACGCTTGAGCCAGATAGCCGTCCGCCTACCGATGAAGCGCCGTTCTCGGCACTGGCTTTCAAGGTCATGAACGACCCGTTTGTGGGCTCGCTCACCTTCATCCGCATCTATTCAGGTTCGCTCGTCAAGGGCACCTATCTGAACTCGGTTAAGGACAAGAAGGAAAAAGTCGGCCGTATGCTCGAAATGCACGCCAACGAACGTAAGGACGTTGACGAGGCATTTGCAGGGGACATCATCGCGCTTGCAGGGATGAAGGAAACCACAACCGGCGATACACTATGCGCCGAGCGTTTCCCGATCATCCTTGAGCGGATGGAATTCCCTGATCCGGTTATCGAACTTTCAGTGGAACCAAAGACTAAGGCTGACCAGGAATAGATGGGCATCGCGCTTTATCGTCTGTCGGCTGATGATCCTTCGTTCCGCGTTTCGACCGATCATGAATCGGGTCAGACGATCATCAAGGGGATGGGCGAGCTTCACCTCGACATCATCGTTGACCGTATGCGCCGCGAATTCAAGGTTGAGGCCAATGTCGGTGCGCCTCAGGTTGCGTACCGCGAATATCTCGCACGCGAAGTTGATGTCGATTACACCCATAAGAAGCAATCGGGTGGTTCGGGTCAGTTCGGCCGCATCAAGTTCACCGTTAAACCGGGCGAGCGCGGCAGCGGTGTGACGTTCAAGGACGAAGTCAAGGGCGGTAACATTCCGAAGGAATATATTCCGTCTGTTGAAAAGGGCATGCGCGAAACTGCCGAATCAGGTTCGCTCATAGGCTTCCCGATCATCGATTTCGAAATCATCTTGTATGACGGTGCTTACCATGACGTCGACTCGTCGGCGCTGGCCTTCGAAATTGCCGGTCGTGCAGGTATGCGTGAAGCTGCCCAAAAGGCAGGCATCAAATTACTTGAGCCAATCATGAAGGTCGAAGTTGTCTCTCCTGAAGAATATCTGGGTGACGTTATCGGTGACATGAACTCGCGTCGTGGCCAAATTCAGGGTACCGACAGCCGCGGAAACGCTCAGGTTGTTGAGTCGATGGTGCCGCTGGCCAATATGTTCGGCTATGTGAATCAGCTCCGCTCGTTCACACAAGGACGCGCCAATTATTCGATGTTCTTCAATCATTATGATGAAGTCCCGTCGAACGTTGCGGCGGAAATCAAGGAGAAGCTTGCCTGATAGGCAAAAGCGGATTAAGGGCGGCGCCTGATTCAGCAGGCTTCGTCCAACCTGATCAAAATATTACCTAATCGAAAGAAGGTTTGAGAAAATGGCAAAAGCTAAATTTGAGCGGAC
>NZ_JBGSRI010000038.1:0-151600 GCF_041737645.1 Sphingorhabdus sp.
CGCCCCAGTCGCCGCCCCAGTCGCCGCCCCAGTCGCCGCCACCCCATAAGATCACGGGACCAACGCCGCCGCGCCGGTGCTTGCGACCGCCGCCTTTCATGCTTTGCATCATCGGCAGCAGGACAAAGAAGAACAGGAACCCGAGGAATATCAGCGCGCCTAGGGGAAAACCTTCATCGTCCTTCTGGTTCTTCTGCGCTTCGGCGGCAACCTTGGCCGCCTCGTCTGCGGGCAGTTCCAGTTGCGTGACGATGCGGTCGACACCAGCGTTAATGCCGCCGGCAAAGTCGCCATCCTTAAAGCGGGGGGTGATGTCGTTGCGGATGATCGTTGAGGACAACCCGTCGGTCAAAACAGGTTCAAGGCCATAGCCGACCTCGATCCGCATTTTGCGCTCATTCGGCGCGACGATCAAAATCGCGCCATTGTCCTTCTCGCTTTCGCCCTTACCATCCTGACCAATGGCCCAGCTTCGGCCGAGGCGGTAGCCATAGTCCGATATCTCATAACCTTCGAGGCTGGCCAGCGTGGCCACCACCAATTGCCGGTTGGTGCGGGTTTCCAGACCTTCCAGCTTTGCGATGAGCGCGGCCTCTTGCGCCGGATCAAGCAGATTGGCCTGATCAACCACACGGCCGGTCAATTTGGGGAATGTCTGCGCGAGCGCCGACTGGCCGGTGAGGACCAGTAGCACCGCGACGAGAAGGCCGATGGCCTTTTTCATTTGTGTTTCCTGAATATCGGAATTTAGCTGGTGGGGGCCATATCAAGCTTGGGCGCTGTGTCCGCGCCCGGCGTGGTCGCCTGATAGGGAACCATCGGCTTTGCGCCGTGGATGATCTTGGCACCGATGATGTCGGGGAAAGTGCGGATCGTCGTATTATATACCCGCACCGCTTCATTATAATCGCGCAAGGTAATACGGACGCGGTTTTCCTGGCCTTCCAACTGGTCCTGCAGCTTCAGATAGCCTTCCTGGCTTTTCAGTGTCGGATATTGCTCGACCGATACCAACAGGCGCGCGAGGCTGCCCGACAATTGGTTCTGGGCGGACTGGAACGCCGCCATTTTGGCGGGATCGCTCAAATCGCTATCATTGACCTGAATGTTCGGCGCGGTGGCTTTGGCGCGCGCTTCGATAACCTCGGTCAGCGTCTTGTTTTCCTGCGCTGCGGCGCCCTTGACGATATTGGCGAGGTTTGGAATCAAATTGGAGCGTTCCTGAAACGCGGCCTGAACATCGGCCCATTTGGCCTTGGCGCCTTCTTCTGCGGTGGGGACGCTGTTGATACCGCACCCGGCGAGCGATGCTGCCACGACCGGAACCAAAAGAAATTTCGCATAATTGGTACGCATCAATAGAACTCCTCTAAGGGGCAACTACCCTGTGTATTACTCATATAAGGCGCGTGAAGATTTTACGCAATGACCGCTATCGTTTCTTTGCGAAATATGACAATTCGGCGCGGGGTTATTCAAAAATGGGAGTGTTTACATGTTAGGTGAATTCAAGGCTTTTATAGCCCGCGGTAATGTACTCGATCTCGCGGTCGGGGTGATTATCGGCGCAGCTTTTGGCAAAATTGTGACATCGATGACGGACGATCTGGTCATGCCGCTAATATCGCTGGCAACCGGCGGCGGAGTTGATTTCAGCAGCAAATATATCGTGTTGGGCGGGGCCGAAAAAATCACCACAGGCATGTCATTGGTCGCGGCAAAGGCGGCGGGTGCCAATGTGTTCGCTTATGGCAGCTTTATAACCGCGTTGATCAACTTCATTATCTTGGCCTTTGTCATTTTCATGATCGTGCGTCAGGCAAACAAAGCCATGCCGCCACCTGCGGCTGCGACTGGGCCTACCGATGTCGATTTGCTCACCGAAATCCGGGACGAATTGCGCAAGAAATAAACACTCTGGTGCGGAGTAATTGCAAAGCCGTCCGGCCTGTAGCATAGGCGCGGGCATGAATGCTCCCGATGCAAAAAGAGGCCGCCATTTGACCCGCAACACTGGGTTGCGGGCCTTCACTGGTGGCCTTTTCGCGCGCGGGTTTGACAGGATTGTCGACCGTATCGACGACGGGTTTGACTTTGGCTCAGTCGAGGGCGTGTTGCCCGACGGTTCGGTGCGGATTGTTGGGGGGCGTGGTCCGGGGCCGGCGGCGCAGATCACTATCCACCATTGGAATGCTCTGTTTCGGCTGGTGCGCGGCGGGTCGATCGGCTGGTACGAAGCATGGGCGGCCGGCGAGTGGAGCAGCCCAGATCCGGTTCTGATATTCGACCTGTTTATGCGGAACAGGGTCAAGCTGGGCAATGTCGGGCGGTCATCCGGGCTGGCCAAATATATCGGCAAGATAGTGCACAGGTTGCGCGCCAACAGCCGCAGCGGCGCGCGCCGGAATGTCGAGTTCCATTATGACCTCGGAAACGACTTTTACGCGGCATGGCTGGACCGCAGCATGACCTATTCCAGCGCGCTGTTTGCCGAGCCGATATGTGCGGAAGAAAGCCTTGAAGAGGCACAGGCGCGCAAGATCGAAACGCTGCTGGCGCGTTTGGAGCTAAAAGCGGGGGATTCGCTGCTCGAAATCGGCTGCGGATGGGGTAGTTTGGCGGAAATAGCTGTTCAAAAACAAGGTGTTAAATATCACGGGATTACCCTTTCCGCAACCCAGAAATCCTACACCGACGCCCGGCTTAAAATGGCCCCCCAAGCTTCAGCCGAGTCAAAAGACTACCGGGATGTCACCGGAAAATACGATGCCATTGCCAGTGTCGAGATGGTCGAAGCGGTGGGGCAGAGATACTGGCCCGACTATCTTGCAACCCTGTCCCGCTGCTTGAAACCCGGTGGCCGTGCAGCCATCCAGTACATTCGGATCGAAGACGATGTATTCGATGCCTATGCCCTTGGCACTGACTTCATCCAGCACTATATCTTTCCCGGTGGCATGTTGCTGTCCGAAAGCAGGTTTCGTGCAATAGCACACGCAAATGGTCTGGAATGGCGGGATCAGCACGACTTCGGGCTCCATTATGCCGAAACGCTCAAACGGTGGCGCACCCGTTTTGATGCAGCGGTGGAGCAGGGAAGCTTACCCAGCGGCTTCGATGAAAAATTCATTTCCCTGTGGCGCTATTATCTGATGTATTGTGAGGGCGGATTTCGGGGTGGAGGCATCAATGTTGCACAAGTGACATTGGTGAAGCAGTAATGTGAAAAGAGGGGTCGGGGTGCGATGAAAAAGCTGATTTTGGCAATAATTCTGGTAATTGGTGGTGCAGCGGGGGGATTTTGGGCCACAACAGATGACGATATAAAAGCGCTGGTGTCCAGCCTTCCTACCGACGCCAATGTGCTGTTCTGGAACACCGCCCAACGCGACGCTGCATTTCGGACTTTGGACCGGCTACCCATTCTCGCCAAATCCAATATCATCGAATCTGGCGATGATGTTTACGCTCTTCCAAAAGGCACCCCCATTAAAATCGGCACAGACGTCGACGCTTATATGAAGGCGCAGCGCACGGCTGGGCTGGTAATTGTTCACGACGGCAAAATCCGGTATGAAAAATACGGCCTCGGCTTTTCTGGCGATGGCAAATGGACTAGTTTTTCAGTCGCTAAATCCTTTACTTCGACGCTTGTCGGGGCGGCTATCAAGGATGGCTATATCAAAAGCATTGAGGACAAGGTTTCCGCGTATATTCCGGACCTTAAGGGTTCGGCCTATGATGATGTTACCATCCGCCAATTGTTGACCATGACGTCAGGCGTAAAATGGAATGAAGATTACGCCGACCCCAAATCGGATGTTGCGCTGTTCAACCAGCATAAGGCCAAAGATGGCATGGATGTAACAGTCAGTTATATGCGGACGTTGCCTAGGGAAGCTCCGGCAGGATCCAAGTGGGTTTACAAGACCGGTGAAACCAATTTGATCGGGGTGCTGGTCAGTTCGGCAACCGGCAAAAAACTGTCCGAATATCTATCTGAAAAAGTCTGGGTGCCATTTGGGATGGAGCAAGACGCTACTTGGCTGCTTGGGGCAACAGGGCATGAAATTAGCGGCTGCTGCGTTCAGGCATCGGTCCGCGATTTCGCGCGTTTCGGGCAATTCATGCTGGGTGGTGCTGCCGTGAAAGGCAAATCGATTTTGCCCGATGACTGGATCGCGGCTGCGACAACCAAACAGGCTAGCATTGGAGATCCCGGAAAGGGTTATGGCTTTCAATGGTGGACATATGATGACGGCAGCTATGCGGCGCAGGGCATTTTTGGACAGGGCATATTTATCGACCCCAAACGAAAGCTTGTGATCGCGTCCAACAGCAACTGGCCGAAAGCAACCGATGATAAAGTGGGGCAACAGCGCGAGGCTTTCTATAGGTCTGTCCAAGCTGCAATCGACGCCGAAACCGCCAATATTGTTCCGCCTAAATAAGGTTCTCAATCATATTTTATTGTGAGGGAATGTAATAAAATTACAGCGCCATGCCGCTTGCAAGGGGCGGAAAAAAAGGCTTTTCCTAAAGCTGAATTTGGTCCAGCATAGTTAATTAAATCAAGTGGGTCAGCCGGAGAAAAAAGATGGATTTTAAAACATTTTTGCAAGCAGGCAATAATCGTCGCGCAATGTTAAAAGGCATGGGCGTAGCTGCCGTCGGGTTCAGCTTAACCGGTGCACTTGCCGGGTGTGGTGAAAAGGAAGCCAAGAAACTGGCCAATGGCGAAGAGGCAAAGCTGAACTTTTATAACTGGGACACTTATATTGGTGAGACCACTTTGGAAGATTATAAGGACAGTTCAGGCGTTGATGTGAACATGACGTTGTTCGCCAGCAATGACGAATTGTTCGCAAAACTGCGCGCTGGTAATCAGGGATATGATGTCATCGTCCCGTCCAATGATTTTGTTGAGCGGATGGCGGCCGCAGATATGCTAATGCCGCTGGATCAGGCGCAGATCCCTAATTTCAAAAATGTGGCGAAAGATTATCAGGATGTTCCTTATGATCCGGCGCGAAAATATTCGATGCCTTACACCTGGCTGGCGCTCGGTATAGGCTACCGCAAGTCAAAGGTGAACGGCACCCCTGATAGCTGGAAAGTCTTGTTCGATAGCGATGAATATAAAGGCCGTATCGCAGTCTTGTCCGAAGCAGGGGATATGTTCCGGCTTTACGGCAAATATATGGGCAAGTCGGTCAACGGTCTTACTGATGACGATTTGAAGACCATCGAGGCCATGATGATAAAGCAAAAGCCGAACATCAAATCCTTCCATGAAGACAATGGTCAGGATTTGCTGCTGAAGGGCGAAGTCGATCTGGTGCTGGAATATAATGGCGATATCGCGCAGGCGATGGTTGAGGATTCCGACATCGGCTTCATCATCCCCAAAGAGGGTAGTCAACTTAACTCGGACAATCTGTGCATTCCCAAAGGTGCGCCGCACCCGAAGAACGCCCATGCATTTATCAACTATCTGCTCGATGCCGAGGCTGGTAAAAAAATCACCGAAACCATCCTCTATCCCACGCCCAACGACGCCGCCAAGGCGTTGATGCCGGAGGAATATAAAAACAACACCGTGATATTCCCACCCGCCGATGTGCTGGCGATGTGCGAATATGCGAAGTTCAATCCTGAGCTTCAGCCGAAATACGAGGAGGCATTTACGCGTATACGGGCGGCTTAAACGGTGTCGGGGGCGTTGCAAGACTGGAAAAGCCAGAAGAAGCCGTTTGCCGCGATTGCGTCGGTGCCGGTGTTCTGGCTCGCCTTATTCTTTGTGGCGCCCATGGCCATCGTCTGGCTGTACAGTTTTGGCGAGAATGCAGGACCTGCCGACATCGATATTTCAGGAACGTTGGATAATTATAAACGCGCCATCGAATGGTTGTATCTTTCGATTTTTCTCAAAAGCCTTGCGGTTGCGGCCCTTACCACACTCATTTGCCTGATTATCGGATTTCCCGTCGCAATGGCCATAACCTTTGCCGCTCCAAAATGGCGGCCTTGGCTGTTACTTGGCATCATGTTGCCGTTCTGGACCAATTTGCTGATCCGTACCTATGCATGGATGGCGTTGATGGGCACCAACGGTTATATAAACAAAGGGTTGGGCGGGCTTTGGGAGAGTGCCAGTTGGTTGCGGACTTTGGTTGGAATGCAACCGTTGGAAGCGTGGACACCAGTGCAGTTGCTCTATAACAATTTCGCTGTCGTGTTGGGGCTGGTCTATGTGCATTTGCCATTCATGGTGCTGCCCCTCTATTCTGCGCTCGACCGGATGGACAAAAGCCTGATCGAGGCTAGCCTTGACCTTGGGGCAGGGCATTTCAAGACATTCATGCAGATTGTCGTGCCGCTTGCCGCGCCTGGCATTGTCGCGGGGGTCATGATTACACTCATCCCCGCGCTTGGGGCGTATCTGACGCCCGATCTTATGGGTGGTACCGATAGCCAGATGATCGCGAATGTCATTGAACGGCAATTCAAACGCGCAAATGACTGGCCTTTTGGCGCGGCGCTGTCGTTCCTGCTAATCTACGCCATGTTCATCCTGATTGCCTTGCAATCGATGAAAGCGAACAAGACGAAGGAGGTGCGCTGATGGCTCTGTTCCGCTCTGCACCTATTGCGCCGCTTGAATATACCCGCAAATTATGGATGCGTAGCTGGGTCGGGTTGACGATGCTTTTCCTATATGCACCCTTGCTCGTGTTGATGGTTTTCAGCTTTAACGACAGCAAGCGCAATGTCGTCTGGAAAGGTTTCACGCTTAAATATTATGAGAAAGCGCTTAACAACGACAGTCTGGTTGAAGCGCTTGTAAATTCGCTGACGATCGCTTTTCTGGCAACGATCGTTAGCCTCGTTATCGGGGCTTTAGCCGCCGTCATGCTCTGGCGGTTCCGCTTTCCGTTCAAGGGCCTCCTAGAGGGCACAATGTCGCTGCCGATTATCGTGCCGGAAATTTGCCTTGGCGTCGCGTTCCTCATCTTCTTCGCAAAGGTCGATTGGCCAACCGACCTCATTTGGCCACTTAATCTGTCGGCAATTACCATTGCCCACATCACATTCTGCTTTCCGTTCGTAGCTATGGTTGTGCGCGCGCGGCTGGCCAGTTTTAACAAAGAAGAGGAAGAGGCAGCGAAGGATTTGGGTGCCACTGAGTGGCAAGCGTTTCGCGACGTCCTCTTGCCGCATATCAGACCGGGCCTTGTAGCTGGGGCGTTGCTGGCCTTCACGCTCAGTCTCGACGATTTTGTAATTACATTTTTCACCAGCGGCCCCGATACCATCACGTTCCCGGTTAAGGTCTATTCCATGGTGCGCTTTTCAGTCACTCCCGAAGTAAACGCCGCCTCGACTTTGCTCATACTTTTGACCGTCATCCTCACCTTCATTGCGCTGAAGTTGCAAGGGGTGAAGGGTATTGCGGAGACTCACTAATGACCGAAACAAAACAGCCTATCATTCAGATCCGCAACGTATCCAAACGCTTTGGCAAGGTCACAGCAGTTGATAACATCAGCCTCGACATTCTGGCCGGAGAATTTTTCGTGCTGCTCGGCCCCTCCGGTTGCGGTAAGACAACCTTGTTGCGTATGATCGCCGGTTTTGAAATGCCGACCGAAGGGCAGATCATCATCGACGGTCAGGATATGAGTCTTGTCCCGCCGAATAAGCGGCCGGTCAACATGGTGTTCCAAAGCTACGCCGTTTTTCCCCACATGAATGTTACTGACAATGTGGGTTATGGCCTGCGCATTGCCGGTGTTGGCAAGGGCGAAATCCGGGACCGCGTGGCAGAGGCGCTGGAGCTGGTGAAGCTGGGCGGTTTCGAGGACAGGATGCCTGACCAAATGTCGGGTGGACAGCGGCAACGTGTGGCCTTGGCCCGCAGCCTCGTCATGCGGCCGAAGGTTTTGCTGCTTGATGAACCGCTTTCGGCGCTTGATGCAAAGCTACGCGCGCAGATGCAATTTGAACTTTCGGACTTGCAGGACAAGGTCGGGATTACTTTCGTCACCGTAACCCATGACCAAGACGAAGCCCTGTCGATGGCCAGCCGCGTAGCGGTCATCAATAAAGGTGAGGTCGCGCAACTGGCCGGACCATCCGACCTCTATGAATATCCCGCCAACCGCTTCGTCGCGGACTTTGTAGGGTCAGTGAATATTTTTGAAGGCAAATTGACATTGGACGAACCGGACAAGGCTGCGGTTGATTGCCCGGGCTTGGGCAAAGTCTATCTCAATCACGGCGTCACCGGCCCACATGGGGCTGACGTTTGGGTCGCATTACGGCCCGAGAAAATCTATCTCCACGTTCCCGGAGAAGGAAACGCCATACGCGCTGCTGCACAAGATGCGCCCGACGAACATAACCTCGCCCGCGGCACCATCAAGGGCATGAGTTATCTGGGAGATATTACGCTTTACGAAATCCAGCTCGAAGGCGGGCAGATTATCCGCGTATCGCGGCCTAACCTGTCCCGCCATGATCAGGAAGATTTCACCTGGGAAGACAAAGTCAGCATGCACTGGCGCGCCGACAGCCCGGTCGTCCTCTTGAGCTAGAAATCCAATTCCGGTGCAGGCCGCACATCGATCAAATTTAATTTAATGTTGATTTCTGGTGTCGACACATCTTTCGCCACTTCGGTTTTTGGCTGTGGTATGCAGAAGGTGTAGCTTGATCCACCTTTCATCAATTTCAATGCTTCGACGAATACGGGCGTAGCTTGCGCCAATGTAATCTTTTCCCATTCGCGTTGATCCTGTGTGACGCCTGTTTTTGCATCGAATGTCGCAAAATCGACCAAAGCCATATCGGACGTGGTGGGAGTTTTTCCTGTTCCTGATTGAATGACAAAGTAGCGTAAACCGGACTCGGTGGTCTTGTCACAAGTGCGCTCTGCGACAGGTATAACCGGTTTTGGCTGCGGTAAAGTGAACGACAAAAGGTCAACTTCAAATACCAAATCAGCGTTGGCAGGAATCGGCCCGGAACCGTTTGCACCATATCCGAGTTTGGAAGGAATGCAGAAACGGAAGCTGCTGCCGGGTTGCATCAGTTGCAGGCCCTGGGCAAAGCCGGGAATAACGGCCCCGACCTTGAATTCAGTGCTCTCGCCGGAATCAAACATACTGCCGTCAGATGTCAGCATACCTTTGTAATTGACCTTTACTTTGGCATCCGCCCCGGGCTTTTCGCCCTTTCCGGCTTTAATGACAGAATAGGATAATCCTTCAGGCGTAGTGATGTTGCATGTGAGGACCGGTGGCTTGGCTTTGGCGCCGTCTGGGGTGGCCGCAGCGACAGGTGCCGCCCCTAAAACCAGGCCGGGTGTCAATATGAGTGCAATTGTTGCACGTTTTATAGAAATATGGGTCATGTGATCTCGCGGTATATTTGGGTCTATTTCATCCGGAACATTATTCCGGAAACGGTCAGATCGCCCTTAATTTCGGTTCCGCTTCATCCAGCGATTTCGAAATTATGCCGACAAGATCGTCAATTTGGCTCGTAGAGATGATAAGTGGCGGGCACATGACAATGCTGTCGCGAATGCCGCGAACCATTAAGCCGTTGCGGATACAGATGTCGCGCACCAATGGTCCTGCGGTTCCCTCCGATCCGCCAAAGCGGGCACCTGTCGTTTTGTCCGCTACAATCTCAACTGCGCCAAGCAGCCCGACGGAACGCGCCTCGCCAACCAGTGGATGGTCGTTCAAGGTCGCGAGAGCCTTTGCCAGATATGGTCCAGTTTCGCTGCGCGTCCGTTCCACCAATCCTTCGCGTTCTATAATTTCGATGTTCCGCAAAGCGACTGCGGATGCAACGGGATGACCGGAATAGGTATATCCATGCACGAAATCTCCCCCGGTTTTCATAACCGCGATAATTTCGGCACTGACCGCTACAGCAGAAATAGGCAAGTAACCTGACGAAAGACCCTTCGCCATTGCGATGATATCAGGTTTAACGCCAACTGTTTCATGACCCCACATATTACCGGTCCGGCCAAAGCCGCAAATGACCTCGTCACAAACCAGCAGGATACCATATTTACGACAGATGGCTTCGACCTGCGGCCAGTAATTGGCGGGAGGAATGATTACGCCGCCTGCACCTTGCACGGGTTCACCAATAAAGGCGGCCACATTTTCGGGTCCGACTTCGAGAATTTTGTCTTCGATAGCCTGAGCGCAAGCTGTACCGAAATCCTCGGGAGTCATATCGCGGCCCTCATTATACCAATAAGGCTGGCGAACATGCTCTATCCCTGCGAGGGGCAAGATGCCGGGGGCAGGGAAGCCCTGTCCATGCATCGCCTTCATGCCGCCCATGCTTACGCCAGCAACAGTCGAACCATGATAGGCATTGTGCCGACTAATGAAGATTGTCCGGCTGCTTTCGCCCTTCACTTGCCAATAATGGCGCACCATGCGTAAGATGGTGTCATTCGCTTCGGAACCAGAGCTGTTAAAAAACACATGAGGTAGGCGACCACCGGTCAGGCTGGCGATCTTGTCAGCCAACATCACCGCAGGCGGATTCGCGGTTTTGAAAAAGCTGTTATAATATGGCAGCTCCAGCATCTGTTCGCGCGCGACATCAGCCAGTTCATCGCGGCCATAACCGACACTGACACACCACAGACCCGCCATACCATCCAAAATGCGATTGCCGTCCCCGTCATGGATGTAACATCCGTCGGCATGGGTGATGATCCGGCTGCCGCCTAGATCTTCGATTTCCTGCCAATCGGCTTGCGCTGGTAGATGATGGGCGATGTCGAGGCGACGAAGTTCGGCGATGTCGTAATTGCGGGGCATAATTCTATCCTTTGAAATGGGTTTGCACGGGTGCAAAGAGTGCGCTGAAATTTCACGGTAGATGCTGAAGACGAAAATTCTGCGCGTCACCGGTTCCTGCGTGATTCAAAAGGATATCAGGGTGAAAAGCCTATCCGGGCCTGGTAGCGGTTATAACGTGTCACACAAAAGTTCATAATTCCCCTCTTAACGCCTTTCCGAGCAGGTGAAAATAGGTTTGCGAATCCGGGTCATTTTCAGTGCCCCATTCAGGATGCCACTGCACGGCCAGTAAGGGCGCCCCGTTGGGTCGGGCGCTATAGGCTTCGATCAAACCATCGGGCGCGCGGGCTTCTATCAACAAGCCGTCGGCCAATCTTCCGATACCTTGATAGTGGACCGAATTTACATTCAGGCTTGTTTTTGAAAAGGCATCGGCAAGCAAACCGCCGTCGACAATTTCGACAGGATGACGGTGGCTGAACATCGCATCGAAACTGACATCATCCGGGGCATGATGGCGAATAAGATCGTCGCTTGCACTTGTGTCGCGCCTTAATGTTCCACCCAAAGCTACATTGATTTCCTGAAAACCCCGGCAGATTCCGAAGACAGGTTTCTGTGCATCAATCATGCGATCGACCATCGATAAAGCGATTTCGTCACGGGAGTCGTCAAAGGGACCTTCGCCACCATCTTCGTTGTACCGACGGGTTGCGACATTGGACGGGCTGCCGGTCAATAAGATACCGTCCAACCTAGGGGCAACTTCAGCAGCGGACATTAAGTCCGGCAATGAAGGTACGATGAGCGCAGCGACATCGGCATAAATCATAGCCGCACGGATATAACGATCCATAACGGCCTGTGCCGTCTCCGTTCCCACAATCCGGTTGCAAGCGATAATACCTAATATAGGCCGGGCATTCATTGGCGGGCTTCCTCCGCCACTTCCTTTTTGGCTTGATCAGCTAATTCTTCGGCCTTCTTAATTTCCATTTTCTTCTTCCGGCTGATTAGAAACTGCCAGACACCAAATAGATTGATCAGCAGTAACACTGCATTTTGTATCGCAAGTGGCAGGCCATCTTTCGCGGTAAATCCCGAATATACCCACAAGCACGACACGAACGCAAAAAGAAGAAAGCCTGCACCTGTAACCCGACGACTGTAGTCTGCCGCCACCAATGAAGCTGCTAAAATTGTGCCGATTGCTGCGATCCATTCGATGGGGCCGTTCATGCCGCTCCGATGAGTTCGCGCCCGATCAACATTCGCCGGATTTCATTTGTGCCTGCACCAATATCGAGCAACTTTGCGTCACGGAATAGCCGTTCAACTGGCCAATCTTTTGTGTAGCCTGCGCCGCCTAGAGCCTGAATGGCTTCGCCCGCGACTTTTACCGCATTTTCCGATGCGAGCAGAATAACTCCTGCGGCATCGAACCGTGTCGTCTGTCCCGAGTCACACGCACGAGCGACGGCGTAGGTATAGGCGCGGGCTGAGTTAAGCGCGACATACATGTCGGCGACTTTCCCTTGCATCAATTGAAATGCCCCAATCGGCTTACCGAACTGCTTTCGCTCACGTACGAAGGGTAGAACAACATCCAGACACGCTTGCATTATACCAAGCTGCAGCCCTGCTAGGACCACACGTTCATAATCCAGCCCGGACATTAAAACACCAACGCCGCCATGGAGTGGTCCGATAATCTGCCCTTCGCTGACAAAGCAATCGTTGAAGACCAGTTCGGCTGTTGGTGAACCGCGCATGCCCATTTTATCAATCTTCTGACCGATCGAAAAGCCTTCCATATCCTTTTCAATCAGAAACGCGGTTATGCCGCGCGAGCCAGCTTCAGGTGAAGTTTTGGCATAGACGACCAACGTATCGGCATAAGGCGCATTGGTGATCCAGAATTTGGTTCCGTTCAGAACATATCCGCCCTGAACGGCATCGGCTTTTAATTTCATCGAAACAACGTCTGACCCGGCGCCGGCTTCTGACATAGCCAAGCTTCCGACATGTTCACCGGAAATCAGCTTGGGAAGATATTTTGCCTTTTGTTCTGGCGATGCCCAACGCCGGATTTGATTGACGCATAGGTTGGAATGCGCGCCATAGGACAAGCCAATTGATGCAGACGCGCGGCTTACTTCTTCGACAGCAACGACATGTTCCAGATAGCCGAGGCCAAGGCCGCCATCTTCTTCCTCGACGGTGAGGCCATGCAGCCCAAGATCGCCCATCGCGGTCCACAGTTGGTCGCGCGGGAACCAGTCTTCGGCATCTATTCTGGCCGCAAGCGGAGCAATTTTATCATTCGCAAATCGCTGGGTGGTGTCGCGGATCATCTCGGCGTTTTCACCGAGTGCAAAATCTAGGTTCATATGGGATGTCATGCACCCGTACTGCCATCTATTTGCCAAACTCGCAAGCTTAGGGCTGGTATTATCAATGCCATCTGCCTACCGTTTATTGACAAAATGCGGTAAAAGGGTGCGTTCAAATGCAACATTATGACGTTCTGATTGTTGGGGGCGGTCATAGCGGCGCGCAGGCTGCCATTGCGCTGCGGCAAGCAAAATTTGAGGGCAGTATAGCAATATTCAGTGATGAACTGGAATATCCCTATGAACGCCCCCCTTTATCGAAAGATTATTTTGCCGGAGACAAGGCATTTGAAAGGATATTGTTACGGCCACCTGCCTTTTGGTCCGAGCGTTCTGTTGAAGTGAGACTGGGCAAACGCGTCGAAACTGTGGATCCAGCCGCGCACAATGTGACAACTTTGGATGGTGAAACTCTAGGGTATAATAAGCTGATCTGGGCCACGGGCGGTTCCCCGCGCAGATTACTGTGTGAAGGGGCGCAATTACCCGGCGTCCATGTCGTGCGAAACAAATCCGACGTTGATGGAATGATTTCTGAATTGGATGATGTTTCAACCGTTGCGATTATCGGTGGAGGCTACATCGGACTGGAGGCTGCTGCGGTCTTACGCAAAATGGGGAAGCAGGTGGTTATTCTTGAGGCGCTGGATCGAGTTCTGGCGCGGGTGGCCGGCGAGGAACTGTCGCGCTTTTTTGAAGCAGAGCATCGCGCGCATGGCGTGGATGTGCGGTTGGGCGTTACGGTTACAGCATTGACGGGCGATCTTCATGTCGACGGTGTACTTCTTGAAGATGGAGAGCGTATTGCGGCGCAAATGGTGATCGTAGGTATAGGCATTATACCGGCGGTGGCCCCACTTTTGAACGCGGGGGCATCAGGTGGTGCGGGAGTCGACGTTGACGAATTTTGCCGCACATCGCTTACTGATGTTTTTGCTATCGGCGACTGCGCGGCACATGCCAACAGCTTTGCAGACGGTGCGGTGATGCGGGTCGAATCCGTGCAAAATGCCAATGACATGGCCAATGCCGTTGCCAAGAGTATCGTTGGCGAGATGACCTCTTATCACGCTGTACCGTGGTTTTGGTCGAACCAATATGATTTACGCCTACAAACAGTGGGCCTATCAGTAGGGTATGACTCTTATGTCGTTCGCGGAGACCCCAAAGATCGCAGTTTTTCGATAATTTATCAAAAAAGCGGAGGCGTCATCGCGCTTGATTGCGTGAATACGACCAAGGATTATGTCCAGGGGAAATCGTTGGTTACCGGTCGAATGCGCTTTACGGCTGAACAATTGGCCGACACGTCAGTTATCTTGAAAGAATTGGTAGCAGGTTCGTCCAGCGTCTGAAATTTGTCCAAAGATCGCGTTTCTCTTACGGCTATTTTGGGCCCCACAAATACCGGCAAGACCCATCTGGCCGTCGAAAGGATGTGTGCTTATTCCAGTGGCATGATGGGTTTTCCCCTGCGATTATTAGCGCGGGAGATATATGACCGCATCGTTGCAATCAAAGGCGTGCATCAAGTCGCCCTGATAACCGGAGAAGAGCGGATCGAGCCACCGCAGGCGCGGTGGTATTGCTGCACCGTAGAATCCATGCCGATTCAAAAAGATTTTGCCTTTGTTGCGATAGACGAGGGGCAATTAGGTGCAGACCCCGAACGTGGGCATATTTTTACGGACAGAATTCTGCACACGCGCGGGCGTGAAGAAACCATGATATTGGGATCGGAAAGTCTCCGTCCCCTCATCCGAAGCTTATTGCCCGAAGCAGAGATAACTTCGCGTCCTCGTTTTTCCACGCTAAGTTATGCCGGAGCAAAAAAGCTGTCCCGTCTTCCCAAGCGTTCTGCAATTGTCGCTTTTTCGATTGAACAGGTTTATGCTGTTGCAGAAACTTTGCGCCGTTTGCGCGGCGGGGCAGCGGTCGTCATGGGGGCGCTTAGTCCGCGCACGCGCAATGCCCAAGTTGCCATGTTCCAATCAGGCGAGGTCGATTATTTGGTTGCTACCGACGCCATCGGCATGGGTTTGAACCTTGATGTGGCGCACGTCGCTTTTGCGGGTCTGTCCAAATTTGACGGAATGCGTCGTCGACGTTTAACGATTTCTGAAATGGCCCAGATTGCAGGGCGCGCCGGCCGACATCAACGCGACGGAAGTTTCGGGACATTGGCGGGTGAAGGCAGCGAGTTCTCGCCAGAAGAAGTGTTGGCCATAGAAAACCATAATTTTCCGAATCTTGACTGGCTCTATTGGCGTGAAGCGGAGCCTGCGCTTGACTCCGTCGCATCTCTGATAGCCGGGCTGGAGACTAAACCTCACCGTCCCGGTCTTTTGCCTGCGCCAAAAGCGATTGACCTTGCGGTTTTGAAGCGGTTGGCGGAAATGCACGAAGTGATCGCTTTGGTCCGCTATCCAGTCGATGTGGCGCGGCTTTGGGAGGTCGCAAGCCTTCCGGATTTTCGCCAAATGGGTGAAGAACATCATAGCCGCTTCGTTGCATCCTTATGGCAACATTTAGGGCAAGGTGAGCGGGTTCTTCCACAGTCATTCTATATGAACGAACTGGCAAGGCTGGAAAGTATACAGGGCGATGTTGACACTTTGTCGGCACGTATCGCCGGTGTTCGGACATGGACTTATATCGCGCATCGCGCAGACTGGCTGGCCAACCCAACTGCAATGGCCGACCGCGCACGTGGCTTGGAAGAAAAACTTTCGGATGCCTTGCACGATGCCTTGCGACAAAGATTCGTCGATAAAAGGACGTCGATGTTGCTGCGTAAAAATGCTGGTGACGGCGGACTCTTCCCGGTAGAAATTGACACAGATGGTCGGGTTTTTGTCGATGGCGAGGACATTGGAACTTTACAGGGCTTCACGTTTCGGGTTGATCCCAAAACGAAAGCGGGTGACCGTAAGCTATTATTGGCAGCGGCGGAACGGCATCTGGCGGGATATTTACGGCAAAAAGCAAGGGAAGTAGGAATGGCAGAGGAGAGTGAACTAGCACTCTGCGCGGACGCAGATGGAAAGCCTGCCATTTACTGGAAAGACGAATTGCTTGGCTTTTTGGTCAAGGGACGCAGCCTTATGCAACCTGTGTTTGAACCGGTCAAAGCTGTGTCCGGGCTTGAAAGCGATGCCTTGCGGGAGATTTCTGGAAGGGTTGAAAACTGGATAGAGGGGCAATTGGCGAAAGCGATGGGCGGTATCGTCGGTTTGCAAGAACTGGCGCAACAGGCCGATGTCGACGGCAATGTGAGGGCTCTCGCTGTACAATTAGCGGAGGCCGGCGGTATTGCAGGTCGACACTATCTCGCCGAAGCCATCGCCGCATTACCTAAAGAAGCGCGCGGTGCAGCGCGAAAGGGCGGTATCGTTTTCGGGGCTCTTGATATCTACCACCATGCTGCATTGAAACCGGCCGCTGCAAAGTGGCGAGCTGCTCTGTTTGCCGCTCGGGATGGCAGGCCAATGACCAAACTTCCCCCGGAAAGCGCGGTCCATTTGAAAGAATGGAAATTCGCCCATCCCGGTGAAGCGCGCAATGCAGGTTTTCGCCGAATTGGCGACGAATATGTCCGTATCGATCTTGCTGAACGGGTCATAAAAAAGGCGCATGAAGCACGTGGGCAGGTCAATGTTTTTAGTTTGGATATGGCCTTTGCGACTTCTTTGGGCCTGAGCGATGCCGGTTTGAAAGCGTTAATGCGTGATGCCGGATTTCGGTCCGCGGACGCGCCTGCCGAAAGAATTGATATTAATTCGGAAGTAGAAAGCTCCAGCACAGAATGCGCTTCGTTAAGTGAGGAAAATGTTCCGGCAGGACCCGATTTGGTTGCACAACCTGTGCACCTTACACATTGGCGCTGGATTGGCCTTCCCAAACCCCGCCCACCGGAGCAAGTTAGGCATCGCGCAAAGCCTGATCGTGCAAGGCCTCAGTCCAAAGCCAAGACAGGCGGCATATCTGATCGTAAAGCGGATAAGCCGAAAGAAGTCGCACCTCCTTCTGCGTTGGCGTTGCAATTGGCGGCGTTGAAGGGACTGAAACTGTCATAATCATGCCGATGACTGCGATCCGCATCGACAAATTGCTATTTTTTCTGCGGATCGCGAAAAGCCGCAGCTTGGCCCATAGCTGGACTGACGAAGGGCATATCCGGGTTAACGGGCGCAGGATCGAAAAGGGCAGCGCTGCCGTTTGTATCGGCGATATTGTGACATTGCCTCAAGGCGAAGGGGCAGTAACTTTTAAGCTACTCTCTATGCCTTTGCGCCGTGGTCCCGCAGCGGAGGCAAAGTCGTGCTATCAGCTCATCGATTAAAAATTTGCACAAAGACGCATAACTGCGTTGACTTGACCCTGCATCTGACAATAGGCAGGGACAGTGAAGCGGACAACCCGCCGCTGCGTTTGGGAGAATTCCACCGATGACTTATGTTGTTACCGATGCCTGCATCCGCTGCAAATACATGGATTGTGTTGAAGTGTGTCCGGTGGATTGTTTCTACGAAGGCGACAATATGCTCGTCATCAACCCGAACGAGTGCATCGATTGCGGCGTATGTGAGCCAGAGTGCCCTGCTGAAGCCATTTTGCCCGACACTGAAAGTGGACTGGAGCAATGGCTTGAACTTAACGCAACTTATAGTGCGGAATGGCCGAACATTACCAGCAGCCGGGAACCACCTGCTGACGCCGATGAGCATAAAGGCGAAGAAGGAAAATTCGATAAATATTTCTCAGCAGATCCTGGTGAGGGCGACTAAGACCTTCGTTCTCGCAACCAGTTCTTTTGGTATTTTTCGACCTCGCGCAACGCGGAAAAGACAGACATTTCCAAATTGGTTCGGCCCGTGCGACCCAAGGCATAGATTTGGCTATAATACCAATATTGCACCGCGAACCCATCAATGGCGCGGATCAGCTTTATTTTACGTAATCCTGCGAGCCAATCCGGCAGCAACGCCAGCTGCGTTTCGGTTTTTGGTAATATCGCCATACCACTCAGAAGTCTTTTCGGTGCATCAGTAAGCACACAAAGTGGGCGGCCCAAGCCGATAACGTCGGCTGCACCCGTCTTGAGTGCTTGCTCCATAGCTGACGCACTCCGAAAGCCGCCTGTAACCATGAGCGGTATAGACAGCTCGTCTTTCATAGCTTTGGCGAAATCCACGAAATAGGCTTCGCGAGCGAGTGTTGTCTCGGCTATATTTTGAGGTTCTGCTGCCTCCAACCCCTCGATACCGAGCAATTTAGGCTGTTCATATGTGCCGCCCGAAATCTCGATGAGGTCGACGCCAGCATCTTGTAGCCAGCGAGCAACCTGGATACTTTCCTCAAAAGCAAAACCGCCCCTTTGGAAATCTGCGCTGTTAAGTTTGACGGATATAGGAAATGCAGGTCCAACCAGCTGACGTACCGTATTGATTGTAAACATCAGGAAACGAGCTCGATTTTCAAGGCTGCCGCCCCAGCGATCTTCGCGAAGATTGCTGCGCGGGCTTAAAAACTGGGATATCAAATATCCATGCGCCGCGTGGATTTGCACACCTGTAAAGCCGACTTCTTTGCATATCTGAGCAGCCTGGCCAAAACGGCTGATTAAATTAAGAATTTCTGTTTCAGTCAGGGCAACTGGTACGCCGAATTGGCCCCCCGGCAAGACCAGTTTGACTGCAGACGGCGCTTTTGGGCGGGGATTGACAGGTTTCATAGTCTGCCGACCCGCATGGCTGATCTGCGCCCAGAAATGGTTGCCACCCCTTGTCGCGGCTGCCGTCCAGCGCATTAGTGCTTCGCGCATTTCTGGCGTAGGCATCCTGTCAATTATGACATTGCCGGGCCGTTCCAGGTGATCGCGATCGATTTGGATATTACCCGACAGATGCAACCCAGCGCCGCCATCCGACCAAATTCCATACAGCTTTTCCAGCTCCGGGGTTGGCTGTCCGTCTTTATCGGCAAGCCCTTCGGTCATGGCCGCTTTAGCGATGCGGTTTGGCAGTTGCGCGCCGCATGGCAATGACAAAGGATCGGCCAGTTTCATTCGGTTGCTGCTTTTTCAACTGCGACTTCTGGCGCAGGTACGTCTGCATTCTCCTCTGGCTTCTCTCCAGACTTAGCGTTTTCCTTTACCTCCACAGGCGGTGCAGCTTCTAATGGGCCTTCATCGGTTGAGGTGTCTGTGATTATTATATCGTCGCTAATTGTCCCTTCGAGATTTTCCAAATCGTCCACGCGCGTTTCGGTAACCTTTTTGTCTTCTTTGGTGTCACTACAGGCCGATAAACCCAGAATTAAAATAGCTGCGACTATGTAGTTGGTACGCATCATTATATCTCCTCAGGCGGCAGTGAATCGCAAAATGCGTCCGATACATCGGCAACGGTGTTAAGGAATCTCGGAAAAGTCGAAAACAAGGCCGCGTCAAATTCTGAAAGCGATGCTTTGATCCCCAGCTCGGCGAGGCTGGTGACAGGATATTCCGCGATGCCGCACGGAACAATTCCGGCAAAATGGCTAAGATCAGGAGCAATATTGACTGCAAAGCCGTGCATTGTAACCCAGCGTCGGATACGCACGCCAATTGCACCGATTTTCGCCTCTTGTCCGCCGAGCGTGTCGCACCAAATACCGATACGCCCTTCGGCCCTTCGTGCGCGCACATCGAACTGCGCCAATGCGTCAATTACCCAGCCTTCCAAGGCATGAACATAGCACCGCACATCTTTGCCCCGTTTCGCAAGATCCAACATGACATAGCCAACGCGCTGTCCCGGACCGTGGTAGGTATATCGTCCGCCGCGGCCGCTATTATAAACCGGAAATTGTCGACTGAGAAGCTCTGCAGGGTCCGCACTCGTTCCACCTGTATACAAGGGAGGATGTTCGAGCAGCCACACCAATTCCCGCGCGCCTTTTTCCCGGATGTCGGCTTGCAGTAATTCCATGCGGGTTACTGCGTCCGGATAAGGAGTAAGGCCCTCCGTAACTTCCCAAGTGACGTTCATGGAATTAATGGAATCTGAGGCGCGGCGTGGCGATCTATCAGGCCACACAGTCGGGGGTCAGCAAAGGTTTCGATTTGCCGCTGAAAGGGTACAAAACCCGATTTCATGTAAAATGCAAGCGCGTTTGGTGCGTCGAGCGTGCAGGTATGCAGCCACATACGGGCAACACCTGGTTCGCTCCACCCGAACTGCAACGCCATGGTCATCAGCCACCTGCCATGACCTTTGCCGGAAAGTTCTGGCACAAGGCCAAGGAATGAAATTTCGCATTCCTCCTTAACCCGGAAATCCAATTCAATTATACCCAATTCAACCCCGCGTTTATCGATAACGGCCCAAATGCGGACTTGCGGGTCATGTATAATTTCACAAAGCGCGGTCTCATCTAGGGTTAGGCGGGAGCACCAGAGCCAAGGCTCACCTACCCGGCGATACAGCATCCGATATTTTTCGGCAGACGGATTTTCCCATCGCGCAAGGCTCAAGTCCGAAATGGGTTGAGCGCGCAAAGGTGGTCGGTGCAGCATTTCCAATGATGTGACGATGGTACCAATGAATCCGGGATCAATGGGTTTAAAAGGCATAAAGTCTCAGTCCCAAACCACTTCCGGAGGCAGACTCATCAATATAGCATCCACATTACCGCCGGTTTTCAAACCAAAGGTTGTGCCCCGGTCATATACCAAATTAAATTCTGCATATAGACCGCGCCACCGCCGCTGGGCCTGCTTTTGCTCTGGTGTATATTCCATGTTCATCCGGCGGCGTACCAGCTTGGGGAATATATCCAGAAATGCCTCACCAACATCGCGGGTCAAAGCGAAATTTTGTTCAAATAGCGCGTCGCTGCTGTTTTCGAGATGATCGTAGAATATGCCACCAACGCCGCGATGAACGCCCCGATGTGGTATCCAGAAGTAATCTTCAGCCCATGCGCGATATTTTTCATAGACTTCAGGACCATAAGGCGCACATGCCGCACGCAGTCGTGCATGGAAATCTGCGGTATCCTCTTCATAAGGAATCGGCGGATTTAGGTCTGCTCCGCCGCCAAACCAGCTTTTGGTGGTGAACAGGTAGCGCGTATTCATATGTACGGCGGGAACATGCGGGTTGGACATATGCGCGACGAGACTGATTCCGGTTGCAAAGAAAGTCGGATCTTCGGCGGCACCGTGAATGGTTTTGGCAAATTCCGGATTAAAACTGCCGCCAACGGTCGATACATTGACACCGACTTTTTCGAAAACCTTGCCTTTCATAACACCGCGCACACCGCCACCACCAGGCGAACCGCCATGGTCGGTCCGATCCCATGGGGTATATTCAAATTCTGAATCCGAACCGGCTTCTCGTTCAATTTCTTCAAATGAAGCGCAAATCCGGTCTCTCAGTGTTTCAAACCATGCACGCGCAGCCTGCTGGCGGGTGTCTAGGGTGAGTGTCACGCATCTTCTCCCGGAAATTGATTTGTTTGTCTTAAGGCCTCTGCCAAAGCGATGCCAGTCGATACCGCAATATTCAAGGAACGAAATTCAGGGCGCATGGGAATATACACGCGGGCATCCACAAGCTGGTGTATTTCGGCGGGAACGCCCTGGCTTTCCGACCCCATCAGTAAAACGTCATCGGGCCGAAATTCAAAAGACGTCAGCGACACTGACGCCTTTGTTGTCATAAGCACCAGCCTTGATGGCGCGATCGAACCTCTAAATTCTGACCAGTCGGCGTGGCGAGCCAGTATGGCTTTGGCCGCATAGTCCATACCTGCGCGCTTCAAAGCACGATCCGAAAAGGCAAAGCCGCATGGCTCGATAATATCGCATGGTACGCCAAAACAAGCCGATATCCTTAATATCGCTCCCACATTTCCGGCGATATCTGGTTGAAATAGCGCAATACGCATAGAAAATCCTGCCTGCTGGAAACGAATTTGTGACGATTAGCGCTTATGTGGTGCTGATGGCAACAGCGCCCACCGTTTCCGTAATTATGAGCGTCTACAATGGCGCGCCGTATCTCTACGCCAGCATCCAATCCATTTTACAGCAGCGTTTTGACGATTTTGAATTTCTGGTTGTTAATGATGGATCTAGCGATGGCAGTTCGGAGATTTTGCAAAATCTTGCTGCTGCCGACAGCCGTATTCGGCTAATCGAGCGTGAAAACCGGGGGTTGGTTTTTAGCCTGAACGAGCTTGTGGCGGAAGCGCGTGCGCCGTTGCTTGCAAGAATGGATTGCGATGACATCGCTATGCCTGACCGCTTTTCGAAGCAGGTCGCATTCATGCGGACCAATCCTGAAATCGGGGTATTGGGCAGTAATACCCATGATTTGAACGAAGAAGGCCTAATAATAAAGGCAACAGAGGAATATCCGCTTTCTCCATCGGCTGCGAGTGACTGGCTAAAAAACGGTCCTCCCGTTTGCCATCCCTCGGTAATGATGCGTACGGCCATTATCCGCGAATTGGGGGGATATCGCGCCGCTTTTCGTCATGCGGAAGATTATGACTTATGGCTACGCGCTGCCTTGATAACCGATATATGTAACTTGCCAGACCGGCTATTGCTGTACCGTCGTAGTCCGCAACAGATTAGCCAGAAACATGCGGGCGAACAAGCAAAGGCCGCTGCCGTTGCGTGGCTGGACTATATTAGACGGTGCGATGGTCATAGCAGCTTGTTTGATGGTAGGCCTTGTTTGCCGCAACATGACGAACTTGATCAGCTATTTGATCAGGCGGGCGCATCGGCATTTGTAAGGCGTAAAGTGGTTGAACGGTTGCGTTATTCAAATGAAATGCTTGAGGGACCAGACTTTAACATGATGGTGCAGCAAGTCCGGGCCGGCGAAAGCTTTGATGGGGTGGTTCGGACTATCTTACGACTCGGTCGAAAAGGTCGTATGTTGCGTGCACTTATCCTCGCATCTGCGGTCGCTGGTCTTGTTATAAGCAGTTCATAACAGAGTATATTTTACAACAATTAACAAGTTCAGAGGTTGGCGTCCCACGCTGGCACAGCGCGAAATACGCAGGCGCAGACTGCACAGATTTCATGTAATGGCGCTGTCTGTCACGCCCTTTTACGCCGTTTTTGCAAAGCACCTCATGATACATGAACACATCAATGAAGCGAGCTCTCCGCAAAAAGGACGAATTCGCAATGTTCCACATCGACGCTTGATTGGTACACGGGAGATTGTGCTGGTTCTTTTGGCATTTGCTTTGTTGGCGTTAGTGCCTTCGGTTGCCCAAATAGCACCATTTGGAACATCAAAAGGCGATGCAAAGGTCATTCAGTTGAAATGGCACGCTGAATTGCCGAACGAGAATTTTCCAGGATCTGCCTTTTTTTATCTCGATAACGAGGCTGCGGCTGTTCCGGTGGTATCAGATTTGCCCGATATCTCGCAAAAAGGCGAGCTAGCCATTCCTTCCGAAAATGCGGCGCGGCCTTTTATGCTTCGTGCGGGGACCGTTGAGCATAATCGTGCATTGAAATGTCTGTCGGATGCCATTTATTATGAAGCGGCGAATGAACCTGATGCAGGGCAGCGTGCTGTTGCCCAGGTTATATTGAACCGGATGCGGCACCCGACATTTCCCAACAGTGTGTGTGGTGTAATCTATCAAGGGTCAGAGCGGGCCACAGGGTGTCAATTTAGTTACAGCTGCGATGGCTCAATGGCACGCGTGCCAGCCAGAATTTCCTGGCAGCGCGCCCAAAATGTCGCGGCGCAAGCTTTGGCGGGTTACGTATATGCGCCGGTCGGCATGGCTACGCATTATCACGCGACGTACGTATATCCTTATTGGGCACCCAGCTTGAATTTTGTTTCAACCATTGGCGCCCACCGTTTTTACAGTTGGAAAGGTAATGCTGGTCGTTTTTCAGCTTTCTTCAGGACACATGCAGGCATTGAACCATTTCCTGGTCCCAAGCCGCGATCACTTCAGGCATCGGCGACTGATGATCTTGACCCTATAATACTGCAACAAAGATATGAAAAAGAATTTGCAGCGGCACGACTGTTGGCTGAACAGCAGGCGCAATCGGCAGCACGCACAACCGCAGCAGCTGTTTATTTTCATCCGGATTATTCGCAGGAACTTCCTTCAAAATTTGAAAGTATGTCTGAAACAAAAGATAATTTACCGCAAGCGACCAACGTGAAACCGGAATATCAAAACAGCGGTTCATGGAAATCGCAACCAATAGGATAAGTTTTTTTGGTGCGTCCACTTTCCGGTTTGCAACTGGATTTGAGTGGTATGAAATAATTTTCAAAAATTGATAAACTTAGGACCGAAGCTGCCGTTTTACTTGTTAGACCGGTTGGACAGCCATTTCTTGAGCGGCGCAAGCCGCGATACTGGTCCATCTGAAATGGCTTTCTGCGTGGTCGGCAGGCGTTGAAGGGTTCAACCCATCACGTCATAAAACATCGGCCTCCGGACGCGATCCCACATCCACGCGACCGGAGGCCGACAGTTACTTTTTGACTGAAAATGTGGCTTTTAATCCGCCTTCTTCGCGATTTATAAGAACAAGATCCCCGCCGTGCGCGCGCGCTATAGCGCGGGAGATAGTCAGACCGAGGCCAGAACCGCCTGTGGACCTGCTGCGTGATTTTTCTGCTCGGGTAAACGGTTCATACATATTATCGATCAAGGATGCTTCAATTCCGCTTCCTTGATCGCTAATGATAATTTCAATGGATCCCGCTTTCTCGAGAATCTCAATTCGAGCTATTTTCCCATAAATGATTGCATTGTCGATCAAATTACGAAGCGCCCGACGTACTAGTACCGGACGAATAGTGGCGATAAAGCGATGGTCCGGCACGCGATATTCGACTGGATCAAATTCTTGCGCGATAGCTTCCACTAAAGCGCCTATATCCACAGACTGTGCTGTTTCGCCCGACTTGCCGAGCCGCGCAAGTGTCAATATGTCATCCAGAATCGTAACCATCTCATCAATGGTCGATGCCATTTTCTCCCGTTCCGGCTCATCTTCGACTGATTCAATGCGAACACGAAGGGCCGCCAAAGGCGTTTTTAGGTCATGCCCGATGGCACCTAGCATCACATCCTTTTCGCCCAACAACGTAGATACCCGAGATTGCATGGCGTTAAATGCCTCAATCAATTGCCTGACATCGTCGGGTCCAGCAGAGGGAAGTTCATTGATTTCATTAGACAATCCAAACTTCTGAACACTGGCCGTTAACTGGTTTAGGGGATTTGCGATCCTGCGAGCCACCAGCGCCAGCGGTATCATAACTGCGATGAAAAGCGTAAGCGTCTGCAACAGAAGTGCGATGACCGAAGCATTTTCATAAGGTCGAACCAGGCCTGCTGCGTTGATCCATCTGCCGTCGGGTAAGCGCGCTGACAACAATATGGCTGTTTTGGGTTTTTGATGATCGGGTGATCGAAACCGGCCAGCTTGCCAGCGTCGCAATGGCGGTTCGCGTAGCTGTGCGGGCAACAAATGCACAGGAGCTGAGAAAATTTTCACATTTGTCAGGGCTATATCCCCCTGACTCAGGAACTCCTGCGCCCGTTCCGTCAATTCATGCTGTTCGCTGGCGCTTTCGATTATGACGGGTCCATTATATAGCCCAATCGCGACGGGGGAATAACGCTTTTGATGGCCACGTTTCAGGGGCCGACCCAATTTTGACCACTGGTCTCGCTGAGCAATTGGTGTGCCTTCGGCTTCCAAGCGTTCGATCTGGTTTGTGACACGACTTACGACCATCGCGGCTGTTTCGGAAGCGGCGCGATTCCGAACGCCCATCATGAGCAGGGTCGCGTTGATCATCTGCGCGACAAGCAACGCAGACGCCGCCACCAGCAATATTTGTCCATAGAGGTTTCGTGGCCAAAAACGGGCGATCCGCTCCGGAATCATAACCGTTTTACCTCTGTTGAGAACCGATATCCGCCGCCCCAAATAGTTTTGATGTGCTGCGGATCTTTCGGCTCCGCTTCAATCTTTCGTCGCAAACGGCTGACTTGATTGTCGATCGCTCGATCAAAAGGGCCACCTTCACGACCGCGTGTTAAATCCAGTAAATGGTCTCTGGAAAGTATCTGTCCAGCGCGGCTGACCAGCGCCTCCAACATTCTGTGTTCGCCCGATGAAAGCGGCACAAGTACGCCTTGCGGGTCGTGCAAGGTTTGCTGCACACTGTTTAATGTCCAACCAGCGAAGCTGTACCGTTCTCCCATCCGATCCGATTTCGGTTTACCCGAAGAAACCCGGCGCAGAACTACTTTGACGCGGGCCACCAATTCACGCGGCGAGAATGGTTTGACGACATAGTCATCCGCGCCAATCTCCAGTCCTACAATCCGGTCTGTTTCCTCAGATTTTGCGGTCAACAAAATGACTGGCGGGCCGTCGTTGGCCGAGATGTGGCGGCAAAGGCTAAGCCCATCTTCGCCGGGCATCATGATGTCCAACAACACAAGGTCGATATCGTAAGAAAGCAAGGCAGACCGGGCCGTTGATGCGTCGGCCGCGTCTGTTATGCGAAATCCCTGGCGCTCAAGATACTTGCCAAGTGGCTCTCGAATTGAGGGTTCGTCATCAACGAGCAAGAGGTGGGGGCGGGACTTATTCATAGGTGCAGTTGCTATAGCTCTTGCCGTGAAGCACGCTAAATGGCCGGTGGAGGAAGGGGAAACTCCGCCGGCCAAATGTCGGCACGGTCATAACAACATTAAGTAATAACCTGGCCAATTAAGTGTTCTACTTTGTGTCAGGGGGTGTTTGGCGCGACCAGCGATCTTTTCGCATTGATTTGCGTTCGGTATCCGAAATGGTACCATCATTATTGTTATCGGCTCTGGCAAATCGGACTTCAGCGGCCTTGCGGAATTCGGCTTGCGTTACTGATTTGTCGCCATCGGTATCTGCCATAGCCAGCATTTTCATTCCGCCACCATTTGGTCCACTATGGCCTTTGCCCATGCCTACATGGCCATCATGTGGTCCGGTTCGTTTCATTCGCTTTGCATGGCGGTCACCGCGCATTGTGGCACGGGCCCGGGACGCAGTTATAAACTCGGCTTCACTGATCGCGCCATTTTTGTCGGCGTCCATTTCAGCAAAATGTTTCTTCATCATCGCTGTTCGATCGGTTTCATTCAATTGACCGTCGTTATTGGCGTCCATTTTAGCAAAGCGTGCATCGGCAGCAGATATCGCATCTGCCTTAGTCACAATTTTGTCGCCGTCCTGCTGTGTGGTGACACCGGGCGCAGCATAGAGCGCCACTGAAGTTAGCGAAATCGCTAAAATCGCGCCAACAATCTTGCTATTATCCATCTCATGTTTCCTTGTCTTCATGTCCGGCCAACGGACCGGATGAGCAATTTATAGATAGAATATGTCGCAATGCTTTGTCAGCGCAATGGCTGCATTGTCGCAATGTGTATCAAAGTGAGGAATTTGGAGCGGGTAAGGGGAATCGAACCCCTCTAGCTAGCTTGGAAGGCTAGTGCATTACCACTATGCTATACCCGCGCTCTGGTTTGAGCAATGAACGGGCCGCTATTGCCAGCAAGTTGCGCCGTCGTCAACGGGGCGATTGCAAAGAAAGAGGCCGCAAATCGCGGCCCCTTTTGAATTTTGAAATATCAACGGGCTTATCAATGTTTCTTTTCGGCCCAAATGCTCTTGTATGACATCCAGGCCAAGACCGTGAAAATGATGAGGAAGCCCAGAGCGGCCCAACCCGCACTTTTCCGGTTTTCCATCTTGGGTTCTGCCGTCCACGTCAGGAATGCGGAAACGTCCTTGGCCATTTGCGCCTGTGTGGCTTTGGTGCCGTCATCGTAAGTCACCTGATCGTCAGCGGCCAATGGTGATGCCATTGCGATGTTAAGGTTTGCGAAATACGGGTTATAATTCAATCCGTCAGGCGTCTTGGCATCAGGAAACTTTTCCAAAAGTTCCGCAGGCTGGGCATCTTCATAACCAGTCAGCAATGAATATACATAAGCAGGGCCATTCGCACGCGCCTTGGTAATCAACGAAAGATCAGGCGGTAACGCGTTGTTGTTTGCAGCGCGCGCAGCAACTTCGTTCGCAAAAGGCGAAGGAATTCTGTCCGCAGGAATAGCGGGACGGGTTGCAGGTTCCCCGGTTTCGGGGTTGATTGAAGGAACTTCGGTTTTCCAACCTTTTGCAATGGCCTTAACCTGTTCCTCGTCATAGCCCAATGCCGCGAAATCGCGGAAAGAGACGAGGCTAAGACTGTGACATGCCGAACAAACTTCCGCATATACTTTCAGCCCGCGCTGCAACTGTGCGGTATCGAACTTACCCAACGGACCGTCATGTGCGAAACTCACCGCTTTCGGCGTCTTGTGGAATTCATGCTCCGCTGTTGGAACAGCGGGTTCCTTGATCGCACCTATGACGGTGTCAGCAAGGCTGATGACCAGCATTCCGCTGAAAAACACGCCTACCAAAAAAGCTATTAAACGAACCATTGTAGCGGCTTTCCCTGTTTTATGCGGTCGCTGTTTGCAGCGGCTTGCCAGTTACGGCTTCGGTAATTGAATTGGGCAGCGGAAGCGGCCGTTCAATGCGCGAAACAATTGGCAGGATGATTAAAAAATGTGCGAAATAATAGGCGGAAGCAATCTGGCTCAAGACAACCCATTGTGTGTAGGGTGGTTGCGCGCCGCAGTAAGTAAGAACGAGCAAGCTGGGGATTAAGCCATACCAGAAGAACTTGCGGAACAGCGGACGATAATGCCCTGAACGAACGGGCGAAGTGTCAAGCCAAGGCAAGAAAAACAGCAGCAAGATAGAGCCGAACATTGCCAACACGCCCATCAGCTTTGCTTCGATAAGTACGATGCCCGTGAACGGTATGCCGAAGTTGACGGTGAAAGCCTTAAGGATTGCGTAGAATGGCAGGAAATACCATTCAGGAACGATGTGGGCCGGTGTCGACAGCGGATTAGCAGGAATATAGTTGTCCGCGTGACCAAGCAGATTTGGTGCGAAGAACGTGATGACAACGAAACCAATCAGGAAAACGCCAAGACCAAAGCCGTCCTTAGCCGTGTAATAAGGATGGAATGGAACAGTATCCTGCTCGCCCTTCACGCTTACGCCGGTCGGGTTTGACGATCCGGGGATGTGCAAAGCCCAAACGTGGAGGATGATTACACCTGCGATTACGAAAGGCAGCAGATAGTGGAGCGAGAAGAACCGGTTCAATGCCGCCTGATCGGGAGCAAAGCCACCGAGCAACAATTGCCGTAAAGGCTCACCAACCAAAGGAATTGCGGAGAAGAACCCGGTGATAACCTGCGCGCCCCAGAAGCTCATTTGGCCCCAAGGAAGTACATAGCCCATGAACGCGGTTGCCATCATAAGCAGGAAGATGACAACACCGAGCAACCAGATCATTTCCCGAGGTGCTTTGTACGAACCATAGAAAAGACCGCGGAAAATGTGGATATATACGACGATGAAGAAGAAACTTGCCCCGTTCATATGTGCGTAACGGATAAACCAGCCCGCATTCACATCGCGCATGATATGTTCGACCGAATTGAACGCACCATCGACGCTAGCATAATAATGCATGGCAAGGACGATACCGGTTACAATCTGGATAACCAGAGCAACACCGGCGAGAACGCCAAAGTTCCAGAAATAATTCAGATTGCGTGGCACAGGATAGCCCGCACCAATCGCATTATAAACCAGGCGCGGCAAAGGCAGACGTTCGTCTACCCATTTTGTCACAACGCCTTGTGGTTTATACTCATTTGCCCAAGGGAAGCTCATCTTATCTTAGCTCCTCAACCTATTTTCACGACTGTGTCGGAAAGAAAAACATATTCTGGAACCTGAAGGTTCAGCGGAGCCGGGCCTTTGCGGATACGACCGGCGGTATCATAATGCGAACCGTGGCAAGGGCAGAAATAGCCGCCATACTCACCTTTAACTTCACCCGAAGCCGCACCAAGCGGGACACATCCCAAATGCGTGCAGACGCCAAGGGTGATCAGCCAGTTTTCTTTACCCGGCTGTGTCCGTTCGGCCAGAGTCTGCGGCTCGCGAAGCGAACCAACGCTTACCTTGTTCGCCTCGGCAATTTCTTCGGCCGTAAGGTTACGAATGAAAACGGGTTGTTTGCGCCAGCTTGTTTTGATTGACTGGCCCGTTTGGATTGACGCCACATCCACTTCAATCGAGGCCATTGCGAGAACATCTGCGCTTGCGCTCATTTGCGACACAAGGGGAACTGCGACAGCTGCTACGCCGACACCGAGGAAGCTGACCGTTGCGATATGGATGAAGTCGCGGCGGCGCACGCCTTCGTCGCCGCTGTGGGGCGTTCCTGTATCTTCTGCAGAGGCAACGGCCGCAGTCGCTGTTGACTCGGCTGAAGCTTCAGACGCTTTTTTCCGCGGAGCTCTAGTAGTGCCTGTTGTCTTTTTGACCGTAGCCATATGCTGCCCTTATTACCGACGCGGATGTGATGCCCGCAATACCGTCGAAACCCCATGATATCCTGACATCGAACGAAATTTCATCTTCTTTGTCAGGGCGATTCAGCCGGTCTGATAGACGTCTTTTTGCAAATTTGCCAACAGGGAATTTGGCGGTTATCCTACTAAAAGTTTACGACACAGTTGCAAATTGCGAAACTGACGGAAAATTGCCGCTTTTGCTTGCTAGTGCATAGAAAATGAGCCTAAAGAGCGCCCCTTTGAAATGATTAAAGCTGGAGTAGTGGGCATGGCGACGGATTGGACGCCGGATAGTTGGAGAAACGCCAAGGGCATTCACATGCCCGAATATCAGGATTCAGCCGCGCTTGCCGCGACCGAAGAAACGCTTCGCAATTACCCGCCGCTGGTGTTTGCAGGGGAAGCACGCAACCTGACCGCTGATCTTGCCAAAGTGGTCGAAGGCAAGGCATTTCTGCTTCAGGGCGGCGACTGTGCCGAAAGCTTTGCGGAATTTCACCCTAACAATATCCGTGACACGTTCCGCGTCATCTTGCAGATGGCTGTGGTTCTGACTTTTGCCGGTAAGGTACCCGTGGTCAAGCTCGGCCGGATGGCGGGGCAATTTGCCAAGCCGCGTTCCACCCCCACAGAAACAATAGATGGCGTTGAACTCCCCAGCTATTTCGGCGACATTATCAATGACATCGAATTTAACGCAGCCGGTCGCGAACCCGACCCTGCGCGTATGGTGCGTGCCTATAGTCAGGCGGCATCGACACTAAACTTGCTGCGTGCCTTTTCCAACGGTGGATATGCCAATTTGCAGCAAGTTCATGCGTGGACCCATGATTATATGGGGCGTTCGCCTTGGGCGCAAAAATACAAAGAAACAGCAGACCGCATTGGTGAGGCTCTCGCGTTCATGGAAGCGTGCGGCATCACACCGGAAACGGTTCCGCAGATAAAAGGGACGAGTTTCTATACCAGCCACGAGGCTTTGCTGCTGCCCTACGAACAGGCGATGACCCGACAGGACAGCCTGACCGACCGGTGGTACGACACCTCGGCGCATTTCCTGTGGATTGGTGACCGGACGCGGTTTGAAGGTTCGGCGCATGTCGAATATCTGCGCGGCATCGGCAATCCTATCGGGATTAAATGCGGACCCAGCCTGGAACCCGACGCCTTGTTACGGATGCTCGACACGTTGAATCCATCGCGGGAGGCGGGGCGGATAACCCTGATTTCGCGCTATGGCTATGACAAGGTTGAGAGCGGTCTGCCCAAGCTGATTCGTGCTGTGCAACAGGAAGGCCATCCCGTCATCTGGTCATGCGACCCGATGCACGGCAATGTGGTGAAATCGGCCAGCGGTTACAAAACCCGGCCCTTCGAACGCATATTGGCCGAAGTGCGCGGATTTTTCGCTGTCCATCGGGCAGAGGGTAGCTTTGGCGGTGGCATCCATATCGAAATGACGGGCCAGAATGTGACCGAATGCACAGGCGGTGCTGTCGCGGTGACTGATGAAGGTTTGGCAGATCGCTACCATACCCATTGCGACCCGCGCTTGAATGCGGCACAATCCCTTGAACTGGCGTTTTTGCTTGCTGAAATGTTAAATCAGGAACTGAACGAACGCGCCAGACAAGCAGCGTGAGCATTGGTATCGCGATGCGCTATACATTATGTGCCTTAAGTGTCGCCCTGTTGGTATCGGCTTGCTCGTCGGGCGTCGAAACGCGCATCGATAGCGCAGGATTGAGCGCATTAAATGTCCAGTCCTTTAGTGGCGCAGCCGCCGAAGATGCGCCGGCCGATTTGAAACAGGCTTATACCCTTGCCCGGGACGCCCTTGTTTCACGCGGATTTACGCCTGCACAAGACGGGGGTCTTTTGCTCCAAGTCACACTTGATTCACGCGATGCTTCATTGGCGTTGGGGACAAGCGCGGGACAAGCAAACCTGTCCGCGGCCAAACGCCATAAGCCATTGCAAAGCTGCGCGGATAAGGAATTTCGTCTCGGGCTAACAATGACCAGGATCGGCGACGGCATCGAAATTTACCGCAGCCGTGTAGCGGAATATCACTGCAAAATGCCCCTGACAGACGCGCTGCCATTTATGGTCAACACGGCTTTGACAGATTTGGGCAAGCCTCGCGGAAGTTACCTTGTTCGGCGGAACGCTGTCGAATAGGTTTTTGAGTCTGTTCGCGTAGATTGTGAACTGCGATGTCGTGCCAATTTTTTCGCTAGAAGGAAAAAGGAAAAGAGGAATAAGAGGTTGTGCGGTACGGCAAGAGTTGCCGTCTTCTTCCTTATTCCCTTATTCCTTCTAGCGAAAATACTTGCACAACCAGCCAAGGGAAAAATAACATTTTCGGTAAGCCCCACGCCCCAGCGCCCGGATTGATAAGCTTTATCTCGCCTTCGGGTCCTTTGCCTCCGGCAAAATGACTGTAAACCGGGCGCCAATATTCTCTCCATTTTGTGCAGTAACCATGCCCTTGTGACGGGTGATGACCGCATGGACAAATGCAAGGCCAAGCCCCACGCCCCGGACGCGCCCCTGTTGATGCCGGACCGATGCAAATCGGGAAAATAATGTTGGCAATAAGTCCACATCAATTCCCGAACCCTGATCTGAAATGGCGACGGCAACGTGCGCTCCGGCATGACGGGACACTTCGACCCGGATAACGGAATTATCCGGACTGAATTTGATTGCATTGTCGATAAGATTACACACCGCACGATGCAGGCTATCAGGTTCGGCACAGACAAAGGCGCTGTCACTGGTGTCGTGGAATGAAAAGCTGATGCCGCGTTCATGCGCCAGTGGCCATAAGCTATCAGCAGATTCGCGAACGAGATCGACCAATAGTACGTCTTCGCCGACAAAATCGCTTTCCCCCATGCGGGCGATTTCGACAAAGTCTTGCGCCAATTCTATGGTCCGCCTTGCGTTGCGTTCAATCCTTTTCCTGGCATCGGCATCCATTGGGCCGTCCAATAAGGCAATGATTGTCGATTGCGGTGCGCGCATATCATGCGACAATAATTGCAGCACCTCCTCGCGATCTTCTTCAGCTTTGGCGAGGGCGGTTATGTCGGTGAGATAGTGGATATGGCCATGCAAAATGCCCGCATCGCTGCGTACTTCCGAGCGGCGCATCACAAAGGTCAGACCGGTCGGTGACAGAAAACGTACAAATTCCTGACCACGCGCTTGTGGTTGACCGATATAATCATCCACGCTCGCGCGTTGCTCTGCGATCACCATCAATTCGAGTGCGTCGTTCAGTAACCAGCCGGCGATATCCTGGTCCAAACGTTCATCTAGCAATTTGTTCGTCAGGGTTACCCGCCCCTGTGGGTCTGTCACGAACATAGGGTCGGGCAGGTCGGCCAGCGTGTCCGACACGAAACGGCGCAGGTCGCGCATATGGTTTATCGCGCTGGCAAGGGCCTCGCTTTGCCGTCCAACCATGTCGGTTGCCGGATTCTGCGGGATCGGCAAGGGCCGGGCTTCGCCAGTCTGCTCCAATGATCGCAGCTCAACATCCATGAAGTCACTCATCGCTTGCAACCGGCGCCAGCCCCAGAGCGGGTAGACCATTAAAATACCTAGCATAGCGGTGCTGGGCGGATACCAGATGCGATTTGATAATAATCCAACGCTGATGACCAATATGCCCGCGAGCGAAGCCAGTGAAGCGATCAGCACGACGCGGGGACGAAAGCGCAAAAAGCCAATCATCAACAGCCACAGGGGGGCCAGTGAAAGGGCGTAATTCCATAGTTCGGGCAAAGGTTGGGCAAAGTCATCGCGGCGTGAAGCAGCCAAAATATTGGCCATTATTTCGACCCCTGACAGGACGCCGCCTTCTCCATTTGGCGTGGGGAAATTGTCACCCATTCCTGCGGCGGTTGCGCCAATGATAACATATTTATCGCGAACCAAAGCGTCCGGCACATCATTATCCAGAATATCGGCGTAAGAAATTTCGGCAAAACTGCCGCGCTTTGCATAAGGAATCAGCAGGGCATCGTCGCACTGGTGGTTCGCCGCATCCTTTCGTTGCGTTTCCAAAAGCCGCGTCATCAGATGAGGCAGGGCTTTGCCGCCATCCTCCGGTTTGAAGCAAAGCGAGGTTCGGCGGACAATCCCATCATCGTCGAATTGAATATTGACGTGCCCCAGACCGTTTGCTGCGGTTCTAAAGACAGGGGCCGGAAGCACGGCATCATAGTTACGCCCATCATTACCCGGCGTAATGAAGTGGTGGGGAATAAACACTGCGGCGGGCCCTGATGCCATTGCGGCCGCAAGATTTCGGTCAGCTTGCGGCTCGCCGGGTTCGCTTAACAATATGTCAAACGCAATGGCACGCGGCTGCTTTTGTTGTATCTTTGAAATCAGACGGGCGTGGATGTTCCGATCCCACGGCCATTTGCCTAGGGTGGCCAGACTGCGGTCGTCAATTGTGACAAGCAAAATGTCGCGATCCGCCTGCGGCCGCTGAACGGCGCTTAGCCGGTCATAGAGCAAATTGTCGAACGATGCCGTTCCACGCCAAAAAAGCGCGGCGCATACTATTGACGTCGCAAACAGCCCGATCGACACCCATTCGATCGCAAGGCGGAGCCGCAAATTCACCGAGGCACTTATCCGTGACCGCTCTGATAATTCGGCGCGACAATCAAGGGGCCGATACCGTGATTTTCTCGATTGGTGTCCAGCTAATCACGACTTCGCTATCGATATATTGCACCGAAGCCACGCGCCAGAAATAATCGGCCGGTGGCAAGTCGGACAACGTAATCATTTGTGTATCCAGACCGGCTTCATCCACCATTGCAATCGTATCGACGGCGTTCCGGAAAAGTTGAAAATGGAATTTTTGCGTGCCCTGTCCTTCGGCTCGCCAGCGAAAGATATAGCCTGCATCTTCCTTGCCGGCGCTGCCCGTGACGCTGTTCATGCGACGTTTGAAGGTGAAGGTCGCCGGAATACCCTGAAGTCCGTTTGCGGAAATGGCCCGTGCGCGCACGAAATAATTTCCGTCGGGCAGATCAGCAAATTCTGCATTTCCATCTGGCGCAATGGTATCCGCGACCTGTTCGATAAAGCCGGAATCCGCAGCGATGGTGTAGCGGATGGGAAGATTCGCCAACGCGGCAAAGCGTACAATTTTGTCCGACTGTAATTTACCTGGCGCGCGCAATTCTGGCGGAGCCAGTAACGTTTCGGTGATCACCCCGCCATCCGCTTTGACCGAAAGTCCGTTTCCGGCGGGCAACGACCGTTCGCTGCCACCGCCTGCATTTACGGCAAGACCGCCTTCGACGACTTCGGCAAAATCATTCTGGTTATCGGCATCGAAGCGCGATTGAAAATCTGTCCCGCGAACGGCCGAGACCGCCTTTGGTGTGCGAACCCGATACCGGTCACCTGGTGATTTTTGCTTTACAACCGTGGACCGAATTCCACCGCGCGCCACATCGAAGTCATAATCAAGGACATTACCCAAAATATAAGTTCGCAGCCGCCGGATGCGGACCGCACTGTTTGATGGCAGGGAAATGCGTGAGCCATCATCGAGAACCAACGTAGCAAAGGAAGATGAGCCCGTTTCGATGGCGGTGCCTTCGGGCAGTTTCTGCCCGGTCGACAATTTGCCTTCGCCGCTCGTGACTTGACCGCGCACGGACAGCAATTCAGCCACCGCAGGGCGATACTTCAACAAATTGCGCGGGACGATGAGTATCTTGCCCACTGGAATTTTGTGCGGGTCGATGATCCTGTTTTGACGCTGGACTATCCGATAGCTTTGCGGTGTCCTGAAATAACGGTCGCCAAGTGATATCAAAGTATCACCTTTACGGACGACATAGCGGATTGGCGGATCATCGTCTTGCCCGGCGACAGTTGCTGTTCCGCAAAGGCCAAAAATGAAAATGAAAAATGCTGTTGCAAACCGTTTGATGGTTGGCCGCATAAATTGTCCCGTCAGTTGCTTGTTGCTAAAGTCTCCAGACGGTAGCCATAGCCGAAGACGGTAAAAATCCGAAATCCGTTTTCGGGTTGCAAATCAAGCTTCGCCCGCACGCGCGAAATATGCATGTCGAGCGTGCGAGTGGCCAGCACGGCGTTGGTGCGCCAGATCGTTTCCATGATGTAATTACGCGATAAAGTACGGTCTGCGTTCCGGAAAAACAGGTCCGCCAGTTCAAATTCCTTGGCGGTCATTGTAATAGTTTGCGCGTTTACCGTGACGTTTTGGTCCAGCCGGTTGAGATGGTATTTACCGTACACAGCCTCTGCATCAAACGCGCCTGCACCTGCATTGCGTCGCAACATCGCGTTAATGCGGGCCGCAACGACCGACCGGTCTTCCGGCTTTGTGATATAATCGTCTGCGCCTGCGTTTAACGCATCGGTGATGTCATTTTTGGCCGAACGGTTGGTCATCATAATGACGGGCGGATGTTCGGGCAGGGCGGTCTGCATCCATTTCAACAGGGCGATTCCGTCTTTCCCCGGAATGTTCCAGTCCAATATGACCAGATCGAAAGTTTCGCGCATCAATGCCTGCGCCAAAATATTCCCATCCGCATAGCTGACTGCGATATGGCCCATTTCTTCTACAATCGATTTCAGAAATGCGACCACATCCGTTTCGTCGTCGGCAATTACAACACGCATATGCTTGGCCCTACCCAATGGAACTATTTTTATAATAAGTGTCCCTCAAGGGCCCGATTATAGGGAAATAGTGCCGTGCGCCAGTACCCGGCCAAGGTTGTTACAACCATTTACAAAGATTGCTGATATGTGAAGCGGTTTAAAATGCGAAGATGGCTGGGGCGGCAGGGATCGAACCTGCGAATGGCGGCATCAAAAGCCGCTGCCTTACCGCTTGGCGACGCCCCATCATCTTGGCATTTAACGCAATAAGGCGGGTTCCGCCTTGTCTGCTGCGGCGGCCTTATAACGCGAGTTTCGACAATGGCAATTGCCGAAAAGCAGGAATTTTCGATCAAATTACCGGTTGCACCCACCCATGAGGATCGGGTGCGGTGCCGCGCTGGATATCGACCAACTTTGCCCGCAATTGTTGGGTTATTTGCCCTGGACCGCCGGCGCCGATCGTGAAACTGCCGCTTTGGCTATGCACACTGCCCACCGGGGTCACAACCGCAGCGGTGCCGCACGCAAAGGCCTCGACCAGTTTTCCGGAGGTCGCATCGTCGCGCCATTGGTCGATGGCGTAGCGCTCTTCGCGCACATCCAGGCCTTGTTCGCGGGCCAATATGATGATGGATTCGCGGGTGATGCCCTCAAGGATCGTGCCGTCCGTCGGCGGTGTAATCAGCGTTCCGTCGTCAAACAGGAAAAATAGGTTCATACCGCCCAATTCTTCAATCCAGCGATGTTCCGCAGCGTCTAGGAAAACAACTTGATCGCATCCGTTGTGGATGGCTTCGGATTGGGCGACCAGACTGGATGCATAGTTGCCGCCGCATTTGGCCGCGCCCGTGCCCCCCGGCGCGGCGCGAGTGTAATGTTCGGACACCCATATCTTTATGGCAGGCGCACCGCTTTTGAAATAATTACCGGCGGCCGACGCGATGACCATGTAAAGATATTCAGCCGAAGGCTTGACGCCCAGGAACACTTCACTGGCAATCATGAAGGGGCGCAGATAGATGGAGCCGCCTTCGACTGGCGGGAACCAAATTTGGTCCACTTCGATGAGTTGGTGGCAGGACTGCAGAAACAATTCCTCCGGTAATTCCGGCATGGCCAACCGCTTGGCTGAACGTTGGAAACGACGCGCATTTTGTTCGGGGCGGAACAGCGCCATAGAACCATCGGCAAGGCGATAGGCCTTTAATCCTTCGAAAATTTCCTGTGCATAATGGAGGACTGCGGTGGCCGGATCGAGCGTCAAAGGGCCGCGCGGGCCGACTTTTGCATCATACCAACCCTTGTCGTCGGAATAGCGGATGGTCACCATATGGTCGGTAAACACACGGCCAAAGCCGGGGTCGGCGAGCAATTCTGCACGGCGGGCGGCGTCGATCGGGTTCGGGTTCGCCTCAAATGGAAATGCACCAGCGGTCATATCTGCTCTCGATACCTTGTTGTGATCGTCCCTTAAGGGGTTGCACTGTCCTATGGGCTGCGCCAAGATACGTCAATATGGCTGTCCCATCTTCCTTGCCTGCAACACCGGCTGCTTCCCCGTTATTCCTGCGCGAGCATGAGGTGCGTCGGGGCGTGGAGTTGCTGTTTTTCGGCTACACGCGTCTGACACGTTCGATTGATGACGGCTTGGCAGAACATGGGCTGGGCCGGGCGCATCATCGTGCGCTTTATTTCATCGCACGACAGCCGGATTTGACGATCAGCGAACTGCTGAAAATATTGGCCATCACCAAGCAGTCGCTTGGGCGGGTTCTGAACGATCTGTCTGCCCGCAATCTGGTCGAGACACGCAGCGGGTCTGCAGACCGAAGGCAAAAGCTTTTGAGGCTGACCGAGGAAGGTAAAACATTCGAAGCCCAGTTGTTCGAAGCATTGCGGACCAGCCTTGCGACCGCCTATGCCGCCGCGGGCCAGGAATCGGTCACCGGCTTCTGGCGTGTGCTCGAAGGGCTGATACCGGACGAAGATCGCTTGATGGTTGCGGCCCTGCAAAAGGATATATGATGCGCGATACGCTTAACAGGCTGGAAACGGTGATTGCCGGACGCCGCGGTACGGCGGCGGATAGCAGCTATGTCGCTTCGTTGTTTGCCAAGGGCCGCGAAAAAATCGCGCAGAAAGTGGGTGAGGAGGCGACCGAGACGGTAATCGCCGCGCTTTCCGGAGACCCGGCCAAATTGACGTCCGAGGCAGCGGATCTGGTATTCCATCTTTTGGTGCTGCTGGCCGAGGGCGGCGTGAAAGTCGATGACGTGTTGGCCGAATTGGATCGACGCGATGGTGTATCGGGACTAACTGAAAAAGCTGCAAGATCGGATTGAACTATGCCTATTGACGCAACACAGTCTTATGATGACCAGAATATCTTCGCCAAAATTCTACGTGGCGAAATTCCCAATCGCACGGTCTATGAAGATGAATGGGCACTGGCCTTCCACGATATCAACCCGCAGGCGCCCGAACATGTGCTGGTCATTCCCAAAGGGGCCTATGTCTGCTGGGATGATTTCAGCGCCAAGGCGAGTGATACAGAAATAGCCGGATTTACGCGGGCTGTTGGGCATGTCGCGCGCGAGTTGGGTCTGGTGGGGCCTGGCTATCGTCTTTTAGCAAACACCGGATTGGACGCACATCAGGAAGTTCCGCACCTGCACGTCCACATTTTTGGTGGAAAACCCTTGGGACCGATGCTGGTTCGTTGAAATTAAGTTGCGCGCTTCGCATTTGCGGTTAGTTTCCCCAAAATAACAATCCTTCGGGGAGAAGAAGATGGCGAGTAAACCGCAAACCGTGATGCAGCGCATGTTCGCGCGCAAAACGATCGCGCAAGTACAAAGAGAAACGGCCAGCAGCGAATTGAAACGTTCGCTTGGCAAATGGAACCTGCTTTTGCTGGGGGTTGGCTGTATTATCGGGGCAGGCATTTTCGTCCGCACCGGCAGCGCGGCCGCACTCCATGCAGGGCCAGCGGTCATGCTGTCTTTCGTTGTTGCCGGCCTTGTCTGTGCTTTTGCAGGCTTATGTTACGCTGAACTGTCGTCGACCTTGCCGGTATCCGGTTCCGCCTACACCTATAGTTACACCACGCTGGGCGAATTTGTTGCCTGGATCATGGGGGCTTTGTTGCTGCTCGAATATGGCCTAGCCGCGTCGGTGGTCGCGGTCGGGTGGAGTGGCTATGTCGTCAGCTTGCTCGCGGATTTCGGGCTCGTCATACCTCCGCAATTTACTGGCCCTACCGGCCAGGCGCTGATGGTCGATGGCGCGCCTTTGCTGGTCAATGGCGCTGCGGTCACGGCGATCTTCAACCTTCCGGCGTTTCTGATCTGCATGGTTCTCGCTTTGCTGTTGATGGTCGGTGTGTCGGAATCGGCGAAGGTCAACAATATCATTGTTGCAATCAAGGTAAGCGTTCTTGCGGCCTTCATTCTTGTCGGCGGCTTCATCGTGCTTTCGAACCTCGGCGAATATATGGCGACCAACTGGACCCCGTTCATTCCCGAAAATACAGGTGACGGACAATTTGGTGTCGATGGCATCATGCGTGCGGCATCGATTGTGTTCTTTGCCTATATCGGTTTTGAAGCCGTATCGACCGCAGGGCAGGAGGCCAAGGATCCAAAACGCGATATGCCTTTTGGTATCATCGGTTCACTGGTCGTCTGCACGGTCATCTATATGCTGGTTGCTGCCATCATGACCCTGCTGGTTCCTTATGCGTCGCTGAACGTGCCTGATCCGGTTGCCGTCGTTGTCGACAGCTTCGGCCCGCAATGGGCGTGGCTTGCGAAAACAATCAAGGTAGGCGCGATTATCGGTCTGACTTCGGTGGTGTTGGTTCTGATGTATGCACAAACGCGTATTTTCTACACCATGGCGCGTGACGGTTTGCTACCCAAGATTTTCTCGCGGGTGCATCCAAGGTTCCACACGCCTTATATCAACACATTGCTGGTTGGCACGATCACAGCCGTTGCTGCCGGTTTCTTCGACATCAACGTGCTGGGCGACATGACCTCAGTGGGTACCTTGGCGGCCTTTGCCATTGTGTGCCTGTCGGTAATCTATCTGCGTCGCGCAGCCCCTGATTTACCGCGTGGGTTTTCAGTACCATTTTATCCGGTTGTCCCGGCTTTGGGTATCTTGTCCTGCCTCTATTTGATTACGACAGTGCCGTATAATGTGTTGATGTTCTTCATCTACTTCCTGATCGGTGCGATTGCGTTGTACTTCATCTACGGTATGCGGAATTCGAACCTGCAACACGACCAGATGATTGACGACGCGCCGGACATGGGCGAGTTCCCGGGGCCAGTGCACGACAATTAAAGGCATCACCGCCAGTCAAAAGAAAAGGGGGGCTTCGCGGCCTCCCTTTTTTATTACCCGCGTGGATTACTGGGGATTTTTGGAGCCGTTCCGGGGCGTGTGAACAATTTGCCATTTTCGCACCATAGAACAAGGCCCAGCGCGATCAGGCCGCATAGGACAAATCCCGACGCGACGGGCAGGACAGTACCGTCAAATTGCTGACCGATCGCCGCGCCAATTCCGGCCGCCAAAATCGTCTTGGCAAAGGATTGGAACGACGAAGCGGCTCCGGCAACATCGCCAAAGGGCGTCATTGCTATGGACGAAAAATTGGACCCGATAAAACCGACCATTGCCATATTGGCGGTCAGCAAAATGAGGAACAGAGGCAGTGACGCCGGTGCAAATTCGGCGGCGGCCACCTGAAGCGAACCCAGGATGATAAAACTGATCAACGCGGTTTGCGAAACGCGGCGCGCGCCAAATCTTTCGACAATACGCGAATTGGCGAAATTGGACGCGGCGATTCCAAGTGCAACAATGGCAAAGCCGATTGTGAAAAAATCCGCCGCGTTGAAAACTTCGTCAAATAATTGGGGCGAGCTGTTCAGATAGCCGAATAAAGCGCCCTGAACTATACCGGCGCCCAGCATATAGCCTGTGGCATTGCGGTGGGTAACTACCTTTTTCCATGCTTTGGCTAGCGCATGGGGTTTGATCAAGATGACATTTTCGGGATGCAGCGTTTCGGGCAATCGATAATAGAGCCAAATAGCAGCGGCCAGCGCCATGAATGCCATCAGATCAAAAATAGTGCGCCAACCGGCGAACAGCAGGACAAATTGCCCGATGGTGGGGGCGATGATCGGCACTATCATGAAGATCAGGAAAATCGTGGACATCCGACGCGCCATCGCGTCGCCTTCAAATTTGTCGCGGATGATCGATACGACCAAAACGCCCATCGCCGCGGCCATCAATCCGTGACAGAAACGCATCGCCAGCAACATTTCGAAACTTGTCGATAGGCTGCACGCTAATGAGAAAAGGGCGGCACCGACAGTTGCGATCAACAAAATGGGTTTGCGGCCATAACGGTCTGACAAGGGGCCGTGGACCAATGCCCCGATGCCCGTGCCAGCCAAGAAAATCGAAATGATATACTGGATGCTATTGGGTTCAGCGAGGCTGAGATTGCCGACAATGGCAGGAAATGCGGGTAGCATGGAATCAATGGCAAGAGCATTGAGCGCCATTACCGACGCCATCATGACCGTTAGTTCTTTGTCACCGATTGGCTTTTTCATGGGGAGGGGAGAATGCATGACCCGGTTATGTTGCACCCGCACAGTTTTGACCACCCGCTAAATGAGCCCGGCACTCCGCATACTGGAAAAGCCATCTTTGCCGATGATGATGTGGTCGTGAACGGCAATGTCGAAGTTTCTTGCGGCGCTTATTATATCCTTGGTCATCGCGATATCCTGACGACTGGGTGCGCTATCGCCGCTGGGGTGGTTGTGGACCAATATCATGGCCGCCGCACCAAGGTCTATCGCACGCCTTACGACCTCGCGGGTATAAATATGTGCTTGGTCGATCGAACCTTCGCTGGTCACCTCATCGTGGATCAGCATATTTTTGCTGTTGAGATAAAGAGTCCGTACCCGTTCGATGGTCAAATGCGCCATGTCAGCACGTAAATAATCCAACAATGATTGCCACGAAGCCAACACCGGTTGTTCGCGGACAGGCTCGCTCAACAAACGCAAGGCCGCTGCTTGTACTATCTTCAACGCCGCCGTACTTGTTTCGCCCATGCCCGGTTGCCGGGCGATGCTTTCCGCATCGGCGGTCAGCAATGCCGAAAACCCGCCATATTGTGCGATAAGCTGCTTGGCCAATGGCTTGGTATCCTTTCTGGGGATCACCAACGCCAAAAGATATTCAATCAATTCATGATCCAGAAGTGAATCACCGCCCAGCTCAAGCAATCGCGTCCGCAACCGCGCACGATGGCCCGCATTATGATGTTTCTCAATTCCTTCGACGACATCCATTGCAGCTATCCTATTGCAATTCATTGCCTTTTCCAAGATTTTTATGGCTCAATCAAGCCACCCGGCGCGAATGGCGTTGCAACGTAATGTCCTTTCCCGCATTTGAAGGTTATGCAGGAACCTGCCGACACCGAACTGACCAATGATGGGGCACCCAAAGCTTTTCGCGGTTGGCGCTGGAAGCGGATCATTTTTGCGTCCGTTACATTTCTGTTCGTTGCCCTGCTGCTGATCGCCTGGGGACAGCGCAACACGATCGCCGACCGATTTGTGCAAGGCGAACTGGAAAGCAGGGGTATCCGTGCAACCTACAGCATCAACCAAATTGGCTTTCGTACCCAGCGCATCCGCAACCTCGTCATCGGCGATCCCGCCCGCCCGGATTTGACGGCCGACGAAATCGAGGTTGACGTCGCCCTGAATTTTTCCGGTGCCAGCTTGCGTGATGTCCGTGCCAAGGGCGTATCCCTGCGTGGGCGCTATGCCGATGGAAAGCTGTCGTTCGGCGAACTCGACAAATTTAGAGATCCCGCATCGGAAGAGCCGTTTGAATGGCCCGACATCGGGCTCGACATCAAGAACGCGAAGGCACGGATCGAGACACCATGGGGGAATATTGGTGTTGGATTGAACGGAAGCGGGTTGTTGCGTAACCAGTTTGCCGCCCGTCTCTCGCTGCGCTCGACGGCAATCGCAGCAGGTGAATGTCGCGCGCCAGCGGTTGCATTTGACGGAAAGCTGTTACTGAAATGGCGCCAACCGCAACTGATCGGTCCGCTTTCCGCATCCTCTTTGGATTGCACATCGCAAAGGCTTGCAGTTTCAGCGCCCAAACTAGATGTGGATATCAAATTGTCGGAGCGTTTGGACAGATGGGTCGGTGATGTCGGATTTGCCGCAGCGACCATCCGCTATCCCGGCGTTGCCGCCACCGCACCGCAAGGCGTTGTATCGGTCGATGGCGGGGTGCAACGGACCAACTTCACTCTTGCTTTGGAGAAAGTGGCGCTGCGGTCGGCGCCCCTAACCGTTCCGCGTCTCACCTTGAATGCGAAGGGCTATGGTGGCCTTGACGACACCAAATTCGCATTTTCAGCGCGCGGAGATATCGCTGTCGCCGGCGGGGCTTTGGATCGCGGGACATTGGGAAGCCTGCGCGCGTTGGTTGCCCAGACGGTGGATACCCCGGTGGGGCCGATCGTGGCGCGCATCGCACCCGTTATAGAGCGGGCAGGGGATCGTTTTGATGGCAATCTCGAATTTGATGGCTTCCGGGATTTCCAAGGGCGAATGGGCGCCACCATATCGGCTTTGGCACTCAAGAGCGGTTCGGGGGTTCAGCTTCGCCAGAATGGCCCACTGGTGATCCAATCATCCGCATCCGATTGGCGCATAGGTACCCCTGTCCAATTGGCGCTCACCGGACGCAACGTTCCGAATGCAACGCTTTCCCTGCGCCAGTCTTCGGGATCGCAATGGGCCGGCACGTTAAGCGTCGCCCCCTTTACCGGCGGATCCGCTCGGCTGGCGGTTCCCGGATTAACGTTCAGTGGCAGTCCGGGTAGCGCATGGCGCTTTAACGGCCAGGCTTTGCTATCGGGGCCGATGCCGAACGGGTTTGTCAGTGGCTTGCAACTGCCTTTGTCGGGTCGCTACGACGGGGCCGGGCTGGCAATGTACGAAAGCTGCCAATCTGTCCGTTTTGACTCTCTGAAAATAGCCAATTTCGCCTTACGGTCGCAGAGCATCCGCCTGTGTCCCGATGCGGGCAGGCCAGTTTTTTCGTCGCGTAATGGGCGAACACGCTTGGCCGCCAACCTGCCGAACTTTGATGTGCGCGGCAGCATCGGCAGCGCACCCCTTTCAGCGAAAAGTGCGTCTATCCGGTTTAGTCTGGATGAAGGCTTTGTCGCGCGTGATGTATCGATTTCTCTTGGCCAAGTGGATAGCGCCACGGATTTTGTCGTCGCCGCACTGACTGGCCGTTTTGACGCTGGTGGGATGAACGGCACGTTGCAAGGTGGTTCCGGCCAGATAGCCAATGTTCCGCTGCTAATTGATGAAGCAGCCGGTAACTGGCGGTATTTGAACAATGTCCTGACTTTGGACAGCAGCCTGAAAGTCCTCGATGCGGAACAGGTGGATCGGTTTAAACCGATACGTGTTCCTGACATGATGCTGATGCTTGAAAATAATATCATCACGGCCATCGGTAATTTGGTGGAGCCGGAAACGGGCACCCGTGTCGCCGGTGTGGATATCCGCCATCAATTGAACGATAGCAGCGGCCGGGCCCTTTTGGCGACGGACAATCTGCGATTTGACGAACGTTTCCAGCCGTCTTTACTAACACCGCTGGTGCTTGGTGTTTTTGCCAATGTTGATGGTACTGTGTCCGGCGATGGCCGCATCGAATGGGACCGTCAGGGTGTTCGCAGCACGGGCCGGGTTGCGACACAGGGCATGAATCTGGCCGCCGCGTTCGGGCCTGTAGATGGCCTGACCACAGAAATCGTGTTTACCGACCTGCTCGGTCTGGAAACAGGCCCCGCCCAAATTGCAAATATCGCTTCGATAAATCCGGGCATCCCCGCGCTGAACGGAAACATAAGATATCAATTGCTGCCGGATCAACAGGTCCGCATCGAATCCGGTCGTTGGCCGTTTGCAGGGGGTGAGCTTTTACTTGAACCGACTACGCTTGATTTTGGTGTAGAAAAAGAACGACGCCTGACATTCCGCGTAACCGGGGTGGACGCGGAACAATTTCTGGCTGGATATGATTTTCAGAATCTGCGCGTGACCGGCGTTTTTGACGGGACCTTGCCGATGATATTTAGTCAGGACGGGGGAAGGATTGTCGGCGGGGCGCTGGTTTCGCGGCCGGGCGGCGGGGAGGTAAGCTATCTGGGGGAGCTGGCCTATGAAGACATGGGCACTTTTGCCAATTTCGCCTTCAACGCCTTGCGGTCGATCCGCTATTCGTCGCTGACTATCGGCGTTGGCGGCGAACTGGATGGAGAAATTGTAACCGACATTAGCTTTACCGGCCTGCAACAAGGCAGTGGTGCGAAACGCAATTTCATCACGAAGCAGCTTTCGCGTATTCCGATTAAATTCAATGTCAGTGTAAAAGCCGAGTTTTTGAAACTCATCGGTTCGATCAGGGGCTATTATGATCCGGCTTATGTCGCCGACCGCGATTTGAAATATTTGCTGGAACAACAAAAAGGGGTTCCACCGACGGCTCCCGAAGATATTCCTGCGAAGAAAGATGAACAAACGGATGAATGAACCATTCAGCAAAAGGAAAGCGGCGATGACGCATAACCAAGGGCAATTGACGAACCGCATGGATAGTGCGATTCGCCGTAACATGGGGAAAGTGATACTCGTTTTGACACCTATCATGCTTTCGGTTTTATCCGGTTGTGTACAAGTTACTGCGCCGGACAAGCCGATTGTGATCAATCTCAACATCGCAATCCGGCAGGAAATATTGTTCAAGCTGGCCGCGGCGTCCGAGAAGGTTATTGAAGAGAATCCGGAGATATTTTGATGAAAGAGTCAGTTGAAATGATCATTGCCGCGTTGTTGCTGGGCGCTACGGCGTCGGGTGCGGTCGCGTTTCAGTCGGGGCGTGATCCGGCTTATCAAGGCGCGCGCGAAAGCGGACTCGTCGGGGAAAAGGCCGATGGCTATCTGGGTTTTGTGACCTCGCCTTCGCCTGCAATCAAGGCATTGGTCGAAGATATCAATATCAAGCGCAAGGCGGCATATTCCAAGGAAGCGTTGGCCAATGGCGCAACGGTCGAGGAAATGGCGCTACGTAGCGGATGCCGTTTGATTGCCGAGCGCACCGTAGCGGGTGAAAAATACCAGAGCCCAGGCGGACAGTGGAAAACGCGCGACGCCGGAAAGCCAGAGCTGGATTCGCGCTGCCCTTGATTTTAAGGGAAGTGCACAGACGAAACAGGGTCGCGCCAGAGATGGCGCGGCTCTTTTCTTTTGCGTTGCAACATTATTGCCGTGGTGCTGTTGACTTGTCTAAATCCCTCTCCTAAAGCGCCGGTGCCTAGGCGGGGTTGCCCCGATTTCGTGGTGGTTTGCCTTTAATACGAGGATAAATCGCATGGTTTCGAACAACTCCGGGCAGGATGGCAAAGGCAAAAGTGACGCTCGGCTCGATTCGTTAGACATGCAGCTGAAAGCGGCGCGAAAAGCCGAAGCGGTTCGCTCTGGTAAAGATCAGGTTCCGGCCAAAGGAATGCGGCAGGGAAACAGGGTTTTGACGGAGCTTATTGCAGGTCCTGCGGGTGGTGCATTGGTTGGTTGGTTATTCGACCAGCTTTTCGGCACTTCCCCTGCGCTTCTGTTGGTCTGCATGTTTTTGGGCATCGCGGTCGCCTTCAGGAATATCATAAAGATCTCGAACGAGCGTCCGGAATAGTCCGGGCGCTTGACGCGCATATACAGGGTAGTGAACGTGGCAGGCGAAAGCGGCAAAATCGATCCGATGTATCAGTTCCAGATTGAGCCGCTCGCGCCGCTCAGTATTGGCGGCTATGACGTCTCCTTCACCAACTCCTCGCTTTTCATGATGATTGTACTCGGCGCCCTCTGGCTCTTTATGTGGGGCGGCATGAAGCGCGATCTGGTCCCCGGCCGCTGGCAAATGGCTGTCGAAGGCGTGACCGGTTTCGTCAACAACATGGTGACTTCCAGCGTTGGACCTGAAGGCAAAAAATATGTGCCTTTGGTGTTTTCGCTTTTCATGTTCATCCTCATGGCGAACTTCATGGGCATGATGCCCGTAGGCATTGTCCCTGGTGTCCACCCCTTCACCGTAACCAGCCATTTGACCGTGACCGCCGTATTGGCTGTGCTCAGTTTCGGCACGGTACTGGTCGTCGGTTTCTGGCGTCATGGCCTCCATTTCTTCAGCCTCTTCGTGCCCCACGGAACACCTTGGTGGCTGCTTTGGCTGATCCCATTGATCGAGCTTTTCTCATTTCTCATCCGCCCATTCAGCCTCGCGCTTCGTTTATTCGTCGCGATGACCGCCGGTCACGTTCTGATGAAGGTGTTGGCAGGCTTCGTCATCAACGGTCTGAATGCCCAAGCCGCTTGGGTGCCTTTGGTGGTTAGCTTGCCTTCGTTCATTTTGATGATCGGCATTACCCTGCTTGAATTGCTCGTCTGTGCCATTCAGGCCTATGTTTTCGCGCTTTTGACTTCGCTCTACATTAACGACGCGGTCAATTTACACTGAGTTTTCCACCACGCATTTTAGTTTTGAACAGGAGTTATTATCATGGACGCAGAAGCAGCAAAATTGATCGGTGCCGGTCTTGCAGCAATTGGTGCCGGCCTTGCCGCCGGTGGTGTGGGTAATGTTTTCGGATCCTTCCTTCAGGGCGCGCTTCGTAACCCTGCGGCGGCTGATGGCCAGCAGGGCCGTTTGTTCATCGGCTTCGCGGCTGCTGAACTTCTCGGTCTGCTCGCATTCGTCGTTGCGATGATCCTGATCTTCGTTGCCTAATTGACGGTTTCGCCCTGGCATCGCGCCAGGGCACAATCTTCATAAGGACAGCCAAGTATTATGCCCCAAATTGCCCAGATTCTTGAAACCTATGCGTCGCAGTTTTTCTGGCTGCTGATTGTCTTTGGCCTGATCTATTTTACGATCGGCAAAGGCATGCTGCCAAAGATTGAAGCGAACATAGACGCACGCGACCGCAAAATTGCCGATGACCTTGCGGCGGCGGAGCGTGCCCGTGCGGAAGCGGACAATTTGGGCGATAGCGGTACCGCCGATCTGGCCGCCGCTCGATTAGTGGTACAAGCAAAATCGGGTGAGGCGAAGGCAAAGGCGGCAAAAGACGCGGAACAGCGCCTTGCCAAAGCGGACGCCGAAGTGGGAGCAACGCTGACTTTGGCAGAAGCCGATCTTGCAAAGGCCACCTCCGCAGCGATGGCCAGCATTGAAACAGTGGCAGCCGAAGCTGCGGCAGAAATCGTCGCAAAGCTATCGGGTGCCAAGGTAAGTTCGGCGCAAGCGGCATCAGCAGTGAAGGCGGTTATGGCAAATGGCTGAAGCAGTAAAAACTCCAGAATTGACCGCTGAGGACCATGCCGCAATGGGGCATGGACCAGTTGTAGCGGGCGTCGCGTCAACCGAAGCTAATGGCGGCGAAGAACACGCAACGCCATCGGCGCTCGGTTTTGATGCAACGATGCTCGTGGCTTTGGCCATGCTTGTCGTCATCGGGCTCGCGATCTGGAAAAAAGTGCCTGCCATGATCGCCGGGGCGCTCGACAAACAGATTTCAGGTATCAAGGACCAGCTCGACCAGGCGACCACATTGCGCGCCGAGGCTGAAGCAATCAAGTCCGAGTATGAAGCAAAAGCCAAACAAGCTGCTGCCGATGCAGAAGCGATGAAGGCCGCCGCCGAAGACGAAGCCAAGCTGATCATTGCGCGCGCGAAAGAGGATGCCACGGCGCTTATCGGACGTCGTGCCAAAGCGGCTGAAGAGAAAATTGCCGCCGCCGAGCGCGCCGCCATTGCCGATGTCCGTGCAAAAGCAGCCAGCGCTGCGGCTGCGGCTGCTGCACAATTGATTGCACAGCATCACGATGCCAAAGCGGATGCGTCGTTGATTGACCAGTCGATTGCATCGTTGAACTAAACGCTCCTTTTGAACGCAACAATCTGTCATCCTCGCGAATGCGGGGATCCATGGGCGACCATCGCCATTTGACGCAACAGGGCATTGGCTGCACTTTCTGACCTTCGATTCCCGCCTTCGCGGGAATGACATTGTGCAGGGCGCGGGAATGACATTGTGCAGGCAGACGTCGTCGCTTACATCACTCCCGCTATGTCCAAAGCCGACCGCCCCGATCAGCCAAATGCTGCCTCCCGTTTCAATGAGGAGAAAGCAACTTATGCGGTGAGGGGTGCGGATGCGCCGGACCTGGAGTCGGGTGTTGCGGCTATTCGAAATGTCCTGAAAACCTTGCCGCACAATCCGGGCGTATACCGGATGCACGACGCGCGTGGCGATGTGCTCTATGTCGGCAAGGCGCGCGCGCTCAAAAACCGTGTGAACAATTATGTGCAGATTGACCGGTTACCGAACCGGTTGCGGCGCATGGTCGCGCTGACGCGGTCGATGACGATTGTTACGACCAACAGCGAAGCCGAAGCCCTGCTGCTGGAGGCGCAGCTCATCAAGCGCTATCGCCCGGCCTATAATGTCCTGTTGCGCGACGACAAAAGCTTTCCTTTCATCTTGTTGCGTGCGGATCATAAATTTCCACGCATACAGAAACATCGCGGGGCGCGACGGCATAAGGGGCAATATTATGGCCCGTTTGCGAGCGCAGGTTCGGTGAACCAGACGCTGAATGCGCTCGAGAAACTTTTTCTTTTACGCAGTTGTTCGGACAGCTTTTTCAACAACCGTGACCGGCCGTGCCTGCTTTATCAGATCAAACGATGTTCGGCGCCTTGTGTCGGCCGGATTGACGATGGCGCCTATGCTGATCTGGTGGCCGATGCCAAAGCCTTTCTCGATGGCAAATCATCCGATGTGCAGGCGAAACTTGCTGCTGAAATGGAAAACGCTGCCGAGGGGCTGGATTTTGAACGTGCCGCTATGCTGCGCGACCGGCTCAAGGCATTGACCTTCATTCAGGGTAGTCAGGCCATCAACGCACAGGGCATCGGCGATGCCGATATCTTTGCGCTTGCCCATCGCAACGGTGTCATGGGAATTCAGGCATTCTTCATTCGCGGAGGCCAGAACTGGGGGCACCGCTCTTTTTTTCCGGCCCATGTCTCGGAACTTGGTGAAGATGAGGTGTTCACGAGCTTCCTCGCGCAATTTTATGAAGACGTGCCGCCCGCGCGCCTGATCCTGCTGGACCGCGAATTGGCTGAGGCCGATTTGCTGGCACAGGCGCTTTCGGAACGGGCCGAGCGCAAAATCGAAATAGCGGTTCCCCAACGTGGCGACCGTGTGCGTTTGGTCGCACAGGCCACGCGCAATGCCGAAGAAGCGTTGGACCGGCGACTGGCCGAAAGCACCACGCAAGGCAAGCTTTTGCAGGAAGTGGCCGATCTTTTCGAACTGTCCGAACCGCCCAAACGCATCGAGATTTATGACAACAGCCATATTCAGGGGACAAATGCCCTTGGCGCGATGGTCGTTGCAGGAGCGGAAGGGTTTATCAAGGGGCAGTATCGCAAGTTCAACATCAAGCAGGCCGCGACGGATGATGATTTTGCTATGATGCGCGAAGTGTTCCAGCGCCGCTTTGGCAGGGCGCAGGAAGATGATCCCAATCGGGATGGCGGACAATGGCCAGATCTTGTGTTGATCGACGGGGGCAAAGGGCAAATGAGTTCGGTCAAGGCGGCGCTTGAAGAAATTGGGGTTGACGACGTGCCGCTGATTGCCATCGCCAAGGGACCGGACCATGGCCGTGAAGGGCGTGAAGTCTTCCACTTCCCGGACGGACGCGAAATCACCCTGCCGGTGAATGCGCCGGTGCTGTTCTATCTGCAACGCCTGCGTGACGAGGTACACCGCTTCGCCATCGGCGCGCACCGGACCAAAAGGAGCAAGGCGATTACCGCAAGTCCTCTGGACGAAGTTCCCGGCATCGGTCCATCGCGCAAAAAGGCACTGCTAATGCACTTCGGGACTGCCAAGGCGGTGCGGAGTGCCAGTTTGGAAGATTTACAAAAAGCGCCCGGCGTGTCGGCTGCGGTCGCGCAAACGGTGCACGATTTTTATCATATGATTTGAGGCACGGCCGCTAAGGCCAGCGGTCGAATATTTGGACTTGTTGCCACGCCACAACGGCGTAAACAGGGCGCTGGGGATATTACTCCCCCTGAGGCATTGATATGCAAATCAAAGATCGACCCGAATTTAGTCGCAAGGCGGCTGTGATGACTTTTAGCCCTGACCAAGATGTATTTACGGCGGTTCAGGCGATGAGCGAAAAGAATTATGGTGCAGCTGTGGTGATTTCACCGGATCAAAAGCCACTGGGCATCGTCACTGAACGTGACTTTATGCGACGATTACTGAATGCCGGCCTTGATCCCAAAACGACCCCACTCAGTGCTATTATGACAACAGACTTGAGGCTTGCTAAGGGTGATGACGACCTGCTGGATTGGCTGCGTCAAATGTCCAACGATCGCTTCCGCCACCTGCCGGTCGTTGATGACGACGGAACTCTGATTGGGATTATGAGCCAAGGCGATTTCGTCAGCTACACCTGGCCTGAATTATTGAACAGGTTAAAGGAACAAGCGCGTGCAACGTTTGACATCAACCCTTCGATCTTCATTGGTTTGGCGGCATTTGTTCTGATTGCGCTGACTGGTATTTTTGCAATTTTGCTAACGCGATAAAACGCAATGTATTGAAATATTCAGCTCTTCAAATATCTTACAATATCAATATATTTTAGAAAGAAGCCATTTGCCTGCCATCAACGCTAACAACGTCGACCTCTATTACGAAGACAATGGTCCAGCCGACGCACCCGTTATCTTGCTCGTCATGGGCCTAGGCGCGCAGATGATTGCTTGGCCGGACGAGTTTATTCACGGACTCGTCGCAAAGGGCTTTCGCGTCATCCATTATGACAATCGCGATGTTGGCATGTCGCAGCGGATGGAGGGAGCTCAGGCTCCACATCTGGTCTGGACGCTGTTCAAGGCACGCTTAGGGCTTCCGGTCAGCGTCGCTTACACTCTGTCCGATATGGCCGCGGATGGGATTGGTTTGTTGGATGCGCTGCGCATTGAAAGAGCGCATGTGGTCGGCGCGTCGATGGGCGGGATGATCGTGCAGCTGATGGCTGCGAACCACCGGGATCGCCTATTTAGTATGACCTCGATCATGTCGTCCAGCGGTAAGCCTGGCCTTCCCGGCGCGCGCGCCGATATCCAGCGTCGCTTTATGGTAAAGCGCTCGCCCAACGCCAGCCGTGATGAAGCCGTCGCATTCGGCACCGATCTGGTCAGTTCGTTTTCTTATCCCGATCCGGCCCGCGAGGAGAATGTCCACGCCGAAATGACCGCCAAGGCGTTTGACCGGGGCTATTATCCGGTGGGGACACGGCGGCAGTTACTGGCGATTATTGCGGACGGTAGCCGCGTAGAAAGGCTTAAGAAGATCACCACCCCGACCCTTGTCGTGCATGGCGCCGCTGATCCGTTGGTGCCGAAAGAAGGCAGTGAAGACATCGCCCGCCATATTGCCGGTGCCCGACTGGAGATTATCGATGAGATGGCACACGATCTGCCTCCGTCGCAGGTCGACCGCATGGTGGACTTAATCGCCAACCACGCGGCCGCCGTGTGCTAGCGGTTGTCCAGTTGCGCCCTGACCGCGTGCAGACCCGCGCGTGTGATCCGGTAAGGTGCGCCGCGTTGGCTGCCGATCAATTTTCTGCGGCGTAACTTTTGAAAGACAGCCAAAGTACAGTCGGCAAGGCGCCAGCCATCGCGGTTTATACAGTCGACTTCGACAATATGGCCGCGGTCGTTAAAACGGTGGACGATCGAACCACCCTGCGCCAACGCGTGCAACACGCGTTGTTCATGCTTCGAAATATTCATGGAATTTAACCCGTTGAATAGGTTTAGTGACCGGCCCGCACGAATGGCGAGGCCGGGGCTAAATCATCAGGTCTGCGAACATTTCACAGACGCTGGATTAACGGGTGGCAATCTCTTGCATAAATTCCTCGGTTGGGTAGTCAGAATATCGCAGATCCCGAATATTGCAAGTCGGATCAAATTTGTGTTGCGGCGCACCATTTTACACTTGCGCGCTATGACAGCTGCGATAACTTGGCGCTATGTCCACAAATCAACTTCTCCTTGAAGCCATCGCACTCAAGAAATGCGTTACGGCGGTTTATAATGGTGTGGCGATGAAGCTGGCCCCGCATATTCTTTATACCAAGAATAATGCGCTGTTCATCGATGCGATCACGCTCGAAAAACATGGCGAACCGCCGCGTGAGAAAAAACTCGGCGCATTCCATCTGCAGGGATTAAGCGATCTTCACATTACCGAAAGTCATTTCGAAATTGACGAATTGTACGAACCCGAAGCCGAAAAATATGAAGGTGCTGCGCTGTTCAAAATCAGCGACGGGTAGGGATATCGCTTTCCCTGGAGCCACGGGCTTGGCATGATGGCCCATGCACATCATCGCCACTGCCATCATTTGTTCGGTCAGGAACCACGGCGAAACTGGGGCCATTGTGCGGGCGTTCAGCTCCGATGACGGGTTGCTTGCCGGCTATGTGCAGGGTGCACGGGGGCGGCATTTAAGGCCTGTGCTGATTCCCGGCAACGTCATCAACGGTGAATGGCGGGTGCGAACGCCGGGACAATTGGCATCGCTAACTGCAGAACCGCTGCACAGTCGCGCCCATTTATTATCGGAACCTTTGGCGATAGCGGCGATTGACTGGGTAACAGCGCTAACGGCCGCGACGTTGCCCGAAGCACTTGCCTATCCGCGTCTGCACAGTGCGCTTGACGGCGTGCTGTCCGCGATAGAACTGGCCCCGGCAGCACGGGTTTGGGCAGGGGCTGTGGCGCAATACGAAACCTTGTTGCTCGCTGAATTAGGCTATGCCGAGGAAGGCACAAGCGACGGCGCGCCGGTGGCCATGATGGCGCAAAACCGGGAGCGGTTGGTGGCGCATATTCTGGGGGACCGCCGTGCCGATGTGATGGCGGCAAGAGAGCGTTTGGTGGACAGATTGAAAAGGGCAGTTGCCTAATCGGGGCAGGGACGGCAAGGGAAACCGGACTTTTCATATCATTTGCCAAAAGGATATCGGACCCGTGCTTATTGCTTTGCTTCCCGGTGACGGAATTGGACCCGAAGTCATCGCGCAGACCCGCCGCGTGCTGGAAGCACTAGCGCTCGACTCGCTCCATTTTGAAGAAGCCCTCGTCGGCGGTGTAGCCTATAAAACGACCGGACATCCCCTGCCGCCCGAAACGCTGGATCTGGCCAAACGCGCCGACGCCATTTTATTCGGTGCCGTCGGTGACCCAGATTGCGACGCGCTGCAACGTCATTTGCGTCCGGAGCAGGCGATACTCGGTTTGCGAAAAGAGCTTGGCCTTTTTGCCAATCTACGCCCCGCAAAACTGTTTCCCGAACTCGCCGACGCCAGCGCCTTGCGCCCAGAAGTCGCCAGCCAGATCGATATGGTCATTGTGCGCGAGCTGAATGGTGACGTCTATTTCGGTGAAAAGGGCATGCGGAAAACCGCCGATGGCAAGCGCGAAGGCTATGACATCATGTCTTATAATGAAGATGAAGTCCGCCGCATTGCCCGTGTCGGATTTGAAACCGCCATGTCACGGGGTAAAAAGCTGTGCTCGGTGGACAAAGCCAATGTGCTGGAAACATCACAATTGTGGCGCGATGTGGTGATCGAAACCGCGCAGGAGTATCCCGAAGTCGCGCTCAGCCATATGTATGTCGATAATGCCGCGATGCAGCTGGTGCGTAATCCGGGCCAGTTCGATGTTATTGTGACCGGCAATCTGTTCGGCGATATCTTGTCCGATCAGGCCAGTATGTGCGCCGGGTCGATAGGTATGCTGCCCAGCGCCTCGCTCGATAGCGGGCAAAAGGGGCTTTACGAGCCGATCCACGGAAGCGCGCCGGATATTGCCGGGCAAGGGAAGGCTAACCCGCTCGCGACCATTTTGTCGGCGGCGATGATGTTGCGCTATTCGCTGGGACAGCCGGCGCAGGCTGACCGGATCGAACGGGCGGTTGCCGCGGCGCTTGCACATGGCGCGCGCTCCCCCGATTTGGGAGGAACATTGTCGACCCCTGAAATGGGCGATGCCGTTCTTGCTGCCTTGACCTGAACCCTTTGCTACCCGAAAAGCGACCCATGAAGAAAACCACCGGCCAGAATCGCTCGATCACCAGTACATGGCGCCCCGCCACCCAAGCCATCCGCGGCGGCACATGGCGCAGCGAACATGGTGAGACGTCGGAAGCTTTATTTCTGTCGTCCGGCTTTACCTATGACGATGCCGAAACCGTAGCAGCGCGCTTTGCCGGTGAAGCCGAGGGCATGACTTACTCCCGGTTGCAAAACCCGACGGTGCAGATGCTGGAAGAACGCATCGCGTTGATGGAAGGGGCAGAAGCCTGCCGCGCTCAGGCCTCGGGTATGGCCGCGATGACGACGGCGCTTCTGTGCCAGTTGGAACAAGGTGACCATGTCGTGGCGGCGCGTGCGGCTTTTGGATCGTGCCGCTGGCTGACGGACAATCTGCTGCCGAAATGGGGGATTACGACGACCATCATCGACAGCCGCGACAATGACGCGTGGAAGGCAGCGATCCAGTCCAATACCAAAGTGTTTTTCTTTGAAACGCCGGCGAACCCGACGATAGACATCGTCGACATGGCTTATGTTTGCGGCCTCGCAAAAGAGCATGGCATCACGACTGTTGTCGACAATGCTTTTGCCACGAGCGTGCTGCAACGTCCCATGGATTATGGCGCTGATGTCGTAGCCTACAGTGCTACCAAGTTGATGGACGGGCAGGGCCGCGTGCTGGCCGGCGCCGTGTGCGGGTCGCAAAAGTGGATCGAAGAGATATTATTGCCGTTTCAGCGCAATACTGGTCCAAACCTGTCGCCCTTTAACGCATGGGTGGTGCATAAGGGGTTGGAGACGCTGGAACTGCGCGCCATGCGGCAGTCAGAAAATGCTCTAAAAGTAGGCAAATTTCTGGAAGGCCGCGTGCCCACTATCCTGCACTCGGGACTAGCCAGCCACCCGCAACATAATCTGGCAATGAGCCAGATGAGAGCCTGTGGCCCGATTTTCTCCTTCGTCCTCGATGGCGGCCGTAAACAGGCGCACCAGTTGCTGAATGCTTTGCAGTTGATCGATATTTCGAACAATATCGGTGATGCGCGCAGCTTGATGTGCCACCCCGCATCGTCCACGCATCATGGCATGGGCCCTGAAGGGCGCGAAGCGATGGGTGTTGGTGAAGGTATGATCCGGATCAACGTCGGGCTGGAAGATCCGCAAGATCTGATCGAAGATCTGGATCAGGCATTAAAGGTGGCCGGTCTATGAGCAATATTCTTGATTCCTTCTTCACTGCGAGCGCGACCACCGATGGCATTACAGTCCGCGTGGCGCCCAACTATCTGAATGAGCAATCCCAACCCGCGCAGGGTCGGTGGTTCTGGTCTTATCATATCCGTATCGAAAATCATGGCGATGAACCGGTGCAGTTGTTAACCCGCCATTGGAAAATCACTGATGGCCGCGCTACGGTGAACCATGTCGATGGCGACGGCGTTGTTGGCGAACAACCGCTGCTTAATCCGGGTGACAGCCATGACTATGTGTCCGGGTGCCCGCTGGCTACACCAAGTGGCATAATGGAGGGGCATTATCGTTTCATACGTGCCGACGGCAGCACATTTCTGGCTGAAATTCCGCGTTTCAAATTGCTGGCACCGGCGACTGCACGATGAAACGGACGCATTTGCCGCTGAATGGTCTGCGCGTCCTCGACGCGGCAGCCCGGCATTTGAGCTTTACAAAGGCAGCCGATGAGCTGGCCGTTACGCCTGCCGCCGTCGGGCAACAGATACGCGCGCTCGAAGATATGCTGGGCGTTGTCCTGTTTCGGCGCACTCCAAAAGGATTGGAATTGACCGTTGAAGGGTCCGCAGGACTGGATGCTTTGCGCCAAGGGTTCCTGATGTTTGAAGATGCCGTGCGCGCTATGCAAGCGGGGCAGTCGTCCAATTCGCTGACCATAGCCGCCCCGCGTGATTTTACCGCAAAATGGTTGGCCGCGCGACTTGCAAAATTTAGTCAGGCAAATCCCGAAACGCGCTTTACATTGATATCCGCTGATGAAGACATCGATTTTACCGAAGCCAACCTTGATCTGGCCATCCGCCTGACCGATGGGCCGGGCGAGCATGAAGGCGTGCGCCTTGCCGAAGGTGCCTTTGTGACAGTCGGTGCGCCCGAAGGCGGGGCCGACACGCCGATTAGCTGGCCGCATTGTCCGGTTGCCGACGGATTGCCCGCGTTACGTCTTTCCGATGCCGGGCTTGCAATTGATGCAGCGGCAATCGGACTTGGCCGTGCAAATGTACCGCATCTATTGGCCGAAGCCGACATCACGGCGGGCAGGGTGAAAGCGTTGGACAATGCGAAGGATAGCCGACTTGCCTATTGGATTATCGCACCCTTGCCGCAATGGCGTCAGAAGAAGGTGAAGGCGCTAGTGGAGGCGCTGACCGGATGACGGCCCCGACATTAATCACCGACCGGCTGGTTTTACGCCAGCTTGTTTTGGATGATACGGCGGCATTGTTTCATGCCCTGTCCGACGAATTGGTGATGCGCTATTGGTCCAGTGGCCCACATCAAAATCAGCAAGAGACCCGCGAATATATCGCATGCAACGCAGAGCCGGATGCGGATCATAAATGCTGGGCAATCACGACCGACGGTGATGTGGCCCTTGGCTGGATCATTTTGATGCCACACCGGAAAGACATTTTTGAACTGGGCTATATTTTGGCACGCGAACATTGGGGCCATGGCTATGCCGCAGAAGCGGCCAAAGCCGTTCTGGATTTCGCCTTTGGCCAATTGTCGGCGCGCCGGATCTCTGCCGATGTGGACCCTGAAAATAATGGATCGGTCGTTTTGCTGAAAAGGCTGGGTTTCCAACTGGAAGGGCATTTGCGCGCGGAATGGGAAACGCATATCGGTATAAGGGATAGTTTGATCTTCGGAATGTTGGCCAAGGACTGGAGCGGGGCCTAAGTCCCGCCCTAAACCGCCTGTCTAACCCGCCACGCTATCCAGTAAACGTGCCATCAACGCCACGAACCTCTCATTATTCACGTCTTTGCTGATATCATTCCAACTGCCGGTGATGGCATACCAGTCGCCTGCTTTGGATTGGGCCAGAAAACTCATCGAAATAACGCCGGGTTCCGAGCCGCCCTTATATCCCAGATATTGCCATTTGTCGGCCGATACCGGGCTAACCCCTTTATTGACCGCCATCACTTCGAGCGCGACCTGACTGCCGGTTTGGCGAATATTGTGCATCAAAGTGGCAACGTCCGAAGGTGAGGCGAACCATTCTATACTGTCGATGGCAACGGGGCCGGAACCGAGATTGGACGGGACTATTTTATCAAATGCCAGCGCCGCGGCTTCATTTTCCAGCAGATCACGCTGCTCCGCTTCAGTCGCCTTTTGAAAACGAAGCCGCAGCTCGGGATTGCTTTTCAGGGCAAAGGCTTCGACCGTATTGAGCATCGGCAATGCTTTGTCGGGGTCGCTATGCCCAATCGTGGCTAGCTTTTTCTCCACGGCATCGCGTCCCAAAACCCGCATCAGCGCATCGGTGGCGCTGTTATCGCTGGATGAAATCATCCAGGTTGCCAATGTTTGCAACGTGACCGGCGTGCTGCGCGGCCAATTGGATGTCGCGATCGAAGAATGGCTGGTGGCCAAAATTGGTACAACATCTGACCAGCTGCGCCGTCCGGCCTGCACCTGTGATGCGAGTTCGGCGAGAACATAAAGTTTGAAGGTCGACGCGATTGCAAATTGCTGTCCTGTCGAGCGTCCGGCAATTTGCGTGCGTTTGCCGTCCGGCCCCATTTTTTCCACCAGATACCCTGATTTTCCGGGTAATTGTGTAAATGCCGCATCAATTTTGGCGGGCGTATCCCCTTTCAGGTCAAAACCCGTCACCAGCAGGCCAACGACCTTTTCAGACGAAGCCTGTTCAACGGTTATGATGGCTGTGGCAATGGCCTTTTCAAATTCGATTTTAATTGTCGCGCTGTCCGGGCCTTTGGGGTCCACGCCAATGACTTTCAATGGCTTGCCATATTGCGCGATGAACTGGTCGGAAATTGCCTTCAACTGGATTGCAGGGACGGCGGCCAAAAAGCTTGGCGAAAAATAGTCTTCATATTGTATCGCACCAGACAGAACCGCTGGTAATTGTTCGATCCGCCGGTCGAGCGGTTTAACGGCTGTTGCGGTCGTCGGTTCTGGAGTCAGCGCGGATGCGGGTGAGGCGCACATTGCGGCCAAAAGGAACAATGGCAAAAATCGCTTCAATTTCTCTCTCCCAAATTAAGCTACGCGTCGATGGCCTCTTCGTCCAATTGGGCGGCATTGTCCTGGATGAAGTTGAAACGGTGTTCAGGATTTTTGCCCATCAAACGGTCTACCAAGTCAGTGACAGCGGCCCGCCGTTCATATTCATGTGGCAAGGTAATGCGGATAAGTGAGCGGCTTTTGGGGTCCATCGTCGTTTCGCGCAACTGGCCGGGGTTCATCTCGCCCAATCCTTTGAAGCGCCCAACATCGACCTTTTTGTTCTTGAATACCGTCGCCTCCAGCTCGGCGCGATGGGCGTCGTCGGCGGCGTATATGCTTTGGCTGCCATGCGTTAGGCGATAGAGTGGCGGCCGTGCCAGAAACAGGTGCCCCGCTTTCACAATCTCGGGCATTTCCTGAAAGAAGAATGTCATCAGCAGTGTCGCGATATGGGCGCCGTCGACATCGGCGTCGGTCATGATGATGACCCGTTCGTACCGCAGATTGTCGGGGTTACAGTCTTTGCGAATACCGCATCCAAGCGCCAACTGTAGGTCGGCGATTTCATTATTGGCGCGGATTTTGTCGGTCGTTGCGGATGCAACGTTCAGGATTTTACCCCGGATCGGCAATATCGCCTGAGTCTTGCGATCGCGCGCCTGCTTTGCGCTGCCGCCTGCGCTGTCGCCTTCAACGATAAACAATTCGGTACCGTTAGGGTCGTCGGACGCGCAATCGGTCAATTTACCCGGCAGACGCACTTTGCGGCCGGATGTAGCCGTCTTGCGTTTGACCTCGCGTTCGGCTTTGCGACGCAGACGGTCGTCGACCTTCTCCATGATGAAGCCCATCAGCGCTTTGCCGCGTTCCATATTGTCGGTCAGGAAATGGTCAAAATGGTCGCGCATGGCGTTTTCGACCAGTCGGGTTGCCTCGGGTGAAGTGAGCCGGTCCTTGGTCTGGCTCTGGAACTGCGGGTTCCGGATGAAGACCGACAACATCAGCTCGGCTTCGTTGAAAATATCCTCGGCGGTGATTTGTGCCGCTTTTTTCTGGCCGACCAGCTCACCAAAAGCGCGCAGGGCCTTGGTCAGCGCCGAACGAATGCCCGCTTCATGGGTGCCGCCATCGGGGGTGGGGATGGTGTTGCAATACCAGCTATAAGCGCCATCGGAATATAGGGGCCACGACACAGCCCATTCTACCCGTCCCTGACTGTCGGGAAAATCCTGCGTCCCTGCGAAAAAGTCGGTGGTGGCGCATGCCCGCGTACCAAGCTGTTCGCGCAAATGGTCCGACAGGCCACCGGGGAACTGGAACACCGCCTCTGCCGGGACGTCCGCGCTCGCCAGTTCCGGATCGCACCGCCAGCGGATTTCGACGCCTGCGAACAAATAGGCTTTGGACCGGGCAAGCCGGAACAAGCGTGCCGGTTTGAACTTTGCATCGGGTCCGAAAATTTCGGTGTCCGGGGTGAAGGCGATCGTCGTTCCGCGCCGGTTCGGGGTTGGGCCAAGCTCTTCTAGCTTGCCCATAGGAAGCCCCCGCGCGAAGCGCTGGCGGTATAACTGCCGGTTGCGTGCAACTTCGACAACAGTGTCAGTCGACAGGGCGTTGACCACCGATACACCGACGCCATGGAGCCCGCCCGATGTGGCATAGGCCTTGTCCGAAAACTTGCCGCCCGAATGCAGCGTGGTCAAAATGACTTCCAACGCCGACTTGCCCGGGAATTTGGGGTGGGGATCGACAGGAATGCCGCGGCCGTTGTCGCTGATGGTCAGCCGGTTGCCAACGCCCAAATGCACCTCAATCCGGTTGGCATGACCGGCCACGGCCTCGTCCATCGAATTGTCGAGAACCTCGGATGCCAGATGGTGCAGCGCGCGTTCGTCGATGCCGCCAATATACATTCCGGGCCGCCGCCGGACGGGCTCCAGCCCCTCAAGCACTTCAATCGCCGAGGCATCATATTCGTTGGAGGCGGCGGTCGCCGCAGCGCTGCCGCCAAAAAGATCATCACTCATGACGCTGGTATAGGACGCGCGGAGTCAGCCGTGCAAGCGCCGTATCGATTTGCCCACAGGAAAGTATGTTGTATTCAGCGAACCCGTGGGCCGCCAAAGGGCATGGGAGGCGGTGGACGGCGGACTCCGCGGGGTAGCTGCGCCTGGTAGGCACGGCCGCAATGTTCCACGCAATACGGAAAGCCGGGATTCACGGCTACGCCACAAAAATGGAAGTCCGCTTCACCGGGATGGCCCATCGGCCAACGGCAAACGCGTTCGTTCAGGTCGAGCAAAGACGTCTTGGTTGCCATTTCAGGGCTTGGCTTTGCAGGAACAAGACGGCGTGGCGGTGCGGGTGGAATGGGGGCTTGCTGGTCGCCGGGCCCTTGACGCATAAAGCCGCCCGGTCCGATGGAGACGATGCGTGGCATCGTCGAGGCGGGACGCTCTGCTGGCGCTTCGCCGGTTGACGACGGAGTTTCCGCTGAGCGAGGAGAAAGGGCAGGAGCAGGTGATGCCACCCGGGGTTTCGCGGGTGCAATTGCTACCGGCTTTACAGCCAAAGACTTTTTGGCGGCTGCTTTTTTCTCAGGCTCATTAGCCTTAACAGGCGATGGGCGTGATTTCAGGCCCAGCCGGTGAGCCTTGCCAATAACTGCATTACGCGAAACGCCGCCAAGTTCTTCTGCGATCTGACTCGCAGTAAGCCCCTTTTCCCAGAGGGTTTTCAAATGATCGATCCGCTGGTCAGTCCAGGACATATTTTTCTTTTCCCAAATTCAATTTTGCCGACCCGCTTGCCGGGCGCGATTGCGCCTTGCGGTTCAAGCTGCAAGCCGATAGTCGATTGCGCGATGAGTATCCACCAAAAAACCGCACATGGCCCAGATAGGGATTCGACTCCAATCGTTCAACTGCCCGATGGAGTAAAACAGATCCGTCATGTCAACTGGATAGGTTTGAATACATTATATCTGAAAGAAGTGCGGCGGTTTTTCAAGGTTCAGCTCCAGACTATTTGGGCACCGGCGATTACAACCCTGCTTTATCTCATCATCTTCACGGTCGCATTGGGGGCAGTCAAACCGACTGTACTCGGCGTTTCTTTTGCCGATTTCATTGCGCCTGGCCTGATTATCATGGGCATGATGCAAAACGCTTTTGCCAATTCCAGCTTTTCCCTGCTTGTGGGCAAGATACAGGGCACTATTGTCGACTATCTGATGCCGCCACTTTCCAATGCAGAGGTACTAACCGCATTAACTGCGGCGGCGGTGACGCGGGCATTCATGGTCGGTGGGACGATCTGGCTGGCGATGGCATTCTGGCCCGATGTCAATGTCACCCCGGTTCATTTCTGGGCCGTTTTGTGGTTCGGATTGATGGGATCAATGATGCTCGCATTGATTGGCGTTATGACGTCAATCTGGGCGGAGAAATTTGATCATGCCGCCGCGGTTTCAAATTTTGTCGTGGCACCAGCGGCTTTGTTGTCGGGTACATTTTATTCCGTCGACAAGCTTTCCCCTACTTTTCAGGCGATCAGCCATGCCAACCCGTTTTTCTACGTCATATCGGGCTTTCGATACGGCTTCATCGGCAACGCCGACAGTCCGGTGCAATTTGGCGCGTTGTTGTTGTTGGTGATCAATGTCATCCTTGCGACCATCTGTTACGCATTGCTGCGTTCGGGCTGGAAATTGCGCGCATAGGTTCTGACCTGAATCACTCGCGTCGAAATCGGACTCATAACTAAATTAGCCAAAGCTCAGGCCGTTTAATCTCTTAACGGGAGATGGCATATGACATTGAATGCGCTGGCGAAGCTACAACATCGCTGCGAACGCCTTGGCGCTGCATTGGGTCGCGGGACTGCCACTGAAATTGCCGCAGCGCGTGAACTGCTGCGGCAATCTTTGGTCGAGCTGTATGAACAAGGCTATTGGCGTGAACAGCCCGAACAGTTCAAACAGCATATGCGGCTGTTTCGCTCCGTCGACGCGCCGCCAATCAGCGCCCGGGTGTCCAGTTCTGTGCCTGACAAAAGGGCCCAATACAGCCCTTGACGACCAAATTGCCCGACTTTCCCTTATAGATGATCGAACGATAGGTTTTGCCGGATTTGGGATCGTAAATCTGTCCCTTCCACTCATTACCGGCTTCTTTGAATCCGGACAGAATGTCCATTCCTAGCAACGTCCGGCCACGCAGTGCCTTGTTCGGGTTATTGATATCTTTTTGGCCTACGCCATTGGGCGGCGGTACAAGAAACTTGGCCAGTTTCCCGCAAATCGTTGCGCCACATTCGTAGATTTCGACGACACCATCTTTGCTTTGGGTAACCCAACGTCCGGTAACTGGCGCGGCGGCTTGGGCCGATGCGGACAATAAGCCCACGGTAATACAGGCAGTAGACAACTTTCGATAAAACATACGTACTCCTCAATGTCACTCTTTTGTCCATAGCGTACAATCATATTGCCGCAATGTTTTTGCCTTTTTATGGCGGCATGCTAACCCGACTAACATGAACGAAATCATACTTTTCGATTATTGGCGCTCTTCGGCCAGCTATCGTGTCCGCATCGCTCTCAACCTAAAGGGCGTGACATATCGTTCTGTTCCAACAAGCCTGGTTGAGGGACAGCATAAATCACCGGAATATGTCGCCCGCAACCCGCAGGGTTTTGTACCGATGCTATCAATTGACGGGCATGACCTGACCCAAAGCCTTGCGATTATAGATTATCTGGATGCCAACTATCCCGATCCGGCAATGGTCTCTTCGAATCCTGCAGATCGCTCGAAAACCTTGGCGCAGGCCCTGTTGATTGCTGCGGATATCCATCCGGTCAATAATCTGCGTGTACTGAGATATCTCAAAGACCAAATGGGACAGGATCAGACCGCTATCGACAATTGGTACCGCCATTGGATAGTCGAGGGTTTTACAGCTTTGGAAGCCATGGCTCCAGCGGATGGCCTGTTCGGAGGCGATTTGCCTAATCTGGCCGATGTCTGTCTTGTACCGCAAATGGCAAACGCCAGGCGGTTTGAAACGTCATTGGAGGCATTCCCGAAAATGGTTCGGATTGACGCCGCTTTGTCAGAAATGCCTGCTTTCAAAGCAGCCCACCCCGATGTGGTAAATCCTGAAGCATGAAAACTGCGATATTGATTGCGGCGCCGTTACTGGTGGTCGCTGCGCCTGTCTGGGCACAAAGTTGCGATTTGCCTGTGCGCGATCGGGATGATCAGGCAACCTATGGCTGCGTCCGGAAATCTACCGATTATCCCATGCCGATAGACATAGAGCACATTGTCGTCACCGGGTCTTTGGCAGCAACCAAAAGCGACGGCAGTTACGCGATATCGGAGATATTTCTTGCCGAGAATATCACCCGCCTTGAAAATGCCTTGTCCCAGGCGGCGGGGTTGCAACAGTTTCGGCGTTCCGATGCACGTTCGGCCAATCCGACGAGCCAGGGTATCACATTGCGAGGACTGGGCGGCAATGCGTCGTCGCGGGCGCAGCTCTTGCTGGATGATGTTCCGCAGGCTGATCCGTTTGGCGGCTGGATTAGCTGGCCGGGTTATGATGCCTTGCACCTTGCCTCGGTTCGCATCCGGCGCGGCGCAGGCCAGGTGGCCGCCGGAACAGGCGCTTTGGCGGGCGTGGTCGAACTTGATAGCCTGCAAAACATGAATCGAATCAAAGGTGCCGTCCATTATGGCAGCCGCAACAGCGTAGATGCCAAGGCTGCAATCCTACAAAACCTGGGCGCCGGCAGCATTTCGGTGTCAGGCAGCTATACACGCGGAGACGGCTTTATCCCGATCAACGAAGGGCAACGCGGCGCTGTTGACCGAGCAGCGGCCTATGAACAGGGCGGCATCGCCATTCGTGCGGTTGCGCCATTATCAGCGAACACCGAATTGCAAGCCAATATGCGCGCCTTTACCGATGAACGGGACCGTGGCTTTGATTTCTCGGATAACCAGAATAGCGGCGTCGATGCCAGCTTGCGTGTGGTCAACCGCACGCCGGGCGGCTGGCAATGGAGCGCGCTGGGCTATGTGCAGGTGCGGCAGTTTGCCAACCGATTTGGTGCGATTGGTTCTGGCCGGAATTCGGTCAGTTTAACGCTCGACCAGTTTTCGGTGCCATCAACCGGCTTGGGTGCGCGGTTGGAGGTCCGTCCCCCATTGGGAGAAGACGCCGAGCTGCGCGTGGGTGCTGATTGGCGGCGGACGGTGGGCGAAACCAACGAGAATTTCTTTTTCACAGGTCTAACGCCAGGCCGAAATCGCCGCGCCGGAGGGGCAAGCGACACCGTTGGTTTGTTCGCCGAGGTCAGCCTTGAACCAACCGACGCACTCACCCTGACTGCAGGCGCGCGCGCCGATCACTGGAGTATCGCGGACGGTTTTCGCAAGGAAGTGAATATTGGCGGCTCTGTAAGGTCGGACGATAAATTTGCTGACCGCTCCGGCTGGGAAGGGACCAGCCGCGCCGGGTTTGTTTGGCGGGGTACCGACAGCATCAAGTTGCGCGGATCGGCGTATTTTGCGTGGAGATTGCCAACCCTGAATGAGCTATACCGGCCATTCCGGGTGGGGGCCGATGCGACTGCGGCCAACGAATTGCTTGCGCCTGAACGTCTGAAGGGCGCAGAGATTGGCGCGGAATTCGAAAAGGGCGGCGTCAAGTTAAGCGGTACGTTTTTTGCGAACACACTTGATAATGCTATTGCCAATGTCGGGTTGGGCAATGGCCCCGGCAATTTTCCCGGTGTCGGTTTTGTCGCCGCGGGCGGCGTGTTTCGTCAGCGCCGCAATCTTGATGCTATCGACAGTAAGGGGCTGGAAATCGAAGCCTCCTACACTGCCAATTCATATTGGGTCCGGGCAGGTTATGCGCTTGTCGATGCACAGGTTAAAGCAACCGGAAATGCGGCTGTTCTTGACGGATTGCGCCCCGCGCAGGTTCCAAGGCATTTTGCAAATCTGGGCATTGGCTATGACGGGGCAAAGGTGCGTGCCGATTTGTCGGGTCGCTTTGTCAGCGGGCAGTTTGAAGATGATGTCAACAGCCGCCGCTTGGGCAGCGCGTTTACGATCGATGGCGGGCTTTATTATCGGCTCGGCACGAAAATCCAGCTTGAACTTCGCGGCGAAAATCTGTTCGATACGCAAGTGGATGCAGCAATCGCCGCCGATGGCGTAATAGAAAGGGCGATGCCGCGAACAATTTGGGCAGGGATTTCGGTGGAATTTTAATGGCGCGGACAAAGCAGCAACTGAAGCTGGCAGAATTTCTGCCCTATCAATTGTCGATCACTTCGAACGCGATCAGCGATCTTATCGCCCGTGCCTATCGCGGACGCTTTGCCCTGAAAATACCGGAATGGCGGTTAATGGCGGTGTTGGGTGAACGGGTGTCGGCAACGCAGCGCGAATTGTGCGAAGCCACTGCAATGGACAAGGTGACCGTAAACCGCGCAACAAAGGCACTGGAAGATCGTGCACTGATTGGTCGTGCGCCCAATGTCGCAGACGGACGTTCGCACCATTTGGCGCTGACCGGAACCGGCCGCGAACTCTATGACCAGATCGTTCCTCTCGCCTTGTCGGTCGAGGCAGAGCTTGAAAAAATACTCGGCAGCGGCGAAGCGCGGGCGCTGGAAAATATGCTGGCCCAGTTGCGGGCGCGGGTTGCAGAACTGGGCTGAAACCGCTTGTGCAAAATAGTTTCATTTGATACTAAAATTCAAAAGCACTCCCTGCCACATTTTTCCATAACCGGAGCGACCAATGACCGATCTGTTTGAAAATCCCCTCGGCCTAGACGGCTTCGAATTTGTGGAATTTTCCGCGCCCGAAAAAGGCGTGTTTGAACCTGTTTTCCAAGGCATGGGGTTCAGCCATATCGCGTCGCACCGTTCCAAGGATGTGCAGCTCTGGCGGCAGGGTGAGATTAACCTGATCGCCAATTATGAACCGCGCAGCCCCGCCGCGTTCTTTGCCGCCGAACATGGTCCATCGGCATGCGGGATGGCGTTTCGCGTCAAGGATGCCGCCAAGGCCTATGATGAGGCATTGGCGCGCGGTGCGGAGCCGGTGGAAAGCAAAACAGGCGTGATGGAATTACGCATTCCCGCGATAAAGGGCATTGGCGGCGCGTTCATCTATCTGGTGGACCGTTATGCGACGCTCGAGTATCCCGAAGCGTTGTCGATTTATGATATCGATTTTGAATATTTGCCGGGCATTGTCCGCAATCCGGTTGGTGCCGGTTTCCAGAAAATCGACCATCTTACGCACAATGTCTATGGCGGACGTATGGCCCATTGGTCGGCGTGGTATGAGCGTATCTTCAATTTTCGCGAAATCCGCTATTTCGACATCAAGGGCGAATATACCGGTTTGACGAGCCGCGCGATGACGGCCCCCGACGGCAAGATACGCATTCCATTGAATGAGGAAGGCAAGGCCGGCGGCGGGCAGATTGAGGAATATCTGCGCGCCTATAATGGCGAAGGAATCCAGCATATCGCGCTGATTTGTGATGATTTGATTGGCTGCTGGGATAATCTTCAAAAGCTGGGTGTGCCGTTCATGACAGCGCCGCCCGAAACCTATTACAAGATGCTGGACGAACGCCTACCGGGGCACGGTCAGCCCGCCGATGCCTTGCAAAAGCGCGGCATATTGCTCGATGGCACAACCGAGGGCGGGCAGCCGCGTCTGTTGCTGCAGATTTTCGCGCAGCCGCAGATCGGCCCTGTATTTTTTGAATTCATTCAGCGCCGCGGCGACGAAGGGTTTGGTGAAGGCAATTTCAAGGCGCTGTTTGAAAGCATAGAACGCGACCAGATTGATCGCGGCGTTTTGGAGGCATCGCAATGACGGTACCATTCAAATCGGAACGCATTCACCATGTCGCCTATCGGTGCAAGGACGCCAAGGCGACGGTGGACTGGTATGAACGGGTCATGGGTTTTACCTACACCAACGCCTTTGCCGAAGATTATGTGCCGTCCACCGGGGCCTATGATCCTTATATGCACATATTCCTGGACTGCGGCGGGGGCAATGTGCTGGCCTTTTTCGAATTGCCCAACCAGCCCGAAATGGGCCGTGACGAACAGACGCCTGCCTGGGTGCAGCATCTCGCGTTCAAGGTTGCCGACTTTGACATGCTAAAGGCTGCAAAAACACATATCGAAGCTCAGGGGGTCGACGTGCTCGGGCCAACCTATCACGGCATATTCCGCTCAATTTACTTTTTCGACCCTAATGGCCACCGGTTGGAACTGGCCTGTGACATAGGTACCGAAGTACAATATGCCGAATTGCAATCAGTCGCCGCGGCCATGCTGGATGAATGGGACCGGACGAAAAAAGCGCCGAAACACGCAGATTGGCTCCATATCGAACCGGGGGGCGAATAAGGCGCCCCTACAAATGGTTGCCGCCTTGGTAAACTGCAGGCATCATGGGCAAAATAGGAGAGGTAACATATGAAACTCGCGTCGTTAAAATCGGGCCGTGACGGCAAGCTGGTCGTCGTTTCAAATGACCTCGCTTGGTGTGCAGATGCCGGGCATATCGCGCCCACATTGCAGTCGGCATTGGACGATTGGGATCGAACCGTCCCCCGGTTGCAGGCGCTCGCCACTGATCTGGAACATGCCGCGATCCCGCGCGAACGCTTTCACGAACATGATGCCGCAGCGCCTTTGCCGCGTGCTTTCCAGTGGGCGGATGGCTCCGCTTATGTCAACCATGTCGAACTGGTTCGAAAAGCAAGAGGGGCAGAATTGCCCGCCAGTTTCTGGCATGACCCGTTGATGTATCAGGGCGGATCCGACGAGTTTCTGGGCGCGCGAGATGACATATCGCTGGTCAATGAAGAATGGGGTTGTGATCTGGAGGCCGAAATTGTGGCCGTAACCGGCGATGTACCGCGCGGCGTTTCGGCACAGGATGCTGTGTCTTATATCCGTCTTGTCGGGCTGGTTAACGACGTCAGCCTGCGGAACCTTATTCCTGCGGAGCTGGAAAAGGGCTTTGGTTTTATCCAGTCAAAACCGGCCAGCGCGCTTTCACCGGTCTTTGTAACTCCTGACAGCCTTGGCGATTTCTGGCGGGATGGAAAGCTGCATCGTCCATTGATGGTCGATCTGAATGATGCACCTTTGGGCCGGGCTGTGGCGTCGGATGATTGCACATTCGATTTTGGTGTGTTGATCGCGCATCTGGCGAGGACCCGTAACCTTGGTGCAGGATCTATTATCGGGTCGGGCACGGTATCCAATCGCGATACAGACGGCGGACCGGGAAAGCCGGTCGCGCAAGGCGGGCTTGGCTATAGCTGTATCGCGGAGGTCCGCATGGTGGAAAAAATTCAGACCGGCGAAATGACGACGCCCTTTCTGAAAGATGGCGACACAATCCGGATCGAAGTGCGCGACGATGCAGGGCACAGTATTTTTGGAGCCATCGAACAGGTCGTGCGGACGAAAACTTAAGTCGCGCCTATCTTCGCTATCACCTCTCTCCCGCAGGCGGGAGAGAGGTTTTATGCGACCCGCTTATTTCTTGGCGAAGGCGTCGCCAATCGAACAGGCGGCTGGTCCCAGAATAACGATGAACAACACCGGCAAGATGAACAGGATCAACGGGATCGTCATAATGGCCGGAAGGCGCGCTGCTTTTTCTTCAGCGCGCATCATGCGTTCGTTGCGGAATTCCGCCGAAAGTACGCGCAGGGCCGAAGCCAGTGGCGTTCCGTATTTTTCGGTCTGGATCATGGTTGTGACTACGCCCTTGATCGAATCCAGTTTGACGCGGAAAGCCAGATTTTCAAAGGCCATACGACGTTCAGTCAAGAAACCAAGTTCGATAGCCGTCAGGGCAAATTCGTCGCCCAGTTCGGGATAACCGCGACCTAATTCCTTGGCCACGCGATTGAATGATGTGTCCACCGTCAAGCCTGCTTCCGCGCAAATAACGAGCAGGTCGAGCGCGTCGGGCAGGCCTTTGCGGATTGCATCGGTGCGTTTTTGAACGAGGTTACCTAGGTAGATATCCGCGGCCTTATACCCTAAAATGGTTAGGATGGCGAATGCGCCAAAGCGTTTGAACGTGCTGTAATCAGACATTCCGCCGAGGCCATAAATCCACAGCGCAGCGCCGCCGCCAAAGATAACGGGAAGAACAAGGCGGCTGAAAATAACGGTCACCGCGAGTTCTTTGCGGCGGATACCGGCCTGCGCCAGTTTCTGCTGCACAATTTTTATCTGGTCTTCCTGCAAAACCTGAAGCTTTGACAGCATATGGCGCATCTTGTCCGTGGTCTCGGTTTTACGGACCAGCTTTGCGCGCTTTTTGGATGTTGTGGCGGTAATACCGGCCTTGAGCTGTTCGCGCCGGTCACTAAGCGCCTTGACCCGCTTTGCCATCGGATCGCGAACGGTTACCGCTGCATATATCGCAAAAATCACGGCAACGGCGGCAACAGCCGACAACATCGTTGCAACCCACAAGACATCGATGCCTAAAAGTTGAGGTCCACCCGGATTGGTCATTTCTTTATCCCGCCCCCAACATTAAATTTCAAAATTGACCATTTTGGCCATGATAAAGGCACCAATCGACATCCATACGATGCCGATCATTCCAGCGATCATCAGCCTTGGTTCGAAAAAGAAACCCGCCAGATAATTCTGGTTCACCGACCAGACCATGCCGAAAACGAAAAATGGCAACGATCCGACGATATAGGCCGATGCCTTCGATTCCGACGACATTGCGCGTATTTTGAGCTTCATTTGTGCGCGTTTACGAAGCACATCGGCCAGATTGGACAGCGTTTCGGCCAGGTTACCACCCGTCTCGCGTTGGATGGCAAGCGTAATGACAAAGAACTGGAATTCCGCCGTCCCCATGCGGTCCGCCGTTTCTTGCAACGCGTCTTCCATAGACTTCCCGATGCGGACTTTTTCGGTGACCATCTTGAATTCTTCACCAACAGGTCCGGGTATTTCCCTTGCAACCACACCCAGCGTTTCGCCAACGGGCAGGCCGGACTTCAGGCCGCGCACGAGCAATTCAATTGCATCCGGGAAATTGGTCGTAAACTTCTTGATCCGCTTTGCGATCAGGAAGTTGACGACAAAATGCGGCAGGCCAGCGCCCAGCATCAGACCGCCGAAAAGAGAAAGATATAGGGGGGCACCTTTGATCCACAGACCAATCATAACAAGCGCAGTGATACTGCCCGAAGCCGACAAATATTGCTGAAATGTCCAGTTCTTGCCGGTCTGCGCGAGGCGCAATCTCAACTTATCGGCTCTGCTGATGTTCCGACCGTCGGTAAAGATCATCGGACGACGCGCGGCCAAAGCCTTACGCATCTGTTGTTCGACACGCGCATCTGCGCTGTCGGAATGACGCATCTTTACCGCACCGAGGCGGCGTGTGGTAGCCTTACCTATGTTAGGCCCAATGAAAGCGAGCGCGATCAGGACCAGAACCAGCATGAAACCTGTCGCAAGTATAAGATTTTGCATCATTGTTTGCTCAGCCCGACGGTATCAGCAGGCGCGGCACCGAACATCGACGCCGCGAACTGCATGAGGTTTATTTCTTTTTCAACAGCGACTTGAAACCAGACATAACGGATTTTTTTGATTTTTCCGTTTGCGGTGCCGCTTCAGCAACTTCGGCGGCACTGCCGGCAATCATATCGGCTAAATTGACAATACCAATTGACAGTTTGCTACCACGCACGGCCTGCACAATCGGTTGACCTACTTTTGCGGCTTGCGCCGTGGCTTTAGGGTCCGAGGGAAGCAGGAGGTCAATTTTGCGTTCAATTGTGCCTTCAAAATCCTTGCGGCTAATTTCAAGTGCGGCGGCTTGTACATTGTTGGCGACAACAATCGTTTTGCAATGTGGGGCATTTTGCTTAAGCCATGCCAGAACACGGATGGTATCACGCGCGGCAGCCAATGTCAGTTCAGTCGTGACAATTGCCATATTCACGTCTTGCATCAGATGCGGATAAGCGATCAGCATGCTCCGCGGCATGTCGATTACCGTGTTTTCAAAAGCAGCGCGGAACTCTTCTTGTAACTGATAGAAAGCACTTCCATCGGTCAGCACAGGGCTGCTCATCGGCGCTTCTGCCGAGAGGATCGAGAGCTTGTCATTCGCCTTTATCATCGCGCGTTCGATGAATAATCCATCAATACGGCTGGGATTGTCGATGGCGTCGGTCAGGCCGCGGCCTGGTTCAAGGTCCATCGCAAGTGCGCCGGTGCCAAAATGGACATCGAGGTCAAGGAATCCTGTCGGATGGCCTTGCCCTTGCGAGAATGTCCAGGCGAGCGAAGCTGCGATTGTTGAAGCACCGCATCCGCCACGTGTGCCGATAACGGCGGTCGAAACATGCGGACGATCGGCCGAATGTTCTTCATGCTTGGGTGCGTTCAATATGGTTTGTGCGTTGGCAAAAGCATCGCGCAAAGCATCGGGGCTCAATGGCTTCAGTAAATAATCCTGTAGTCCCGACATCAACAAGTCACGGTACAAGCGCACATCGTTGACTTGGCCAACTGCGATAACAATCGTTCCGGGCTCGCACACCTCAGCCAGGCTGTTGATATCGGAAATCGGGTCACCAGATTCCGACAGGTCAACAAGCAATATCTGCGGGCTGGCGGAGACCGAAAGCGACTGGATTGCATTGCGTAGACCGCCCTTATAGGCCTTGTCCTGGCTCCAGCCCATTTCTTCGCAGACGCCGCGAATGACGTCTAACGTCAGGTCATCGCAAACATATGCGTTAATCGGGTCACGAGTTCCGGCGACGCCGGATTTCCAAGGAGCGTTCATTAGTTGCCTCCGGTTTTGGCGCGGTAGGTGTCGACCGCTCTTTTGCCGCTATTGGTATCAAGCCGCTTGTTTTCTTGTCCGCGCACCAGATCTTCTGGATTGGCGATCATCGCTGCCAGGTTGCTGTTTATCGAGCAGCCGTGGTTGCTGTGGTTGCTGGCGTTATAATTGCGGTCATGATCGGTCGTGAAATCGGGGCACGATGGCACCGATGCTTTCGAACGGGTCACGATAACGCGCATCATGCCAGACGCCACTTGCCCTGCGGTTACAGGGGCAACTTCGTCGAGCAGTACGCCACGCTCGGCTGCAACTTTCGAGACGAGTTTGGCGGCGGATTGGTTTGCATAAGCAGAGCCAAAGTCGACCGATACGCGGTCGCCATAACCCAATTGCAATGCATCAAACCACTCACCTAATCTGGTTTGCTCCGCCGAAGAAATGCCGCCGCCATCGCTGTTCAGATCAATCGCATAATTGGTGCGTTCGACGACAGGTTGGTGCACCGAATACATCGATGTGTTGGCCGTTCCCAGCGAGCCTGCAGCACATCCAGCCAATGTTATGCTGGCGGCGGCTGCAGTCAGGAATTTCATGTTACGCATAGTCATTCTCCTGAACTGGGATTATTGGTCGAAACTGAAACCGGGGCCTGAAACCGCGGCTTGCGCTTTTGCTTTGTCACCTTTTTGCGGCAATGCCGGCGCTGCGTCACTGACCGAACCCATTTCCGGGCCACCAGAAGGTGCCGGGGCGATGGTCGGCATAGGCCGGCTTTTGTCACCGTCTTTGTCGAGAACTTTGCCCAACAGGACGCGTTCTGCATCGTTTGCTGAATGGATGCCGTCGGTTGGCAGTTTGATCTCGCTATCCGACACTGGTTTAACCAGATACGGGGTAATGACGATCATCAATTCAGTTTCATTGCGACGCCAACCATTGGATTTGAACAAAGCGCCCAAAATCGGAATGTCGCCGGCACCTGGTGTTTTGTCGACCGAACTGTTCAACTGATTGCTTAACAAACCTGCGATCATCATGCTTTGGCCAGAACCCAGCTCGACGGTTGTTTCGGCCATACGGGTCGTAGTCGCGGGGACTTCAAGTCCGCCGACCCGCACCGCACCTTGCGAGGAAATATCAGATACTTCGGAACGGACACGCAGCGAAATTCGGCCATCGGATAACACGATCGGTGTATAGGTCAGGCTGACGCCATAAGATTGATATTGAACCGACACACCATTGTCTGACGACGTTACGACTGGAAAAGTCCCACCAGCCAGAAACTCGGCGGTTTCGCCTGAAACCGTGGTCAGATTAGGGTTGGCCAACGTTGAAATCAAACCGGCCCGTTCGGACAAATCGAAAGCCGCTTCCACGTCAACTCCGAACAACTTGCCAATTCCAGCGACGGTGGTGGTTCCCTCTGGAAAGGTTACTGTTGTCCCCGTTGTAAAATCGCGACCCCGGCCGAGGCCGAAGAAATAGGGATCACCCGAACCATTTGTGCCAGGTTTGCCGCTCAGCAAATTGCCGGAAATTTCCTTGGAAAGCGAACGGCTGACCTCGGCGACGCGAACCTGCAAATTGATTTGCAATGGTGTCGCTGTCTTGATGCGGTTGATAATTTTTGCCTGACCGCTGCTGAACGCCGAAACCAGATCGGCGGCTTCAGATGCCTCTTCAGGCTGCTGCACGGTGCCGGTCAAAATGATCACGCCGTTCATTGTGGTGACCTTGATATCGGCATCGGGCATTGCCACCGCCAGCATCTGGTCAATCGAGTCAAGATTGGCGCCAACGCGAACTGTTGCGGAATAGACCGTCCGGCCAGCGGCATCGGTTGCAACGATGCTCGTTTCGCCCGGGCCTTTGGCAAGAATGTAAATCTGGCGGCCAGATTTTACTTCGACATCGGCTACGCTTGGATTGGCGACAACCACATCTGTGATGGTCGAGCTGAGGTTGATCTGTTGCCCGCGGCCTATCGCCAAGGTGACAAGCTTCGCATCCTTGGCTGATTGTGCGAGGGCAACGCCGGGTATCGCAACCAGTGATGTTGTGCCCAGGGCTGCGGTAAGCACTGCCGCCGCAAAGCCGGATTTGATTGTTGATATCATTTTCATGTTACTGTCTCCGGCTTACGTCAACCACAGTTTCGGCGCCTGCGCGTGACACGCGGACCGTCTGTGAACTGACGACTTTCTGGACTTGCCTTTGGATGCGGACATTTTCCGAGGCGATTGCAAGCGGGGTTTGTGCAGGGATGCTGCTCCGCTGGAACCGCGACACGTCACCGCCTGTTGTGTAAGTGCTCTTTCCTGAAATCGGGCGCTGTGCGACCTTTTTCATGATAGCGGCTTCCTGTTCGGCGGTCGCGCCTTCGGGGATGCTTACTTCGCCAGAGGCCAAGGCCTGCTCCAACTCGGCGGCATTATCGGCAAGTGAACGCAGCGACAGGCTGATTGTGCCCAGTGATTGCGCGACGGTAATCCGCTCGGCAATTGATGGCGTTGCTTCCATTGTGACCAACTTATATTTGCGGACAACGGTATTGCCTGCTTCGTCCACCGTGTTGGTTGAACGTTGGTCGGTCGCAAGAACACGCATATTGCGTAATATTGTTTCCGACACTTTAAGCGGTGGTCCACCTGGACCAGCGATATTTTGCGTCAGGACAAGGTCAACCCGGTCGCCGGGGAAAATAAATCCGGCAACACCGGTCAGCGCCGATACAGGCACCGTAATCGCGCGCATACCAGGTCCAAGGGCCGCGGCAAGAAATCCGCGGTCGCCGGGTTTTACGAGAGATCCCTTTGTAATCGGCTGGCCCGCAGTAATCGCGTTGCGTACAACGGTGCCGATCAGTTCATCGGGTGCGATGCCAGCTGCTGCTGCGCCATCAGTACCTTCGCTGGCCCCCGGACCTTCAATGAAATAGGCGTCTTCCACCAGTTCTTTTGGCCAAGGCTGATAGCGGAAGCTTTCAGCGTTGATGATTGTACCTACCGGCAATGCCCGCGTCGCGACCATGACCTTGGGTCCGGTTTCGACCGGCTTGGCCGCCGCCGCTGTGGGCGCTGCCGCTCCGGTGAACATGCTGCGCGCAAGAAACGCGGTAATGGCTGCTATTAAAAGCGCGGCCACCAGCAAGATAACTTTTTTCCTATCCATGACGAACTGTCCCCTGAAAGGTCCCCTGTTTGAAGAATGCTATTTCACGTAAAATGGTTAAAAATCCGTTCACCTGCTATCCATAAGCCAGCAAAGGCGATTGCGACCCCATATGGCACGCGAACGCGCCCATCTTGTTGTTTCACGTTGTGAATTATCACAAATGCAATGGTTACCACGGCCCCTAGTATCGAAGCATAGAGCACCATTCGGATGACATCGACCCAAGGCCACCATAAGGCTAAGGCCCCGAAAAGCTTGACATCTCCGCCGCCCATCGCGCCAAATCGGAAGGCAATTGCAAAGAAGATGAAAACAATCGTCGCGGTCAACAGATGCACGCCTATTGCAAGGGGAGTAAATCCCCCTGTCGCGTACCAATAAGCAGGTGCGGCGAGCGCGATAGACAATGTTATCTTGTTGAAAATAAGACGATATTTGACGTCTGTATAGACCGAGACGACGAGCGCAATTGCCAATCCCCCCAGGAGTGCGTAAGCGAGTGTTTCACTAGTCATTTGCCAAGCATTAACCATCAAAGCTTGCTAAAAGGTAACCATGCACGCCCAGAAATTTGAGATAAACCGACGCGCAATCCCGTCCGATGCAACTGAAAGCTTATGGCAAGCACAGGACGGCTGGCCGATCAGGCGGATTGACTGGCAAGGTTTGGGGGAGCCCCGGGGATCATTGCTGTTTTTGCCCGGGCGCGGCGACCATTATGAAAAATATCTCGAAACATTGGCCTATTTTGCGTCGCTTGGCTGGCGGGTGACGTCGATAGATTGGCGTGGTCAGGGGGCGTCGGGCCGATTGCTGGATGATCCGCATGTTGGCCATATTGACGATTTTTCAACATGGATCGCCGATCTGCGTTATTTTTGGGGAATTTGGAAAGCCGAAACTCCGGGCCCCCATGTTGTCCTGGCGCACAGCATGGGTGGGCATCTGGCGATGCGTGCGCTTGTTGAAAAGGCTTTTGATCCTGACGCTGTCTTGCTGAGTGCGCCGATGCTCGGCATTCAGACCGGCGGATTGCCGCTTTCGCTAAACCATGCCTTTGCAAAATTGATGTGCATAATCGGGCGGGCAGAAACGCCTGCGTGGAAAGTCAACGAAAAGCCGATGTCGCCCATGAACGTCCGTGGCAACATTTTGACCGGCGATAAAGACAGATATGAAGATGAGCTTGCATGGTGGATATTGCGACCCGAAGTGAAATTGGGGCCGCCCAGCTGGCACTGGATCGAGCGGGCGATTGCATCAATCCGGTCACTTGATGAACCGGGCAAGCTTGAAGCGGTCAAAACGCCGGTGCTGTTAATGGCAACGATCGCCGACCAATTGGTCAGTACGCCTCGGGTTATCAAGGACAGCAAACGGCTTCCGCATTCGGAAACACTGATATTCGGAAAAGAAGCCGCGCATGAATTGCTGCGCGAGACGGATGCAGTACGCGACCAGTGCATTGAACGCATCCAAATGTTCCTGGACCACTATGCGCCGCTGAAATGAGGGATTTTGATATAGCTATTATCGGTGCCGGTATTGCTGGCGCAAGCCTTGCCGCCGAAATATCCGCGTTCAAATCTGTTCTGTTGATCGAAGCAGAGGCGCAGCCGGGATATCATTCAACGGGCCGCTCGGCCGCATTCTGGGATGAAAGCTATGGCGGGCCATCCGTACAGCCGCTGACCACTGCCTCCGGTTCGTTTTTGGCAAATCCCGCACCACAGTTCCATGATGGACCTCTTATGCACCCGCGTGGCGCGCTGCATCTGGGAACGCAAGGACATCAATCGCTTGCGGATGCATTATTGTCCGACTTTGCCGACAGTGGCGTCCGGTTTGAACGGCTGGGGCGGGCAAGTATCGAGCAACATGTCCCCGGATTATTGCCCGATTGGATTTCGGGACTTTGGGAGCCTGACTGTTGCGACATTGATGTCGGCGGATTGCATGGCGCATATCTGCGGCAGGCAAAACGGCACGGCATCCATTTGCAATGTAACGCCCGTGTGCAATCGGTTCAGTGGAAAGCCGGGTGTTGGCATGTGTCGGCGGCGGGCATGAACTGGACCGCTGACATATTGGTAAATGCAGCAGGCGCCTGGGCCGACGAAGTTGCCAAAATGGCTCAAGTCCGCCCACTTGGCATCCAGCCTTATCGCCGCACTATTGCCCAATTGTCGGTATCGCCTGCGGCACCGGTCAATTTGCCTCTGGTAATCGGGCTTGACGGCAGTTTCTATTTCAAGCCCGACAGCGGCGGTACATTGTGGTTAAGCCCCCATGACGAAACACCAACAGTGGCGTGCGACACCGCACCTGAGGAAATCGACGTCGCGCTTGCGATTGACCGTTTGCAACAGGTCGTGGATTGGGAAATTCACCGCGTTGAACATAAATGGGCGGGATTGCGAAGCTTTGCACCCGATCGCAAACCGGTCATCGGGCCTGATCCAAAAAATGCAGCGTTTTTCTGGCTGGCGGGGCAGGGTGGTTTTGGCATCCAGACCGCACCAGCGACGGCGAAGCTCGCGGCATCGATGATCGTTGACACAGTAGTCCCGCCAGCCGGGGTAAACGCAATCGAGTATGTTCCTGATCGTTTACACTGATTTACTTGGCATATGCCGCGTCATTGTTAATGTTATCGAGTGCTCGGATCAAAAGTGGTTTCCATAGCCGTAAAATTGGACCGGGATAGGGATATCTAAGCTTCGAATTGGCTGGTCAAGAGGAGAGGATCTATGGCTCATTACTTTGAAATCAAAAAAAATAAGAAAGGCGAGCATGTCGCCTATTTCAAATATAACAATGAATCAATTTTCTGGACCGAAGGCTATGCAAGCAAGGCTGGTGCAAAAAACGCCATTGAGTCGATTTTGAAGAATGGCCCCGGCGCTGAAGTTCGCGACCCCGAATAGGATTTAGAGCGCGCGCGCAGCCTCCGCAGCATCGCTTGCGAGGCGGTCGGCGCGTTCATTTTCGGGGTGACCGTCATGGCCTTTGACCCAAATCCATTCAATTTCGTGCTTGGCGACGGCTTCGATCAAATCATGCCACAAATCTGCATTGCGAACAGGCTGTTTTGACGCGTTTTTCCACCCGTTTCTCTGCCAGCCGTGGACCCATTTGGTGATACCGTCGAGGACATATTTGCTATCTGTGTGCATCCGCACACGACAAGGTTCGATCAGAATATTTAACGCCTGGATCGCGGCCCACATTTCCATTCGATTGTTGGTGGTATCGGGGTCCCCGCCTGAAATTTCCTTTTCCCTTGAGCCATAGCGAACGATTGCGCCCCAGCCGCCCGGGCCAGGATTACCCTTGCACGCCCCATCGGTAAATATTTCTACCTGCTTCAATTCCGGCCCCCATCATCCCAAAATAGCTGATATATTGTCTTTATCGCTATAAAAATCCAGCCGACGCAGAAAAGCCAGCGGATCTTTGCGGGTAACCATTGCGTTGGCGGGTGTATTTATCCAATCGTAACAGCGTGTCAGCAAGAAACGCAAGCAAGCGCCGCGTAGAAACAATGGCAAAGCGTCCCGGGTTGGTACATCCATCGCAAACTGGCGGTTGTACCCGGCTAACAAGCCGGCACTCAAATCCGGATGGAAAGTTGATCCATCCGAATTGAAACACCAGGCGCTGTGGGTGACGGCCAAATCATATCCGCAAAAGTCGGTGCACGCGAAATAGAAATCGATTAGCCCGGTAACCTTATCGCCCAGCATCAAGACGTTATCCGGAAATAAATCTGCATGGATTGCGCCGACAGGCAGGGTCTTGGGCCAATAACGCTCCAGATAATCGCACTCAGCCTCGACCCGTCCGGACAGGCCGGTGCTTATGCCATCCAGCCCCGAAGAGGTGCATTGACCGGATAATGCACGCCACGCACCGATACCCAGACTGTTTGGCCGAATAAGATGGAAATCAGCCAGCGCCGTGTGCATCTGGCCCAAGGCGGCACCCGTCGCCTCTGCCTGCGACCGATTAGGTTGCGTAACCGAAACGCCTTGCAAGAATTCGATAAGGCAGGCGGGGCGCCCAGCGATTTCATGCAGCCATTTGCCATTACGATCCGCAATAAAGCGTGGAACCTTGCACCCTGCGTCGTGAAGATGCTTCAACAACGCATAGAAAAAAGGAAGGTCAGCCGGATCAACTCTATTTTCATAAAGCGTTAAAATAAAACGATTTTTAGTTGTTTCCAGAAAATAATTGCTGTTTTCAACGCCTTCAGCGATTCCTTTTAAGGAGATCAGTTCACCAGCGTCATATTGCAAAAGAAATTCTGAAACCTGTTCCGGTCCCAAATGCGTATAAACCGCCAATTCAGCCCTCCGAGCCGGCCAGTTCACGAGGCAATTTGAAGATTATGCTTTCTTCTGCGGTCGTGACTTGCTGTTCATCCAGGCAAAAATGGTTCGATAAGGCATCAATTATCTCGCGCACGAGCAGTTCGGGGGCAGAAGCGCCCGCTGTCAGGCCGAGTGTATTAACGCCATTGAACCAGCTCATGCTGATACCATCAGCCCGCTGCACAAGATGCGCCTTGGCACCGGCACGGGTGGCCACTTCGACGAGGCGTACCGAGTTGGAACTGTTGGGCGCGCCGATTACCAATACCAGGTCGCATTCGCTGGCTATGGCTTTTACGGCATTCTGGCGGTTCGATGTGGCGTAGCAAATATCTTCGCCTTTGGGGCCGACAATATTAGGAAAGCGATGCTGTAACGCTTCGACAATTTCTGCGGTATCGTCAACAGACAGGGTAGTTTGTGTTAAAAACGCCAGATTGCCGGCATTTTCAGGTTCCAATGTTGCAACATCATCAACGGTTTCGACAAGCGTCATGGATCCAGCAGGAACCTGTCCAAATGTTCCGATGACTTCCGGATGTCCTGCATGGCCTATAAAAATAATATGTCGCCCGGCTTCGGCCTGTCGTTCAGCCTGGCGGTGAACTTTTGATACGAGCGGGCAGGTCGCGTCCAGATATGCAAGGCCGCGTTCTTCCGCATTTGCAGGGACCGATTTTGGAACACCATGTGCGGAAAAGACGACATGCCCCCCATCCGGTATTTGGTCGAGCTCGTCGACAAATACTGCGCCTTGGGCTTTCAGGCTGTCGACGACAAATTTATTGTGCACAATTTCATGACGAACATAAACAGGAGCACCATGCTGCTCGAGAGCAAGCTCCACAATTTTGATTGCACGGTCGACGCCAGCGCAAAAGCCGCGCGGTGCGGCGAGGAGAAGCTTCATGGGGCGCTTGGCTTGAATTTGTTCAGTCATCGGCAATGTCCTTTAGGTAATGTCGCGGCATCCGCCAAGACCTTTCCCCTGTTGCGTGCATCGCAACGGATGGATAAGGACCTTTTAGAAACGCGGTTAAGCGGAACCTAATAAGAATCCTGAGGATATTCCTGTATGAAATTTGTGGTCAAAATCCTTGTTGCGGGCACGATGATGGCGTCAATTGCCGGATGCGCCAAGGATGGGGAACTTGATTTATCTTCAGGCGTTGGAATCAGTGTGACGCGAACCGGGTGCCCGACGGTTGCGGTTCCCGATGGAACTGGCGACGTTACCCTGTTTAGCGCCGCAGGTAATCAGGATGCGAGTGCGATTGATGTCGTTGCAACGATTACCAATGTCCGTCCGACCTGCAACAGCAGCGGTGAAAAGATTTATTCGCAGGCTAGCTTCGATGTGCAGGCACGCCGCAATGACCCACGAGGCGACCGAACAGTAACAATCCCTTATTTTTCAACTGTAGTACAAGGCGGCAGCGCCGTCGTTGCAAAACGGGTTGGACAAGTGACGTTACAGTTTGCAGACGGCCAGTCAAAAGCGTCCGCATCGGCGCAGGCGGCAAGCTATGTGGATGGAAACTCCGCTCGCTTGCCCGCCGAAATCGTTCAGAAAATCACCAAAAAACGCAAGCCGGGTGATCCTGATGCAGCGCTTGACCCAATGACTGATCCAGAGGTGCGCGCCGCGGTCGTTCGTTCGAGTTTTGAAATGCTGATCGGTTTTCAACTGACCGAAGAGCAACTGCGCTACAACGTCACGCGCTAACCGGCGCTTCGCCAAAGGCACAGACTATGACCCTTTTTGAAAAATTTGCGGTGCATGTGGATCATGCGCTTGACGCTTTGGTTGCAAAAGGCTCTCTGCCCGCAGACTTGGACCGCAGCAATGTAACGTTAGAGCCTCCGCGCGACACTACACATGGCGATCTTGCGACCAACGCCGCAATGGTACTGGCAAAGCCGGCCGGAACCAATCCCCGCGCTTTGGCAGAGATATTGGCGGTTGAACTTGCGAAACTGGATGCGGTTTCCGGGGTTGAAATCGCAGGTCCGGGGTTCCTGAACTTACGCCTTCATCCATCGGCATGGATCGATGAATTGCGGGCCATTGGTCAATCGGGCGAAAATTATGGCCGGTCGCATATTGGCGACGGGAAAGCGGTGAATGTCGAATATGTCTCTGCCAACCCCACAGGTCCCATGCACATGGGGCATTGTCGTGGTGCCGTTGTCGGCGATGCGCTGGCGTCATTGCTGGAATATTCCGGATTCAAGGTCATCCGCGAATATTATATCAACGATGCCGGCGGACAGGTCGACACGCTCGCACGTTCTGTGCATTTGAGATATCGCGAAGCACTTGGGCAAGACATCGAAATTCCAGAAGGGCTATATCCAGGCGATTATCTGATTCCAGTCGGGCAAAGGCTGGCGAAGGAATTCGGCGATCAATTTCTGGATGCGCCGGAAAGCGAATGGCTCGTTCTCTTCCGCAAATCTGCGGTTGCCGACATGATGGAGATGATAAAAGCCGATTTGGCTTTGCTCGGAATTCATCATGATCTGTTTTCTTCGGAAGCCGAACTGCATGATGCCGGGAAAGCAGATGCCGCCGAAGCTGAATTGCGTGCACGTGGCCTGATCTATGACGGCGAATTGGAAAAGCCAAAGGGCAAGGAAATTGAGGATTGGGAGCCGGTAACGTTACCGTTGTTCCGGTCCACCCAGTTTGGCGACGATCAGGATCGTCCGATCAAGAAATCCAATGGCAGCTGGACCTATTTTGGTGCTGACCTCGCCTATCATTATCAAAAAAGCCGCAACGTCGACGCTATGGTCGATATCTGGGGGGCTGACCATGCCGGTACGGTCAAACGGATCAAGGCGGCTGTGAATGCGCTGACCGAAGGGAAAGTGCAGTTTGACGTGAAACTGGTCCAGATGGTCCGTTTGCTGCGCGGCGGTGAGCCTGTCAAAATGTCCAAACGTTCGGGCAGTTTTGTTACTTTATCGGAAATGGTGGAAGAAGTCGGCAAAGACGTCGTCCGGTTCACGATGCTAACGCGCAAATCCGATGCCCAGATGGATTTCGATTTTGCCAAAGTGGTCGAAGCTTCAAAAGACAATCCGGTATTCTATGTCCAATATGCTCATGCCCGTATCCAATCTACGCTGCGGAAAGCGCAAGCAGAGGGAATGGAAAGCGATGCGACATATTTGAACTTACTCGGGAATGAAGAAATAGCCTTGATTCGCGAAGCTGCGAATTTCCCGCGCATTGTCGAAGCGGCCGCCAAAGCAAGTGAGCCACATCGCATCGCCTTTTACCTCAGCGATTTAGCGGCGGCATTTCACGCTTATTGGAATTTGGGGAACGACCAGCCGGATAAGCGCTTCATATTGGCACAGAATCCTGCATTGACCGGGGCAAGGCTTTTCATGGCGGCGAATATCGGGCAAGTTATCCGCAACGGGCTTCGCTTAATGGGCGTAGAAGCCGCAAACAGCATGTAGCTATAGTTGGAAATTTGGGGAATTTGGCATGAGCGATGAAACCAACGACAATCGGAGTAACGATGGGCTAGGTCTGGACGAAACGGACCGGTTGCCTTGGCTGGAGACGGCTGACGGTTACGATTACGATGAGGGGGCATCGCCGTTAAAGGTTGCCGCTATGGTATTGGGCGGCTTGTTGTTGCTTGCGGCGATTGTGGGCGGAATATATTGGGCGCAGCGGAATCAATCCGGCGCTCCGGCTGGCAAGGGCGAATTGATTGCTGCACCGAAAGGTGACTATAAGGCAAAGCCAGAGGAAACAGGCGGCAAAACGTTCGAAGGCGAGGGCGACTCAGCCTTTGCCGCAAGTGAAGGGCAGAAAACAGGGGCCACGTTGGCACCCCAACCAAAGGCTGCTGAACCCAAATTGGCTGTGGCGTCATCGCCCGCAGTTAAACCAGCAGCAAATAATGCAGCGCCCGCCGGCGCAGTTATGGTGCAACTCGGTGCATTTGGCGATACCGCAAAGGCGGAAGCTGCGTGGGCTGCATTTGGCAAACGCTTTGGGTTTCTGTCGGGGACCAACCGACGCATCGCCGAAGCAAGCGTTGAAGGTGGCCGCAAGATATTCCGCTTACAGGCCGTGACCGCCAATGCCGCCGCAGCCCAGCAATTATGTGCCAAGCTAAAGGCGGCGGGCGAAAACTGTCTCATCGTTCGTTAGGGTAGTGACCCTTGGCCTTGATACGCGGTACTGTGTGTAGACCGGTTATGCACAATTAAACTGTTCAAGCTGCTGGTGTGAAACTTGCGCTGATCGCGCCGACGGCTTAGCAACGATGGTATGAAGCCGGTGATTTTTGGCCTTTCGGGTCCGATACTTACGAACGAAGAATTGCGTCTGTTTCGCGATGTCGAACCTGCGGGCTACATATTATTCAAGCGGAATATCGAAAATCGGCTTCAACTTCTTGCGCTTACCGACAGTATCAGGGCGTTGCACGGACGCGAAGACGTGCCGATCCTGATCGATCAGGAAGGCGGCAGAGTAGCGCGGATGCGTTCGCCGGAATGGCCCGATTTCCCGGCTGGCGGGGCCTTTGACGCATTATATGATCTGGCCCCGTTAACGGCGATCGAAGCGGCGCGGAACAATGCCGAAGCGATAGCGCTGACATTGGCGGAGGTCGGCATAAACGTCGATTGCCTGCCTGTCCTCGACGTTCGCGTCCCCGACACCCACTCCGCGATCGGTGACCGGGCACTGGGAAGCGATCCCATGCGGGTCGCCGCATTGGGGCAGGCAATTCTCGACGGACTTGCCGCAGGCGGCGTCATTGGCGTGGTCAAGCATATGCCCGGCCAAGGCAGGTCGGTCGTCGATACCCACCATGATTTGCCGCATGTGTATGCGAGCGAAGAGGAATTGGAGCAGGATCTGGAACCTTTCCGCACCTTGAACAAGGCCCCGATGGGGATGACGGGCCATGTCGTTTACGACATTTGGGATGACCAGAATACCGCCACGATGTCGCCTTACGTTATTGGACATATCATCCGGAAAAATATCGGTTTTGACGGCCTGTTGATGAGCGACGACCTCGATATGAACGCCCTTACCGGCGATGTGCCGACGCGGGCGGCGAATTGCGTGGCGGCCGGGTTGGATCTTGCCTTGAATTGCTGGGGGCGCTTTGACGAAATGGTCGCGATTGCGGAAAGGTTGCCGGAAATTACTGACGCAGCACGGGCGCGGCTGGATCGTGCGATGACGGGTTCAAACATGAAGTTTGATGCCGACCGGTTAGCGTTTTTGCTGGATAAGCGGGATCGATTATTGGCTTTGGCAGATACCGACGCCAAGCTGACACACGGGGCGACCGGTGCGGCATGAACGCCGACGGGCTTTTTGAAGAAGATATTACGCTTCGCGAGGCGGACGAGCGTGCTGCAGATGTGCTGACGATTGATATCGACGGATGGGAAGGGCCGCTTGACCTCCTTTTGACTTTGGCGCGCAACCAAAAAGTCGATTTGCGTGCGATTTCAATTCTGGCGCTCGTGGAGCAATATCTTGTTTTTATCGAACAGGCGCGAACACTCAAGCTGGAGCTAGCAGCGGATTATCTCGTCATGGCTGCCTGGCTGGCGTACCTTAAGTCGTCCTTGTTGTTGCCAAAGGACCCGACAATCGACCCGTCACCAGAAGAATTGGCGATGCGGCTGCAACTTCGGCTGGAACGATTGAATGCCATGCGGGAAAGCGGTGCGCGGCTCATGGCACGGGATCGGGTGGGACGCGATGTGTTTGTGCGCGCTTTACCCGAGGGGTTGCGCGTGGTGAAAGCCCGTGCATGGGAATGTGACTATTTCGACCTGATAACCGCTTATGGCCAAATCAAAGCCCGCAGCCAGCCAGTATTCCATGTGGTCAAAAAACGAGCCGTTATGACGCTGGAAGAGGCGTTGGATCGCGTTTCATCGATGATTGGCCTTGCGGTAAATTGGACCACGATAGAATCGTTTCTTCCAGATCATGCCGAGCCGGCACTTCGAAAATCTGCGTTGGCATCAAGCTTTGTTGCGGCACTGGAATTGGCAAAACGTGGCACAATCGATTTACAGCAAGATGCCATGTTCGCCCCGTTGAAGATAAGGTTGAAAGCATGATGATCGAACTTGACCCCGATGTCCGTGCGGTAGAGGCGACCTTATTTGCCGCAGAGCATCCAATGACGGCAGAAAATATCCGCAATTATGTGGGGGACACTGTTGACGTTCCGGCGGCGTTAAACAAGCTGTGTGAGCACTATGGCGGGAGAGGCATCGAACTGGTGCAGCGCGGGAATAGCTGGCATTTCCAGACTGCGGCGGATTTGGCCCATTTGCTACGCCGTGAACGTGAAGAAACGCGCAAGCTCAGCCGTGCCGCTGTCGAAACACTCGCGATTATTGCGTATCATGAACCGGTCAGTCGCGCCGAAATTGAGGCTATAAGGGGCGTGCAGATTTCCAAAGGTACGCTTGATGTATTGATGGAAGCCGGTTGGGTCAGGCCGGCCGGTCGTCGTGAAGTACCGGGAAGGCCATTGATTTACGCAACCACTTCGGGGTTTTTGACGCATTTCGGGTTAACCTCACGCAAAGATCTGCCGGGTATTGATGATTTGAAGGCTGCTGGACTGCTGGATCCTATCGATATGGCGCTGGGTGATATGCAATTCGGCGAAGAAAGTGATGGCGAACTGGAAATTGTCGAAGACAATGACTAAATGCTGTATGAGCGTGAACAGGCAGTATTTGCTGCCCTTGCCGGGGACGTCCCCGTTAGGAGTATGAAATGGGTGGATTGAGCATCTGGCATTGGCTGATTGTCGGCATTTTGGTGCTGCTATTGTTCGGCAAGGGCCGTTTTTCCGACATGATGGGTGATGTGGCCAAGGGCATTAAAAGCTTCAAAAAAGGCATGACCGAAGAGGATGAAGCACCCAAAGCGCCGCCGCAAATCGGTGCGACAACAGTTATCGACGCTGAAAAGCAGACTGACAAGACGCAAGGTTAAGGCAGATGGTATCGGCGTTTATCTTGCCCTCGCTGCCGGGGGTCTGGAATGTTTGACGTCGCGTCATCGGAATTTCTGCTTATCGTGCTGGTCGCGCTGCTTGTCATCGGGCCAAAAGATCTACCAAAATTGTTGCGCGTGGTCGGCAAATGGGTCGGCAAGGCGCGCGGTTTTGCCGCACAATTTCGGTCCGGCTTCGATGAAATGGTCCGACAGTCGGAACTCGAAGAGCTCGAAAAAAAATGGAAAGCCGAAAATGAACGCATCATGCGTGAACATCCGGCTGACCCGCGTTCCGAACTTGTCGGTGACGATCCTACACCCGCGCAACCGGAATTGCCGATGAATCCCGCTGCAAACGTCGAAGCGCCATCTAAATCATGAGCGATCTTGACGAGAGCAAGATGCCCTTACTCGATCATCTGATCGAACTACGGACCCGTTTGTTGTGGAGCTTTTTGGCACTTGCCGTGACATTTGGCGTGTCGATTTATTTCGCCCGACCGATTTTCGGTTTCCTGGTACAGCCATTGTTGGCATCTGGTCAGACAAAACTCATATATACCGCTATTTTTGAAGCATTTTTTGTGGAAATAAAGGTAGCATTCTTTGCCGCTGCCTTTTTCTCTTTTCCGGTATTTGCGACCCAGTTGTGGCGCTTTGTAGCGCCTGGCCTATATGCCCAGGAAAAGCGTGCGTTCTTGCCGTTTTTGCTGGCCACTCCGTTGTTATTCATACTTGGCGCAGCGATGGCTTATTATTTGGCGATACCGGTGGCGCTGAATTATTTGCTTGGTTTCGGCGGTAATGTGGGCGGTGTGGAGCAGGAGGCGCTACCGGGCGTCGATAATTATCTCAATTTCGTGATGAAGTTCATTTTCGGCTTCGGAATTTCTTTCTTACTGCCCGTATTGCTTATGTTACTTGAAAAGGCAGGGATTATTACTCTTGCCCAGCTCAGGGGTGGGCGGCGCTATGCGATTGTCGGCGCGTTCGCCATTGCAGCGGTGCTGACCCCGCCCGACGTTGTTTCCCAACTGTTGCTCGCGATCCCTTTATGCATTTTGTATGAATTGGCCATCATAGCAATCTGGATTACCCATAGAGGCCGCGCAAAAACGGCCCCGGAAGCATCCGAGGCCGTCGCTGAGTGATCCGCATTTAAGCGTCAGTTGATAACTTCTTCACCTTTTTTACCAACCGATTCAATGTCTTCGCCCGCACCTTGCACAGTGTTGCACGCCGCAGCGAATAAAGATGCCGATAATAGAATTACAGTTGCGAGTTTACGCATTGAAACCTCCATGGTTGTTTATGTCCTGGTTTGGGGACCAGCATAATCAACTCGAACCGACGCCATTTGTTCCGCCCCGGCCGAAGGTTTAATCCAGGTTCAAATAGCGCGGTCACCTGCTTCGCCAACAGATTCAATATCTTCGCCAAGCCCCTTTACGGTGTTGCAGGCCGATAAAAGAATTGAAGCAGAAATGAGGATTGCCGTTGCTATTTTACGCATGAAATTTCTCCTGGTTGACAGACGTAAGCTTTGCACTTGTCAAACTGAACAGAGGCTTACGTAAAATTAATAGCTGAAGCGCGCCGTTAAACGGAAATCACGTCCCGCAAGTGCAACAAAATCCTTGGTGAAGGATGCGGCGCGCCTCGCTTCAACATCGAATATATTGTTTGCTGCCGCAATCAGACTGATGTTTTTTCCCCTTCCGAATGGTCGCCAGGTAAGGGCGGCATTGACCATATTAAATCCATCAGTCGGTGTTTCGAAGCTGGCCGTTCGTTTCTGGCTGTCAGTCCATTCGACTTCACCCCGCAGATCCAGATTACCGCTTTGCAATTCAATTCCGCCCAGCAGGCGGAGTGGCGGAATACGCGGGGCAGGGCCCTGACCTTCGATGGTTGCGCGGGTATAGTCGGCGACACCATCTATAACGACATCGAACCCCGCAGCGTGGCCCAGCTGCGCGCTGGCTTCGGCCTCCACGCCCCAAACCCGCGCCTTGCGTTGCAAATAGACGAATTCGGGCAAGTCATCGACGATATTGCCGGTATCGGTTTCGAAGATGAAACTGCTAAACCGGTTCGCATACAGGGTCGTCGTAAAGTCGAAGCGTGTGCTATCATAGCGTGCGTAGATTTCGCCGTTCCAGCTCCGCTCGCTGCGTAAAGCAGGATCCCCTACCTCGTAAGATTGTGTGGCAACATGAGGTCCGTCGGAATATAGTTCCTCAACAGATGGCGCGCGACCCGTGCGCGAGATATTGCTACCAATTTTGAGGTCGCCGATATTATATCCGATGCCAAATGCTGCAGATATATTATTGAATTTCCTTTCAATTCCTAAAGACTGGGCTTCAAGCCGCGCATCGTCAAATCGAACGGCTATTTCGGCATCCAGATTGCCCGTTGAAAATTCCTGCAGGGTAAACAGACCCAGCTGGTTTGATCTTGTCGGTGGCAAAAATGCTTCGTCGCCAACGGCTTCGAGATCGCGGGTCTGAAATTGCAGGCCGCTGGCGCCGCGCCATCCACCGCGCTTATTCTGCGTCAGCTCAAATCTCGCTTCGATTGCTTCGCTGAAGAATGTGGTGCCTACGTCGGAACCTTCGAGTTCCTTATGGACATAATCCGCATAGCCTGCACGGATCCGCGCCTTGTCGAACAGCCCTTCGCCCAGTTCCACTTCACCACGAAGATCAAAACGGTACTGGCGAAGATCTATGCTGACCTCACCACCCACTGGTTCTGTAAATTCCGGTCTTTCGGGAATACCGTAAACGGTGTCGTACACATTGAATGAAATGCCAAGGTTGCCACCATCGTCGATAAACGCGCCACCCGCGCCGAAGGACAATGTTTCGACGCCACTATTGGGCAGCCGGCCCCGGAAATCTGCCCAGTCGCGGGCGTTGGCAGCTTCTGCGACATTGCCCAATGCTGCCTCGTCGGCGGCTACAGTCAAAGCTTCGCTGCGCAGTTCGGGCGATAGCAGATATCCACCAATGCGCAGGTCTTTTGACTTGCGGTAGCTGCCGTCGACATGGGCAACAAACCGATCCGAAAATGGAACATCAATTGATGCGCCACCTGAATATTCCTTTGAAACCGTCGAATATCCGAGCAACGCATCCACATGGACGGGCTCTTCAGGGACGGCGCGCGGTATGCGCTTGTCTATAACATTGACCGCGCCACCCACAGCCTGTCCACCGAACAGAAGAACAGCGGGGCCACGCAGGACTTCAATACGTTCGGTTGTCAGCGCGTCAATTGTTACGGCATGGTCGGCAGATGTATTGGAAGCATCAATATTTCCGATACCGTCCGTCAAAACAGCGACGCGATTGCCTTGGAAACCACGCAAAACGGGCCTTGAAGCGCCGGGTGAGAAGCTTGTGGCCGAAACACCGGGAATTTGTGTGAGCATATCGCCGATCTGACCTTGCGTTTCGGCTGCCAATTTTTCGCCAGATAAGGCCGATGTTCCGGACAGGATATCGAGGCGTTCGATATAAGGTGCGGTTACTACGATTTCTTTATCGGTATGAAAATCGTCTTCGCTGGTGTTAGCGGCGTCTTGTTGTGCGAACGCAGGGACGGCAAGTGCCAGAGAGAGGGCAGCCAAACTTACCGGATAAAAGGCGATGCGCGTTAAAGTCATTGAAAAATACCATTTTACGAGAAAAATCCACTTACGAATACGCACTATGTTATAGTATAACAATACACAAAATCGGAATTCGACGAAACGACCCATTTTGCCGATTGTTTGCATCCAAATGATACGCGCGCCTTTTTCCCAAGCCCACTCGGCCACAGTGCCGCTTGCGGTTGTCCCTGAAGATCTTTAGCTAGCCCCATTATGACTTGCTTACCGAACACCCTTGAACTTATCGGAAACACCCCCTTGGTTCGGCTGCGCGGACCAAGCGAAGCTGCGGGATGCGACATTTTCGGCAAATGTGAATTTGTAAATCCCGGTGCATCGGTAAAAGATCGCGCTGCATTGTTCATTGTGCGTGATGCTGAACAGCAGGGGTTTTTGAAGCCGGGCGGCACAATTGTCGAGGGGACCGCCGGTAACACCGGCATCGGCCTTGCACTGGTGGCCAATGCGTTGGGGTATAAAACGATCATCGTAATGCCTGAAACCCAGTCGCAGGAAAAGAAAGACACGCTGCGCGCATTGGGCGCGCAATTGGTTCTCGTTCCGGCGGCGCCATATTCGAATCCGGGTCATTTCGTCCACACATCCCGCAGGATTGCCGAAGAAACCGAAAATGCAGTTTGGGCGAACCAATTTGATAATATTGCAAACCGTAAAGCACATATCGAAACCACCGCCGAAGAGATTTGGGCTCAAATGGACGGGCGGATAGACGGGTTCACGTGCGCTGCAGGAACGGGCGGAACCATTGCAGGCGTTGGAATGGGACTGAAGGCCAAAGACAACAATGTGACCATTGCTTTGACCGACCCGCACGGTGCTGCACTCTATAATTATTACGCCATCGGTGAACTGCGTGCAGAAGGTAGCTCGGTTGCCGAAGGCATAGGCCAGGGTCGGGTCACGGCCAATCTCGAAGGCGCGCCAATAGATACACAGTTTCGCATTTCTGATGAAGAAGGGATGCTTTGGGTTCGCCGCTTGCTGTCCGAAGAAGGGCTATGCCTCGGGTTATCGTCCGGGATAAACGTAGCCGGAGCGGTCGCCTTGGGTAAACAATTGGGACCGGATGCACGGATCGCTACAATATTGTGTGACACCGGCTTTCGCTATCTCTCCACGATTTACAATCCGGACTGGATGCAATCGAAAAACCTGCCGCCAATGCCTTGGCAACTGGAAAATTGAGACGATCGTTCCCATATGAAGCTCTTCGTTGAACAATCTCACGAAAAGGATCGCTCATGGTAGAACCTCGCCAATCAGCCATGCAACGCATTCAGGTCGGGGTGATCGGGTTGGTTGTGGTGCTTCTGTTTGTCAGTCTAGCAAATATGGTGCTGGATCGGGTTCAAACCGGACCTGACGCTGTGGCCGCTGGTAACGCCAAAGCAGAAATTGATCCTTTGGCGCCACCGGATGAGCCGCTTGCCGAACTTGGCGTGACACCTGTCGCCAAAGACGATGGTGCTGAAAAAGCCTTAGAAGAACCTGCACAATCGATTAGACAAGTCCCCAGCCGCGCACCGTAAATGTCACTGCCCGACCTATCCAAATTGGCGCCAGCGGGTGCACAAAAGCGGTTGTTGGTCGGGCTATTGATCGTTTTAGGGCTCATTTTTTTCCTGTCGGCAATGCGGTATTTCGAGTCCGAAGAAACCGGCATGAAACCCGCTGTCGGTTTGATGACCACTTTACCGTTGCAATGGAGCGAAGGCGGCATCGAAGCGGACCTGGCCAAGGGTGCAAAAGCGCACCCGGCTTTTGTGCGTTTACAGCGTCAGTATGACGTCACCCCGCTGGATAATTTTGACAATTTGGGCACGCAGAAATTTGATGTGCTTGTTTTGGCGCAACCCCGGGCGTTGACCCCGGCAGAACTTTTAACTCTCGACAATTGGGTCCGTTCGGGTGGGCGGCTTTTGATCTTTGCCGACCCGGCCCTGCAATGGGGGAGCCTCTATCCTATCGGTGACAAGCGACGCCCACTGTTTACCAGCTTGCTATCCCCCCTATTTTCGCATTGGGGCGTGGAACTTGTTCTGCCCATGACCGAACAGCAGGAGGTTGTCTTGTTTGAAGTCAATGGATTAACGCTTCGCACGCAGACTCCAGGTGAATGGCTTGAAAGAGCCGGTGGCGTTGGTGGGACCTGCGAAATTTTGAACCGAAGGATATTGGCGGACTGCAAAGTGGGTAATGGCAGGGCGTTGCTTGTCGCTGATGCCGATCTGCTCGATACGGTTTATTGGGAGGGGCAGGGGGTCCGTAAAGTAACTGGAACCGATGAATTCCCGAATTTGAAATGGGTCATGGACCTTCTTGCGAGCCTGCAAAACGCAACCGAAAGCAAGAACAAATGATGCGAAAATATTTTCATCCGGATTTAGAAGTCGGGGAAAGAAAAAACAGAGGAAAATTTATATTTATCTAATAAAAACAAACATATATGCCTAGTTTCGATAAGCGATCCATAAATTCCCTCTTTTCATCCATAAAATCCCTTGGTATGCCCAGTCATCCAAGGGGTGGATTCTTGATTCTTTCGGTCGTTCGCACGTCCGCATGGCGATATCCTGTCGCTGTGATCGCTAATCTGCGCCCTGAAGTTGAGGGTGGGTGGAAGTCGTGTCAGCGTTGGTGGTCTATGCAGGTTCAGGGGTGTCGACAGTCGACGCCAAAGGCCGTGCGACCATACCTGCAGAGTTACGCGATAGCGTTCAGGCTTCGAGCGGAGTCAACTCGGTTTGCATTTCCCGCCATCCCAAGCATCCCTGCCTGATAGGATTTGGTGGCGCTGAACGTTTGAAATTACGTGCAGATGTCGAGGCGCAATGGCAGAGCGCATTAAGCCGTGGCGTGGAATTTGATCGCGAGCTGGCGGGGGTTACGGCTTCCTCAATTTTTGAAACAAACTTTGAAGCCAGTGGCCGGTTCGTACTTTCCCCGATGCTGCGGCATTTCGGTAAAATCGAAGATCGCGCGTTTTTCTTCGGCGCCACTACCCATTTCATGCTTTGGAATCCCGACATCTTCCTTGCCGAAGCGCCTGATGGCTATAATGCGGTCAAGGATGAGCTGATATACTGGCTTTCCCAGTCCGGGAAGCGCGACAAATGAACGCGCAGCCATCGCATATTCCCGTTTTGCTGGATGAAGTCATTCACGCTCTGGCCATCACCCCTGGATCAGAGATTGTGGACGGTACCTTTGGTGCAGGAGGATATAGCCAGGCAATACTGGCAGGCGGCGCACGCGTTTACGCGTTTGACCGTGATCCCGACGCGTTGTCCGAAGGTACAGACCTTGCAGGCCGTAGTGGAGGTGCTTTGCGCCTTTACTCGGCCTGCTTTTCAGATTTGGACAAAGTGCTGCTGGCTGACGGCATCGCCGAAGTCGATGGCGTTGTCCTCGATATCGGTGTGTCATCCATGCAACTAGATCGCGCCGAACGTGGCTTTTCGTTCCAGAAGGACGGTCCGCTCGACATGCGTATGGCGCAAGACGGCATGACCGCAGCAGATTTTGTAAATGACGCCGATGAAGACGAAATTGCCAATATCATTTATCGTTTTGGTGAAGATCATCGTTCCCGCCGGATCGCACGGGCCATTGTTGCTGCGCGTCCGATAGAGACAACGGCGCAATTGGCGGCCGTTGTCCGCAAAGCGGTCGGGCATAAGCCGGGCGCGCCGAAAGATCCTGCGACGCGCGCTTTTCAGGCGATACGCATCCACATAAATCGCGAACTCGATGAACTTACGGACGGGCTGGAGGCTGCCGAAAGGATGCTAAAGCCGGGCGGTCGTCTGGCTGTGGTGACTTTTCACAGCCTTGAAGACCGGATCGTCAAACAGTTTCTGCGCCGCCGTAGTGGCGCGGAGGGTGCAGGGTCTAGGCACATACCGGTGGTCGCAAGTGCCGGCCCTGCATCCACTTTTGAAAAAGCCGAAAAAGCGGTTCGGCCTTCGGAATTCGAAATCAATCAAAACCCGCGGGCACGGTCGGCCACATTGCGATCTGCCACCCGAACAGCAGCGCCCGCTTGGGCAGAAGGAGGATTGGCAGCATGAGCCTCGCCATGAAACGATTGAAAAATTTGGGCTGGTTGGCGCTGGTGTTTATGGTGGCTATCCTGCTTTATCCATTGTCGTTGAACGTCGCCGCGGTGCACAGCGACCTGATCGCGGTTGACCGGCAGATCTTGGATACAAAGCGCGAAATCAGCTTTCTTCAGGCGGAAATCCGCACGAGGGCGAGCTTGCAGCAGCTCGAAGAATGGAACGAACTGCTTTATGGCTATGCCCCGCCAACAGCGGCGCAATTTGTTGATGGAGAGGCGGCGCTCGCCGGCTTGAGTTCCGATATGCCCGAGGCAAAACCCGTAATGGTCGCGGTTGGCGAACACCCTTCGGGTGTAATAGGGGGCGGAACACGTTCCGCTGCAGCTTTCGATCCTGAGCCTGATTTTGAAAAATCCGAAGTCGAAAAGCCTGTGCTTTCAATTGAAAAACCAAAGGCGCAGCAGAGCCGTACCGAGCGCCTGGCGCGCATGGATGAAAAATTGCTGTCAGATGATTTTATGCGCGATATCGCGGCAAAAGCTGACGGGGAGCGCAACGGTCGATGACAATATTGGCCGCCCGAACAACGACAAGGAAAAGCGGGGTCGGCACCCCGCCCTTCGCGGCGCTTGGATTTTGGCGGTTGCTTTTATTACTGGCAGCCTTCGGTTTGTTTGTTCTTTTGCTTATCGGGCGTTTGGCCACTTTGGCCTTATTCGAAAGTACGCGTGCATATGGCGCTACCAATACCGAATATGTTCCCGATCGTGGGGATATTGTGGACAGAAATGGTGTCCCGTTAGCGCGCAGCATCTATGGCTACGCTATTTGGGTAAAGCCTGACCAGTTACTGGGTGACCGAAAAGAACTGGCAAGCCAGCTTGCGGCAATTTTTCCCGACACGACAGCCGCAGAATTTTATTCGAAACTGATCGCTGATAAGCCTGGCTATCTGCGTAAGCGGGCCTTGCCCGAGCAGGTGCGACAAGTTCACGACTTGGGCGAAATCGCAATCGAATTCCCACGTGAAGCCACCCGGCTTTATCCGCAGCATGATATGGCCGCCCATGTTCTTGGTTTCGTAAACCGCGACGGGAAAGGTGCTATGGGCATGGAGCGCGTGATGAACGATCATCTGCGAAATCCAGCAACGCGCTCAAAGCCACTCAATCTCGCACTCGATGTGCGGGTGCAAGCGGCTTTGGAGAGCGAATTGCTGGCGGGGATGCGGTCCAACGGTGCAAAAGGTGCGGCTGGAATTGTACTTGATGTTGCAACTGGCGAGGTGGTGGCAATGGCAACACTCCCCACCTTCAACCCCAATCGCCCCGTTTTCGCCAATATTCCCGATTTGGGTGAAACAATTGTAAATGGTCGCTATCCGATCTCTCGGCAAACAAACAATGTAACGAACCGCGTTTACGAACTCGGTTCGACATTTAAGCCATTGACCGTGGCGGCGGCGCTAGATGCGGGTACGGTGCGTGATTTGTCGATTAGATACGACGCGACCAAGCCTTTGGCGATTGGCGGGTTCAAAATCCGGGATACCCATCCTTCCGGTCGCTGGCTTAACACGCCGGAATCGTTGATCCACAGCTCCAATGTCGTAACCGCGCAAATTGCCGACAATCTCGGCGCTAAGCGGATGGATGCCATGTTGCGGACGATGCATTTCAATATACGCCCCGACATTGAACTGGCAGAAAAAGCGATGCCCATTTATCCCAAAAACTGGGGTCGCCTGACCAATATGACAGTCGGTTATGGGCATAGTATCGCTGTCACCCCGCTACATCTAGCGAGTGGCTATGCCGCGATGGTCAATGGCGGGATTTACCGGCCCGCGACCATGTTCAAGACAAAGGCTAACGCTAAAATCCCAGGCAGGCGGGTGTTCTCAGCCGCGACCAGCGCGCGGATGCGTCAATTGATGCGGATGATTGTGGTGGATGGCACCGGACGGAAAGCCGATGCTTTGGGATATCGTGTCGGGGGTAAGACAGGTTCGGCGGAAAAGCCCGGTGTGGGCGGATATAATCGTAGCCTCGTCGTAGCTACTTTTGCGGCTGCATTCCCGATGGATAATCCGCGCTATGTTGTTCTTGCAATGCTTGACGAACCTAAAGGGACCGCCGAAGCAAGTTTTCAGCGCACGGCGGGATATACCGCCGCGCCTGTAGTCCAGAAAACGATTACCCGGATCGGGCCGCTATTGGGTATCATTCCCGATATGAAGCGCGATGTTGATGTATCCGAACTGATGCCTTTATTGTGGAAGGCAAAGGGAGAATAATAATGCGGCTGGGACAATTGCTGACCGAACTGGACGGTGCAGCCGCCGAACAAACCGTTACCGGTTTTGCCATTGACCATCGAAAAATTGCGCCGGGAACCGTTTTTGGCGCTTTTCAAGGCGCGGCATTTAATGGCGAGGATTTTATTCAAGATGCTATTGCCGCAGGCGCGATAGCAATTGTCGCGCGGCCTGAAGCGCAAGTGATTGGCGCAGTGCATGTGGCAAACGAAGTGCCCCGCCGCGCATTTGCCCAATTGGCGGCCAAATATTTCCAGCCTTTTCCTCAATCCATAGCAGCGGTCACAGGCACCAACGGGAAAACATCTACCGCCGAACTGACACGACAATTGTGGCGGATGGCAGGGCATCATGCCGCGTCCATAGGAACGTTGGGAATAACAACGGCATCCGATCAGGCAAAGACCGGTCTGACTACGCCGGATATAGTTACCTTTCTTTCGAACATGTCAGGTCTGGCGCGCGAAGGTGTAACACACACCATATTCGAAGCCTCGAGCCACGGCCTTTCGCAATATCGCAGTGAAGGGGTACCTGTATCAGTCGCAGCGTTCACCAATTTGAGCCGGGATCATCTCGATTATCACGGCACGATGGAAGACTATTTCGAAGTCAAGATGCGGCTATTCGATGAAGTTGTTGACGATAATGGAACAGCTGTGATCTGGGCCGACGATATATGGTCTGATAAGGTTATTGCGCGGGCAAAAAAGCGGGAAATACGCCTCATCACCGTCGGCGAAAAAGGCAAAGGCATCCAATTATTATCCCGCCAACCGACTCAATTGGGGCAATCACTTGAATTGCGGATTCAGGGAGACGTCACCAAGGTTAAGCTGCCGCTTATCGGAGCTTATCAAGCGGCCAATGTTTTGGTAGCGGCCGGTATAGTGATGGCCAGCGGCGGCGATGTCGAGGATGTGCTTGGCCATCTGGCCCGCTTGCAACCTGTGCGCGGACGACTGGAGCGGGCGGTTATAACCAAAAGTGGCGCGCCTGTTTATGTCGATTATGCTCATACACCAGATGGGCTGAGCGCCGCTATTGCCGCGTTGAGGCCCCATACCAAAGGGAAGTTAATAACGGTTTTCGGGGCGGGTGGCGATAGAGACAAGGGTAAGCGGCCGGAAATGGGTTCCATCGCCGTTGCTCAATCCGATATTGCGATAGTCACTGATGACAATCCGCGCAACGAAGACCCGGCTTTGATACGTTCCGATATAATGGCTGGCGCTTCCGGCGCCCATGAAATTGGTGACCGCCGCTACGCCATTGCATTTGCAATCGAACATGCTGAGCCTGACGACATTGTTCTGATCGCTGGCAAAGGGCATGAGCAAGGCCAGATCATCATGGATCGAGTGATGCCGTTCGACGACGTCGAAGTCGCGCGAGAATGCGCCGCGTGATGCCGCTTTGGAATCATGCAGAATTGTTGGCGGCGACAGGCGGAACTGCGTCGGCCGCTTTTGATGCAGACGGCGTGGCGTTTGACTCGCGTGAAATCGGCAAGGGCGACTTGTTTTTTGCGTTAAAAGGCGAGGCTACTGACGGACATCTTTTCATAGAAAAAGCATTCGCCAATGGTGCCGCCGGGGCAATTGTAAGTGCACCTGTCGATTTCCCCCATATTCTGGTGACAGATACGTTCGAGGCTTTGCAAGCCTTGGGGCGTGCGGCGCGTGTGCGAATGCAGGGCAGGGTTGTCGGGGTCACGGGATCGGTTGGAAAGACGGGAACAAAAGAAGCTTTGTTTGCGGCGCTGGATCGATCCTCCCGCGGCAAGGCGCATCGTTCCGTCAAAAGCTACAATAATCACGTCGGCGTTCCACTCAGCTTGGCCCGAATGCCGCGCGATACCGAATATGGTGTTTTTGAAATGGGTATGAACCATGCAGGCGAGCTGCGCGAACTTACGGCGCTCGTTCGTCCGCATTGCGCCATCGTGACTACCATTGCCCCGGCGCATATTGAATTTTTCAAGGATGAAAGTGGTATTGCTGATGCCAAGGCAGAAGTCTTTGAAGGTCTGACTGACGACGGTGTCGCAATTATCCCGCGCGATAATGTGCATTTTGATCGCCTTAATGCAGCAGCAGGAAAATATGCGAAAAGTACTGTTGGCTTTGGCTTTTCCGAAAAGTCGGATGTGCGATTGCTGGATCATGTGTCCACAATAAGCGGAGAAACGCTGATAACCGCAAAATTGTCCCGGGCGACGATGTGTTATTGTCTGTCGCAACCCGGGGAGCATTGGATATCGAATTCTTTGGCGGTACTAGCGGCGGTCGAAGCCGTTGGCGGCGACCTTGCAGCCGCTGGCTTGGCAATGGCTGAAATGGGCGGGCTTGCGGGGCGAGGTGCAAGGCACCAGATTGCAGTTCAACAAGGAACCGCGTTGCTTATCGATGAAAGCTACAACGCGAACCCTGCGTCGATGTCGGCCACACTTTCCGAACTCGGTAAAGTTAATGGCCGCAAAATTGCAGTGCTTGGTACAATGAAGGAATTGGGTATTAAAAGCCCCGAATATCATTTGGCCCTTGCAGAACCATTGGCCGCCGCAAAAGTCGATTTTACAATTTTGGTCGGCGAAGAGATGCAAATTCTCGCCGAGAAGTTGCGTGCAGGGGTCGACGGTGTTCAAGAAATCGCGCATTGCGCCTCTGCACTTGAAGCGCTTGAGCTTCTTAATAGCGAATTACGTGTTTCCGATACGGTTCTGGTCAAAGGTTCCAATAGCATGGGACTTTCGGCCATTGTCAGCGGCTTGGTGGGTGGGAAAAGCTAATGCTTTATTTATTGGCAGAATATCTAGGGTTTCCCGGTATCCTGAACCTGTTGCGTTATTTAAGTTTCCGTTCGGGGGCTACCGTTGCAACGGCGCTCGTCATCGGCTTGCTGATCGGACCTAAATTCATCGGGATGCTGCGCGTCCGTCAGGGAAAGGGACAACCCATTCGCAGCGATGGGCCACAAACGCATCTGGCAAAGGTAGGAACGCCGACGATGGGCGGCCTGATGATCCTGATTGCGATCTCTACATCGATGCTTTTATGGATGAATTTGGAAAACATATATGTGTGGGCGTGTCTGTTGGTGATGGCGGGCTTTGGCATTGTCGGGTTCATGGACGATTATGACAAAGTGAAAAAGCGCAGTCACAAAGGCATCTCGGGCAAAGTGCGCTTGCTTCTTGAATTTGCGATTGCCGGGGTCGCGGTGTCTTTGATCGTTTGGCAGTCTGGCGGTATGCTTTATCTGCCCTTTGTAAATGGTCCGGTGCTTGATCTGGGCTGGTGGTATGTACCGTTCGGGGCTTTTGTTATCGTGGCCTTCGGTAATGCCGTTAACCTGACCGATGGCCTGGACGGTTTGGCAACCATGCCAGTGATTATTGCCTCCATCGCTTTCATGCTGATTGTGTACATGGTGGGTAACGCCAAATATGCCGCCTATCTTGGCATTCCCTTTTACCTGGGCGCAGGTGATTTGGCGATGCTGTGTGGCGCTATTGTCGGCGCAGGTCTCGCTTTTCTGTGGTTTAACGCCCCACCGGCAGCAGTATTCATGGGCGACACCGGAAGTCTTGCACTCGGTGGTACGCTCGGCGCAATTGCGGTTGTAGCGCATCACGAATTTGTGCTTGCCATTATCGGCGGATTATTTGTTGTCGAAGCCCTTTCGGTAATTATTCAGGTATTTTGGTTCAAGCGCACCGGTAAGCGCATTTTCCGCATGGCGCCTATTCATCATCATTTCGAACAGCTTGGCTGGTCAGAGCCTACTGTTGTCATCCGATTCTGGATTGTGGCTTTCGTTCTGGCGCTTGCGGGTCTATCAACCCTCAAGCTCAGATGATTACCAGTCCGGCCTTTAGAAACCGCAAATTTGCTCTGTTGGGCCTCGCACGCTCGGGCCTTGCTGCGGCGCGTTCGCTTGCTGCAGGTGGTGCGGAAATTCTGGCGTGGGACAATGATGAAGGCGCACGCGCCAAGGTTGCGGATATTGCAAAAATTTCCGATCCTTTGGATGCAGATTTGTCGGGATATGCGGGGATCGTCGTGTCACCCGGCGTGCCGGTCAACAGTCATCCCATTGCGGATAAGGCGCGTTCGGAAGGTATTCCGTTAATCGGCGATATCGAATTGTTTGCAATGGCTCGGGCGGATTTGCCCCCACATCGCGTTGTAGGGATTACCGGAACGAACGGTAAATCGACGACCACTGCGCTGGTACACCATCTTTTGAAAAGCGCTGCACTGCCTGTGCGGATGGGTGGTAATATCGGTCTGCCAATTTTGTCACAGGCACCGCTTCCTGCGGGTGGCGTATATGTTCTTGAACTGTCAAGTTACCAGATTGACATCACCCGTAGCCTTGCCTGTGACGCCGCCGCGCTTATCAATCTGTCGCCAGACCATCTGGATCGATATGATGGATATGAGGCCTACATTCGATCGAAGGCGCGTTTGTTTGAAATGCAAACTGCCAAGCAACATTCGATTTTTGGTAAGGGTGATGAAGATACGGCCCGAATTTACGACGAAGTCGCCGCACAAAGGGGAAGGGATTTTGTCCATTTGGCAAATCCTGATAGGCTGTCCGGCCAGTTGGAATGGCCATCGCTACAAGGGCCGCATAATCTGCAAAATGTCGCGGTTGCCGTTGCGATTGCGGAAGCACTTGGTTTAACCGAACAACAATGTCGAGCAGCCTTGCGCAGTTTCAAGGGCTTGGCCCATCGTATGGAAGTGGTGACGGAGCGGAATGGAGTTTTGTTTGTCAACGACAGCAAGGCCACAAATGCGGCGTCGACCGCACCTGCATTGGCGGCTTATCCCCGTATTCATTGGATAGTCGGCGGGTTGGCGAAAAGCGAAAATCTTGATGAATGCATCCCCAATTTCGGTCATGTTGTCAAAGCCTACACCATAGGAGAGGCCGGTCCGTTGTTTACAAAATTACTGGCGCCGTATGTTCCAGTGGAAAGCAGCGAAATGATGGGCGCCGCGGTCCATTCGGCTGCGGCTCAAGCGCAGGCCGGCGATGTTATCATGTTGTCACCTGCGTGTGCGTCGTTTGATCAATTCAAAGACTTCGAAGCGCGTGGCGACGCGTTCAAAGCGATTGTAGAGGCGTTATGAACGGAGACCGGAGCGAGGTTCCTTGGGTACTTGCCGCCAAAACGGGCAAAATCGGTTTTGCAAATCGTCTGGGGCGTGGCGACCGTTCTCCGATAGGTGTGTGGTTCTGGGAATTGGACCGCGTTCTTCTTGCGTTGATGATGGTGCTCATCGCGATTGGCCTTTTGTCAGTCGCAGCCGCATCGCCCGCCGGGGCGCAACGTCTATCATCGTCCACGACCCAGCTTAATTCGCTATACTTCTTTTATCGTCAGTTGATGTGGGTTGTCGTCGGTGTCCCGTTGATGCTGGTCGTATCAATGTACCCGCGCGAACAGGCCCGCCGGTTCGCGGTTATCGGTTTCTGCATCTTTTTTGTTTTGCTTGCCTTGGTGCCTGTGATCGGTCGGGAAGTGAATGGTTCGCAAAGATGGGTCGGAACCGGCGCAGCCGGACTTCAGCCGTCCGAATTTCTGAAGCCTTTTTTTGCGGTGACAATGGCTTGGGTCATTAGTTGGCGGTTAAAAGACCCAAGTCTTCCTGTACGATTGCTGAGCAGTATCGGAACCGGTCTGGTCTGCATTTTCCTGATGGCGCAGCCCGATTTGGGCCAGACAATCTTGTTTGCAGGCACATGGTTTGCCTTGATGATGGTATCAGGCGTTTCCGCATCACGCATGTGGGCGATGGTGATTGGTGGCGCTGTTGGCTTGGTCCTTGCCTATAATTTTTACCCCGTCGCAACACAGCGAATCGATGCATGGATTTTTGGGACGGAAGGCTTGACCCACGATAAAATGGCTTTGGCTACCTTGACCAGCGGTGGGTTTATTGGCGTGGGGCCCGGGTTGGGTACAAAGAAGTATACGTTACCCGAAGGGCATACCGATTATATATTCTCGGTTATCGGCGAAGAATTCGGGCTAATGGCGTGCATGGTTATTGCTTTATTATATTTTGCGATTCTGGTGCGTATTATAATTCGGCTACTTGATGAGAAAGATCAATTCATTGTCCTTGCAGTGACCGGACTGGGTGCCCAATTCTGTGGGCAGGCGATGATAAATATGGCGGTCAATTTGGGCGTCTTTCCGTCGAAAGGCATGACATTGCCGTTCATTAGCTATGGTGGCTCATCGATTTTGGCTTTGTCGATAACTTGCGGTCTCATACTGGCACTGACGAAGCGCAACCCGTATCTTGACCGTTCGGCCTATATGGTGAAGGGACAGATGCCATGAGTATTTCACGGCATTATGTCCTCGCTGCTGGCGGTACTGGCGGTCACTTGATCCCGGCGTTCGCTTTGGGGCAGGAATTACTGAATCGCGGCCACCATGTCGCCCTGATAACCGATGAACGTGGCGCAAAAATACCGGGTGTACCGGACAAGATTGCGACACATTTATTGCCCGCTGGCCGAATTACGAAAAGCCCCGGAAGTTGGCTTCCCGGTGTTCGGGCTATAGCCGAAGGACGGCTCATGGCGCGCCGTCTTTATGACAGCTTTGAACCCAGCGCAGTCATCGGTTTTGGCGGCTATCCAGCATTTCCCGCGTTGTTGGGTGCGTTTGCGGAAAAAATACCAACGATAATTCACGAACAAAATGCCGTTCTAGGTCGCGTCAATCGCTTTACCGCGCGTCAAGTCAACGCCATTGCTACTTCTTACCCCGACATTTTGCGCCTATCACCGCGCTATCAGGAAAAAGTTCATCTGATCGGCAACCCAGTGCGCGAAGAGGTTTTGGCGTTGCGCGATCAGCCATATCCCCCGATGTCGGCCGATGGCATCTTCCGCGTACTGGTAACAGGCGGTAGCCAAGGGGCGACAATATTGTCAGAGGTAGTACCCGATGGCCTTGCCCGTCTACCGCTGAACCTGCGCCGCCGCCTTCAGGTAACGCAGCAATGCCGCGCCGAAGATATCGAAACCGTACGTCAAGCTTATGCCACCCATCACATTCCGGCAGAACTCGCCACTTATTTGCCAGACCTGCCCGCGCGGTTGGGGTGGGCGCATCTGGTGATATCACGGGCGGGGGCATCGACCATTGGCGAATTGACTTGTGCGGGTCGTCCGGCGATTTTGGTGCCGTTACCTAGTGCGACCGATAATCATCAAAGCTATAATGTTAAAGAAATGGTGCACGCAGGTGGCGCACGCGCAATTGCACAAGCCGGTTTTACACCGGTGGAACTAGCAAAACAAATCCAGAAAATAGCACTGGAACCGGGTGCATTGGAAAATGCGGCAAAAGCGGCGAAATCTTGCGGACGACCACAGGCAGTTTCAGACTTGGCTGACCTGGTCGAATCATTTGGTAAAGCGCCGATCATGCATACCATCAAGTCTAAGGCCGAACAGACGTCGGCGTTCGCGCCGTCGCCTGCACTCGCCAAGGATACTGCACAATGAAGGGTGTTCCAAACGACATTGGCACAATCCATTTCGTAGGTATTGGCGGTATCGGTATGTCAGGCATTGCTGAAGTAATGCACAACCTTGGCTATACGGTTCAAGGATCAGATATAGCCGATAGCTATGTTATCGATGGCCTCCGAAAACTGGGCATCAAAGTGATGATCGGCCACAGCGCCGATAATTTGGGTGATGCGGCTGTGGTCGTGACTTCGACCGCTGTTAAGGCCGGTAATCCGGAGCGCGACGCAGCTTTGGAGCGCCGGATACCGTTAGTGCGTCGTGCCGAAATGCTTGCCGAACTGATGCGGCTCAAAAATACAGTCGCCGTGGCGGGGACCCACGGGAAGACGACGACAACTTCCCTGATTGCGGCCATGCTCGATCACGGCGGCATAGACCCGACCGTTATCAACGGTGGTATCATCAACAGCTACGGCTCAAACGCCCGTCTTGGGGCAAGCGACTGGATGGTGGTCGAAGCGGACGAGAGCGACGGCAGCTTTTTGCGGCTCGACGGCACAATTGCAGTGGTCACCAATATCGATCCGGAACATCTCGACCATTATGGCGGTTTTGACGCCATCAAAGACGCCTTTGTCGAATTTGTCGAAAATGTACCCTTTTATGGTGCGGCAATCATGTGTCTCGACCACCCTGAAGTGCAGGCGATCTTGCCGAAAATCCGTGATCGCAGGATCATAACTTATGGCTTTTCCGCGCAGGCAGACATTCGCGGGGAAAATGTTACGCCCTTTCCCGGCGGCAATCGGTTTGACGTGGTCATCCGTTCGCGCGACGGATCACAACGCACGATCACCGGGATCGAATTGCCCATGCCTGGACGGCACAATGTGCAGAACGCATTGGCCGCAGTCGCGGTTGGCCTCGAAATGGGGATGGACGACAGTGCCGTCGCCCATGGCTTCGATAAATTCGGCGGCGTTAAGCGGCGCTTTACGAAAGTCGGTGAGGTCGGCGGCGTCACGATCATTGACGATTATGGACATCATCCGGTTGAAATCCGGGCGGTGTTATCGGCGGCACGCGAAGGTGCCCAAGGCAAGGTGATTGCAGTTGCGCAACCGCACCGGTTTTCCAGACTGCGCGACCATATGGAAGATTTCCAGCAGGCGTTCAACGACGCCGATGTGGTCTTCATTTCTCCGGTTTATGCCGCTGGAGAAGCACCGATAGAGGGCATCGATTCAGAAGCACTGGTCAACGGCATCAAGGCGCGCGGACATCGTTCCGCAGCAATCGTTACCGATGCGGCGGATCTTGCACAGAAACTGGCCGAAATCGTGCAGGACAAGGATATGGTGGTCTGCCTGGGGGCGGGTGACATCACGAAATGGGCAGCGGGTCTGGCCGACGCCATAGCGGCCGCGCGCGGATGACCGTCGTCGCCATCCCCAGGGTTCAGGGCAAACTGACGCCACATGCTGCGCTGGCTCCGTTGGTCTGGTTCAAATCCGGCGGAACGTGCGAATGGTTGTTCGAACCAAAGGACAGCGCCGACCTGCAGGGCTTTTTGCGCGAGCTTGATCTTGCAATTCCGGTCATGGCGCTTGGCCTCGGCTCAAACCTGATCATCAGGGATGGCGGAGTGAAGGGTGTCGTTGTTCGTTTGGGCAAGGCATTCGCAAAAGTTGCCTTGCGTGATGAACTCATTCTTGAATGCGAAGCGGGTGCATCGGGCATATTGGTTTCATCGACTGCGCGGGACAATAACATTGCCGGTCTGGAATTCCTGCGCTCCATTCCCGGAACGGTAGGCGGTTTTGTCCGGATGAACGGCGGCGCTTATGGCGGCGAGGTGAAGGATATACTGGTCGATTGCGACGTGGTGATGCGCGACGGCAGCCTTGCCACGCTTAATGTCGAAGACCTGCATTATAGCTATCGTCATTCCGAACTGCCGCAAGGCGCAATCGTTGTAGCAGCACGGTTTAAAGGCAGGCCCGGTGTTGCTGCGGATATTCAGGCAGAAATGGACCGTATTTCAGAATCACGCGAAGCATCGCAGCCGCTTCGTTCCAAAACCGGTGGTTCGACCTTCAAAAATCCTGATGGGCAAAAGGCTTGGCAATTGGTCGATGAAGCAGGATGTCGTGGTTTGCAAATCGGCGGCGCGCAGGTTTCGGAAAAGCACACCAATTTCTTGATTAACACAGGCGATGCGACCAGCGCCGATATCGAAGAATTGGGTGAAGAAGTCCGCCGCCGGGTAAAGGCAAAATCGGGCATTGATCTGCAATGGGAAATTCAGCGTATTGGTGTGTCGAAATGAGCGCGCTGATCCATGTAGCGGTTCTGATGGGCGGATGGTCGAACGAACGGCCCGTGTCTTTGATGAGCGGAAATGGCGTTGCCGATGCCTTGGAAAAATGCGGATATAAGGTCAGCCGCATCGATATGGATCGCAATGTCGCGCAGGTTTTAACCGCCTTGCGCCCCGATGTCGTGTTCAATGCATTGCACGGTGTGCCCGGCGAAGACGGCAGCGTGCAGGGAATGCTGGACTTGATGGGCATCAAATACACCCATAGCGGTATGGTAACGTCGGTGATCGCCATCGACAAGGAGCTTACAAAACAGCGACTGGTGCCAGCCGGAATTCCCATGCCCAAAGGAACGATGGTTGCCAGTGAAAGCCTGTATTCCGGCGATCCATTGCCGCGGCCATATGTATTGAAACCAGTCAACGAAGGTAGCTCGGTCGGCGTTGCGATTGTCAAGACGGACAGCAATTATGGTTACCCGATATCGCGGGATTCGACTGGGCCTTGGCAGGAATTTGAATCATTACTCGCTGAACCTTTTATTAAAGGCCGCGAACTGACAGTGGCGGTCTTGGGCGACAAAGCCCTTTGCGTTACAGAATTGAAACCTAAGAGCGGCTTCTACGATTTCGATGCAAAGTATACCGATGGCCTGACCGAGCATGTGTGCCCGGCTGAAATACCCAAAAATGTGGCGCAGATGATGCTGGATATTGCCTTGAAAGCGCATAGGCTATTGGGGTGCAAAGGCGCGTCGCGTACTGATTTTCGCTGGGATGATGAACTGGGCCTTGAGGGCATTTTTGTGCTGGAAACCAATACACAGCCCGGAATGACCCCGCTTAGCCTAGTACCCGAGCAAGCAAAATATGTTGGAATCAGTTATGAACAATTGGTCGACATGATCGTTAAAGAGGCGTTGGCATAATGGCCACTAATACTCGAAATACAAATAAGAAACGTAACGCGAAGTCACCAAGGCCTCGGCAAAAAGTGCAACAGGTTTCGGTAATTGATCGTGCATTTCGGGCGTTGCCATTTTCCGAAGCCGATATTCAGCGCGCAGCAACATGGCTAATTATCGCAGCACTTACAATATTGGCATTTGCCGCTGCCCAATGGACCGGCCTTACAACAGCAGCATATCTCCAATATTCGGAACTGGCCGCGCGGGCTGGTTTTCAGGTGCAGCGGGTTGAAGTTACCGGCATGGAGCGGGTTGACCAGTTGAAGGTTTATGATCTGGTTTTGGCCGAAAAAGATAGGGCAATGCCACTTGTCGATATCGACAAGGTGCGTGCAGACTTGATGCAATATGGCTGGATAAAAGACGCCCGAGTTTCGCGCCGATTGCCTGACACCTTAGCCGTCGAAATTGTCGAGCGGACACCGGCCGCAATATGGCGACATGATGGGAAATTTTCGCTGATCGACGCGCAGGGTGCGATATTGCAAAATGTCCATCCTGATGAGGGGGGGGATCTGCCGATACTGGAAGGCGCGGATGCCAACCGACATACGGTCGCTTTGAACATTTTGTTAGACAAGGCAAGCGCCTTGAAATCACAAGTAACAGGCGCAAGCTGGATCGGTAATCGCCGGTGGGACTTGCGCTTCAAAAGCGGCGAAACACTAGCTTTGCCCGAAGGGGAAAAAGCTGCGGCCGAGGCTTTATTGAATTTTGCCCGCATGGATGGGATTCACAGATTACTGGGGCGCGATATCATCCATTTTGACCTCCGTGACCCTGAACGTGCCTATTTCCGTAAAGTTCCAAAATCGGAGCCGACTAAGGCAGAAACCAGTGGTGCCGCATCCAAAAATGGTGGAACACAAGCATGAAGGCGGCTCGTGTTGAAAAATTGATATCGGCAATTGATATCGGCTCGTCGAAAGTATCGGCGCTTATTGCCGGACAAACTGATAGCGGCGAGCTATTGGTTCTTGGAACGGGACAAAGAGAAAGCCGTGGTGTCACACGCGGCTGTATTGCCGATATCGAGCAAGCGGAATTGTCGGTTCGTCATGCCGTCGAGCAAGCTGAGCGCATAGCTGGCATCAATATTGAGCGTGTGTGGGTAGGTATGTCGTCTGGCGGTCTCGACAGCCTGCTGGCGCCAGTTGAAATCGAATTAGGTGGTGACCGCATCACACAAGATGATGTGGACCAGCTTTTACAGGCGGGAAGAGCCAATATTCAGACAGGTGGCAAGATGCCGCTTCATATCCAGCCAACTCTATATGCGCTGGATGGTGTTGGCGGTGTTGCAAATCCCGTAGGTTTGCATGCCGATAGATTAGGCGTGGATATACATGTCGTTCTAGCGGACCAATCCCCCGTCAGAAATATTGATATGACTGTTCGTGCGGCGCATCTGGATGTCGAGGCAATTGTTGTTGCGCCTATAGCGACCGGATTTGCGTGCCTGACTTCGGAAGAGCGGGAGCTTGGTGTCGCATTGGTCGAGTTTGGGGCTTCGATAACAAACGTTTCTGTATTTATTGGCGGAATGCTAGTCGGTTTGGAGACTATACAAAAAGGTGCTTCCGATATCACCGATGATATTGCCTCCGCTTTTGGCATCCGGCGCGCACAGGCGGAGCGGTTGAAGTGTTTTCATGGGTCCGCACTCACCAGCCCGCGCGATCATCAGGAAATTCTTGACGTCGGTCCAGATGAAAACGGCAATGAAGCCGCAGCCCATGCATCTAAAATCACCAAGGCGCAGTTAAACGCCGTCGTGTGCCAGAGGGTTGACGGTATTGTTGGCGAAATTGGCCGCGCATTGAAAGCGTTGGGGTTTTCCGGTCCTTCAAGCCACCAGATCGTTTTGACAGGTGGCGGAGCGGAACTGAAAGGGATTGCCGAACATATGCAAGGAGCGCTGGGTCGCACAGTCCGTATCGGAAAACCTTCAGGCCTTAGCGGTATTCCCGAAGCGCATTCCGGCCCTGCTTTTTCGACGTTGGTTGGCTTGATCCAATACGCGGCATTTGACCGTGTCGACCTAAAATCGGGCTATGAATTGCATGGCGAGCACATGGTAGGCGGTATGCCGAATCTATTTGAACGGATAAAACGGGCCATTCGAGAGAACTTTTAACAGAAAGCTGTGCAAAAAGGTTAATTTTCGAGTGTGTGTGGTTTTGTTTTGTGTCAGAAGCATGAAAATTTCTAACAAGCCAATCAAGGCTAGGGGGATAAAGTCATGAGCATCAATATCGGTCCACCCGTGGTTGATGAATTAAAGCCGAAGATCGCGGTTATTGGTATCGGCGGTGCAGGCGGTAATGCTGTCGCAAACATGATCGGGGCAAAGGTTGAGGGCGTCGATTTCGTCGTCGCCAATACCGACGCCCAGGCGCTTAATGCATCTCCGGCGGAATATCGCATTCAGCTGGGGCCCGATATCACGCAGGGTCTGGGCGCTGGTTCGCGTCCCGAAGTCGGGCGTGCTGCGGCAGAAGAGACGATTGAGCAGGTCAAGGCCGCGTTGGCGGGATGCCATATGTGCTTTATCGCTGCCGGCATGGGTGGCGGTACCGGTACAGGTGCTGCGCCGGTCATTGCCAAAGCTGCGCGTGAGATGAATATATTGACAGTAGGTGTCGTCACCAAGCCGTTCCTGTTTGAAGGTTCCCGGCGGATGCGCTCTGCAGATTCGGGCATCACCGAATTGCAGCAGCATGTCGACACCTTGATTGTCATTCCGAACCAGAATCTGTTCCTCGTTGCCAATCCGAATACCACTTTCAAAGAGGCATTTCTGCTTGCTGATGAAGTACTTCAACAGGGCGTTCGCGGAATAACCGACCTCATGGTCATGCCAGGTCTCATCAACCTTGATTTTGCCGACGTTCGTTCCGTTATGCACGAAATGGGTAAGGCCATGATGGGCACAGGCGAAGCCGAAGGCGACGGCCGTGCATTGGAGGCTGCGGAAAAGGCAATTGCCAATCCGCTGCTCGACGGCGTTTCCATGCAGGGTGCGAAAGGCGTTATCGTTTCCATCACAGGGGGCGAAGATATGCGCCTTATGGAAGTTGACGAGGCGGCCAATCACATTCGCGAATTGGTTGATCCCGATGCAAATATCATCTGGGGCTCGGCATTTAACGAAAATCTGAATGGCAAAATCCGTGTGTCGGTGGTTGCCACCGGAATAGACAATGACGGCTCAGCCGTAGCGCCCAGTGCACACGCAACGCGCCCCTTCGCCTTCAGCCGCCCTGCCCATCCGGTGGTAGAGCCTGAACCTGCGGTTGATGCGAATGTTGACATTGCGATCGAGGAAAGTGTTGCCGTTGTCGCAGAAACTGTGGACAGCAGTTTTGAATTGAACCGCGACCATGTTGCTGATGCTGAATATGAAGATTTGGCTTCTGTCGATACGCAAGAATCACTTTCAACCTCGGCTGATGAAGCCGATGAAGACGAAGATTTGCTTGTACTTGGTGATGCGGACGTGGTCGATTCTCCAGCCGACGCTATGCCAATTGATTATTCGTCGGCCGCAGATGTATCGCCTGCCCCTGAAAAACCGGCGCCACGAATTTCGACAGGTGGAACTTTGTTCGAGCGGATGTCAAACCTGTCACGCGGGCTGACGCGTTCTGATGAAGAAGAGGATGCGGCAAAGGTCGAAGGAACGGCCGGTGGCCTTAACATTCCACGTTTTCTTGACCGGCAAAGCAACAACTAAGCACAGTCATTCCGTCTTTTTTATGCAACCACTGAACGAAGCAAGCCATAGTCTTGCTTTGCTTCAGTGTCTTTTCACACCATGAGAGGCGCATGAATGTGACAATGTTACGTGTGGTCCTTGCGATTTCTGTTCTTTTGACAACTGATGCGGCCAACGCCCAGCCTGCGGACGATCATGTCCATGATGCAGCGGAGGCGCCTGAATCTGTGGTGGTCCAGCCGACCGTCGTCGAACCAGCAGGAGCGGTGGAATTGCGCGCCGCGATTCGTCGTATCTCGCTGAACCCGAATGATGCAGATGCTTTGGCTGATGCGGGCAATGCTTCGCTTAAGTTGGGCGACGCAAATGCTGCTTCGAATTTTTTCACCCAAGCGAATACCTTGCGTCCGAATAATGGCCGGATCATAGCAGGGCTGGCCGCCGCCACTGTGCGTGCCGAAAATCCCTTCGAGGCTTTACGATTGTTCGATGACGCTGTCCGCTTGGGCGTCAGCGAGAGGGTGGTCGCCGCCGACAGGGCGCTCGCTTTTGATCTTTTGGGTAATTTTGACAGAGCAGACCAAGACTATAGATTGGCGCGATTGGCCTCGAATTCGGACGAACTCATTGTCCGTCATGCAATATCATTGTCGTTGGCCGGACGAGGGATTGAAGCCGACGGATTGTTGGTTCCGTTGTTGCAAAAAAATGATCCTGCCGCTTGGCGTGCCCGGGCATTCATGCTTGCTGCACGCGGGAACTTTCGTGAGTCTACCCAAGTAACACAAGGCTTTATGGACGCATCATCGGCGCAGCGGATGGAGCGCTATCTTCGACTTATGCCCAATTTGACGGGGGCACAGCAAGCCGCAGCAATCCATTTAGGGCATTTCCCGGCCAGCCAGAATGTTGGCAGGGATAGTGAACAGGTTCGCAAGGTCGCTTCGAATACTCCTGCGGTCCAATCCACATCAACTGTCAACAGACTCATTCCTTCCGGCGATCCTTTCGGCACCAAGGCCGCGGTGCCAGCCTCTTCAGAAAAAGCCAAGCCTGCCGAAAATCGGCGTGATCGAAAATTAAGGGATCAGGAGCAGGTTAAGGCCATTGTCGCCAATATTCCCGAGGCAAATAAACTGCCTAAGACGGATAATTCAAGGCTAGGTACTGAAACAGCGCGCGCAAAAGTTGAAGAAGCAACTTCTTTAAAGATCAGTAATGCCAACATTGGCACCTTGCCCCCGCCTGAAACAGCGCGACCTTTACAAAAGGTCGAATTGCCGGTCCAGGACGTCGCGCCGCAGGCCAAGACTTTGCCGACGCCGACCAAACTGGTTGTGCAACCTTCATCCATATCTGAGGTTCAACCCCCAGCGCCCAGCCCAACCAAATCGGTTGCTTTGGACGCCCCGGTTTCGCAAGCCCCGGTCACGTCTGCTTCGCCAATTACGATTGCAAATCAAGCCCCTGACCAAGCGCCATCGACCGTGCCTACGGCATCATCGTTTGACCTTGGGGCTGTTGTAGGTGCAATTGAAATACCGGAAAGCGAGCAAAAGCCCTCGGCCTTTGCCGTTGATCTGACCAAAATAAAACCAGCATTGCCCAAGACTGCGACGACAGAAGACGCAGCCAAAACAGCGAAAGTCGATCCGAAAGTTGCGGCAAAACTGAAAATAGCGGCGGCAAATCCAGCCCGGTTTTGGGTCCAGATTGCGACAGGTGACGCGAATGCTTTGGGATTCGACTACCGCAAATGGACGAAAAAGAATCCTGAGCTGTTCAAATCAACCTCCGGTTGGACATCCGCCTGGGGCAAAACGAGTCGCTTGTTGGTCGGCCCCTTTGCCGATCAGAAACTGGCAAAAAAGTGGGAGGCTGATTTCAAAAAAGCAGGTGGAAACAGCTTTATGTGGAAAAGCGAAAATGGCGTTGTAGTGACAGCCTTAAAAGGAAAATAACGTCTGGTAGTGACAATTGGTAATCGGCATAAGCCGCACATGCCATCACTCGCCCCTTATGCCTGCTTTCCGGAAAATAGTCTGGGCCGCTTTTATCCGGAACCGGAGAAGAATATTCGCGGACCCCGCGATATTTATCAACGGGATCGTGACCGCATCATCCATTCCATTGCTTTCCGGCGGTTACGCCACAAGACGCAGGTATTCATTTCGCCCGATGGCGACCATTATCGCGTCCGTCTGACCCACAGTCTGGAAGTCGCGCAAATCGGTCGCACGATCGCCAGGGCGCTGGGGTTGAACGAGGATCTGACCGAAGCCCTGTGCCTTGCACATGACATCGGTCATCCACCCTTTGGCCATGCGGGTGAAGATGCACTGGAGCAATCGATGAAGCCTTATGGCGGTTTCGATCATAATGCCCAAACGCTTCGGACATTGACGGAACTGGAATCTCCATACCCAGCATTGCCCGGACTCAATTTAAGTTGGGAGTTATTGGAAGGGCTGGCGAAACATAATGGGCCGGTTGAAAACCCGGGTTGGGCGCTTGGAGAAGTGGATACAAAGCACAACCTAGATTTGCGAAACTGGCCTTCGCTTGAAGCGCAAATTGCGGCGATTAGCGACGACATCGCCTATGATAATCATGATATTGATGACGGGATACGGGCGGGATTGCTCGATATCGATCAGTTGCTTGAACTGCCGTTCGTGGCGGAGCGTTGGCGGGGTATCGAGGCGCGGTTCCCGAATATCAAGCCCCGCCGGCTTATCGGGGAACTGACACGTGAGCAGATCGGAACGATGGTCAACGATGTGATTAACTCTACGCGCGAACGGATTGAAAAACTGGGAGTTTTAACGGTTGATGATGTGCGCCAAGCGGGCGTTATGATTGGTGGTTTTTCCAACGCGATGGCGGCTGAAGAGCGGGTGCTGAAAGCATTCATGTACCGAAATCTATACCATCACCAGACACAGTTGGACGCTGCGGATCACGCCAAAAGCATTATTGCCCGGCTATTTTCGGTCTATCATGCAGAGCCACATCGGATGCCAACGGAATGGCAAGAGAACATGCCTGCGACAGAACCCGAAGCAAGCCGCCATATCGCTGACTTTTTGGCCGGGATGACCGACCGTTATGCGACTAATCGATATGAAGAGTTGAACGCGGAGTAGGTTCATGAGCAATGTCGTTATCGCCGGTGCTTCAGGTCTGATCGGCAGCGCGTTATGCACGATTCTGGATGGGCATAAGTTGGATATTCTGGTGCGGAGGCCAGTCGGGAACTTGCCCGACGCTATCACGCAACATGTTGCCGAACCGTCCCGTTGGCCGGAAATCATTATGGCGCTCAGCCCGGACATCGCGATTTCCTGTCTTGGTACAACCTGGAAAAAGTCGGGTAAAGACGCCTCACAGTTTCGCGCGGTCGACAAAGATCTGGTTCTAGCATTTGCAATGGCTACCCATTTGGCCGGGGCGAGCCAGTTTATAGCCGTCTCTTCTGTTGGTGCGACCAAGGACACCGGCAATCTGTATTTGCGGACGAAAGGGGAAGTTGAAGATTCACTGGCACTTCTTGCCTTTGATCGTCTCGACATAATGCGCCCCGGGTTGCTGACCGGCGACCGGCGAAATGATCGTCGCTTGGGCGAGCGTGCAGCCATTATGGTTGCGCCGATTATCGACCGTTTGATTCCCGGTGCCTTCAGCCGTTTTCGCTCAATTCCTGCCTTTACCGTTGCGCGGGCGATTGCAAAGTTGGTTGGAAACGGGACATCAGGCAGGTTTATCCACGAAAATGAAGCCATTCGCTCGCTGGCCAGTTGACTCTCTCACGGCACATAGCCAAGGGAGAGACGTCGCTGACGAAACGGGAGAGTGACAGGTTCGCCTGTCCGCCGAAGGAGCAACCGCCCCGGAATCTCTCAGGCAAAAGGACCGCTTCGGCTTTTGCGACACTCTGGAAAGCGCTCACCTTATGTGGGCCACCGAAGGGGTAAAGCTCTCAGGTATCCGTGACAGAGGGGGTAGCAGATAAGGCATCAACCGGTGTCTGTCGCTGCGACTCTTGGAACGGATTGATATGAGCGACGAAGAATTAGAACCCATCGAAATCCTGGAATTGCCGCTGGGTGACTGGCATCGGGCACGCGGTGCCCGCATGGTCGAATTTGCCGGTTATCATATGCCGATCCAATATGAAGGCATCATGGCCGAACATTTATGGACGCGTGAAAACGCAGGTCTGTTCGACGTGAGCCACATGGGGCAGTTGATGCTATCGGGCGACGGCGCGGCGGAAGCCCTCGAAAGGCTGGTGCCCGGCGACGTAAGCGCCTTGAAAGAGGGACGAATGCGCTATTCGCTCTTGCTCGACGAAGATGGCGGAATATTGGACGATTTAATGGTCACGGCCACGCCCATGGGGCTATATGTGGTCGTTAATGGCGCCGTGAAGTGGGACGATATCGGCTTTTTGCGCGAACATCTTCCCGATGAAATCACCATCAACCATATGGACGAACGTGCATTGCTGGCTCTTCAAGGGCCCAAAGCCGTCGATGCCTTGCTGCGTGTCGTACCGGGTGTCGATGCGTTATTTTTCATGGAAGCAGGGTCCTTTTTCTGGGGGCCCAAATCCGATCCCGAACCGCTTTGGATCAGCCGCTCCGGCTATACAGGCGAAGACGGGTTTGAAATTTCGGTGCCCGCGTCCCACGCCACTGCATTGGCGGACGCGTTATGTGCGCAGCCTGAAGTCAAGCCCATCGGTCTGGGCGCGCGGGACTCGCTGCGGCTTGAGGCCGGGCTGCCGCTCTACGGGCATGATATGAACCCGCAGTTTGACCCGGTTGAGGCCAATGCATCCTTCGCAATTTCAAAGCGTCGCCGCGAAGAAGGCGGCTTTAACGGTGCCGACCGCATTTTGAAGGCACTGGCGCAGGGCCCTGCACAAAAACTTGTCGGATTTTCGGTCGAGGGCAAAATGCCCGTGCGCGAAGGAGCGCCCGTTTTCGCGCAGGACACGCAAGTCGGATCCATCACATCCGGTGGATTTGCACCCAGCTTCGGCGCGCCGATCGCGATGGGTTATGTGACCAGCCAGCATGCCCCGATCGGCACCGCGCTTGCGGCCGAGGTTCGCGGCAAACGTGTTGCCCTGACCGTCGCCGCGATGCCCTTCATTCCCCATCACTATCACCGGAGAGGAAAAGCCCTATGACCCGTTATTACACTGAAGATCATGAATGGATCGAAGTCGATGGCGACAGTGCAACAGTTGGCATCACTGACTATGCACAAAGCCAACTGGGTGACATCGTGTTCGCCGAAGTGCCCGCACCGGGTGCTGAGCTGAAAAAAGGCGGAGATGCGGCGGTGGTCGAATCCGTAAAGGCCGCATCGGACGTGTACGCTCCTGTCAGTGGAACGGTAACTGAAGGCAACGATGCCTTGGAAGGCGACCCTGCTCTCGTGAATACCGATCCCGAAGGTGACGGCTGGTTTTTCAAGCTGACCCTGAGCGATACCGGCGAACTCGCCAGTCTGATGGACGCAGCCGCCTATAAGGCATTTGTCGAAGCATTATAGACCCAACCCGCCGTTCGGAATTGCGAATAAGGAAAAGATTGCATGCGTTATCTCCCGCTTACCAATACGGACCGTCAGGCCATGTTGGCCGAAATTGGGGTAAAATCCGTTGATGATCTCTTTATCGACGTTCCGGTCGAAGCCAGGTTGGGCGGTCCGATCTCCTCTTTACCCAATCATGCCAGCGAGATGGCGGTGGAGCGGCATTTTTTCGATCTTGCACGCAAGAACATGGCGGCTTCGCATCATCCCTTCTTCCTGGGTTGCGGCGCCTATAAGCATCATGTGCCAGCGTCGGTCGACCACATCATTCAGCGCGGCGAATTTCTGACGGCCTATACGCCGTATCAGCCCGAAATTGCACAGGGCACGCTGCAGATGTTGTTTGAATTCCAAACACAGGTAGCGCGTTTGTTCGGCTGCGACGTCGCCAATGCCTCGATGTATGATGGCTCCACCGCCTGCTGGGAAGCCATTGGCATGGCTCGACGGATCACGAAGCGGCATAAGGCAATCTTGTCGTCCGGCTTGCATCCGCATTATGTCAGCGTGGCGCGCACGATGGCCAAATATACGGGTGACAACCTCGATACGGCGTTGCCAACATTGTCTTCCACAACCGATAGCGCGCGTCTGTTGGATGCCATTGATGGCGAAACCAGCTGTGTCGTCGTCCAGTATCCCGATATTCTGGGGCGCATGGAGGATCTGTCGGCAATCGCGGCGAAGGCGCATGAACACGGCGCATTGTTGATCGCGGTGGTCACAGAGCCAGTAGCCCTGGGGGCGATCAAGGCACCCGGCGAAATGGGGGCGGACATTGTGGTGGGTGAGGGGCAGTCCCTTGGCGTCGGCCTGCAATTTGGCGGGCCTTATGTCGGGCTGTTTGCCTGTAAGGAAAAATTCGTGCGCCAGATGCCGGGGCGCCTATGTGGTGAAACGGTTGATGCGGAAGGCAAGCGCGGCTTTGTTTTGACCCTGTCGACCCGCGAACAGCATATCCGTCGGGAAAAGGCGACGTCGAATATCTGCACAAATTCAGGGCTATGCGCCTTGGCCTTCAGTATTCACATGACGTTGCTCGGGGAAAAGGGCCTGCGCGGATTGGCGCAGGTCAACCATGCATTGGCGGTACAGGCGGCTGACCGGCTGGCCCAAATTCCCGGCGTAGAGTTGGTCAACGACAGTTTCTTCAACGAATTCACGCTGCGCTTACCGAAAGAAGCGCGGCCGGTCGTGCGCGCTTTGGCGGATAAGCAGGTCTTGGGCGGTGTGTCCCTTGGACGCCTTTATCCCAATGCGCCCGAATTGGAAAATGGACTGGTTGTGGCAGTCACCGAAACAGCATCTGCCGAAGACATCGAGACATTTGCCACCGCTTTGCAGGAGATTTTGTCATGAACGCGCTCAATCAAAGCGGCTCGAAACCTGAAATGGGACCATCGGGCGATGCCAAGCCAGCGACCTTTACCGGCAATCGCGCGTTGATGCTTGAAGAGGCATTGATTTTCGAGATCGGCACGACGGATACGACCGGCGTAGACTTGCCGGAAGTCGGCAGGGTTGCTTCGCGCCTTGGTGGTTTGGAACGTAACCGGACGATCGGGTTGCCCGGCCTGTCCGAACCCGAAACGGTCCGCCACTATACACGGTTGAGCCGCCAGAATTACGCAATAGACTTGGGCTTTTTTCCGCTGGGAAGCTGCACGATGAAGCATAATCCGCGCCTGAATGAAAAGGTCGCACGGATGGCAGGTTTTGCCGATGTGCATCCATTGCAACCGGTTGAAACGGTGCAGGGGGCGCTGGCCGTCATCAATGAACTGGCGGTCTGGCTGATCGAGCTGACCGGTATGCATGGCGTGGCCATGACCCCAAAGGCCGGCGCGCATGGGGAGCTATGCGGCATATTGGCGATCAAAGCCGCATTGGAAGCACGGGGCGATCCGCGCAGCGTCATTCTGGTGCCCGAAAGCGCGCATGGCACCAATCCGGCATCAGCCGCTTTTGCAGGGTTCTCTGTTGAAAATATTCCTGCCACATCCGAAGGTCGGGTGGATCTGGATGCGTTGAAGGCACGGCTTGGTCCGGACGTGGCTGGCGTCATGATTACGAACCCCAACACATGCGGCCTGTTCGAGCGTGACATGAAAGCCATTTCCGATGCGGTCCATGCGGCGGGCGGCTATGTCTATTGCGACGGTGCGAATTTCAACGCCATTGTCGGGCGGGTGCGGCCAGGCGATCTTGGCATCGACGCCATGCACATCAATCTGCACAAGACATTCTCGACCCCGCATGGCGGCGGCGGGCCGGGTTCCGGTCCGGTGGTGTTGTCCAAGGCGCTCTCGCCATTCGGTCCGCTGCCCTTTACCGAACGCCACGCCGACGGTCGCTATTCGCTGGTCGAGGAAGAAACGGTGGGCGAACGGCATCCGCGCAGCTTTGGCCGGATGACGGCTTTCCACGGGCAAATGGGTATGTTTACACGCGCGCTGTCCTACATCCTATCACACGGCGCCGACGGCCTACGCCAGGTTGCCGAGGATGCCGTTCTCAACGCCAATTATATTTTGCACGGTTTGAAAGATACGCTTGATGCGCCGTTCGCGCATAGCGGGCCTTGTATGCATGAGGCCTTGTTCAGCGACGATGGTCTGGCCGATGGCTTTACCACGCTCGACATTGCCAAGGGCCTGATTGACGAAGGCTATCATCCCATGACGGTCTATTTCCCGCTGGTCGTGCACGGCGCGATGCTGATCGAGCCGACCGAGACGGAGAGCAAGGCGACCCTCGACCAGTTCATTGGGGCCATGCGGTCTGTTGTCCAGCGGGCGAAGGCAGGAGACCCCTCGCTCAAATCCGCTCCACATTACGCGCCGCGCCGCCGACTGGACGAAACGCAAGCGGCCCGAAAGCCAGTGCTTGTCTGGCAGGAGCCGGATGTGGCCGTAGCCGCCGAATGAGTGACACGAAACCTTTCGTGTTTGAAGCATCGGTGGAGGCCAAGCGCACCGCGCCGGCGACCGAGCGCAATCGGGATGCGATCACGAGCGTCTTGAAGGGGCACTTACCTCTTCATGGGACGGTATTGGAGATTGCTAGCGGAACGGGCGAACATATCGTCCATTTCGCGGCGCAATTTCCCAACTTGCTCTGGCAACCTAGTGACAGTGATGCTTTGGCGCTGACATCAATTGCGGCGTGGAGCGCCGAATTTGGCGGGGATAATCTGCGGCCGCCTATTCATTTGGATGCGGCATCCGAATGGCCCGTCAAAGAGGTGGCTGCGATAGTGTGCATCAACATGGTCCACATCAGCCCATGGCCAGCTACACAGGGACTTGTTCGCAACGCGGGGCGTATCTTGCCGCAAGGCGGGTTACTGTATGTGTATGGACCTTTCCGGCAAAATGGTCTGCCGACAGCGGCCAGCAATGAAGAGTTTGACGGCAATTTGAAAAGCCGAAATGCAGATTGGGGCCTTCGCTTCGTCGAAGATGTGGCGCAAGAAGCATTACAATATGAGTTGCGTTTGGATGAAGTAATCGAAATGCCTGCGAATAACTTATCATTGATTTTTCGGGCCTAAAAAATCCTACATTCAATGCCAACCCTCATCGACATTTGACAAAGACGCCCATCATTCAAACAATCTGCAAGCGGAGGCAGCGCGGAGATTGACTTGTGGCCAATATGTCTCGACAAAATGCATCTAGGCCTTTGACAATAACGGGCCCGTAAATTTGGAGAGATATCAATATGGGCGCGGCGAACTCCGATATTCTAACGTTTGATGAGTTCCTTGGACATTGGGTGATGGAAAAGCCGGATGGCCCGGCATTGCTGCAAGAAGATCGAATGCAGAGTTATGCCGAACTCGAGCGAACTACCGCCCAAATTGCCGCATTTTTACTCTCGTCCGGACTAAAAAAGGGGGACCGGATTGTCTGGATAGGGAAAAATAGCGATCTGTACTTCAGCCTTTTTTACGGCGCAGCGAGGGTGGGTATTGTAACCGTCCCGATTGGATGGCGATTGGCGGCTGCAGAATGGGCCTATATCGTCAATGATACGCAAGCAAGATTGCTATTTTTGGGCGCAGAATTTGAGCACATCCGAGCCGAATTAAACGGGCAATTGCCCTTCATTGAAAAAATAATTGGCGAGTCCGAGGCAAGGCAATCTATCGCGACCGCAGTAAGAACAGAATTTCAGCCTTCCGGTCCTGATGATGCCGTTCTGCAGCTATACACTTCGGGAACAACGGGAAATCCAAAAGGCGCGGTGCTTTCCAACCGCAATTTGTTTGCATTGCGTAAACATAGCTCCGAACTTGATCTGGCCTATACGCGATGGGACGAAGATGAAGTCGTTTTGGTGGCGATGCCCTGCGCCCATATCGGTGGAACCGGTTTGGGCATTATGGCGATGGCATCTGGATTACCCGCATTGATATTAGCGGAATTCACCCCTGATGGCGTGTTCGACGCGATCGAGAAAAATGGAGTGACCCGCCTGTTTGTTGTACCGGCAGCCTTGCACATCATGTTGCAGCATCCGCGATGCAAAGACGTTGATTTCAGTAGGCTGAAATATATATTATATGGCGCGGCCCCGATGCCGCTTGAATTGTTGCGACAGAGCATAACGATGTTCGGCGCCGAGTTTATTCAGGTCTATGGCATGACCGAAACGACGGGTTCGATTGTCATGCTGCCGCCTGAAGATCATGACCCCAATGGCAATTTGCGGATGCGATCTGCTGGAAAACCACTGCCGGGGGTCGAAATCCGCATTGTGGGCGATGAAGGCGAGGACATGGCGGTTGGCGATGTCGGCGAAATCTGGACGCGATCATCCAACAATATGATCGGATATTGGAATCTGGCCGAAGCGACCGACAAAACAATGGCAGACGGCGGCTGGATCAAAACAGGTGATGCAGGATATCTTGATGAAGACGGCTACGTATTCATCCATGACCGGGTCAAGGATATGATCATCTCCGGCGGGGAAAATGTGTATCCAGCAGAAGTCGAAAGCGCGATTTTTGGACATCCCGATGTTTTGGAAGTGGCCGTGTTCGGTGTCCCCGACGAAAAATGGGGTGAGGCAGTGAAAGCGGTCTGTGTTCCAAAGCCGGGGGCATCGATAGACCCCGATACGGTTATCGCATGGGCGCGCGAGCGGATCGCCGGTTTCAAAGTCCCGCGTTCAATTGACACCATCGCAGCCTTGCCGCGAAACGCGTCCGGCAAAATCCTGCGTAAAGATTTGCGCGCACCCTATTGGGAAGGCCGCGATCGGCTGGTGAATTAAACTCAGCCAACCAGTCGCAATTGCCGTTGCGGGGCTTGGCCGGGTTGGTCGTGCCAGATACCCCTGACATCATAGACAATTTTATCGGCTCGTTCCGCGAGCGGTATGGCCTTGAAGGCGTCGTGGTCGACGAGCGTTACGAGAATGTCGCATTCAAGCAGCGCTGTATCAATGTCTATCAACCGTGCTCCAGTACCATCAAATTCTTTGGGAAGAGACGACGCATAAGGTTCGATAATTGAAACTCTTGCACCAAAATTTTGGGCCAGCTGCTCTGCCACTTTCAACGCAGGGCTTTCACGGAAATCGTCTATATTCGCTTTGAAGGCCAATCCCATACAGCCCACTTTGAGCGATGGGTTTGCGGCAATCATTTCTGTTGCACGCGCAATGACATGGTCGACCTTGCCATCATTGACATTGCGTGCGGTGCGGATCAGCGGGCTTTGGTCTGGTGCGCTATGCACGATGAACCAAGGATCAACCGCGATGCAATGCCCGCCCACACCCGGGCCGGGATGCAATATGTTGACCCGCGGATGGCGATTGGCAAGGCGGATAACCTCCCACACATCGAGTCCCATATGATCGGCGATGATCGATAGTTCATTGGCAAAGGCGATGTTCACATCACGAAATGCGTTTTCGACCAGTTTCGTCATTTCGGCCGAACGGGCATCAGTGGTGATACACTCACCACGCACGAAGCGTTTATAAAAAGTCAGCGCCTTACGCGCACAGCGAGGTGTAATTCCGCCAATGGACCGGTCATTGTTGGTCAGCTCTTCCAAAATTCGTCCGGGCAAAACGCGTTCCGGGCAATAAGCGATGGAAATGTCTGGTGTATCCTTTGCAACGCCGGGAACCTTCAGGTCGGGACGCAATTTGGCGATCATGTCACGGACTTTGTCTGTCGTGCCAACGGGCGAAGTGGACTCCAATATGATCGTATCGCCGGTTTTCAGGACGGCCGCAATGCTGGTCGCGGCATCCAGAACATAGCTGATATCGGGCGCATGATTTTCATCAAACGGCGTTGGGACGGCTATGACGAAGACATCGGAAGTTTCTACACTATTTGACGCGCGCAACATTTTGCGTGCAACAACACCTTGAACCAGTCCATCCAGATCGACTTCTTCAATGTGGATTTCGCCACGGTTGATGGTGTCGACAACATTCTGGTTCACATCAACGCCGACAACGCGGCAACCTGAACGGGCGATCACGGCGGCGGTCGGTAACCCGATATAGCCAAGGCCAAGTACGCAAACGTCAGGTTTTTTGTCGACTAACATTCCAAATGATCTCCGCTATGCGCTGGCTAGCCTTGCCATCCCCGAAAGGATTGTGCGCGCGGGCCATTGCCGAATACGCGGTATCATCGTCCAAAAGAGTGAAAATTTCGGAAACTATACGATTTTTATCGGTGCCGATCAGTTTTGCAGTGCCGGCCGTGACGCCTTCGGGGCGCTCGGTCGTGTCACGCATGACCAGCACGGGTTTGCCAAGGGCAGGGGCTTCTTCCTGCACCCCGCCGCTATCTGTAAGCATGATGTGGCTAATCGATAGCAAGCGCGCAAAGTTGGGGTAGTCCAGCGGTTCGATCATGGCGACATTGGGCTCTGCGCCCAACATTCTTTCCATCACACTGCGCACATTGGGATTCAGGTGTACGGGGAAAATACAAGCGACGTCATCGCGGGCTGCGATCGCCTTGATGGCCAATGCGATATTTTCCATCCCGTCACCGAAATTTTCCCGGCGATGCGTTGTTATCCCGATGATTTTCTTACCCTTGAAACGCGCTTCAAGATCCGCGAGGTCGGCGGCCAGCTCCGGACGATGCGATATGCGGTCGGTTATCCAATAGAGTGCGTCGATGACCGTATTGCCAGTCACAAACACTTTGCCGTCGGGCACGGCTTCGGCTTTCAATGCCGATGCGGAAACTTGGGTGGGGGCGAAGTGCTGGTCTGCGATGGAACCAATTATTTTGCGGTTCACTTCCTCTGGCCAGGGGCGGTAAATGTCGTAACTGCGAAGGCCTGCCTCGATATGGCTGACCGGTATCTGCCGGTAATAGGCCGCCAAAGCGCCCACCATAGCCGTCGCGGTGTCACCCTGCACCAGCACACGATCAGGTTTCGCACTATCGAGAATGCGCCCAATCCCTTCCAACAAGCGAGAAGTCAATGCATCGAGTGATTGTCCGGGCCGCATGATGTTGAGGTCATGATCTGGCGTAATTCCGGTGATATCGAGCACTTGATCCAGCATTTCGCGATGCTGCGCGGTGACCAGGACTTCACAACGCATTTTATCCTGCTGCTTCAAGGCATTGATTACAGGAAATAGTTTAATGGCTTCGGGACGCGTGCCGAAAATCACCATATTCTTGTACATTATATTGCCCTGCGACTTCGACCGATTGACTGGGTCAGAGTCTAAGGCACAAGACGTTAAAAAGTCACGAAAACATGTCAGCAAATTTTTCTGCGGTCAAAAAGGTAAAAGATCAATTTGCAGCATTGCAGCGAACTCGACCGTGGCGCCGGTCTATCATTTACCTTTGGCTGCGACCAACCGGATTGCGAAGCCGCCGCCAGGGGCGATCCGCATTTGCAAGCTGTCTGTGTTGTTAAGAGTTTTGTTTTCAATGACAATCGAATGGCGTTTGTCGGTACGATAATCCGCATCGTCGCCGTCCCGGTAAATTTCCGCAGCATAGCGTGTGCCGGGGGTCAGGAAGTCAAGTTTGAAGGACACCGTGCGCGCTTCTTCATCGCCAACCGCGCCGATATACCAGTTTTCGCCGTCACGTTCCTTGCGTGCAATGGTTACAAAATCGCCGATTTCTGCGTTGAGCACACGCGTATCCTGCCAATCGGTGGGCACGTCGCGGATGAACTTCAACGGCTCGGGATATTTGGCGTAGTTTTCCGGTGTGTCGGCAACCATCTGTACGGGGGAATAGATGACGACATAAAGCGCAAGCTGCTTGGCGATTGTTGACAAAATATTGCTGTCCTTTTCGCCTTTCAGGCTAAGGATTCCAGGAGTAAAGTCCATGGGACCCTCCAGCATCCGCGTGAACACCACGTTGGCTTCATGTTCGGGCGAATTCTTACCTGCCCAACTGTTATACTCCATGCCCCGCATTCCTTCGCGCGCCACCCAATTGGGATAGGTGCGGTGCAGGCCAGTGCCTTTGACGGGTTCATGGCTGTCGATTCCAATTTTATATTTTGCCGCCGTTTCAATCACGCGAAGCTGGTGGTTGACCATCCATTGACCCTGATGCCATTCGCGATATTTGGTGCCGTCGGCGTCTTCGCGCTCCATCTGGCCAGCATCGGTAACATAACCCGTTTTTACGACCATATAATCATGCCCGGCGGCAAATTTGAATGCTGTGTCGAACTGTTTTTCATAATGGGTGGCGGCACCGCCGGTTTCGTGATGCCCGATCAGGCGCACGCCCTTTTTCTTGCCATAAGCGACCAGATTTTCGACGTCGAAATCTTCGGTCGGCTTGGCAAAGTCCATATCATAGCCATTGCCGAACCAGTCGCCATCCCAACCCACATTCCATCCTTCGACCAGAAGATGGGGGATTTTATTGGCGGATGCAAAATCAATATAGCGTTTCACATTTTCATTGGTAGCGCCATGCTTAGGGCCGCGCGCCCAGCTCCATTCGCCCTTGATCATGTTCCACCAGACACCGGCAAATTTGCCCGGTTTGATCCAGCTGACATCACCTAGCTTATTGGGTTCATTCAGGTTGAGCATCAAATGGCTGTGATAGACGCCTGCGGCATCGTCGGCGATAATCATGCTGCGCCACGGCGTTGTCCAGGCGCCCTTTTTCTGGACTTTGGGTTCACCTGCACCGGGGTGGAGTGCCGCACGCAAGGTTGTGCCCTCGGTTCGGGAAACCGCCATGCCCGAATAGTCCACCAGAGCCGCCTCATGCAAGGCGACGTGCGTGCCATCGGCCAATTTGATCGTAATCGGCGTGTCGGCATTGCTGACGGCTGACAGCGGAGTCTTATTGTAGAGATATTCCTCTCGATTCCACAGGAACGCAGGTTTCCACCACGCCGTGCCATCGCTCGCAAAGGCAAATTCGGTCAGCTCGTCGGCGATGTTGGCGTGGGCAAGATTGGGCTGTTCTGGAAATTCATACCGGAAGCCGACGCCATCTTCGTACAAGCGGAATGTTACGCTAAACACTCGTGCTAGCGCGGTCGTTTCCTTGAAATGGACTTTCAATTCACGATAACGGTTGCGGATCGTTTTCCATTCGCCCCAAGGCTGTGTCCATTTTTCATCAAAGTCGCGCGTTTCCTGCCCGGTGATGGACAGGCGACGATCTATTTTGACCGCATCGGTTAGCAAAAATCCAAGCTTGGATGGCGCGAGAATAGCTTTGCCCTTGCGGTTCACGGCATAAGCGGCGCGACCATCGCCGTCGATCGACACGCTGACCTGTACATCGCCATCAGGGGAGGACGCGGTCGCACTATTCTGCGCTTGCGCCGATGTTGTGACGAGCCAAGCTGCGCCTAAAGTTACAACGCTTTTGGCTATTGCATGCTTCACTTCATTTTTGCCCATGCTGCGTCTCCCGCTTTGGCGATTATGCAATTTTTTCCATGATGCACGCGCCGTATGCCGGCAACAAACCGGCACTGGCATCATTGACCGATTTTACTATGCGCCACCGGTCGGGTTGCGCCGGTTGCCAGTCTGACGCTTCGCCACCCATATTGAATGCACATATCAGATGCTGGCCTTCGCTCTCCCGTTCGAACACAAGTAGATTAGACTGCGCCTCGATTATCCGAAGGCTACCGGTACGCATGGCTTCCTTGTCATTACGAAATGAAATAAGGTCGCGGGTTAAATTCAGCATCGAATGAGGGTCGGATTCCGCAAGGTTGACGGCCAGCAATCTGTGGTCGGCCCCAAAGGGCAGCCAAGGTTCTGCACTACTAAAGCCACATTGCGGCGCGTTGGCATCCCAGGGCATCGGTGTACGGGTGCCATCGCGGCTCAGAGTCAGGGGCCAGTTAGCAATGGCTTCTGGGTCCTGAAGCTGCTCAAAGGGAATGTCGACTTGGCTAAGGGCGAGTTCCTCGCCTTGCCACAGTATGACATTACCGCGCAGCGATACAAAAAGCATCATGACCATTGCAGCAAAGGGTTTCTGAGCGCTGGCCGGCGCCCAACGGCTGATCCAGCGCGGCGCGTCATGATTGGAAAAGGCCCAGCTTGGCCAGCCAATGCCGTCCTCATCCGGCCACGCCTCCAATGCCTCGCGTACCAGTGCCGGGGTCAATTTTTCGGCATATAAAAAATTGAAGCCGTAGGCGCTGTTGAAATGATTCTCACCGGCGGTGAAGGCTTTCATTTCCCTGTCAGGATCAGGCCCGCCGACTTCGGCAACGGTAAACCGGTCAGGATATTTATCCATGAGTGATCGGATACGTCCGATAAATGCCGGAATATCGGGATGCGATTGGTTGTTGATTTTCAACTGGAAGTCAAAAGGTCGGGTACGCACATTATTATTTGCAGGGGCAGGGGGATTGTCCTTAAATTCCGGGTCGTGCATGGCGAAATTGATGGCATCGACGCGAAAGCCGTCAACGCCGCGATCCATCCAGAATTGGGCGACTGCCAACAGCGCTTCTTGCACTTCGGGATTGTGTACATTCATTTGCGGCTGGCTGCTGAGGAAATTGTGCATATAATATTGGCCGCGCCGCGCATCCCAAGTCCATGCGGGGCCGCCGAACACCGATTGCCAGTTATTCGGTGGGGAGCCGTCTATCTTTGCATCGGCCCATACATACCAGTCCGCCTTTACATTTTCCCGGCTCGACCTGCTTTCGGCAAACCAGCCATGCAGGTCAGACGTGTGCGAATAGACCTGATCAATCAGGATTTTAAGGCCTAGATCATGGGCCCTTGCAACCAAAGCGTCGAAATCGGAAAGGTTACCAAAAATTGGGTCGACGCCGCGATAATCGGCCACATCATACCCGAAATCTTTCATGGGTGACGTGAAAAACGGGGATAGCCAGACGGCATCCACGTTCAGCGACGCTATATAATCCAGCTTGCCTGTTATCCCTGGTAAATCGCCGATACCATCGCCGTTGGAGTCGGCAAAGCTGCGGGGATAGACTTGATAGATCACCGCCCCGCGCCACCAGGGGTGAACAATATGCGGAACAGAAGAAATTAGGGGGTCGCTCATTTTATCTTGCACACCATATATCCGAATGCGGGAAGCGAAACGGCGACCGATCCTGCCAAACGCGGCGCGGCTGGGCAGTTTCCGCGCAACATTTCCAATTTTTGGGCTGATTTTTCAACTTCAACATTTGCATTCAGTGCATCTTTTGACGTGTTAAACACAATCAGTAATTCGTCGCCTGAAGCAGCGTCAATTCGCGATACGGCAAAGAGGCCGGGCTTTTCGCCATAGTTTCGGACTATCTGGTCGCCCCGACGTAACGCCACCTGTTCGCTCCGCAATTTTGCCAGGTCAGTAATTGCTGTGTAAATCGGATGGCGAATATCAAAATTGCTGTCCGCTGTAGTCGCGTCCGTGCCGACTAAGTCATTGTCATTATACACGGCGACCTTGGAGGGGAACATATCTTCGCGCGCGTCCTGATCGTTTCCGTCACCGGCAAAGCCTTGTTCATCGCCTGAATAAATGGTGGGAACGCCGCGCAACGTCATCATCATGGCATGGCCCAGCAGGACGCGCTGCAAAATCTCGGCATCGTCGGCCTTGGGATGGGCCAAGCGCATTTCGCGGGCGAAGCGTCCGAAATCATGATTCCCAAGAAAGGTCGGCAATTGCTTTGCGGTTTGCTTGCCACCTTCATACAAGTCATCGCCTTCAAATAGCGTCGCCAGCAAATCTGTCCCCGCGCGACCGGCAACCGTTTCAATGGCGGCCCGCCGGAAGACGAAGTCGAGCACAGTGGGCAATTTGGCAACCCGCGTATGCAAGGCCTGCGCCTGCACATCAATGCCGTCCGATGCGACTTCGCCGAAAATTTGGAAATTGGGGATTCCACGCGCCTTTGCATGGGCCATGATCGCCGGCGCAAATACCGCCCAGAATTCCGGGTTCACATGGCGCGCTGTATCGATCCGATAGCCATCAATACCGTAACGGTCGATCCAACCTTTATAGACTTCGATAAAGCCTTCGACCACGCGCGGGTCTTCGGTGGCGAAATCATCCAGGCCGACGAAATCGCCCATGATCGAATTTTCACCCCGGAATGTCGTATTGCCGCGATTGTGGTAATATTGGACGTCATTCATCCACGCAGGCACCTTTACGTTCGCCTCGCTTTTAGGGACGATGGGGGTGTAGGCTTTGTCGGGATAATCGGCTCTGCTACGATATTCGCAGGCGCTTTCTGGGCATTCGGCATATTGAATGACGTCAGCGCTGTGGTTGGTAATGATGTCCATATAGACCTTCATCCCGCGCGCGTGGGCAGCATCAACAAAAGCCTTGAATTCGGCATCGCTGCCGAAATGAGGGTCGACAGAACTGAAATCCGTCACCCAATAGCCATGATAGCCCGCCGATTCCTGCCCCGGACCGCCTTGTACCGGCTTGTTCTTGAAAATCGGCGCGAACCAGATTGCGGTGACGCCCAAGCCTTGAATATAGTCCAGCCGCTGAATTAGCCCTGCCAAGTCCCCGCCATGGTAAAAGCCCTTGTGCGACGGGTCGAAGCCCGTGACCATCTTGTCACCGGAAAGCCCACCCTTGTCGTTCGTTCGGTCGCCATTTTCAAATCGGTCGGGAAGAACGAAATAAATGACCTCGTCTTCCGGTAGCCGGTCGCGGAAGGGTTGGGCCGCGATTGGCATCGCACTGAATGTTGCAAGCAACGTGAATTTTAACAGGTAATTCGAGCGACCAATTTTGCGTGTCATGGGGGCCTCCAATTCAGCAATTCAACTTACTATATTCCCGGAAAAGACGGGATCAAAAGCAAACGCCCGACAATGATACATTTCATTGCCAGGCGTTTTATCATTCAATTTTCAGGCATTAAAAGTTGAATGTTGCTCCAAGGAAGAAAGTTCGTCCAAAGTTCTGCAGCGTACCTGTTTGATCTTCCCGTCCGAAGAAGGTCCGCGTTGGTTCGTCCGTAAGGTTGTTAGCCTGTGCCAGCAATTTCAAACCGGCCAAAGCGCTTGATACGTGGAATTCATAGGAAAGTTGGGCATCAACCACAGTTTCAGGCGCGCTTGTCAGGATCAATTCGCTGATACCGATTTGCGGACTTACGAAACTGGAGCGATGACGCGCACTGACGCGCGCTCCAAAGCCGGACTTTTCATAAAATACGACCGGGTTGAAGACGTGACGCGAAAGTCCCGGCAGCGGCAAATTGATGTTGGCACCGCTTGTGGAGCTTGGGAAGTTAAGGTCGCTTTCACTGTAGGCATAGTTCAACTGTACACCCAGGCCATCAAAAGGCGCTGGAAGTTCGGTGAATGTTTTGGAAAGCTGGAACTCGATGCCCCAGACATATCCACCATCACCATTGATAGGCGCCCCAAAGCTGCCTGTTGCGTTTCCTGGGATATTTGTTCCAGGAATTGGAGGAGGCGTGACGCCATTTTCGACAAAGTTGAAGTTGGCAATATTGTCGTTGATAATGAATGAGCGCAAATCCTTGTAAAATGCGCCGATGGCAATGATGCCGCTACGACCAAGATAATGTTCATAGCTCAGGTCGAATTGGTTGGCCCGGAACGGTTGAAGTGATGGGTTGCCTCCACTCCCGCTGGTGTTTCCATCAGAGCCAGTATTAACACTTATTGATCCCCGAAGCTCAAAAAACCGGGGGCGCGAAATTTGGCGGCTGTAGCTCAGTCGCAACAGATCACTATCACTGAGGTCCAAAATCATATTTGCCGATGGAAGGAAATCGGTGAATTTGTCGCCACGCGTAACCAACCGACGGTTTTCACGCGCGGGCGGTGGTGTGGCGGGGTCATCCTGCAGATTGGGATCCGCAAATAGAACAGTTGAACTTTGGTCGGTCTTGACGACGCGAAGGCCAAAATTGCCGCGAAATCCAAGGCCACCGAGCGTTGTATCAAAGTTGACCTGACTATATCCGGCTAAGGTTTCTTCTTTAATTCTAAAGCTTTGGTCGATTGTAAAATCAAAAGTGATCTGATCGGTCGGCTGGCGCGAACCAAGATTGTTGCCAAATGCGAGGTTAAACGCCTTGTCGATATCCACTACTGCGAAATTTGGTAAGCCAGCACCGGCAAATCCACCCGAAAATCCGCCAATTTTAACAATGTCTGCGGGAACCTGCAAAGGACCGCCTGGAATTCCAAATGTGTTGAACGACGTGACAACGCGCTGGGCATTGCGGTCAGCGTAACGGAAACCAAATTCTACAGATTTGAAGAAATTATCATCCATTGCGATGCTCACGTCACCGGCAACGGCAAATAATTCATCTTCGTCACGTTGTGGAACGAGGAACTGGCCATCAAGCAAAAAAGCACTGCCGCCAGCGATATCGGTGTCCGTAAAGTCGGTGGAGATGGAATTTATTGTCGGCAGATTTATACCATTGAGGCGATAGTCGACAATGATATTGCCCGGCACCTGATCAGCTCTGATAACACCTAACGGGTTTTGCGCCGACACGGGAGATACACCCGTTACGTATGGCCTAAGGTTTATACCGGAATTGTTAAAGAAGCTGGTGCCGCTTGAATAAGATACATCAACCGAAGCGGTTATGTTGTCACTAAAGTCATAAGCGAGGTTGCCGCCAATGGTGTAGAGTTCGTCGCGACGACTTTCGTCCTGATTAACCAGTTCGGTACCAAGGCCAAAGCCAAATCCGTTGCTGCCAACCTGGTTAGTGAAGACACCACCAACCAAGGCATCGTTTATGACGACTGGATTGTTAATTTGGTTGTCGCCGCTTTGGGTAGAAACTACGCGGAATCCGCGTCTGGCGACATCCGATTTGAATTTTGAATAATAGCCGTCAACGAGAAACCTAACGCTGTCCGATGGTTCCCATTGCAAAACAGAAATCACCGCGTCGCGGGTCTCACGTCCGCCAAATTGGATACCTTCAAATCCAAAATTGAACGCATCGGGCGTGCCATTTCCATCCAAATCTCTTGTAGGAGAGCCGCCATTGCCGGGGGTCGGAAAATCAAATTGGACAAAGCGCGTGGCGACATTAGGCTGGAACAGGCGGGCGTAGCCAAGAGCAAAGCCGATTGTGTCATCCGCGAGCTTCAATTGAATGGAACCAGATGCGCGATATCCGGTCGAACCGACATCGGGGCTTTCGCTAGCACGGTCATTATATAGCCCGCGAATGTTCACCTGGCCTTTGAAATTATCTCTATTATTCAATGGACGAACGGTCTGTAAGTCGATCTTGCCGCCAATACCGCCTTCGATATGTCGCGCAAGCGGCGACTTATAAACGGCCGCTTGATTGACGAGCTCCGATGGATATTGGTCAAATTCAATCGTCCGGTTACCCGAAGTTGCCACCTGTTCGCGGCCATTCAAACTTGCCGAAACCAAGTCTTGGCTTAGTCCGCGAATGTTGATGGCGCTCGCTTGTCCGCCGGTACGCTGGGCCGATACGCCGGGCAGGCGCGCCAAAGATTCCGCGATCGAAACGTCCGGTAATCCGGCGATATCATCGGAGGACACGATATCCACAATGAAGTCGGATTCACGTTTTAAGGCTATCGCATTTTCGATAGATGCCCGAAAACCCGTAACAACAATCGCATCTTCCTCATCTTCCGCCGGTGTGGCATCTTGCGCGGCGGCGGGTGAGGCGAGGGCGACTAATATTGCGGTGCCGAGTGCAAAGCGGCTTGCACCATGCGCGAATTGGCGCGCAGAATTGAACTGGAACTTGGCCATGATAAACTCCCCTAAAAGGCCCTATCCTATTTATCGGACAGTAACCGGCTACGTTGACACACCGATACGCAGGATCGCACCAATGCAATTATGACCATGACAAAATGCGCCTGACGCCGCGTATTGGCCAGAAATCCACATACGTATTCAGAATATGCATTTTGGAATGTTGCAATTTCGCAACACTTGTAGCGCTTTCAATAAAGCTGGCCCACCGTCATTGCGTCACTCTGTTTGTCGGCCTAAGCTGATGTCAGGAGCAGGAAAGGCGCTGACCGGCAATGGCAGTCAAAGCCACATCATTTGATATCGCACAGCTTGCAGGGGTGTCACAGCCGACCGTTTCGCGGGCCTTGCGGGGCAGCCCGACAGTCTCGGAGCAAACCCGCCTGCGTATCGAGGCCATCGCACAGCAGCTGAATTACAAGGTCGACAAAAACGCGTCGAACCTGCGATTGCAGGAAACACGGACCTTGGCATTGCTGTTTTTTGAAGAGCCGACGCCGGATGAAAATGGGATCAACCCCTTTTTCCTGTCGATGCTCGGCTCGCTCACCCGCACCTGCGCGCATCGGGGCTATGACCTTTTGATTTCATTCCAGCAGCTTTCGTCCAACTGGCATGTCGATTATGAAGATAGCCGCAAGGCCGATGGCATCATTTTGCTCGGTTATGGTGATTACGAACTTTACCGGGCGAAACTCGAACAACTGGTGGAGCAGGGGACGCATTTCGTCCGTTGGGGCTTTGCCCAGGAGGGGCAACCGGGTACGACCATCGGATGCGACAATTTCCGTGGCGGGATGGACGCAGCGCGGCATTTGATGCAGCATGGCCGCCGAAAAATCGCATTTCTGGGCGATGCGAGCAGCCACTATCCCGAATTTCAGGATCGCTATCGCGGGTCATGCGAAGCACAAGGCGGCGAAGGCATTATCGCAGATCCCAAATTGCAGGTTGATGCCCTGAATTCGCAGGATGCAGGCTATGATGCGGCTGAATTGCTGATCGCCAGCGGCGCAGAATTTGACGCCATTTTTGCCGCGAGCGATACCATTGCAATCGGCGCGATGCGGGCGTTACGCGACCATGGCCTTGATATACCCACGGACGTTGCGATCATCGGGTTTGACGACATTCCGGCCGCAAGCCTGACCCACCCGCCGCTAACCACGGTCCAGCAAAATTACCGCTTGGCGGGCGAAGTTCTTGTCGATGGTGTGTTGAAGCAAATTCGCAACGAACAGGTTCCGACCGAAGTGTTGCCGGCAAAACTGATAGTGCGTAAATCCTGCGGGGCGCATTGAAATCTGCTTCCTTATACGTATGCGTAACCTGCTCCGCCCATTGCGACGCGCTGGTCTTTCTGTCAGCCTGATACCCAATAAATAACCTTGGGAGAGGAATTTTCGTGGAAAAGCCGCGTCAGGGATTTTGGGGGCTGTGGAATATCAGCTTTGGTTTTTTTGGCATCCAGATCGGGTTTGCCTTACAAAACGGCAATATGTCGCGTATTTTTCAGGCGCTGGGCACTGGTCTGGACGATTTGCCCGCGTTGTGGATTGCAGCACCTTTGACAGGGTTACTTGTCCAGCCGCTGGTTGGTCATTTCAGTGACCGGACATGGTTTGGAAGATTTGGACGCCGCCGTCCCTATTTTCTGGCAGGCGCGATATTGGCCGCATTGTCGCTGATCCTGATGCCATTTGCCAAAATATTGTTCTTTGCGGCATTGATGCTGTGGTTGCTCGATGCGTCGTTGAATATTTCGATGGAGCCGTTTCGTGCGTTTGTAGGGGATATGCTCCGTAAGGATCAACACACCGCTGGCTACGCGATCCAAACGGCATTTATCGGCGCCGGCGCAGTGGTCGGTTCCGCTTTTCCTTACGCATTGGACGCATGGGGCGTATCCAATCTGGCCCCGGCGGGGCAAATTCCCGATACGGTAAAATATAGCTTCTGGTTCGGCAGCGTTGCGTTGTTCGTGGCCGTTCTATGGACGGTCTTGACGACCAAGGAATATAGTCCGGCGGAATTGGCGATGTTCGAAGGTCCTTCGGCTGATAATGACGCCACAATTCGGGCACTTGCGTCAAGATCAAAGACCCGCGCAATTTTATGGATTGTAGCAGGTGCTTTCGTGGTCGTGATGGTCGGAATATCCGGGTTGGAAAAGGAAGTATATCTGCTGGGTGCGTTGATTGCAGCATATGGCGTGGCAAGTTTAATTGCCATCGGACTGGCACAATCCGGCCGCAGCAATAACGTGCTATCCCACATAGTCGGCGATTTCTCGGGAATGCCTGAAATCATGAAAAAGCTGGCTTTGGTTCAGTTTTTCAGTTGGTCTGCATTGTTCATCATGTGGATTTACACCACACCTGTGGTCGCCCAATATATGTTCGGTTCCGCCGACCCCGCCAGCGCGGCTTATGGCGACGGTAGCAATTGGGTTGGCACGCTGTTCGCGATTTATAATGGCGTCGCCGCATTGGCGGCATTGATAATTCTACCGAAGATGGCGGAAAAATTTGGCAAGGTGAATACGCACATGGCCTGCTTGCTTGCCGGATCTGCAGGGTATGCCAGCTTTCTTTTCATTCGCGATCCGAACCTGCTCATCCTGTCAGAAATTGGCGTGGGCATTGCGTGGGCGTCGATATTGGCGATGCCCTATGCCATTTTGGCGTCAAGCCTGCCTGCCAGTAAAATGGGTATCTATATGGGGTTGTTCAACATATTTATCGTGATCCCCCAATTGCTCGTCGCGACCGTCATGGGCAGCATCCTGAAAGCATTTTTCCCGACAGAACCGATCTGGACAATGGCATTTGCCGCGATTGTGATGCTGTGTGCCGCGTTGTCGATGTTGCGGGTGAAAGAAGAGGCGCGCGCGACTCTCTAAAATGACCCTGGTACCTCGCGCTGAGCCAGGCTGGGATTTGTCGGCAGCGGCATAATTTCGCGTTGTTGGCGCGTTGAAGTCCGCTGCGCGCTTTGACTGGCGATGACCGGGGTGCAACTGCGTCCAGCGACAAAATCAAGCGCGGTCCGCAAAGATGCCTCTTGTGGATCACCCAGCGGCCGGGTGATGTCATCGGCGGCGGCACACGTTGTTCCCATGGTTCCAGCAAGACCGGAAAAATAGTCCCCCTGGCCAGCGGCATTGTCCTTGGCAAAGGCAACCACGCGTATCCGGTCGTCACAAGATGCCTGATCGACGGCAATTTGCCCGACCGGCTTGCCGAAACTGTTGCTACCAATCAACGCGGCGTTCACGCCCAAGAAGGGGGTGAAGCTGTTCATCACCAATTCGCTGGCCGAGGCGGTGGCATTGGTTGAAATGAAGGCAATTTTGACCGGAGAGACTGACTGCGGTTGCGGCGAAAACCGCCGTGTTTCATTGTTCGAAGATTTTGAAGCGCGAAAACGGGTTACTGAAAAAACGTCGCTGCTAAACCGGTTTCCGCCCATCAAATCGCCCATCAATTCTGCGGTTGATACCAGCCCGCCGCCATTATAGCGAAAATCGATCACAAAATTGGTAATCCCTTGCGCCCGAAAATCGGCGAATGCGGTCCGCAATTGATTGTCGGCGGTCGTAATGAATGTCCGCATGTTGATATAGCCAACCCGCTGACCGCCATCATCGATTATTTTGGACCCATAACGCGAAGATAACGGTTCAATATTGAAGTTGGCCTTGGTCACAGTCACGTCGCGTGTGCCTGCTGTATCGGTGATACGTAACACGCGACTTGTTCCGGCCGTGCTTGGCCCCAACGCGTCATTGACGCCATTGGGTCCTTGCGCGGTCAAAATATCGGCTACCGTAACCAGATTCGACGTGCTCGTGCCGATGGCGAGAATCTCGGTCCCACGATCTATGCCCGCATTAAGGGCGGGTGCACCTTCAAATGCTTCAATCGTGAGCAGGCGGTTTCCCTGATACGCAAGGCGCACTCCGAAGCCAGCGGTTGAACCTGAGGAAAAGAACGCATTCTCCTCCTGGATCGAAGTTATATAGGTAAAAAACCGGTCGCGCCCCTGTCCGCGGGCGGTCGCGGTCAATGCATCGATATAGGCTTGCACTGAATTAAAGCCCGCCGGGCTAAGCGCAGATGGCAATGTGTCGGGGAAAAGATACCATTCGTTGAGAACAGAAAATGCGAAATTTTGCCGATCGACAAGCCCGCAGCTCGTTGTTGTCGGCGGCGTGACTGGCGCTATGCTTGTCGGAGGAGCCGTTACAGATCCGCCGCCTGATCCACCACACGCAGTCAATCCTGCTGCAAGAATTACAATAACGTTTTTGAACGGGCTCATTTTCATATTGTCAGATCTTCCGCCTGCGCCATCCATGTTGGGATAGCGCTGGCAAAGCTATTGACCGATCCGACACAAGTCCACTTTTTTCAGAGTTAAAAAAGCCTGAGCAAATTGTAACCAAAATATGGTGAGCCCTGCTGGGTTCGAACCAGCGACCTACTGATTAAAAGTCAGTTGCTCTACCTACTGAGCTAAGGGCCCTTATCGGAACCGCATATGCGGTTTGACAGAGAGCGCTCCCCCTAATGGCGCTAGGGTGCGGGGTCAAGCCGCTTTGGACGGTTAAATCGCGATTGTAACTGACGTATCGATAGACCGGTTATGGGGTCGCGCCAATCTGGTACAATCATCGCCGCCGGTGTGAGCACGAAATTACGGATTCGCATGGCTGGATGGGGTATATTCAGGTCCGGGTTGCGATCCGCCCAGATGCCGCCCGACCATAAAATGATGTCTAAATCCAACGTCCTTGCGCCCCAAGGTTGACCACGACGGATGCGCCCGAAATGTGCTTCAATTTCTTGTAGGCGAGTCAAAAGTTCTGAAGGAGGCAGGTCAGTAGATAGGACAGTTGCAGCATTGGCATAACATCTGAGTGAAGGCCCCACTGCGGCGCTTGTGATGACGGCAGACTGGGCAAATACGTCGATATCATCCATTTCAAGCGCAGCTATTGCCTGATGAATGATCTGTGCCGGTTTGCCGATTACGGGATGGGGCTGGTTGGATCCCAGGCCGATAAGATAGAGGTGAGGCAGCTTATATATCCTCGACCAAACGACTATAAAGCTGGGGCCTTCTGTCCCTAAAGAAACCCATGCTGGCACGATGGGTGCGGGCCTGATCCAGATCAAAAGTTGCAACCAAAAGTCCGGTTTCACTGTCGTTCAGGTCGGTAACGACTTCGCCCCATTCGTTTGCGATGAAACTGGTTCCGTAAAATTTCTGGGGTCCAAGACCATGGTCGTTTTCGTTACCTACGCGGTTGGCGGCGATCACTGGCATACAATTGCTGACCGCGTGGCCGACCATCGCGCGCCGCCACATATGCCGTGTATCGAGCGTTGCGTCCTGCGGTTCCGCCCCGATCGCCGTCGGATAGAACAGCAGTTCCGCACCCATCAAGGCCATCGCCCGCGCGCATTCGGGATACCATTGATCCCAGCAGATGCCGACTCCGATGCGCGTGCCGAACACATCCCAGACCTTGAAACCTGTGTTGCCGGGCCGGAAATAATATTTTTCCTGATAGCCGGGACCATCGGGAATGTGGCTTTTGCGGTAGGTACCGAGAATCGCGCCGTCGGCATCGATCATCGCCATCGTGTTGTAAAAATGTGTGCCATCGCGTTCGAAGAAACTGGTCGGTATGGCAACCCCCAGTTGCTTGGCGAGTTTCGCCATTGCCCGTACTGAGGGATGTTCCAAGGTAGGACGGGCAAGGGCGAAGTGCGCTTCTTCCTGCGTCTTGCAGAAATAGGGACCCGAAAAGAGCTCCGGCGGGAGGATGATCTGCGCGCCATGCCCCGCGGCCTGGCTGACAAGGTCGGATACGGCATCGATGTTTTCGGCTTCGGTGCCAGCCAAGGGCAATTGAAGTGCGGCGACGGAGAGTGAATGGGTCATAGGCTCGCTATAGCCGCACACCGAAACGCGCGGCAATGCCGATTGTTGCCAGATAGAGCAGTATGGTCACAAGGCCCGAAGCGGTCAGCGTCACCCAAAATCCAACTCCGTTCCGTAACATCCAAGGGATGATCAGAAACATGGGTAAACTGGGCAACACATACCAGAATGTTGCCTCAGCATGATTGGCCAGCAGCTTCGGGTCGGCTGTGTCGCGCCACAACCAGATCATGCCCAATATCGAAATGAGCGGGAGCGACGCGATAAGCGCCCCTGCGGCTGGGGCTTTTTTGCCGACCAATGCGATCAGCGCGATAATGACTCCCGAGAGTATCGCTTTGATCGCAAAGGTCAGCATATCCAAATCAGGGACGTTTTTTGAACAACAGCGTCATGCGATCAGATTCGCCGATGGCTTCATATTTTGCCTTGTCGGTTTCACCTTTGGCAAGACGCGGGGGCAGGGTCCACACCCCGTCTGGCCAGTTGGCTTCATCCTTCGGATTGGCGTTGATTTCGCTTTTGCCCGCGAGTTCAAAGCCATTCACTTCCATGAACTTGATGACGTCGGCTTCGCGCAAATATCCCGCTTTGCCATCCGCATAGTTATAAGAAGCATCGGCCTTGGCACGGTGTTGTTCGATACCGAGCAAGCCATCATCCTTCAGCAGGTCGCGCATCGCTTTGATTTCGGCATCAGCGATGTTCCACCGCTGCATATTGTGCAACATCCGCATCACGATGATGCGGTCGAATGTTCCTTTCGCGCCTTCTGGAACTTCGCTGAGTGAAAAAGCGCTAAAGTCGGTTGCAGGGCGACCGGAGACAGCAGCAACATCGGCGGGGAACTTGGCGATTCCTGCCTTGATGCCTTCCTTGGCCGTGTCGCTAAAGTGCGTTTTGGTACCGAAGAACAGACCTACATATTTTCCTTTTTCATCCACATATCGGCCCAAAATCCGGGAAACCCACTCACCGCCGGGGGCATATTCACCAATCACATGATCGGGGTGAAGCTTGAAGAATTCGAACGTTTCTGCAGGATGGCGATATTTGTCACGCTTCGAATCTTCGACACGTGACGGGTCGGCCAATATTTTCGCCAGACGCTCTTTATGCGCCTTGTGCATTTTGTCATGCTCGGCCTTGCTTATACCCATATGGCCGTCGGCAAAGGACGGAACGGTTAGCACAGTTGCGGCGAGTGCGAAAAGAAGGGATTTTTTCATGGGGGATTCCTCTCTGTTGAACTGCGTCCCTATATGGGTCCGAAGTGGCAAAAAGCCAAGATAGCTAAATTGGCACCTGTTGGCTGGAGCAATGGAAGCTGCCACCACCGGAAAGGACGGCATCGGCGGGGCTGCCCACGACTTTATGGGTGGGGAACAGGCTTTGGATTTCCGCCAATGCCGCGTCATCGTACCGGCTGCCATAAGTTGGAACGACGACCACGCTGTTGCCGATGTAGAAGTTCATATAGCTGGCCGGGACGGCTTCACCATATTGTTCAAATCGACCGACAGAGGGCAGGGGAGTTACCTTACATCCGAACGCTTCTGCGGCTTTGCGCGCTTCGGCATAGACTGCGCTGTTCGGGTCGTTCGCATCACGTGCTTCGGGAATGACCAAATGGTTTGGCCCTACGAAACGCGCCAGATTGTCGACATGCCCGTCGGTGTGATCGTTGGCCAGTCCGTCGCCGAGCCATAGCAGGCTATCGATGCCAAGATCGCTGCGTAACCGCGCTTCGATCTGTTCTTTGCCCAGATCAGGGTTGCGGTTGGGGTTTAGCAGGCAATCGACTGTGGTTACGGCGCGGCCCTCGCCATCAACATCAATGGAGCCGCCTTCCAATACCCAGTCACAGGGCGTGGCCGTTAAGCCCGCCGCCTGCGCGAGCGTCTTGCCGATTTCCTGATCGCCGTCAAAGTTGAATCGGTTGCCCCAGCCGTTAAAGCCGAAATCGCGCGCGATACGGCCATTGCCTTCGCCGACAATGATGCAGCCTGTGTCGCGTAGCCAGATATCGCCAATCTGGCGTTCCTCGACGATTACACCCGGGGCGGCGAGATCGCGGGCCACTTTTGCCGCTTCGGCATTGCCGGCGATTAGATACACCGTCTCGCCCTTGCCACCGTCATGGACCGCATTGGCAAAGGCGGCGACTTGCTTTTGCGCGGCGGCAAAGGGTTCTTCCCAATGGCCCCAAAAGCTGGGGAAGCCTATCCAGACACGCTCGTGCGGAGCCCATTCGGCGGGCATTCTCAAAGGCATGGTCGCTTACTTCCCGTCGCGGCTTTTGTCACGGATGGCGCGGAATTCGTCGCCTTCATTCCAATTGGGCCAGGCATCGGTCATCGCGAGCATTCGGCCTACGCGATAGTAGAGCCGCAGATCCGACATCACGCCGGTCCAGTCCCATGCCTCGTTATATTCGTCGGCGGGGGCATGATAACGGTTCTTTTCATAATCCTCGGCGGCCGCCTTGGCCGCTTCCTTGCCACCGGTGACCAGATCATCACCACCTTCAAAATAGACCATTGGCACACCCAGCTTTGCAAAGCTGAAATGGTCCGAACGATAATAGAAACCCTTTTCGGGGGTTGGCTCCATTTCGGGGGTTCGCCCCTCGGTCTTGGCTGCGGCGTTCAGATAATCGTCGAGTTGCGATTTACCTTTGCCGATCACCGTCAGATTCTTCGCAGGGCCCGCCATCGAAAAGGCATCCATGTTAACGCCGCCCACTGTCTGGCTGAGCGAATAAACCGGGTTTTCGGCATAATATTTGGAGCCGAGCAGACCCGATTCCTCGGCCGTTACGGCGAGAAACACGACGCTGCGGTCCGGCGCGCCTGCCTTTTTGAAGCCCTCCGCCAAGGCAACAAGAGCGGCTGTGCCGGTGGCATTGTCGACTGCGCCGTTGCAGATATCGTCGCCATCGGCTGCGGCTGTGCAGCGGCCCAGATGGTCCCAATGGGCCGTGTAGAGGACATATTCTTCTGGCCGTTTTGTCCCCTTCAAAATGCCAACAACATTTTTGCTCGCTTTGCGCGCAATGTCATTATCAAAGCTCAACGACGCCGTCAGGCCCAAGGGTACAGCCTTGAACCCTTTCTTTTTCGCAGCGGCCATTTGCTTGTCCAGATCCTGTCCAGCCGCAGCGAAGATTTCCTTCGCAACATCTTTCTGGATCCATCCGTTCGCTGCAGTCTGGCTTGCGCCAGCGTCTTTGGACTGGGCCAGAAACTGCGTCCCCGTCCAGCTCGAATTGACGACACTCCAGCCATAAGCGGCGGGTGCATCATCGTGGATAATGAGCACGGCCGCAGCGCCCTGACGGGCGGCTTCTTCATATTTATAGGTCCAGCGGCCATAATAGGTCATCGCCTTTCCGCCAAAATCCCCTTTCAAATCGGGGGCATCAAAGTCAGGGTCGTTGACCATGACGACGACCGTTTTGCCTTTTACATCGACGCCAGCATAATCGTTCCAGCCCTTTTCAGGCGCTACGATGCCGTGACCGACAAAGACCATCTCGCTCTGGTCGATTTTGGTTTTGGGAGTTTCGCGATAGCTGCCGATGACATATTCGCTGCCATAAGCAAAAGAAATTGCCTTGCCGCTCTTGTCGGCAATGCTGAGCGCGGAGACGTTTTTGGCAGTGATTTCAACCAGTGGCACATCTTGTGTCCAGCCGCCTTTATTCCCTGGCTCCAGCCCCGCTTTTTTGAATTGATCTATCAAAAAAGTAACGGTCTTTTCCTCGCCAGGGGATCCGGGCGCGCGCCCTTCATAACTGTCGAGCGATAATTCTTTTGTTACGTTCTTCATCGTCTGTTCCGACAGGTCAGGCACCGTGACTTGCGGCAGCGCGGAGGCATCGAAAGCAGGGGCGTTCGCCTGTTTACAGGCCGAGGTCAGCACCAAGGCCGAGGCCGCTACAAGCGTCAGAATTCGCATGGATAACTCCCAAAATTTCTCTTTATAAATTCTTTTGCCAGACACGGACGATATCCCCAAACAAAAAAGGCGGCCCCGCAGGACCGCCAGATTTGCTTCGGTTTGATCAGTTAATTAGCGCGAATAGAATTCGACGACCAGATTTGGTTCCATCTTTACAGGATAGGGCACTTCATCGAGCGATGGTACGCGCGCGAAGGTGACCTTGTCGTTGCCGTCTACGGCCACATATTCCGGAATGTCGCGTTCTGCGAGGCCTTGAGCTTCGATAACCAGCGCCATTTCCTTTGCCTTGTTGCCCAGGCTGATGATGCTGCCAACGTCGACCTGACGGCTGGCGATGTTGCACTTCACGCCGTTGACGCGAACGTGGCCATGGCTGACGAGCTGACGGGCTGCAAAGATTGTTGGTGCAAATTTTGCGCGGTAGACGATCATGTCCAGACGACGCTCAAGCAGACCGATGAGGTTCTGCGAGGTATCGCCCTTCATGCGGTTGGCTTCCTGATAAGCGCGCTTGAACTGCTTTTCAGTGATGTCGCCATAATAGCCCTTCAGCTTCTGCTTGGCGCGCAGCTGAATGCCGTAATCGGAAAGCTTGCCCTTGCGGCGCTGACCGTGCTGGCCGGGGCCATACTCACGCTTGTTGACGGGGGATTTAGGACGGCCCCAGATGTTTTCACCCATCCGGCGGTCAAGTTTATACTTCGAGCTTGTACGCTTCGACATTTACAGTCTCCAATTTGCTAACAACGATGTTCCCGGTACCGCGCGACACATGCAAGATGTGCCGGACACCTGCTTCACCGGGATGCAGGGTCAATTGCGAAGGCGGGCCTATGGCGGTAACGCGCCGGATTGTCAACATCGCGCTCGACTTTATCCGCGCAGCTTTCTAAGGCGCGGCCATGTCTGATATCTCCCGCACTGTCTCGCCCGATGATTGTAGTTCAATGCCGCAGGTTAGGGCGGGGGTGGATGCAGTCGATCTTGCGCTGGTTGAGCTTTTGACCCGACGATTCGCTTACATGTCCGCCGCCGCGCGGATAAAAACCGACCGCTCCGCCGTCCGTGACGAGGCACGTAAAGCGCAAGTGCTGCAAAATGTGAAATTGGCGGCTGCTAGCCACGACCTGCCGGTCGATGTCATCGAGCAATTATGGGACCAGTTGGTCGAAGCTTCAATTGCCTATGAATACGGCCATTGGGATGCCCAACGCGCATCTTGAGTGGATGACGCTGTTATGGATGCAATCTGTCTGATTCAATGCGTCGCTTTGCCAAGGTAGTTAAAACACCCCGCAAAGTGCGGACTTCAAGGGCATTCCAGCCGGGCTTGGTCAATAGATTCCGCAATGTGCGACGGGTAACAGGTGCGCGATCGGTTGGTCTGAAATATCCTAGCGGATCGAGCATTCCATCCAGTTGTTCGATCAAGCCATCAAGTTCAAACTGACTGGCAGGAGGATCGATCTCGGTTTTTGGCGGGCTGGCCAGCTTTTGCGTCTTGGACCATTCATAAGCGCAAAGGATCACGGCTTGTGCAAGGTTGAGCGACCCAAATTCGGGGTTTATAGGTACAGTGATGATAGAACGTGCGACCGTTACTTCGTCGCTTTCCAAGCCAGATCTCTCCGCGCCGAACAAAATTGCGCTTAGCCCGGGGTTTCCCAAAATTTCATGTGCGGCCGTTTCGGGCGTAATAACCGGCTTGGTTACGCCCCGCTTGCGGACTGTCGTTGCATATATATGGCCGATATCGGCGGTGGCATCTGCCAAAGTGCCATAGACTTTGGCATTGGCCAGCACGATATCTGCCCCCGATGCTGCGGGTCCGGCCGACGGGTTGGGCCAGCCATCGCGCGGCGCCACCAGCCGCATTTCTGTAAGACCAAAATTGAGCATCGCGCGTGCCGCTTTACCGATATTTTCGCCCAATTGGGGCCGAACAAGTATGATAATGGGCGGCGCGCTCATTTCTTTGCCGCTTCAGCCACGCTCCCGGCGAAATCCTCAAAATCTTTCGCTTCGCTAAAGTCCTTATACACTGATGCAAAACGGATGTAGGCGACACTATCCAACGCCTTCAGGCCATCCATTACAAATTCGCCGATCCGTTTGGATTCGATTTCACTTTCACCCAATGTTTCAAGTTGACGTTGTATGCCCGATGCGAGTTTTTCGATCTGGGTGCTATCCACCGGGCGCTTGCGGCACGCCACCGATAGTGATCTTTCAAGCTTTTCCCGTTCGAAAGGTTCGCGTTTTCCCTCGGTTTTGACAACCGTCAATTCGCGAAGCTGTATCCGTTCAAAGGTCGTAAAACGCCCGCCACAGCCTTCACACTGGCGACGGCGGCGGATGGCGCTGTTGTCCTCGGTAGGACGACTGTCTTTGACCTGACTATCATCATGTCCGCAAAATGGGCAACGCATCTATTTCTGATTTTCCTGATTTTTCTTTTTATTTACATGCCTGTAGGCGACAATTCCAGCGCCGATAAGTGCACCAGTTGCAAGGCCGATAGGCGCGATAACTGCCGCGGCTGCCCCGATCGCTGCCCCGCCGGCCACTTTCTTGACTGTATCCTGATCGGCAAGATGCTTGCCGGTGTGAAACGCGTCTTTGGTTGCGCCCCACAGTTCATCAGCCGCTTCACCAACATAATGCTTTGCCTGATTTGGAATGCTCTCCGCTGCACGCTGTTCAGGCGTTTTAGCCCCGCACTGCGGACAGAATTTTGCACCTTCCTGATACTCGCCGTCGCAATCGTTACAATATCCCATGATCAAATTCCCTTCTGTGTATTAGATGGGTAAGTCACCTTTATAGTTCAAGAGGGGTAAATTGGAAAGCGCCTGCACAAGGCTTCCGCTTCCGCCTTCACGCGCGCCTCGATCTGGCCATCACCGGCTTCACCATTTTTACGCAAACCTTCGACGACGTCCGCAATCATCCGGCCAATGTCGCGGAACTCCGCCGGACCAAAGCCTCGTGTCGTGCCTGCGGGTGTTCCGAGGCGGAGACCCGAGGTCAGTGTCGCCTTTTCGGTGTCGAACGGAATGTTGTTTTTGTTGCAGGTGATGGACGCACGATCCAGCGCATGTTCGGCATGTTTGCCCTTTGCTTGCTTAGGACGCAGGTCGACGAGCATGGAGTGGTTGTCGGTTCCACCCGATACGATATCCAGCCCCTGTTCCTGCAAGCTGGCGGCGAGCACTTTCGCGTTTTCAACCACGCTGGCGGCGTAGCTTTTGAATTCCGGCTTCATCGCTTCGGCAAAACATATCGCCTTTGCAGCGATGACGTGCATCATGGGTCCACCCTGTAGCCCCGGGAAAATAGCCGAATTGAGCTTCTTCGCGAGCGCTTCGTCGTTGGACAGAATGATACCAGAGCGCGGGCCGCGCAGCGACTTGTGCGTGGTGCTGGTGACGATATGCGCGTGGGGAATGGGGGAGGGATGGGCGCCACCTGCAACCAGACCCGAAATGTGCGACATATCGACCAGAAGTGTTGCGCCGATCTCGTCGGCGATGGCGCGGAATCCGGCCCAGTCCCAGATACGCGAATAGGCGGTGCCGCCTGCGATAATCAGCTTGGGTTTATTCTCGCGGGCAATGCGGGCGACTTCATCCATATCAATGATCTGGTCTTCGCGGCGCACGCCATAGGGGATGGGGCTGAACCATTTGCCGGACTGGTTGACAGGCGAACCATGGGTCAGGTGACCGCCAGCCGCGAGATCCAGACCCATGAAGCTGTCGCCCGGATTAAGCAGGGCGAGGAAAACGGCCTGGTTCATCTGGCTGCCGCTGTTGGGCTGCACATTGGCAAAACCGCATCCGAAAAGCTTCTTGGCGCGTTCGATGGCGATTGTTTCGATCTCGTCGACATATTCGCAGCCGCCATAATAGCGCTTGCCGGGATAGCCTTCGGCATATTTGTTGGTCAGGATCGAACCTGTGGCTTCCAAGACAGCGCGCGACGTGATGTTTTCCGAAGCAATCAGCTCGATCTTGTCCTGCTGACGTCCCAGTTCTTTCGCGATCCAGCCCGAGATTTCAGGATCTGCCTCGGCAAGGCTACGCGTAAAAAAGCCGTCAGGCTGTACGTTGCTAAGATCATTGGCGGGGTGGCTGCTCATGCTGATTCCTTCGCATTTTGCGGGTTGGACAATTTATCGACGCGGCGCTGGTGGCGATCTCCACCAAATTCCGTGGAAAGAAAGCGATCGACGCAGGCTTTTGCCATTTCGATACCGATCAGGCGGGCGCCCATGGCAATCACATTTGCGTCATTATGTTCGCGGGCCAATTGCGCCGACAGCGGTTCGGACACCAAAGCGGCGCGAGCAGCGGTATTGCGGTTGACGGCGATCGAAATGCCAATTCCCGAACCGCACAATGCAATACCGCGCTCGGCATCGCCATCGGCAATCGCAGTAGCCAGTTTATATCCATAGTCGGGATAATCGACCGAGCTTTCGTCATGCGGGCCAAGGTCGGTGATGTCATGGCCTAGCTCGCGCACATAGTCGACCAGCGCGGCTTTCAGCGCGAGGGCGGCATGGTCGGAGGCAATGACGATACGCATGGGCATATCCTTCGCGGCGAGAGGACTCGGAGTTTGGTTCCTCTAAGCGAGAGGGTGTAAAAACGCTATGCCGAATTTGCCCGATTGTGCAGCTTTTCCACGGGCTTTATGGGGGGCTATGCTCAACGCAATACTCTCGCTCGCCATGATTGCCGCTTTTTTGCTCCTTTTCGGCGCGTGGAGGCGCTGGCGGCGCGACGGTATCAGCCAGCAAATGTGGCTTATGGTCGCGGCTGCGCTGGTTATATTTGCCAATATCGCAATCTGGGTCGTGCCCGATGAAAAGGGCAACAGTCTGGTGACCGGCGAAGTGAAATAACACTTCGCCCGCCGAACTCACTTGATGGGTGAATTGGGGTCCAGACGGAAATCCAGGTAATTGTTTACCGACGCCATCAGCATATCCATTTCATTTTCATAGAAATGGTTGGCACGCGGAATTTCGTCATGATGGATCGTGATGTGGCGCTGGGTCCGCAATTTATCGACCAGTTTTTGAACCGCACTGGGGTTCACAACTTCATCCTGTGCGCCCTGAATGATGATGCCGGACGACGGGCAAGGGGCGAGAAAGCTGAAATCATACATGTTCGACGGCGGCGAAACCGAGATGAATCCGCGTATTTCAGGGCGACGCATCAGCAATTGCATACCGATCCACGCGCCAAAGCTGAAACCGGCGATCCAGGTGGTGGACGCTTCGGGATGGAAGCTCTGCACCCAGTCGAGCGCCGATGCGGCGTCGGACAGTTCGCCGATACCATTGTCAAACTCGCCTTCGCTGCGGCCGACGCCCCGGAAGTTGAAGCGCAACACGGCAAAGCCGCGCGCCACGAAGGTCTTGTAAAGCGCTTGCGTGATGCGGTCGTTCATTGTGCCGCCGGCTTGCGGGTGCGGATGCAATATCATTGCGACCGGTGCGCGGGGACGTGGCGGGGGCGAGAAACGGGCTTCGAGACGGCCTTCGGGACCTGGAATAGCAATGGCAGGCATCTATTTTTTCGATTCTATATTTAAGTGCCGCGCAGCAACCGATTGTTCGGGCTTTGCAGGAAGTCGAAGCGCTATATAGAAGCAGTCACGA
>NZ_JBGSRI010000056.1:0-2240 GCF_041737645.1 Sphingorhabdus sp.
CTCCCTGAGTTTTTCATCGCACAAAGCGCCATTTTGATCTCGCACGCCATATTTGGCGGTGCCGATCTGCATGACAATGTCTGCTCCACCTTCCAAATGATAAGGCGACAATCCTCCTTCGCCGGTATTCATCCAACAACCAACGATCTTTGCACCCTTCGACAGCGCCAGTACCGCCGGAGACGACAGTGCGCCAAAGCTCATCCCCGAAATGTTGAAGAAAGATGGCGCTTGATAAGGGACGCGGCAATTGGGCCCGATTTCAAGCAACTGCATCTCGACCGCATCTTCATTCAGCATCGGAAAGGCACAGTTCATGAAAATCGCGGTGCCGACAGGCGTCAGGTTTTTTGTCGAACCAAATGCGATGGTATTGTCATTTGGGTGGGTCGCCCGGTCCACCCAATCGCGTTCTGCGCGATTGAAGGGCATTTCCTCGCGGTCCATTGCAAAGAAATATTGCCTGAAAAACTCGCCCAACGATGTGAATAAAGAACGAAAACGACCAATGACAGGATAGTTTCGCCTGACCGCGTCTTTCGTTTGTGTAATATCCACGACAAACAAAATGATCGCCAGAAGAACTATCACACCGATGGTAAATATGAATATGCTTGATAGTAGATCAATCCGATTCATGGCGGCATCATCCTTTGCCGAAGCGTTTTAGAACGCGATAAATAATCATTATGGTTTCAACCGATCATGATGATGGTCCATGCAATATTACTCGACGCTTAGGCTTTCGATTTTCGCGTCCAAATCGATGTGACGGATCGCCAGGACGTCATTGCCCGTCTCATAAAGCTCTGAGTCTACCGCACCCGCCGCGTTCAAATCGGCCAGCTTTTGGTCTCGTTCACGCAGCATGCCAGCTATCTCGTCTCGGTAAAGCGCAACCATGGCGGTAAGAAAGCGATTGACTGTCTTGTCTTCGGGAGTCGCATCGACATTGTAACGATCAAGATGCGAAATCATTGTGGGGGCGGGATACATGAATTCATCAGTGACCCAGCGGTTGGTCGCAAACCAGGCAATGGGTATGCCCTGATGGTCAATTGACAGGCCAGCAATATGCGCGACGAAAGCCAGCGCTTCCTCGCCCGCTTGCGGTTGCGCGAAAGGAACAGCGTCATCGTCCATCTGGGTTCGGTGCAAAAAAAGATGGAAATGGCCGTGTTCCGCAGGATCCCGGTCGCCAGGAGCATGGACATGATAATACCAGCGGGAGCGTGTTATTTCATCGCGAGCATCATCGTCTGGATAATGCTCCCACAAATGGACATCTGTTTCCGGCAAAACGCGCTGCATCAAGGGGCGGCCTTCGCTGGCCATCTGCGTGATGGTTTCGATGACGACATTTGCCGCTGCTGATATGTCCATGCACAGATTACCTTTCAAACTCTGGTGGCCGACGACGGATTGCACCGCCGACGACCATAAGAGCCAAATCCCGAGAGCCGCAATCAGGCTTTAGGCGCGCACGCTTTTGGTGCGCAATCAGACGCCGAACAAGGCTTGGCACCGCACGGCTTCGCTCCGCATTTTTTAGCGCCGCATGTTGCAGCCGCGCATGTGTGTGCTGCACAAGCCGCCGGAGCGCAAGTAGAAGCCGCACAGCCGCTTGCTGCACAATCCGTCGCAGCACATGGCTTTGCTGCGCAAGGCATAGCTGCGCACGCTTTGGCGGTACAGGAAGCGGCAGGCTTTTTATGGCGGCCTCCGCATTTGGCATTGGCCGCGCTGGGTACGGCAGCCATTGCGGTGGCAAGACCGCCCGCGACAATGAGCATCGATGTAAGTTTTGACATTCTCATTTTGAATTCCTCTTTTCTAGCAGGGGCTTGGGAGGATTCCCAAGCCCCTGTTTGTGCTGCAAGCGTCACGGAATGCAAATCAAGTGCTAGGGGTCAGCCCGCATTATGTCCGCAACGAGAATGCGCGAATTAAGGCTTTGGTGCGCAGCCTTTGGCAGCACAGGGTTTGGCGCCACACGATTTGGGAGCACAGCCTTTTGCAGCGCAGGGCTTCGCTGCACAAGGTTTGGCACCGCAAGGCTTAGCAGTACATCCCAATGCGGCACAGTTGGCGGCCGCACAACCGGCGACCGATCCGTCAGCGGAAAGTTCGCTTGAAACTTCGGTCGTATCCTCGGCCGCTGTTTCATCGGCATTGGAACAGGCACTGGTTGCAATCGCAAGTCCGCCAGCAACCGCGAGCATTGACGCAAGTTTGAGTGT